>NZ_CP089538.1:797500-1427500 GCF_021233055.1 Spirosoma oryzicola | reverse complement strand
GGGAATCGACGCCCACATCTGCAACCATTGCATTGAGCAAGGCCATCAGGTGGTACTGGAAGAGATGCGCCCCAAGCGGAGCGAACCGGTTGAGGTGAATATCAATCTCATCAAGCCGGTCGATATGAAGCGTCACCTCGATCAATACGTTATTGGTCAGGATGAAGCCAAAAAAGCGATTACAGTCGCTGTCTATAACCACTACAAACGATTGATGCAGCCCAAGACCGATGATGACGTGACGATTGAAAAATCCAACATCATCATGGTTGGTGAAACGGGAACGGGCAAAACCTATCTTGCCCGCTCGATTGCAAAAATACTGGAAGTACCGTTCTGCATCGCCGATGCAACGGTCATCACCGAAGCGGGCTACGTCGGCGAAGACGTAGAAACGATCCTGACTCGTCTCCTTCAAGCCGCCGATTACAACGTTGACGCAGCCGAGCGGGGAATCGTGTACATTGATGAGATCGACAAAATCGCCCGTAAATCCGATAATCCAAGCATTACCCGCGACGTAAGCGGAGAAGGCGTTCAGCAGGCTCTTCTCAAACTTCTCGAAGGATCAGTCGTGAATGTTCCTCCCCAGGGCGGACGTAAACACCCTGATCAGCGTCTGATTGCGCTGAATACCGAAAACATCCTGTTTATCTGCGGGGGTGCTTTCGACGGTATTGACCGGCACATTGCCAAACGGATCAACACCCGACCCATCGGTTTTTCGGGCGACCGACGCCTGAATGAAACCTTCGAGAAAGGTCACCTGATGCGTTATATCTCGGCGCTTGATCTGAAGTCGTTCGGCTTGATTCCGGAACTCATCGGTCGGCTTCCCGTGATGACGCACCTCGAACCGCTGGACCGCGAAGCGCTGATGCAGATTCTGACGGAGCCTAAAAACGCGATCACCAAACAGTACAGCAAGCTTTTCCAGATGGAAGGCATCACCCTTCACTGGGATACCAACGCGTTGCATTACATCGTGGATCAAGCCTTACAATACGGACTTGGCGCACGGGGACTTCGTTCCATCTGCGAATCCATCATTACCGATGCCATGTTTGAAATGCCATCGCAAACCGGCGTTAATGACTTGACGATTAGTCTGGAATACGCCCGTGAAAAATTCGGCAAATCGAGCACGTACCAGCTCCGTTCAGTCGCCTGATAAACGGAGCAACTCCCCTCACAAAACCCCGATTCTGCGCAGAATCGGGGTTTATTTTTTATCAACCATTAACTCGGAATAAAACAATGGCCTCAACAAATAAAGGAAGAGCCAGTTTACCCCCTGATAATTAGTTTATGTTCTTACACACACTAATCAGTTAAACACAATGAAAATCGGTACACAACGTCTTATGGCCGCTTTGATGATGGCCTCACTATTCACTGCCTGTAGCCGTCCGGTTGCTTATTTTCAACCAAGTCAACGCGAACATTTCGCGGTAGCTCCTTCAACACCAGCACCAGTAACCGAAGCAACGACACCTGCTCAACCCGCCGTTGCGGTTACTACAGCCGAAACAACTCCTCAGCCAACGGCTCAGGCTGTTCAGGCTACTCAAGTTAACGAAGCCTTGGATCAGGTAGATGCGCTGGTCCGTAATGACAGCAAGCTAGCGGCTGACAAAACCGTTCAGAAACGCCTGAATCGCATCCGCGCACTGGCGACCGCTACGTCTGCCAAATCATCACTGGCACCGTCGGAAACAGCGACTCCCAAAAAAGCAAGCCTGATGGAACGGTTGATGCTGAAGAAAATGAACAAAAAGATCAGCAAACAATTGGCTCCATCTAACCCCAACAAGACAATGGTAAGCACCGGAACACTGGCAACCGGTGCCGTTCTGGTCATCGTTGGTTTATTGCTACTCCTGCTGGCGAGCGGTACCGGTGCAACCATCGGTCTTATCGCCCTGCTCCTGGGTGCTGTTGTCCTGCTGTTCGGCTTATTGTAAAGAACGCACAGCGACCAAAAACAAGGTCCCCCTGGCTTACGATAAGCCAGGGGGACCTTGTTTTTGGGCCGGTTCATTCACTCGATTTTCAGTTTTTTTCTAAGATTATAATATGATCTCGTAACAAACCGATAGGAGTTCAGTTGTTGAGGTTGATAATTTTATTGTCCCACTAAAAAAACGTACTCTATGAGCACGATCTCCAAACACCTTTTTGTTGCCTTAATTGGTGCATCTATTCTTTCTTCATGCAGCCGTCCAGTTGCTTATTTTCAGCCAACTCAACGCGAGCATTTTACGGCTAAAACCGCACCTGTTGCGCCTGTAACGCCGGCTGAAGCAGCCGCCGAGCCAACAGCAATTGCTGCGCCAGCCGCGGAAGTAGTTTCTGCTCCTGCCGAACAGGTAGCACAGGCGAAACAGGCCATCAGCCAAATCGAAGCGTACGTTCGCAACGACAGCAAACTGGCATCGAACAAAAAGCTGACGAAGCGCATGGCGAAAATAAACGAATTGCTGGCTACGGCTAGTGACAAAGCTGCTGTGTCGACCAACGTTGCATCGACCAAGAAAATGTCGCTGGTTGAGCGGGCTATGCTCAAGAAGATTGACAAAAAAATCAAAAATCACGTAGCACCCGAAGATACGAAAGCGTTAAACCGCAATACCAAAAACGGTATTATCATCGGTGCTATCGGTCTTCTCTTGTCGCTTATATTCACCGGCGTAATCGGCGTAATCGGTCTGGTTCTGCTGGTTGTCGGTATCGTACTGATTCTACTGGGCGTTCTCGAATCCTAGTCGCATCATCCCTGAAATAAAAATCGCCGTAACGCTCCGTCCGGATGCTTACGGCGATTTTTTATGGGAATAGACGACCATTTACGCGATTTTTTCAAGAGATTTCTTTCCTTCGCCCGGTTTGGATAACAAAGTAGTAGATGCGTGGTTGTTGGGATTGATAACCGACAGGTAGTCATTAAACAAAACAACTCTATGAAAACAATGACCAAACACATCTACGCAGCATTCATCGGAGCTGCCGTTCTATCGTCGTGCAGCCGTCCGGTAGCTTATTTTCAACGTGGACCGGTAGAGAATTACCACACTCCAAAAACAGAAGTTGCAGCAAACGTTGCCGTAGCTACGCCAGCGCCATCTGTTGAAGCGCCCGCAACCGTTACAGAGGTAGCTACGCCCGTAGCCGCTCCTACTGAGCAGGTCGCTCAGGCAAAGCAAGCCGTCAATCAGATTGAAGCCTACGTGCACAATGATTCCAAGTTAGCTTCGAGCAACAAGTTGACGAAGCGGATCGCGCGGGTAAAATCACTGCTCAACGCTACGCCTGCCCAAACAGCGTCGGCTACGAATACGAACGTAGCAGCCAAGAAGATGAGCTTCCTGGAACGGATAACGCTCAAAAACATCGACAAGAAAATCAAGAAACAACTGTCTCCCGAGCGGACCATGGTTAAATCTATGTTCACGATTGGGATTATTGTTGCCGCAGCTGGTTTACTGCTGCTGCTGATTGGTAATGGATTTGGTGCAACACTGGGTGGAATAGCCCTTGTGGTTGGTTTGATCCTGATCGTTCTGGACCTCGTACGCTCGTAGAGCTAGTTGCGTAAAGCATGCAAAATCCAGTGTCATTCGTACTGATACATGGCCACGGCGTAGATGCATCCATATGGGATAGCATCTACGCCGATCTGGCATCAACGGGGCCCGTTCTGAAACCAGACTTTTCCCGGCTAACGTCTCATTCGTCCATTGAAGCCTACGCTGAAGAACTAGCGGCCCGCTTGCAGGATGCAGCCATTGACGAGGTTGTGCTGGTTGGGCATTCGATGGGCGGCTACATCGCTCTTGCCTTTGCCGAGCGTTACCCAGAACAGGTACGTGGACTGGTCCTTTTCCACTCTACGGCCTACGCTGACGATGAAGACCGTAAAGCCCAGCGCAAGCAGCTTATTGAAACCATACGGGATCAGGGTGGAGCGCAGTTTATTGAAAAGCAACTGCCCAAAACAGTTGCTCCCAGCTATCCCGCTGAGCAGGTTCAAACGCTGGTAGACCGTTTTCGCAGTTTGCCAACCGATGCGCTGGTTGTAGGTATGGGAGCTATCGCCAGTCGTCCGGACCGGACGCACGTCTTATGTGAAGCAACGTTTCCGGTGTTGCTCGTCTTAGGAAAAGAAGACCAGATTATTTCGTTCGAGAAGACTGAAAAACTGGCGGATCTATCCGAGCGCATCACCGTTGCTCCGGTTGAGCGCGCGGGGCATCTGAGCATGGTTGAGCAGCCGGACGCAGCACGACAAATCCTGGAAGACTTTAGAAAGCAAGTTTAAACGACGCTTCTTGTCATTCGCCGTGTTTTCGAGGAAGCCCGTGGGCTTCCTTTTTACGTTTAATCGCCGTTTTCCCCCTGATTCTCCGTAAACTTGCACTGGTTTTCACGAACCTGGTCATCACTATCATCGTAAATACCGGATGCATAAGTTATCCGGTTTGGCAATGGCTGAACTTTTTAACGTTTACCCGCTCTACGACATCGAACCTGTTCGGGCGCAGGGTAGCTATTTGTGGGACAACAACGGGACCCGCTACCTGGATCTATATGGCGGTCATGCCGTCATTTCGGTTGGACACACGCATCCACGGTACGTGCAGGCGCTGACCGACCAACTGCATAAAATTTCGTTCTATTCGAATTCGGTCCGAATTCCGCAACAGCAGGAATTAGCCGAAAAGCTGGAAAGTCTTTCGGGCCAAACCGACTATGCGCTGTTCCTGTGCAACTCGGGTGCCGAAGCAAACGAAAACGCCCTAAAACTGGCTTCTTTCCATAACAATCGGACCCAGGTAATCGCGTTTAAAAAAGGATTTCACGGACGTACTGCCGGTGCCGTTGCCGCTACGGATAATTCGGCCATCGTTGCTCCGGTCAATTATAACAAACACGTTACCTTTCTACCCTACAATGACGCAGAGGCCGCTCGCGAAGCCATCACAACCGAAACCTGCGCCGTGATCGTGGAAGGCATTCAGGGTGTTGGCGGCATTCACGTCGCGAGTGATGATTTTCTGCAAACGCTCCGCAAACGCTGCGACGAAACTGGAACCGTACTGATTCTGGACGGTGTGCAGTGTGGCTACGGTCGTTCGGGCCAATTCTTTTCGCACCAGTTTAGCGGTATTCAGGCCGATATTATCTCGATGGCGAAAGGCATGGGCAACGGCTTCCCGATTGGTGGCATTCTGATTTCGCCTAAGTTCAAAGCCAGCTACGGTTTGCTCGGAACCACGTTTGGCGGAAACCATCTGGCCTGTACTGCCGCTATCGCCGTACTCGACATTATGAACGACGAAGGTTTGATCGAAAACGCCGTTCGCATGGGTGATTACTTCACAAAAGGTATTCAACAGATCGGTGGTTACAAAGAGCTACGCGGTCGGGGATTGATGATCGGTATTGAGTACGACTTCCCGGTTGAAGCGCTACGCAAAAATCTGCTGTTCGAACACAAGCAGTTTACGGGTGTAGCTGGCAAGAACATCATTCGTCTGCTTCCTTCGCTAGCCATCGGTATTGACGAAGCGGATATGTTCTTAGAAGCACTGAATACATGCTTAAAAACGGAAAGAACCGAGGCTTAACCAATTTTTCTCATGGAGTTGGGTGTGAAAACTCGACTCCACATATTCTTAATGCATCCAATTCGGTGAGTCTTCCGACCACTTGACACAAGAAGCGTTATAAGCTGCACTTGCCTTTTACGGTAAAATTAAATGACTAATTTTCTTTCCCTCGCCGACGTCACTGACCTCGACGCTCTGATACAAGCTGGCCGTGATGCCAAAGCCAATCCATTTGCTGACCAGCAACTTGGTAAAAACAAAACCATTGGCCTGATCTTCTTTAATTCCAGTCTGCGCACTCGCTTGAGTACGCAGAAAGCGGCTCAGAACCTTGGCCTGAATGTGATGACCATGAACGTCGGGCAGGATAGCTGGGGACTGGAGATGGAAGAAGGCGTCCTGATGAACGGTGACAAGGCCGAACACGTTCGGGAGGCAGCCGCCGTAATCGGACGATATTGCGACATCATCGGTATTCGCGCATTTGCCGAACTGAAAGATCGCGATAAAGATTATAAAGAGCAGGTGATGCACCAGTTCGCCAAGTACGCGAAGGTCCCGATTGTCAATCTGGAATCGGCTACGCGCCACCCACTGCAATCACTCGCCGACTGCATCACCATCGAAGAAGCCAAAACCACCGCCCGCCCGAAAGTGGTACTGACCTGGCTTCCGCACTTCAAACCCTTACCGCAGGCCGTTGCTAATTCGTTCTGCGAATGGATGAACGCCCGCGCCAATTCGGGTGATGTCGACTTTGTGGTGACCCATCCGGAAGGCTACGAACTAGCTCCTGAATTTGTTGGCAACGCCCGCGTTATCTACAACCAGGACGAAGCATTCGAAGGGGCTGACTTTATTTACGGTAAAAACTGGTCGTCCTACACGCAGTACGGTCAGGTGCTTACTCAGGACCCATCCTGGGCGGTCACGATGGATGACATTCGCCGGAGCAACAACGGCAAGTTCATGCACTGTCTGCCCGTCCGTCGGAATCTGAAGGTGTCAGATGAAGTCCTGGACAGTCCGCAATCGCTGGTTATCGAACAAGCCGCGAATCGCGAATGGTCAGCACAGGCAGTGTTAAAAGAAATTATCAAAAACAGCTAGACCTGCTGCTCATTTACGATTAACCGGACAATGAATACGCTTACAGTTATCAAAATAGGCGGAAACGTAATTGACGATCCAGCCGCACTAACCCGTTTTCTGACCGCCTTTGCCGGGCTGCCCAGTGCTAAAGTTCTTATTCACGGAGGAGGAAAAGTAGCCACCCAGGTCGCCGACAAACTCGGTATCCAAACCACGATGGTCGAAGGTCGCCGAATTACCGACCAGCCAATGCTCGACGTTGTGACGATGGTGTACGGCGGCCTCGTGAACAAACAGATCGTAGCCAAACTACAAGCACTCGATGTCAACGCAATTGGCCTGACCGGTGCTGACGCGGGTACCGTCCTAGCGAAAAAACGTCCGGTCAACGATATTGACTACGGGATGGTCGGCGATATTGACGAAGTAAATTCCGGACAGATCCAGTTTTTTCTGCATCAGGATCTGACGCCCGTTTTTGCCCCACTTACCTACAGTGAAGCCGGTGAGCTGTTAAATACCAATGCCGATACCATGGCTTCGGCCATTGCCGTGGATATGGTAAAGCATAACACGGTTACGCTGGTTTACTGCTTTGAGAAGAAAGGCGTTCTCGCCGACCCGAACGATGACAACAGCGTTATCAATGAGTTGACGCCTTCGATTTACGCCGAACACAAAGCAGCCGGAACCATCAACAAAGGCATGATTCCGAAACTGGACAATGCGTTTAAGGCGCTTACCAATGGCGTATCGAAGGTTGTTATCTGCCACGCCGATGAAGTAGCCGCAGCAGTCCAACAGGGAGCAGGTACGACATTGCGGCTAGATTGATACGTACGCCAGCAAAAGAAAGCGGGTTAACAGTTCGACTGTTAACCCGCTTTCTTTTGTATGTAGATTTTTATTGATTCGCTAAAAGCTCAACCACGCGCCGAACGCCAACAAACCGGCGATCATAATACGAAGCATGGAGGTAATCGTAACGGACACCTCCGTTCCAGGCTGAGTGAATGAATTTAATCTGGTCGCCAACAACTTCGGTGATTAGCCCTACATGTCCGATTCGGCTTCCGCCTGAACTGTGTCCTTTGAAGAGAATCAAGTCGCCGGGTTGCGCGTCGGCCTTATCGATGGCACGACCAACATTTCCCTGAGCGGCACTTGAATGCGGCAGCGTAATGCCGAATTGATTGAAGCAAAACCGCGTGAAACCGGAGCAATCGAAGCCTCGTTTGCTGCTTCCACCGGAGCGGTAACGGATCGAGAGATGTTCTTTCGCAAAACCAATCAGATCACCGACTAAGGGGATCTGTTCGTATAATGCCTTTTTGGTAGTAGTTACAGTGGGTACTTCTTGAGTTACGGAGGGTACTTGATTCGCTACGGTGAGAAAATCTTTAGTTACGGTCGGTACGGTTTGGGCCTGAACGATGCCAAACGAGACGACGCCAAACGCCGTCAGGAGCATTTTCTTCATTAGAGATATAGGTCAAAACCAAGTTCGGTTATATAAAAGTATGGCATTGTGGAATAAATGCCAAATAAATGGGGAGCAATTTCCACACTTTTAATGGAAAATTTTTATACCAGATTTTTTACGATACTGATTTTCAGTTGGATACAATCAGATTTACTAATTCAGTTAGCTGGATTTTAATGTCGTAACAACAACGATCGAGTAACCGAATACTAAAAAGCGCATCATCGGAGCAGCCTTTTACGAACTACTCACAATGATGCGCTTGTAGACTATTTGCGTGAATTTATCCGTTTCGCCGGAATCCACGATCGCCCTGTCCGTCGCGGCCGCCCGGACGCATGAAGCGATTATTTGACGGTGGCGTAACACCTGCCCCGAAGTTGCGCAGGTTGTACACAAAGCTTAGTGTAAAATAGCGATTCAGCACCCGGCTTTGCACTTCTTCAACGTACGTGTCTGTGACGTTACGAACCACGCTCCGGTTCTGGTTGAGCAGGTCAAACGCCTGCAAGCGCAACTCGCCCTGCTTCTGCTTGAATAACTGACGAGACAAGGCCATATTTAACAGTGTAAACGACTGGTTGTAGCTTCCCGACGCGCCACCGTAGTGATTGAATGTTACGTTGGTGGTAAACGTGAACCGGAGCGGAAGCTGATAATACAAATCCAGCGTACCCGTCTGGTTCAGGTAGGTCGTGTTTTGTTGTGGCTGCAACGAATACTTCGCCGACTGCAAACTGATATTGCCCGACAGATTCAAGTCCAGCTTATCGTCAAGGTTCGTATTCAAACTCAGGCCCTGTCCGATCAGCCAGTTTTGCGCGAGGTTCGGTCGCTCGTTCACAAAGCTCGTTCCCCGGTTGTAAGTCAGGTTGGTATTCAGGTTCAGATTGACCCGTTGCTCCTGGAAGCGAAGTGCCCGGCCCAGTACCAGAAAACTGCTTACTGTATAATACCCGTCGGTATTGACAGGCCGGGTTGTTTGTTCACCGGACGGACCGAATGCAGTTGAATTAACGATCTTATTGTCTGTTCGGCTGGCGTTGATCGACGCAAATAAGTTACGGAACGTTGTCGGGTCGAACCGGTTAAAATTGAACGACAGGTTGTGACTGTACTCTGGTTGCAGTGCCTCGTTTCCTAACTGGATATTCAATGGATTCGTATTGATCGATACGGGCTGCAACTGGTTTACCGAAGGCGCATTGACCCGCGTGCGGTAGTTGAACCGGAACGTTGTGTTTTTGGCGAAATTATACGTAAACAGCGCGTTCGGGAGCAAGTTGGTAAACGTGCGGTTCAGATTCGTCTCCCGGCTAAGGTTGTCCGATTGCAAGCTAGCCTGCTGCCCGTCAAGACCAAGGGCGTAGGTGTATTTTAGTCGCTTCGTTTGCCAGGTCAGCCCACCCCGGTTCGTCATGTAGGTATTAATAAAATTGTTGCTCAACAACGCATTGACACGGTCATACTGGCCGGTCGTTTCGTTAAAATCCGTTACCGCTCGGTTCGACTCGTTGTGGTTGTTCGACAGGTTGTAGTGAAACTCAAGGGTCTGCCGCATTGACAGCGGTTCCGTGTAAGACACGTTGATGGTGTTGGTCATCGAACGTGTCCGCTGGTTGTTCTGCTGATTAATGGTTTGCGAATACAGACTGTCACTGGTCGTCGGGGTCGATGATGCACCGGTTGTAGTAGACAGGGGTGTTGTGGATTGAGTGAATGACTTGTTGATGCCTTCATTATCCTGATTGTTCATCGCCACGTTCCAGTTTACCGAAAATGTCCGGCCAACCTTGCGAAATTTACGGAACAGAAACAACGAGTTGTTGCCGTTGAAGCCGTCGCCCGTCGAATTGTAGTTGGTATTGCTCGTGTTGGTCGTTCTCCCTGCGCTATTGACGGTCCGCGCCTGGCTTTCGTTCATATAGCTCGATCCTAGCCACGACAGATTGGGAATAACCCGGATGGTTGTGAGCGAGTCCAACCGATAATCGAGCCGTAGGTTGACGCGGCTGTTTGTATTGCTGTTCTCGGAACCATTTGTCTGGTTGCGGACAAACGTCGAGTCGGTACGAGTTGTCGTGCCGGACGTGCCCAGACTGGGTAAAACGTTTTCCCGACGGCTGCTCTGATTGGTCAGCGTGTTTGTATTCGAGATGTTGTAGCTACCCGCCAGATCGATCTTTTTGCCGATACTGTTCCGGTAATTCATCCCGCCCGCCCATGACTTTGTAATCGCGTTGTTACCGACCTGGCCATTGCCGTTGCCCGAACCTCCGCCCCCACCGTTGCGCACAAAGCTACCTGAGCCCGAATTACCACCCGATCCTTGCCCGCTCCCCCCAAAATTATTGCCGAGACCTAAATCCTGCGCCGTAAAGCCCTGCTGGTTGATGTTGTTCGCCATGCCCAGAATCGACATCTGCTGCCCATTGCTGAACCGGTTGAGCGTTGCTTTTGCCGAATAGCGCGCATCGTCTCCCGGTTTGGGACCAACCGCCAGCGACTGTTGTCCAAACGTGCCTTTTCGCTTATCTTTCTTCGTCGTGATGTTGATCGTCTTCGACCGGTCGCCGTCATCAACGCCCGAAAACGCGGACTGTTCCGATAACTGATCCATCAACTGTACTTTATCGATAATATCGGCGGGAAGGTTACGGGTCGCCATCTTTGGGTCATCGCCAAAAAACGGTTTTCCATCGACGAGCACTTTTTTAACCGTCTGTCCCTGCGCCGTAATGGTCCCATCGCGGTCAACCTGAATGCCCGGTAGTTTTTTGAGCAAATCCTCAACCTGCGCATTCGGCTGCGTTTTGAACGAGCCCGCGTTGAACTCCAACGTGTCGCCTTTGACCGCCATCGGAGCTTTTTCGCCCTGTACTGATACCTCCGTCAACGTTTGCGACTGCGCCAGTAATTCAAGCGTTCCGGCATTGCCAACAGGTTCTGCCTTCGTCACCGAAACGCGCCGAGAAGCACCCCGATAACCGACATAGGTAACCAGAACGCGGTACTGCCCTTCCGCAATATTTTTAAAGACAAATTGTCCCTCGCCATCCGTAATCGCAAACGTAACCAGCGACGAGTCACGGGCTAACAACAGCGAAACGGACGCTTCAAGCAACGGTTTTCGAGAGACGGAATCTACGACGGCACCTTTAACAGTACCCGATTGCGCCTGCGCCCAACCAACGGTCAAGCTCAATAGGCTCCCGACCAGAAAACAGACGAAAAACAGACGCGAACGAAAAGAATGGTTCATGTTTGTAGTGTGATGGTAACGCAGGATGTCGGTATGCCGCATCGCCACGTTATGTGGGCATTGATGGTATCATGTGCAGGTGTAGCGCGGTGGTGCGGACATCTTGTCCGTGTTACACCGCTGCGTTTTAGTTACGTTCCATACCCGGCATTGACGACATCATGCGCTGGCGAAAATCGGCCATTGATTTTCGGCGAACCTGCTCCATTTCTTCCGCCGAGATGACTTTGGCACTAGCAGGAGGTTCTACAGCCACAGCGTCTACGGCTTCTTTCGAGATACCCGTAGCTTTAAACGACTGATTGTCCGATTCGATCTGAAGCACAACGCCCGCTGGTGGCGTCAGATCGGCAACGGGCGAATACGTGAACGGCAAATCGGTCGTGTACCAAATGGTGTACGTTTCCTTGCGGTGCGTCGCCGTCGCTTTGTGGCAGGTGAAACCCGCTATTTTCTTGGTCTTATCGCTCGTCTGCCAATCGCTGGCCGTTGGCATTGGCTTTTCTGACCGGTATATCTGGCTAGTTGAATCGCGCTTGACGGTCATAACATCGATTCGTTTTCTGTTCGCCAGGTCCAGATACGTATCCTGCTCGAAGGGGGGCGACATTCGCATTCCGCGTGGAGGTCCACCGGCATTATCAGCATTATCTCCGCCCCTGTTCTGACGGAACATCATGTTTTGCGGACGGTCCCGTTCTTCTTTCGCCATCGTTCCGGCGAAGACGAGTTTTTGCGTAAAAGAAATGACTTCAGGCATTCCTTCGGGTGCTTCCGGTGCTCCGGCGCTGCCCGGCCGAACTTCCTGCCCGTTGACAACCATCCGCATCTGCGAACGATCAATCCGGCGCATGCCTTCGTAGGTGATTTTACCCGAAATCGGGCTGCCCGATTGGGTCGTCTGAGCGGTTGCAGACAGTGCAGCCAGCCAACCAGTGGTTAACAAGGTGATTAAGTACGTTTTCATCACGACAAGGAGTTAAACTAGTGCATAAAAGTTGCACAAAATCTATTGACGTGCCTGTTAGGATTTGTTAAAAGGCGCTAAATAGGCGTTAAACTCCTATTTTTGTCTACCGAATGCCTGACGTGTTCTTCCAAAAACGGACCACAGACTGGTCTTATGCAAATCAGACACTTATTGCATAACGTTACCGAATAAGATGGGTCGGCTGTTGCGGTTCGTGTTGTATTTTAAGAACTTGCAGCGATAGATAGCTTAGGTTAGGATCCTGGTTATTGACAAGTCATTGCTTGATCCGAATAGTGCCTTACGCTGACTTGCTTGTTCCCTACGAAAGACTTTTTCAACAAACGCCCGTGTCTACGTCCTCTACGAATCATACGCTCTCCGTAGCTTCGATCAATTTAATCCTGTTTGCCGCCCAGCAACGCGGAGCCGATACCCATGCGCTGGCGCAGGCCGTAGGGATCAGCTCCGACGAACTGCGTAATCCGGATGGACGCGTTCAGATTCGGCAGGTGCAGGCGCTCTGGCGCGCGATAATAGATGTGACCGGTGACACGACTATTGCGCTTAAATTAGGGGAAATGATCAATCCGGTTTCCGTAGGTGTGCTGGCCTACGTGATGATGCACAGTCCCACGCTGGGGAAAGCGTTCGAGAAACTCTGCCAGTACCAGGACATTGCTTGTGAAGGTGTTCAGACGAGCGGTACGCTGATCCATACCGACGACGCGAACGATCAGTTCGTTTTGTCGCTGCGCATTACCAGTCCCGACATTATTTATCCCGAACACACACTGAATTCCGAGCTATCCATTTACTTGTCGGCGATTCGGGCGTTGACGGGCCTTCCTACGACCGCTCGCGAGATTCGGTTCGCCTACCCGCGTCCGCTTGACACGAGCGAGCATAAACGCATTTTTGCCCCCGCCCGCCTGGTCTTTGATGCGGATGTAACGGCAATGGTCTTGGACGCGTCCCTGCTCGACACACCAGTGCTCAACGCGAACCCAAGCTTGTCGGCGATGTTTGAGCAGCACGCAACCGCTTTGCTCAATCAGCTTAAAGCCCCTTCGCTGAGCAGTCGGGTCAAAGCCCAGATCGTCCGGTTAATGAAAGGAGAAGAACCAACGCTAACGACCGTTGCCGACCGGCTGGCGATGGGCGTTCGGACGTTACAGCTTCACCTCAAAGACGAAGGCACAACGTACCAGCAACTGCTGGACGACGTTCGGAAAGAGCTGGCCGTTCAACATCTGCGCGAGCAAAACCTCAGCACAACGGACATTGCCTATCTGCTGGGGTTTGCCGAACCAAGCGTTTTCTTCCGGTCGTTCAAAAAATGGATGGGTGTGACGCCGGGGGCTTACCGACTGGCTCAGGTCGCGTAGGGTAGCTACAGATTATCCAGACTGGTGTGCTTGAAACTATCGGTATACTTCAGACCATAGCCCAGTGCCCGATCCATACTCGAATGGGCAAATAAGATAATACCCGCGAGCATCAGGTTCTGGTTACCCAGCATCAATCCTAGTAGCCCAATACTAATTCCTAGCCCTTTGTGGTGAACGATGTTGTACACAACCGCTCCCACAGCGGGATTTACTGCGTAGCCGATCATACTTAAATCGGGCGCTAACAGCAGCGCGGGGAACCACCACCAGGCAAAATTCACCTGGGAGAACAGGTATATAGCCCCTAAAAACTGAATCAATTCTTCGGACTTCAATAGCGTTTTCATAAAACAGATTTCTTGTCAAAATTTGACTGCTTAGTCTAAAACTGTAATTACGCTACCGGTTGCGGGTGTAAATGCGCGATGCTGTTGGTATTCGGCAAACCACGTCAGTGTTTCGGTCAACGCCTGTCTCATGGGGATAGGCTGAAAATCGGGAAATACAGCAAGTACGTTCTGGTCATCAAGCACAACGGTATTTTCGTAGAGATACAGCATCTCGCGTACTTCCCGTAACACGGGCATGAATAGTCCCATTAGGCGGATAAACAACCGACTGTAAACCTGCACCCCCAATGGCTTCCCGACCAGACCGCTGATTTGGCCGAACCAGCCACGAATCGACGGCAGTGTTGTTCCGCCGTAATTCCAGACTTGATAAGGTGTCGTCGATGACCGCTCCAGCGTCCAATCACGCAGCATAAGCCGGGCAATGATTTCGGCAGCATCCGGGGTAAAAACCGATTGGTGCGGAATATCAACGTTTACCAGCCAGGGAAGCGCCTTTCCGCGCAAGGCGTTGTTAAAGATCGGGGCGACCCCATCGTTGAGGACATTAGGTCCCCAGAAATCCGGCAGTCTGACATTGATCACCCGACACCGACCGGCAGCAGCGGCTTGTTCCAGTTGTGTTTCGATGTCAACGCGCAACTGGCCTTTTCGCGAACAGGGATTGGGCTGGCTATCTTCCCGAATGGGTGTTTTCGTGTTCCCGAAGTTGTAAACATTTCCCGGAAACACGATAGTCGCCTGGTTCTGAGCAGCCGCGTCGATGACCTTTTGGGTCACGGTATCCATATTACCAAACCACTGATCGTACCGGTAGTTGATGCCGTGAAAAATAAAATCCTTGTCCAGCGCCACCCGGTTCAGCAGATCGGCATCCTGAGCGTCCCCTTCAACGATGGTAAGCGTTGGCTGATGGGGAAACAACGCATCCGCTTTGGCGCGGTTTCGAACCAAGATCGTAACGGGAAGCCGACGGGCAAGCAGGTTGACGGTTACAGCGTAGCCGATGCTACCGGTTGCGCCAAGGACGAGTATGGATGGAAGATGTTTAGGGGTCGTATTCATGGCCTTTGCCGATTAATTAGTACATGACAAAGGTCCTGCAAACACCGGGGGTAGTCGCTGACAAACCGCGCAAATCGACTGACCGATTGCGAAAATGTTTACCGTTCGACTGTCTTTTCCCGTATCCGTTGGGCCAGCCAGGCCGTAAGCAATAAAGAAGAAAGGTTAAGCAAAATTCTGGGTATGAATTGGATAGATCTGCCTTTTAGCTTTCAGTGGAGTCTGATTTGAGAATCAATATTGCCCGAACTGTTGGATTTGCCCCAATTCGATGTCCTTCTAGGGTGGTGTCGGTTTCTCAAAACCGACCCTTGGCGTCAGCAATGTGTGTCGGTTTTAAGAACCGCGCGGGCGGCCCCGCCGACACCACTCACCCAGCACCCTATCACGCGTTTTACGGATTTCGGACAACACTGGTTTGGAAATCGGACACCAACGAATACTAAAAGACAACCAACGATATTTAGTTAACAAGCCTATAACGAATGAACAGACGGCAAGCAGTAACGCAGGTAGCCTGGATGCTGGGCGGAGTCTTTTCGGCCCCGACTCTACAGGCGATGAATCGGTGGGAGCAGATAGCAAAAACCACATCAGCAGGTACGCCAACAGGCAAGTTTTTGAGCGAAACGCAACATGAACTTATGGGCCGAGTCGCCGAATTGATCATCCCCCGAACCGTGTCTCCCGGCGTGGAATCGCCCCGCGTGGAATCGCCTGGTGCGCTCGACGCGGGCGTGCCCGACTTCATGGACGTAATGCTCCGCGACTGCTACACAAAAGCCGCGCAGGACATTTTCCTGGCGGGTGTCAGCGACCTGGAACGTAAAAATTTCGTCACGCTTTCCACCGACCAGCAGACCGCATTGCTGAAGCAAATCGAAGCCGACGCCCAAAAAAGCACGAACCCGACTTTCTGGCTTATCACCAAAGAGTTGACCCTGCTCGGTTATTTCACCTCCGAAGTAGGCGTAAAAGCGTCGTTTGATTATCAACCCATTCCGGGGAAGTTCGAAGCGATCAAGATCAAACCGGGCCAGAAAGATTTCATGTACGGCAATCAAGCTTAACAGTAATGTGGACCACTGGTCCACGCTGCGGGAAACACATACTCTTGTACGATTTTTATGAACCTGAATCTCAAAGCAGACAAAGATCAGACCTACGATGCCATTGTTGTCGGGTCGGGCATGACCGGCGGCTGGGCCGCTAAGGAACTAGCTGAAAAAGGGTTGAAGGTGCTGGTACTCGAACGGGGCTACGAACTGAAGCACGTCGAAGATTATAAAACAGCCTTCAGCGACCCTTGGGAATTTGAACATCGCGGCAAAATACCCATTGTAGCCGCCGAAGAACATTACGCGACCATGTACTTCTCAGCCAAAGAAGGTTCGCAATTCTTCTTCACCAACGATAAAGAAAATCCGTACGTGCAGAAGCGGCCATTCAACTGGATTCGGGCCTACCATACGGGTGGTAAATCACTGCTGTGGGGTAAGCACACGTACCGCTGGAATGAAGAAGATTTTCTGGCAAACGCCAAACAGGGCCTTGGCGTCGACTGGCCCATTCGCTACGCGGACCTTGTTCCCTGGTACAATTACGTCGAAAAATTCGTCGGCATCAGCGGGCAGGCCGAAGGGCTGGCGGTGTTGCCGGACAGTAATTTTCTGCCCCCGATGGCGATGACGGCCCCCGAACTGCATTTAAAAAAATCGGTAGCTCAGAAGCTCAATCGCCCGATCACCATTGGCCGGGTCGCTCACCTGACCAAGCCGCAGCCGGTGCATTCGGCGGTGGGCCGGGCTACCTGCCAGTTCCGCAACCGGTGTACGCGGGGTTGTCCGTTCGGCGCGTATTTCAGTTCGCTGGCCGCTACGCTTCCGGCGGCTCGTCGAACCAACCGGGTAACCATTGTCCACAACGCGATTGTCAAAGAAATTATATTGGACGATAAAGCTCAGAAAGCCAAAGGCGTACGGGTAATCGATCAGAACACAATGGAAGTGCGGGACTTTTACGCCAAAGTGCTATTCCTGAATGCCGGAACCATTGGCTCTACCTCTATTTTGATGAACTCCAAGTCGGCCCGCTTCCCGACCGGGCTCGGTAATGACAGCGATCAGCTAGGCCGCAACTTGATGGACCACCACCTGGCTATCGGCGCGCGTGGAGACATCGATGGTTTTGAAGACGATTACTTTTTTGGGGCTCGTCCGGGTAGTTTGTACATCCCGCGCTTCCGCAACTGGGGCACCGACAAACGCAGCTACCTGCGCGGCTTTGGCTACCAGGGCGGAGCGACACGAGCCGACTGGTCGCGGGGGGCAGCAGAAACGGGCTTCGGCGCTGATTTCAAGAAAAAGATGACGCAGCCCGGTCCCTGGAAAATCAACCTCAGCGGCTTTGGCGAAGTCTTACCTGATCCGAACAACCGTTTTACCCTGAGCAACGACCAGACCGATAAATGGAGTTTACCGCAGGTTGTGTTCGATGCCGATTTCGGCGAAAACGAACGGGCAATGCGGAAGGACATCATGAACGACGGAGCCGAAATGCTTGAAGCAGCCGGTTTCAAAAACGTGGTTGCTTACGATAACCCCGTTGCACACATGGGATTGGGCATTCACGAGATGGGAACGGCACGTATGGGTAAAGACCCCAAAACATCGATCCTGAACAAATTCAATCAGGTACATGCCTGCAAAAACGTGTTTGTAACCGACGGATCAGCTATGACTTCGGCTTCCAACGTCAATCCATCACTGACATACATGGCACTGACAGCGCGGGCCGCCAGCTACGCCGTTGAGCAGTTGAAAGCACGGAATCTCTGAAAAGTCATTTGACGGTGGAGTCGGCGGGGCCTCCCGTGCGGTTTGAGAACCAGTATTGTCTGAACTATTGGATTTGCCCCAATCTGATACCCTTCTATGGTGGTGTCGGTTTTGAGAAACCGACACCACGCGAAAATCCTTTGCTTGTCATTACCTGACTCCGCCTACCTACACTACTAAACCAGCGGACGTTCAGATATTTTCCCGTATCGATCGGTTTTACCCATCCAGCCCCACCGTTTTCAACCAGACGATTCCTATACCCAAATCCTAACGTGAGGACTCAGCCTCACGATTCTGTATGGAAAGAAGAAATTTCATAAAGACAACCGGTTTGTTGGGAGGTTCCTTCGCCTTCTCGGGAGCGTCCGTGTGGGCGGGTTCGCCTTTGTTGACGAATCATGTAGCACCCCCTGAATCCTACTGGCTCGACGGCCCCATGCGGTGGGCACAGTTAGCCTTTGTCGAACGGGACCCCGGCCACTATGATCCCGATTTCTGGCTGGCTTACTTCAAGCGTATTCACGCCGATGGCGCTTTGCTGAGCGCGGGTGGCATTGTCGCGTTCTACCCGACCAACATTCCGCTACACCACCGCAGCGATTTTATGGGCAATACGAATACGCTGGGCTATCTGGTGGAAGGTTGTAGAAAACAGGGTATGAAGATCATGCTGCGTACCGACCCTCACGCGGCTCGTCAGGACGTTTACGACGCGCACCCCGACTGGATTGCGGTAACCGCCGACGGAAAAAAACGTCGCCACTGGGCGAATCCCGATTTGTGGGTAACCTGCGCGCTGGGGCCTTACAACTTTGAGTTTATGACACGGGTGAATGCGGAAATCATGGACAACTTCTCCCCCGAAGGCATCTTCTCAAATCGCTGGCACGGGCATGATGTCTGCTACTGCGCACACTGCAAAACCAATTTCAAAGCGTATTCGGGGTTAGAGCTGCCCCAGAAAACCGAGAAGCTAGACCCGACCTACCGCAAATGGGCGGAATGGCGCATGAAACGATTGCGGGAACTGTGGGCGGTTTGGGACGCGGACATTCGCAAAAAGAAACCAACCGCCCGCTTCATCCCGAACGGATTCCCGGATAAAGTTACGACGGGTAAAGAAGCCGATCTGTTCTTTGCCGATCAGCAGGCCCGCCGGGGTTTGGCACCACCCTGGGCTAACGGGAAAGGAGCGAAAGAATTGCGCTCGACGCTGGGCCTGAAACCCTTAATCGGTATTTTCAGCGTTGGTATCGAAGAAGAATTCCGTTGGAAAGATTCGGTGCAAAGCGACGCCGAAATCCGGATTTGGGCCGCCGAAGGAACCGCCAACGGGATGCGGCCCTGCTTCGTGAAGTTTGGGGGCGATATTTACGACAAGCGGTGGATGGAAGCCGTAGCTAACCTGTACGAAGGGTACCACAAGAACGAATCGTACCTGCGTAACACGGCATCGCTGGCCCGCGTCGGCGTTGTCTATTCCGAACAGACGGATCGGAATTACGGCGGTAAACCCTGGCAGCAGAAAAGTGGTGATCATCTCGACGGAATCTACCACACGCTGGTTGAAAGCCGCGTTCCGTTCGACATGGTAAACGACCGTTTGCTGACACCCGATGACCTCAAGCGGTTCAAGCTGTTGATTCTGCCTAACATTGCGGCTCTTTCCGACGCCCAGTGCAAGCAGTTACAGGCCTTCGTGGACAATGGCGGGAGTTTGGTGGCTACGTTTGAAACATCGCTGTACGACGAAGAAGGCAAACAACGGCCCGACTTCGGACTAGCCAGTCTGCTCGGCGTTTCGTACGATCAGAAGGTTGAAGGGCCAATGCGGAACAGTTACCTACAACTACGGCAGGACGCCAAGAACAGCCAGACGCAGCAGATTCTGAAAGGGCTGGACGACACGCCCCGCATTATCAATTCTGTTTACAAGGTCAACGTCAAACCAACGGACACGTTTCCCAGTCCGATTACACTTATTCCGACCTATCCCGATTTGCCGATGGAAGATGTGTACCCGCGCGTGGCCCAGACCGATACGCGGGAGCTTTACCTGCGGCAGGTTGGCAAGGGACGCGTGGCCTATATTCCCGGCGACCTGGACCGGTCGTTCTGGCAGATGCTCAGCATCGATCACGGGCAATTGCTCAGCAATGTAATCAACTGGGCGCTCGACGAAGAACCGGTTGTATCGATAGCGGGTCCGGGCGTAATTGATGTCAACGTGTGGCGGCAGCAAAAATCAATGACGGTTCATCTGGTTAACCTAACCAATCCGATGATGATGAAAGGCCCATTCCGGGAGTTGATTCCGGTTGACGCGCAGGTGACCGTTCAGGTTCCATCGGGGGCAAAAGTAACGGGTGTTAAACTGCTCATGAGCGACCAGAAACCAAAATTTGAGCTAAAGAACGGCAAAGTAACGGTAGCGGTCCCTAAAGTGCGGGACCATGAGATTGTCGCGCTCGATTTAGCCTGACCGTTTTCAGAATGTGGTGTCGGTTTCTCAAAACCGACACCACATCCCGCCGATACCGCAGTGACACTCGTTTTATTTTTACCTCTGAATCAGGAAACTAACTGAATACAACCTATGGTCTGGAAACAAGTTGTTGACCCATTTACCAATATCGCTTTATCCGTGCTGGTGGCGTCAGTGCCCATTCTGTTTATCTTCTGGGCGCTGATCATCAAAAAAATGAAAGGCTATCAGGCCAGTCTGATCGCTACCGGCTTAGCGATGATTATCGCCACTGCTGTCTACGGTATGCCTGTCAAACTGGCGTTGCTGTCGGCGGCTCACGGCGCGGTATACGGTTTATTCCCGATTTGCTGGCTGATCATCACGGCCGTTTTCCTGTTCAACATCACGGTAAAAAGCGGTCAGTTCGAAATTATCAAACAGTTCATGGCGTCGATCACCGCCGACCGGCGGTTGCAGGCGTTGCTGATTGCTTTCTCGTTTGGGTCGTTTCTGGAAGGCACCGCCGGATTTGGTGCCCCCGTGGCCATTACGGCGGCCATGCTGGTGGGACTTGGTTTCAATCCGCTCTACGCATCGGGTATCTGTCTGATTGCCAACACCGCACCGGTTGCGTTTGGCTCCATCGGCATTCCCATTACGGTCGCGTCGCAGGTGTCGGGCATTCCCGAATTACCCATTTCGCAGATGGTTGGCCGGACGCTGCCTATCCTGTCGGTCATGCTGCCTTTTTATCTGGTAACGATAATTGCGGGTTTCCGAAAGGCGCAGGAAATCATGCCCGCTGTTCTGGTATCTGGTATTTCGTTTGCCTTTCTCCAGTACTTCTCGGCCAACTTTTTAGGCCCTGCCCTACCCGACGTTATTGCCGGACTTGGCTCCATCATTTGCCTGATGATCTTCCTGCGCTTCTGGAAACCAAAAACCATCTGGCGCTTTGCCAACGAACCGGCGGCAACGATCGTCACTGATCTGAACTACACCAATGGGCAGTTGATCCGGGCCTGGTCGCCGTTCATCGTGCTGACCATTATGGTGATTGCCTGGGGCGTTCAACCGATCAAGGACGCGCTTAATTCGGCGGGGATGGCGCAGTTCGAATTTCCGGGTCTGCACAATGCCATTCAGGGCGAAGACGGAACGCTACTACCCAAATTATTCAAGCTGAACTACTTGTCGGCAGCTGGAACGGCCATTCTGATCGCGGCACTCATCGCCATTCCGCTGGTCGGTCTTTCGTACCGTGAAGGTGCCAACGTATTCGGCGCAACGCTGGACCAGCTCAAGTTCCCGATTCTGACGATTGCTGCCGTGTTGGGATTCGCGTACATTCTCAACGATTCCGGTATTACGCTGACACTGGCCGAAGTACTGGCAAACACGGGTTTTCTGTTTCCGTTTTTTGCGCCCATACTGGGCTGGCTGGGCGTGTTTATCACCGGCTCCGACACATCGGCTAATGCGTTGTTCAGTAAGCTCCAATATGCTACCGCGCAGTCCATTGGTGTCGATCCGGTCGTAACGGTATCGGCCAATATATCAGGCGGTGTTGTCGGCAAAATGATTTCTCCGCAATCCATCGCCGTAGCTGCCGCGGCAGGTAATCTGGTCGGGAAAGAATCGGAGTTGTTCCGCTTTACGGTAAAGCACAGCTTTATCATGCTCTTTGTGATTTGTCTTATCGTATTGGCGCAGGCGTATGCGTTGAAGTGGCTGATTCCGGCCTATGAGATGATTGGAACAAAAAAAGCGACAATGCTACCGAACGTATCGACGGGCTATACCTACCTTGCGCTGCTGGCAGTCTTATTGGCTACATTGGCCGTGCTTATTCTGCGAACGGCCAAAAAGAAAGCGCAAACGCCGGACTTCGTTAATTGACGGCTTTATCCCATTGACCAAACAGCGTGTTATTAGTGCAAACAATCGAAAATTAAGGAATGAAAATTGTCGTATTAGACGGGTATACGCTGAATCCGGGCGATTTGTCCTGGGAGGGACTGGAGAAACTGGGTGAGTTGACGGTGTACGACCGCACCCCAGCCGATCAGGTTGTGGAACGGGCCAAAGACGCCGAAATTATTTTCACCAACAAAACCCCGCTGGGTGAGGACATTCTGGTTCAGCTTCCCGCGCTCAAGTTCATCGGTATACTAGCCACCGGCTACAACATTGTTAACACTGACGTAGCTAAGAAAAACGGGATTATTGTCAGCAACGTACCCGGCTACAGCACCATGTCGGTAGTGCAACTGACGTTTGCGATGCTGCTCGAACTGACGCTGCACGTACAACGCCACAGCGATTCGGTCATGGACGGCAAATGGGCGCGCTCGGCTGATTTCTCGTTTTGGGACTACCCGCTCATTGAACTGGCCGACAAAACGATAGGCATCATCGGCTTTGGCAGTATCGGCGAAAAAGTAGCCGACGTAGCAACGGCCTTTGGCATGAAGGTCATTGGCTCGAAACGGCATCATACGGACCAGTCGCACCGGTCCAATTTCCGGTGGGCCGACGTTCCTGAGCTACTAGCGCAATCGGATGTGGTGAGTATTCACACCCCGCTGACGCCCGAAACGCAGGGACTCATGAACAAAGATACCTTGGCGTTGATGAAACCAACGGCGTTCCTGTTGAACACCTCGCGGGGACCACTGGTCGTGGATCAGGATTTAGCCGATGCGCTCAACAACGACATTATTGCCGGAGCGGGTATCGACGTGTTATCCAAAGAACCACCAGCCGCTGATAACCCATTGTTCAAAGCCAAAAACTGTTTGATTACGCCCCACATCGCCTGGGCAACGAAAGAAGCACGCACCCGCCTGATGGCGATCACGGTCGATAATTTATCCGCGTTTATCAACGGCAACCCGGTCAACGTAGTGAACAAGTAAGCCGACCTGCTTCTATAAATTAAGCTGAATTAGGCGCTCCCTACCATCAGGCAAACGCCTAGTTCAGCTGTTTTGCTGGATTCTAGCCTGTTTTCACAAACGCATCAAACCATATAGAGACGTAAGGGATTGCGTCTAATTCGCGTCAGCAAAACCCATCCGGTCAGCGATAACTATCCATCGAGATGTACTGCTCAACACCTCGCAATTCCCCCGAAAACCTATGCGTGTTCTCATTGCCCCCAATGCCTTTAAACACAGTCTGAATGCCACTGGCGCGGCCCTTGCCATCAAAGAAGGCTTACAACAAAGCAAGCTCGACTGTGTATGCGAATGCTTTCCGGTCGGCGATGGTGGCGACGGCACAGGTGATTTAATGATCAGGAAACACAACGGGTTGCTCGTTTCGGTAGACGTAGCCGACCCGTTTGGCCGCCTAATTCAATCGTCCTTTGGCTTGGTCAACAACGGAGAAACAGCGATTATCGAAATGGCGAATGCGTCGGGGATTCACCTTGTCAAACCGTCAGCGCTAAACCCGTTACAGGCTACTTCGTTTGGCACTGGACAACTGATCATAGCAGCGCTGGACAAAGGCGTCCGAAACCTGGTACTGGCGATTGGCGGTTCGGCTACCGTTGACGGTGGTACCGGTATTTTACGGGCGTTGGGCGTCCGTTTTTTGAATGCTCAAGGTGAAGAGCTAACGGCTCCCGAACAACTGACCGAACTGACGACAATCGATGTCTCGACCCTCGACCAACGAATCTTGACCTGTGCTATCACCGTCCTCTGCGATGTCGAAAATAAGCTTCTGGGAGCAGAAGGGTCAGCGGCTGTTTTTGGTCCGCAAAAAGGCGCAACACCCGACAGCGTGAAAAAACTCGATGCGGGTCTGGCTACGTTCTCAGCGGTAGCATTGCAGCAAACCGGTATCGACATGTCGGCTGTCAAACACGGTGGTGCCGCCGGTGGTGTTGCCGCCGGGCTTCACACGTTCATAAACGCGCAACTTGTCAATGGCATTGATTTTTTCCTCCATTTCACCCGTTTCGACGAAGCCGTAGCCACTGCCGATCTGGTTATTACCGGCGAGGGTAGTATCGATGAACAAACCTTACACGGCAAAGGCCCCTTCGGTGTCGCTTACCGAGCAAAGCAGTTGAATCTACCCGTAATTGGTCTGGCGGGAAAAATTCCGCTGGACCAAAATGAAAAGCTTGATCAGTTTTTCGACGTGCTACTGGCAATCGGCAACGGTCCTGCTGACCTGGTATCGGCCCTCAGCCAGACCCGGCAAAATCTGATCCGCACCGCCCACCAACTGGGTAACCTGCTCACCCGATAAATGATCGTACAGCGTTGACACCGGGACTGATCATTGATCCGGCTCTACCTGCTTCCGCTCTATTTGGTCGGGGCACGATTCGCTTTTGGCTCAAAATACAGGTAATCGACGTGAAACAGTTCTTTCCGAACCGCATCAGGATTAGTGAACACGAAATATAGATCGTGCAGACCCACGGTGGGCTTCACCGGGGCAATCAAGTCCGTCCAGCCTGTTTTCAGATCGTTGATTTTACCGCCGGGCACCGCCACTTCGCTCACAACCGGCCCTTGTAGACTGTCCAGATGCACCGCGATACGACCACCCGCCCCCTGCGACTGCACCCGAAACCGAATCTGATCAACCTGCGCCAGATCCAGCTGGTTGAACACCACGAAACTGTTGTTATAAATCTTACGGATGTACGAAATAAAACCGGTACTGGCCGTAGCAATCACGACACCCACGTTACCCCGATCGTTATCCTCCAGCTGTATGAGTGGATTACGAAGCGCAATGTAGTCTCGGGATGATAGCGGTTCGATACCCTGAGCGCCTTTGTCTTGGTAGCTCGCCAATAGTACATAAGCGCCTTCGTTTCCTTTACCCATATGATCCTTTAGGGTCAGCGTTCCCTGCTGGGGCAACGGCTTCGGCTGCTCGTTCAGGGCTAGGATATAGCGAACCATTTCCTGGGCATCCTGCGCCGACAAATCCGGGTGAGCAGACATGGCATAGTTGCCCCAAACGCCACTCCCGCCCTTAATTATCTTCTGCGCTAGCGGTTCGACCGATTCCGGTTTACGTAGATATCGCGCCGAGATAGCCCTGAAGCTGGGACCAATGGACGCTTTTTCAATCGCGTGACAGGATTTGCAGTCGGATGCGGCAATCAGCTTTTCACCCTGCCAATGCGCCGTTGTAGTATGCCCGCCCGACAGAACGCTGGCAATGTCTTTTCCGTAGGGTAGGTAGGTAAACGAAACCGTTGTCCGGGCGGGGTCGATCGTTTTATCTTCCGGGTCGCGGATGGTGATGCGGTAATCAAGTTTCGTATTGTCCCAGTAAAAGCTTCGGTTAGCGGTTGTGCTGATCTGCACGCGCGGGGGCGTATTCCCTACGTGGATCGTTGTGGTGGCGCTTCCCTGACCACCGTGTCCATCCGTGACGGTCAGCGTTACCGGATACACGCCCGGCTTCGCAAAGCTCGTTGACACGGTCTGACCGGTCCATTTTTTGGTACCAATCTGCCAGGTATAGGTGAGCTGATCACCTGGATCGTAATCTTTCGAGCCAGCCGCCGACAAGGCGACAGCCATTGGTGCGGCACCGTACCGCTTATCCACCCGAATGTCGGCAACAGGATTGCGGTTTCCTTCCGAATACTCCACCCGGATCAATCCGGCATCGGTATTGTTGGCAAACCAGTTGGTCCCATACGCCAGAATATACAGCGACCCATCGCGATTGAACTGCATGTCCATGGGTGCTACCGGTTTCAGATGACTTAAAAAAGGCTCCATACTGACGTAATTGCCTTCTTTGTCGAGCGTAACCGCCATCATCCACCGCCGAATCCAATCGTAGATCAAAAGTTTTCCGTCGTAGTAATCGGGCAAGCGGTACTTAGCTCCGGCAAATTGATCACGGTAATAAACAGGTCCAGCCATCGCGCTGGCCCCGCCTTTACCGACCAGCGGGAAACGTCTGGATGCTTGTTTGCCGTACCAGATTAGAGCGGGTTGGGCCGGGGGAAGTTCCCGAAGACCGGTGTTGTGGGGCGAGTTGTTGACGGGATGCTGTGGGTCCTGTTTAGGCCCCTCCTGCTTGGTAGCAAAATCGTATTTTGGAAACGCTTCGTTGTTCCCTAAAAAGTACGGATAACCAAAAAAACCGGGCCGACGCGCCTGATTGATCTCGTCGTAGCTCAACGTTCCTTCTTCGGCGGGCACGTGCGTGTCGGGACCAACATCGCCCCAGTAGACAAACCCGTTCTTGGGATCGACCGACATCCGAAACGGGTTGCGGCAACCCATCACATAGATCTCCGGACGCCCTTTGGAACCGTCTTTGGGAAATAGGTTGCCGTCGGGAATGGTATAAGCGGGCGCATCTCCAGTTCCGTTCGGTTCTGGTTTGATCCGCAGAATTTTTCCGCGCAGGTCGTTACTGTTGGCAGTCGATGCCTGATCATCGGACAGTTCACGACCGGGCCGTTCGTCGGTGGGATTGTGACCTTCGATTTCTTCGGCGTTCGTATTATCACCCGTTGACAGATACAGCAGCCCGTTCGAGAACGTCAGGTAACCCGCCGAATGACAGCAGTATTTTCGTTGCGTCGGAATTTCCAGCAAAACTTTCTTTGATGATTGAATCAACTGATCACCTTTCAGCTCGTAACGCGCCAGATGGCTTACCCACGCATCGCCACCAACACCGTAATACAGATAGATCCAGTTGTTTTTGCTGTAATCTGGATCGACAGCAACGCCCAGTAACCCATCTTCAATCCCGCTGAAAACGTTGATATGCGCAATCGTTTTGACCTGTTTCAACTCCGCGTCGTACAGTCGGACAGCGCCTTTCCGCTCGATGATCAAGACGTTATTGTTGGGCAAAATACCCATACCCATCGGTTCGTCTAGTCCCTGCACAAGCTGCATAGCCGTAAAGCGACTGCTATCCGGCGCTTCCGCCCATTGGTTGGCGCGGTATGGTGCAGAACGTTGTGAGGTCAAGGAAAACCACAACGTAGCCAGCAGCAAAACGATAGGTAGGGGTTTCATAAGAGGAAGGTTCAAAGAAATACGTGGTGTCCTTCTATGGTGGTGTCGGTTTCTCAAAACCGACACTTCGCGTCAGCAATCTGAGTCGGTTTTGAGAAACCGACACCACCATAGAAGAACATCAGACTGGAGCAAATCCAACAGTTCGGACAATACTAATTTGAGAACCGCAGGGGCGGCCCCGCCGACACCACAACACTCATTTTCGGATTACTGAACGCGCTTTTCCATGTCGGGCAACGTCAGTTCAACCATACGCCCGATGGGTTTACCGTTTCGATACGCCACCACCTTCACCCGATCAGCACCTTTCGGCATCAGGAAAGGCTGGGTGTAGAGCGGAAAATGATCATCGGGAACGGTATTGTCCGTCGAGTAATACAAATACGTGTCGGGCAACTCGTGGCTAAGCATAATTTCCATCATCCCCATCGGGTGCTTTTTCAGCGTAATGATGGGGTTGTAAACGCTGCGGGAATAATTCACGTCCTGCGCATCGAACCGCTTAAAATGTGCTTCCATCCGATTGACGAAGTTGGGCCAGCTTCGTTGGGCTTTCGATGACCACAGCACTTCGGACAAGGCAAACGCGCGCGGCCAAACCATGTACTCGGCATGACGCACGTTCGGTACGTTCTCCGCCCAGAGATTTCCCTGGCCCCCCAGAATCAATTTGGCGTTGATACCGGGTGCTGTTGCACTGTCAGGAATGGGGTCAAATGAGTAGGCTGTGCTTAACCGACTGATGCCATACGTGCTGGGTTCCGCCGACGCTTCGCCCTGATACAGATCGAGGTAGCAAAACTGGTACGGGGTCATGATCACCGGATGCCCCTGCCTGGCCGCTTCGATGCCGCCTTTCATACCCCGCCAGCTCATCACCGTCGCGTCAGGAGCCAAGCCGCCTTCCAGGATTTCGTCCCAGCCGATCAGCTTTTTGCCTTTCGATTGCACGATTTTCTCGACCCGTTTGATGAAATAGCTTTGCAACTCATCGACGTTCTTTAGATTGTTAGCCGCCATTGTCGTTTTGCAGGCATCGCATTTCTCCCAGAATCCTTTGTACGCTTCATCGCCCCCGACATGGATGTAAGGCCCCGGAAACAACTGAGCGATTTCCGTAAACACCTTGTCGATAAACAGATACGTACTGTCGTCGCAGGGGTTCAGCGTGTTGTCTTCCAGCTTGTAAAACTTACCATTGGGAGGCACGACAATTTGTTTTTTTCCGCAGGTTAGATTTGGGTACGCGGCAATGGCCGACATGATATGCCCCGGCATGTCGATTTCCGGTACGATGGTGATGTGCCGTTCCTGCGCATAGCGAACAATTTCGCGAATGTCGTCCTGCGTATAAAAGCCACCGTACGACGGTATTTCACCCGCCTGCGGATTGTCAATATCCCACCAGCGACCGGTTCGGGGTACGCGCCATGCGCCCACTTCGGTGAGTTTGGGCAGGCTGTTGATCTGGATTCGCCAGCCCTGGTCGTCGGTCAGGTGCCAGTGAAAAATGTTGAATTTATACTGCGCCATCTGATCAATGAACCGCTTGACAAACACTTTATCGAAGAAGTGGCGGCTCACATCGAGCATCAGTCCCCGCCAGCCAAACCGGGGCTGGTCGCGGATGTGCAGTGCCGGAACCGACTGATCGCGAAACGATTTACTGACGGGCAACAATTGCCGCATGGTTTGCAGACCGTAAAAAATCCCGGCGGGTTCCGGCGCGGTAAGCGTAATACCGGTCGGCGTCACGAGCAGGTCGTACCCTTCTGGCCCCACACCAGTTACCGGAGCGACGCGAACCGTAATGGCTTTGGTCAGTTTGGGCGCGTCGGAGGCCGGAATGCCGGGCAGATTGTCGATAACCATTTTGCGCACGTCGGCAGCAGGCGTCAGAATAGCCAGTCGGGTCTGGGCGGTAATGGCAAAAGCACCGGTACCGGGTTCGAGCGTTTGGGGTGCCGGAATAAGCGCCGGAATCGACGACTGAGCAGCCGCCGTAAACGCCAATAAAAACAAAGCAATGATTTTGTGCATGTTCAATTACGTTTTTCGACAGGATTCACAGGATTGACAGGATTTTTTCTGTGTATCAGTTACGGTGGATACCCCAGAAAAAATAAATCCTTTTCATCCTGTCAATCCCGTAAATCCTGTCGAAACTCAGACAATAAACGAGCCTTACGGTTTAGGCCAGTGCGTTTCAATTCCCTGCGAGCGGATCAGTTGTTGAAAGCCGCTGAGAAGCGTTTCTTTCTCCCGAACGGCACGCGGCATCACTTTTTTGTCGAGGGAATACGCGACCAGCGACCCGACCGCTTCGCCGATGCTCCACTCAACCGGGTGCAGTCGGTAACAGCCGTTAGTGATATGCGTGGTGCCAATATTTTTGTTGGCCGGAAGCAGGTTGTTCATTCGTTTGGGCAACAGCGCACCCAGCGGAATCTGGAACGGCAACGACCCGAAATCGATGTAGTTATTACCACCCGTGCTCGGGTGCAAATCGATATGGTAGTAGCCAACCCCGACGCTATCGTGAAAATCAGCGGCTGTATTACCCGACTGTTTACCCGTCACCAGCGCCCGGTTTTCGGCTCCGACATGCTCTTCCAAGACCGTAAATACGGCCTTGATCCGCCGGGATTCGCGGATGTACGGGTACTTGGCCAGCCCATCTTCGGTACCCATCAGGTCGCCCCGCAGTCGCAGGCCAGCCCACCCCTGCCCACCATCGGGGCGGGGTGCTTCGGTTTGTAGCCAGTAGAGCAGCGACAGGCTTAGCTGTTTCGCCCGCTCGACGTGCTTTTTAAAATCTTTGTCGCTGGCTCCGATCAGGTTGCCCAACGAATAATCGTTCTGAGGCCAGTTGACGTTTGTGATGTCTCCCGCGTAGGTTCCTGGTTTAAAGTTGGCTTTGCTGATGATCCGGCGGTAGTTCCACAGATTCAGCTTATCGCCCATGCTGATGCCTTCGGGATGAAAACCCAACGCTTTCGGCTCCAGCGTTTTGGGGTTCGAATACGCCAGATCGAGTAGTTTACCCGACCAGGCGGGCGTGACCTTGGGCGAATAGCTGCGCCAGAAATCGTACTCTTTTGGCTTATCGATCACGTGATTAGCACCCGGCACATAGTCCATCGCGAAGCACATCGTAAACGCCTGACAGTTATCTGGGTCGGCTTTTTCGGGTGCATGCAATTCGCGTGTTTCCAGGCGCGATTCGGCTCCGGTTACAAACTCCGTACCCGTCATCGGAAGCAAATCGCCCAGTTCCGTAGCATCGACGAAATACGGGGCCGATAAGATGATTTCATTCCCACTGCGCTGGCTGACGGCTTTCAGGGCGCGAACCGTATCACCACGCACATCGGCCCCCGCAATTTTATGATCGAGTAGCACCGTCAACCGCCCCGAACTACGGTACGGAGCCAGCAATTGTTCCAGAACGGCCAGCGCCACGCGCGGTTCGTGGCAGAGTTTAGACACCGTTCCGTCGCCCGGATTTAGGTATGGCTGGTTTTTGGCGGCTTCGGTCAGTGGGTAATGTTGGCGATAGTAGCTCCGAACGGCGGTTCGAAAATCTCGGTAGAGCCGGGTCGCGCCGTGGGTTTCAATCCAGGGGTGTTCGTCGGGGGGGACGCCCTGCTGCGTTAGTTGCCCACCAATCCAGTCCGTTTCTTCGGTCAAGATAACAGTTAGGTTGTTCCGTAAAGCCGCTAAAGCAGCCGCACACCCCCCCAGTCCGCCCCCGGCAATAACCAGATCGGCCTTGCGCTCGGCCTGACCGCTCTGAAAAAACGTCGGCCCCGCAAGCGGTTGAGCAGTTGCCGCAAAAGTCGGCAATGGAGCCGCCAAAGCAACCCCACCACCGACTGATAAACGTTCAATAAAATTCCGTCGATTCATTCGTCATTCATTCAATGTAATACAGCGCGGCTAAGTAACGCGTCGCTTACCAGCCGGGGTTTTGAGTCAGCAGGTTATTGATGTCGCGCTCGGCCTGCGGAACCGGCAGTAAGGTAAGCTTTGCGTACCAGAAACGATTCTCGCGAACCAACCGCAGGCTTTCACTACCCGTATACACCGGAATGTTGTTCAGATCGTGGACCGCGCTGGTTTTGAACGAAGGAATTGCCGGTACTTTCGTAGGATCTTTGGCAATACCCATCACCTGCTGCGGCATCACGACTTCGGCAATCCCCCACCGGCGAATATCGAACCAGCGAAAGCCTTCCATCGCCAGCTCGGCCACGCGCTCCCGGCGCACCAACTGCCGAAGTTTGTTCTGATCTTTCTGAATCGTTGTTTCTACGACTGGTTGCCCCGCCCGTCGCCGAACCAGGTTCAGCGCATTGATAACCGAATCGTCGATCTGATTTAGTTCAATTTTAGCTTCGGCGTACATCAGCAGAATTTCGGCGTAGCGCATCATGATAAAACCAACCCGCGCCGTAAACGCGTCTTCAGCGGTCATCGTGTATTTGGCGTGGAGCAAGCCAACACCACTTTTGGCGGGTCCGAATGCGTTGTCGAAATCGGCGTTGGTGCTGGTTGCCCATACTCCGCTGGCATTTCTGAACGACGTTGTGTTCTTGTAGATGTCATAAACCAGCGTTCTCAGGTTCATCGAAATGGTGTCGCCGGGAAGCGCTACGGTGTATTTTAACCGAAGATCGCGGTTTTTGCTCGGCGTCGCTGGATTGTACACAGCAGATTCGTCGATCCGTTTGCCGTCTTTTGCTTCGAACATATCGACCAGCCGTTGCTGCGGAAACCGCCCCGACTGCCCACCTGCCGCCCGCGATATACTACCCAGCGGTACGTAGTTGATCGCACTGGCATCCGCGTCGGAGTATAGGATCTGGTACATGATTTCTTTCCCGGCGTTGGTCGTCTGACCGGCGCGGGTGAACAGATCGCCGAAATTCGGATTCAGTCCCAAACCAGCGCCGTCGATGATTTGCTTGGCGGCATCGGCGGCTACCTGATACTCTTTGTTGTAGAGGGCCGTGCGGGCTTTGAAACCCAGCGCCACCGCCTTGCTCATCCGTCCCTGATCGGCAGGAGCCCAGGCTAGTACCGGAATAGCCGCATCCAATTCGCTGTAGATGAACTTAATCACGTCAGCCTGCGGAGCGCGCGTCTGCGAATAAAACTCAGCAGGCAACAACGGTTTTGTGATCAGCGGCACATCGCCAAACATAAACGTCAGGTAAAAATAGGCATAGGCCCGCAGGACCCGCGCTTCGGCTTCGAGTCGATTGTAGGTAGCCGCCGGAACGGTGCTTTTGCCGACGGTCATCCCATCCAGCATGGTATTGGCCCGTTGAACGGTGGTGTACGCCAGCGTCCAGATGTTTTTCGGGTGCGCGTTATAGACGTCGAAATTACCTTCGCCCAGGTCCACGGCCCGCAGCAGCGCAATGTCCGTCCAGCCATCCATGATCGACTGGTAGGGCGTGTTGCCGGTGTTCCAGTACGCCGATTTATAGACCGCGTTGAGGGCCGCATTCATTTCAGTCTGGCTGTTGAAAAACTGACCAGTAGCCGGCGCATCGAGGGGAGCCTGTTCCAGATACTCTTTACAGCCCGAAAACAAGGTCATCGACAGGCATAAGCTCGCTATATACAGGAATCTTTTTTTCATGTCTTTAGAAATTGATGTTCAGACCAACGGTGTACGTTTTCATGATCGGGTAAAATTCGCCACCCGTATCGCGTTGTTCGGGATCGAAGCCGGGAAAGAAATTCGTCCACGTAAGCAGGTTCTGACCACTCACGTACACGCGTGCCGACTTGATTTTCGCTTTGGTAGTCAGGGCGGTAGGCAGCGTGTAACCGACTACCACATTTTTCAGGCGCAGGTAAGCCGCCGACCGTACCCAGAAAGACGACGCCACGTAATTGTTCGGAATACTGTTGACCGTCAGCCGGGGATAAGCCGCGCCCGTGTTGTCGGGCGACCAGTAATCTTTCTGGTACTCGAACATAGTTCCCTGGAAATTAGACGAATAGAACGGCTGAGCCGCAGTGCCCGACAGGTAGTTGTCTTTCTTACCAACCCCCTGGAAGAACGCCGTAAAATCGAAGCCTTTGTACTGCGCCGACAGGTTCAGGCTGTATTCGTAGCGCGGAAAATAATTGCCCAGAATCGTCCGGTCGTAGCTGTCGATTTTGTTATCGGGAACGCCGTTTGGACCGCTGATGTCGCGGTAACGGATATCACCCGCAGCCGAGTTACCGTACTGAAACGGTGCATTTTTCACCTCTTCGGCACTTTGAAACAACCCATCCGCGATGTAGCCGTAGTACGAATCGAGCGCGTAACCTTCCTGCTGAATCGTAGCCCCGTTGATAATCGCTTTACCACCATTGTTGAGCAGCGTGTTTTTCACATCCGACGCATTCAACTGCACCTGATAGCTGAAATCATTAATCTTGTCGCGCCAGCCGATTCCCAATTCCCAACCCATGTTACGCATCGAACCCGAGTTGACGAACGGAGCCGTTAGCCCGACGTATGAAGGTACCGGCACAAGTTGCAGCATATCCACAATGTCGCGCTGGAAGAAATCAGCGGTTACGTTCAGGCGGTTGCGCAGAAAGCTAAAGTCTCCGCCAATGTCCAGAATCTTCGACGTTTCCCAGCGGATATTCGGGTTAGCCGCCGTTGTCAGCGCGTAGCCGGGATTGACGGTATTGTTGAAGTAATAGTTGTAAGCCGTGCCCGAATTGAACAGCGAATACGTCGGGTAATAATCCGTGGTTTGAACACCGTTTATAGTTCGGATGAGGTTCTGGTTACCCAGCGACCCATACGACGCCCGAATCTTGGCTTCGTTGACGACGTTGTTCAGCCCCGACCAGAATTTCTCCTGCGAAAGCCGCCAGCCCGCCGACACCGACGGGAATAGCTGCCACCAGTTGCTTTCCCGGAACCGCGATGAAGCGTCCCAGCGACCGTTTACTTCCAGCAGGTATTTTTCATCGTAGTTGTAATTCAATCGACCGTAGACCGATACCATCGAGAACCGGCTTTCGCCACCGCTTAGCGTCTGGCCCAGTTGATCGCCACTGTCCAGATACGGTCTGTCGGGCGATAGCAGGTTCTGGCGAAACGTGTTAACGAACGAGGTTTTAAAATCTTCCGTACTGAAACCACCCAGCAGCGTAAAGCCGTGTTTGCCGTACGACTTGTTGTAGGTAGCCTGCGCCCGGAACAGGTTCTGAAAGTTCTGCGAATAGTTGTCGCTCAGGGAATTCAACGCTGGCCAGGGACGCGCAAACACCATTGTATTGTTGGCTACATCGGCGTTATAAATGTCATACTGGTCGGTGAATTGCCGGTTGCGGGTCGTGTAGTAATTTGAACTGTAGGTGGCGAGCAACTCCAGACCCGGAATTGGGGTATAGGTCAGCGTGCCTTTGATGATCTGCGAATCCGTCAGGTTCCGGCTGAAACCACCGTCCTGTGCCTGCGCTGCGGGGTTAGCATTGGACCAGCCTTCGCCCCACTGCCCCGTATCGTACCGACCGGGTGTAATGGCCGGAAAGCCGAGCATTTCCCGGATGATGTACTGCGGAGTGTTCTGCCCCGGCCATAAGCGGTTCGACTTGTTCAGCACTAAATCCATCGACGCCGACAGCTTATTGGTAATGGCTACGTCCGTGTTGAAGCGCAGGTCCATCCGCTTGTATTTCGTGTTGGCGGTCAAGCCGTTCTGATCCAGAAAACTACCCGATGCAAACAGTTTGACCCGCTCCCCACCGACCGACACGTTCAGGTTATGGTTCTGCATCAGGCCGTTGTTGGTCAGCACCAGCTTTTTCCAGTCGGTATTGAAAAGCGTCAGGTTATTAGGACCGCTTGCTTCGTAGGCGGCTATCTGTTGGGTAAACGCAGCGGGCAAACCACTGTTTGCCTGGGCAACATCCCAGTATTTCATGTGCTCCAGGCCGTTCACTTTCTGGGGAAGATCAGTTGGCGTCTGTTTGAGCGCGTAGGCGTTGTAGCTCACGTTGACCCCTTTCGCGCCCCGTTTAGTCGTCACCAGCACCACCCCGTTGGCCGCCCGCGATCCGTACACGGCTGCGGCTGCGGCATCTTTCAGGATCGAAATACTGGCAATGTTATTTGGGTCGATGGCATCCAAGCTCATCTCTACGTTATCGACCAGAATCAACGGGTTTTGCCCGGCATTGATCGACCCGACACCCCGAATCCGAATTGATCCGGCATCGCCACCCGGTGCGCCGGATTGCTGGGTGATCGTTACGCCGGGTGCGGCTCCCTGCAACGCCAGCGAAGTAGAGCCAACCTGCCGATTGGTCAGTGATTTGCTTTCGATGACGGCCACCGAGCCCGTTAGGTTTACTTTTTTCTGCGTGCCGTACCCGACAACGACTACTTCGTTCAGCGTTTTGGTATCCTCCGCCAGCGAAACGTCGTACTCACCGGCTCCGTTGAACGGAACTTCCTTGCCCACGGTACCCATGAACGAGAACACCAGCGTACCGCTCTGCTCGTTCAGGCGAAGGGTATAGCGCCCATCGGCATCGGTCGTTGTGCCCATCGTTGTGTTCTTCACCACCACGGTCACCCCCGGCAAAACGGCTCCGTTACCATCCGTAACTTTTCCCCGAATTACCTGGCTCTGGGCAGACACATAAGCCTGTTGGCACAGCGTGATCAGCAAAGCCAGTAGCCAGCTTAAGCGCCATTTCTGCGTAAATAGGTTTTGCATATAGGAATCGATTAGGCGTTAAAAAGAAATAAGAAAGTAGACTACGACAATCGTTTTTGGTTGACTAACAGCACAATCAACGGTAGATAAAGGACGTACCCTAGTGGTCGATCTCACTGAATGAGACCGTCGCAGCTAGATAGGCAAGCCCAATAACTGATGCGTCAGGGCGTCACAGAGCAAGACAGGTCGAAGTCGATCAGGGCTTCAAAGGTGCGGTTCCACGGTAGGTTGAAGCGTAGATTCGTCGGTTTGGTACAGCGAACCACTTGCTGGTAGCTCCCAGGGCGCTTCTGCTCGAAGTTAGTCGCCAGTTCATCGAACGATTGACGCAGCAGGTTCAGGCTGTATTCCTCGACCTGCCGAGTTGTTTCGTCACTCATCAACGTCGAACTCCGGCCCACCTGCCGGGCAAACTGATTGGCTTTCGCCCGGATCAAATTATGAAAATAATAGTCGTCCAGCACCCGATGAATCAGAAACCAGTTCTGCGCCGACCAGATACGACCCGCTGCCGCTGGCTGTTTCAAAAGTTTTGCCTGAGCCAGCGTAAAAATGACGCCCTGCGGCAAAGCGGTCCCGATGGTGTTGCCCGCCGTGTTCCAGGACGCATAACCACTTAGTTCGGGCAGTATATGGCGTTTTTCGAGCGCCATCGTGAAGGTTGTATCGCCCCCCTGCACATCGCCTTTCGGATCGACATCGGCGACAATGACGTGCTTACCTGACCCGATCTTTTGGGCAATTTCGTCGGCAAAGCTTTCGGCCCGCCCTGTTTCGAACCGGGACGCATAGACGTAATACAACACATCCGCATCCTGCTCACGATCAACCTCCTGCGAACCGGTTGCGTTGATGTGATAACTCACCGTTTGGCGCAACGGACGATCTTCGAATGGCATGACGGTGTTGCCTACCTTCTCAGACGAATACACCGCTTTAACTTTCGGAGAGAAATTTGCGTGTTTGTTCAGCGCCCGCGCCAGTAGCAGCATCGACACCTCATCGGCACCAGGTTGGATAGCAATTTTGTCGGTCAATTTTAATCGCTTCGTTTCGGCAATCAGCGTTTCGCGGTCGGCAATGTGAACGCCCTGCGGTTTGGCATCGTCCTGGGTCAGCAACAAGTAATCGATAACACCGCGACGTACCAGGTCAATCGCCTGTTTGTTGATGCGCAGATTACGCGATCGGGCCTGTTTGTAATCGGCTAACCCTTCGGCGGGAATCTCGCGCTCTAGCGTGGCCGTTTCTGTTTTCGATTTGGCGTCGGTCGCTACCGAAATTTCGGCCCAGTGAGCTAGTTTTTCGCGGTAAGCCCCGTTTTTCTGGTCGGCAGTCGGAGCCAGGCGCATCACCACACTTTGCGCATAAATTTTTAAAGCCGGTGCGCGTTTGTGCAGTTCAGCCATAATAGTCAGCCGCTTGATGGCTTCGTCAAACGACACATTGTGCACCCGCGAACCAACCAGGCCACCGTAGGCCAGCATATCGAGCGCTATGATGGCGGCATCGAATGACTTTAGATCCTGCTGCTGTACCCAACTTATTATTTTTTCGGATTGGCCGGGTGTGGTAAATCGACCGAGCAGTTCCATCGGTGGCGTAACAACTTCGGCATCCCCAATGCGGCCCATACGCTGCGTAAACTGAAGGCAGGGCGGACGATCATCGAGCGGAATGAGCAGAATACGGGCGTGAAATGCGGGCGCGGTACCGGCCGAAGCCGGTAGCCATAAGCCCGCAAAAAGTACAAGTACGGTGAGAATTAGGAGACGAGGCATTGGCTTTAGTGGAGTGGTGGGTTTGTGTACGCGTTGGCTTTGTAGCCGTTAATGCCGTAAAACAGGATGTACCCGTAGCAGACAACAGGCAGCATAAAGGCGATCGGCCAGGTAAAGTGATCGATGAGCAAGCCCTGACAAAACGAGACGACCGCGCCACCGGCAATGGCCGTTGAAAGCAAGCCCGATGCCTGGGTGGTAAATTTACCCAGCCCATCGACCGACAGCGAAAAGATAATGGCGAACATGATGGAGTTGCACAAGCCAACGGCAATCATGCTCCAGACGGCGACGTAACCCGTTGTGTTGACCGAAAACAGCACCAGCGCAATGGCGAGTACGGCGCAAACCGTCAGAATCGACGCGGGCCGGATCGTTTTCAGCAGCCCCGCCCCCACGAACCGCCCTACCAGCATACTACCCCAATAGAACGCCACAAAACTGTTCGCTTCGTTTTCGGAGATGCGCAGGGTATCGGCAATGTAATTCGTCAGAAATGTACCGATGGATACTTCGGCCCCGACATAGCAGAACAGTCCTCCGATGCCAAACCGCAGATTCCGAAAAGCAAACACGCTTTTGTCCGGTTCTTCAGCATGGGTATTCAAGTCGGCACTGGCCCGGATCACCGGCAGCTTCAACCGCCAGAGGACCAGCGCGATGCAAGCCAGCAACCCCGCAATGCCCAGATACGGATACCGGACCGCATCACTCGACGCATTGGCTAAAGGAGCCAGGATAAAATAAGCACCGAACAAAGGCGCTACGGTCGTTCCCATCGACCCGACACCCTGAATAAGCGTCAGGCGGGACGACGCCGTTTGAGCCGGTCCCAGTACCGTGATGTACGGATTGGCCGCTACCTGCAACAAAACAATACCGATGGCAATAACAAACAACGCCCCCAGAAACAAGGCGTACAGATGCAGTGCCGATGCCGGAAAAAATAGTAGCGCCCCTACCGCAGCAATCGCAAATCCGAGCACCATACCCGTCTTGTAGCCGACTTTTTCCACGATTTTTCCGGCTGGAATAGACATGATGCCGTAGGTAAGAAAAAAGTAGAACTGAACCAGCGACGACTGCGAATACGTCAGGTTGAACCCTTTCTTGAAAAACGGCACCAGCGTATCGTTCAGGCACGTGATGAACCCCATCATGAAGTACAGCACAGCCAGCGACAGCAGCGCGGGCGTATAGGATTGCTTTGTTTGCCCGACAGGTTCGTCAACCGATACGGTTTGCAGGGGGATGTTTGCCATAGAATCTAATCCTGTAAAAGCGGGTTAGCCTTTTTCTGAGCAATGGCGTCCAGCGTTTTCCAGCACTGGTACAAGCCACGCGGAATGTGAAAACACCCCTTCCATTTACCACCTTTTAGGGGCAAAAGTACGTCGCCCCGGCGGTCGAGGTAGCCGAACCATTCGCCATATTCGGTATCGACAAAATGCGCCCAGGTGTAGGCGTGTACTTTCTCGAACCACGTCCAGCACCGCTCATCGCCCGTATGCAGGTACCCTTTCAGCAAACTAATAATCGTTTCGATGTGTACCCACCACAGCTTCTGGTCCCATTCCAGCTGTTGGGGTGGCGTTCCTTTTACATCCAGGAAGTAAAAAATGCCGCCGTATTGATTGTCCCAGCCGTATTCCAGGATAGTAAGCGTCCGGTCGACCGCTTTTTGGATGAGCTGCTGATCGTTGGAGCGCTCGGCCAGGTCCATAATAAACCACATCGCTTCCAGGCCATGACCGGGATTGATAAGCCGCCCCTCGAAGGAATCGGAGAATGAACCATCAGGCGCAATATTCTCCAGAATCAAGCCCAGATCGGGTCGGTAAAACTCGTCCATCACCGCGTGAATACCCGACGCAATGGTCTGTTCCACCAGTTCAGGAGGCAGCAGCGATTCCATTTCCAGCACCAGATTGCACAGGATCATGGGCAACGCAAAACTTTTGAGCGGTCGCGTTCCGGGATATGCTTTGTTGTAAGGACCTTTCGGATTCTCCTGCCGACGCAGAATGGCGTGAAACGTACTGACCGCAATGTCGCCGTATTCGCTGTTGCCCGTTGCCTTGTACAATTGCCCGAAGGCCATCGCAGCAAAACAGTCCGAAAAAATATTGAACGGCTGAGTCAACGGCAAGCCCTCGCGAGTCAGCGAAAAATACCAGTTACCCTCGGCATCCCGCCCGTATTTTTTCAAAAACTCGGCTCCCTGGATGGCGAAATCAAGCCATTCCTGCTTTTTCTCGACCCGGTTGTAAAGCATCGAAAAGCACCACACCTGACGCCCCTGTAGCCACACGAACTTATCGGTATCGTAAACTGAACCCTCCCGGTCGAGACAGGTAAAAAAGCCGCCAAATTCATTGTCGCCTGAGTGCTTGAGCCAAAACGGGATCACATCATCCAGGAGATTATTCTTGTATAGCTGCTGGTAGTCGTCAAGCTGCATAGTCATATAAAGTAATAAAGTAATCTTCTTTAGTTTATACTATTAGCTTTGATTACTTTTTATTAAAGTTCGCTCAACTTAATAATTGGAATTATTAAGTTGAGCGAATTACAGCATTATATCCGAGTTCAACAAATCAATGAGCTTATTTTTTAACGAATAAGCCAAAAAAGCTTATTCATCCATATAGTTTCGCCGTTGAACCATACACTACTCATAAAATAACCGGATAGAAGAACGGGCAAAATATTCTCCGGAAGGGCGCAGGAGCGAAAAGAAGTAGGAAATCTTCTTAGAGTACAGCAAGGGATCGGTCGCGAACGAGAAGACAGGCACCGATGATTCCCGCATGTTCACCTAACTGGGACAGGGTTAGCCGGGTATCGTTATTGACCAGACTTAGCGAATATTTATTGATAGCGGTCTTGATCGGTAGTTCGATATAATCCTTAGTCGAAGCAAGACTACCGCCCAGAATGACCAGTTCAGGGTTGAATACATTGATCAGGAAAGCAATTCCCCGGCCCAGGCTTTCGCCGACTTTGGCAATTAATTCAATAGCCAGCACATCATCGTGTTTGGCCGCCTGAATAATATCCTCCATCGTTATTGTTTCGGGGTTCCTATCATGCAGTGATAGCACTGATGTTGAGCCTTCCTGCAATTTTTCGCGGAACATCCGCGTGAGCGCCCACCCCGACGCTTCGGTTTCGAGGCACCCTTTTTTGCCGCAATGACAAATGAGTTCATTGTCGAATATAGGAATGTGCCCCAACTCCCCGGCATAACCCGATTTGCCGTAGTACAACTGGCCATTGATTAGAATGCCCACACCAATGCCGTAATCAAGGTTTAGGAATAGAACGTCTTTTTCCTTCGCGACGACACCCGCGCAAAACTCGCCATAAGCCATCGCCCGCGTGTCATTTTCCAGAAAAACCCGGATGCCTACCTTTTTTTCGATGATCTCGCTCAGCGGTTGTTCGTCGAAAAAGAAAAAGCTGTAACTGTAACCGGTTGCGTAGTTGATTCGCCCCGACAGATTCAGTCCGATTCCCAGAATCTTTTCCCGAGGAACGGCTAAGTCCGTGATGAAACGGTTGATATGCTGGCACAACAACTCAAGCGACTCTTCCGTATTGTCGAGTTGGTAGGCCAAATTTTCGGTTACGTTGACCAGGTTCTTCTGCAAATCCAGCAGACCGAGGTTGATGTGGCTCTGCTTGACGTCTACGCCGATAAAAAAGGCTGAGTTTGGAACAACGCCGTACAGATTAGGCTTCCGTCCACCGGTCGATTCGATCTTGCCGTAGTCCTGAACCAGGCCATCGCGCATCAGTTCATTAACAACCGTCGTTACTTTCGGAACGCTAATGGTTAATGCTTTGCTTACCTCAGGAATGATGGCGTTGCCTGCGTTGGCAAAATAGCTGAGGATTGCTCGTTTGAAATGTATGCTTTTGCTGCTGACTCTCGAACCAGCCGAAGACTTACTCATTAGAACCAATACTTCTTTTTCCCAAACTTACTAAGATCTGAGAATAGCTTACGGTTAATTTATGGTTTGCGTAAGCGGTAGACGCTTGCCGGAACCAGTCAATAGCGACCAATCACTTCTTTTTTTGCTTGCGCCGTTGTCGCCACTGTTTGACATCGGCGGTCAGGTTTTCGAGGAAAAAGGACGGGCCAACGGATATGTAAAAACCGGTATAATTGATCTGGCTGGCTGGTATGTCTTTCTTGAGGATAAACCGATATCCCGTCAGTATATTCAAGCCAAACCAGTGAAACGGTCGTAGCCAACGGATGTTGGGAAACTGGTAAGCGGCTGATACGCCCACACCAAGCGGCAGGAAAATACCCCGCGCTACTTCGGAATCCTGCGCCTGTTCGTCATTACGCTCGTAGCGAGAATGACCGTAGCCAAATTCGATCGGTGTACTTATCTCAAACGCTTTCCGTCGAAGCCAGTAACGCTCATAATATACGGTAGCAATGCGCAGATGGCGCGTGACCGACTCGGAGGTATTCGGCAACAGACCAGGCCGGTCGATGTGTTGGTTAATAAAATAAAACCCTGCTCCCGCTTTGAAACTGGCTGATCTTCCCCCCTGAAGTGCCGGTCGTTCATGATTTGGCGGGAACAGAAAGCCAGCCCGTATGCCATAAACACTCACGGGTACCCGCCGACCGTTGTCGTTTCGGGTATCACTGAAAAAGAAAAAACGCTGATCAGTCGAAGCGGTGAACGTCAGCGGGTTCGGTTTGGTGGTTTTCGCGCGGGTAGAATCGTTGAATTCGATGCGCGTTTGGGCAACACTGGAAACTACCAGCGGAGGAGTATGCGTTAACAAAAAAAGCAAACAGATTATCCATATAGAATTGCGTGGACTCATCTGCCGGTTTCGGCATGTAGCGTTCATCATATCTGTAGAAACACCCGTTCGCTCAAAATCTTTCGTTAGAACTGAGGCTGTACGATTGAGCAAACAAATCAAAAAACATAACTGGCTAGCGCCTTAAAGGTTCTAATGACGATTATTGGCGAATAAGTTGATCTACCGAGCCGAAAAATAAAAAGTATAAAACGCTCATTAAACGCGGCTTACGTAGCCAGATCATCGTGAGCGCTTACGATACGTATGACAAACATACTGATCGTCAACTGATTACCGAACGCTATTTTTTCGGAACGAACCAAACACCCCGCTGTTCTATAGAAAACAATAAGTAGAAACCCCTAATGTATTTTCTTTAGTGGGCACTTAGCAGCCATATAAACCGTGTCTCACAAGCCTTATTCAGCCTACACCGCCGAGGAATTTGCTCTCGACGATCTGTTCGTCCGCTGGGTGCAACACCCCAACGACGAAGAGGTGGTGGCTTATTGGCAGGTTTGGTTAGCGCATAACCCGCATTGTGCCGAAACGGTTGAGGTAGCGCGCGAACTGATACAAACCGCTTCACGCGCTGATAGTAGCTCACTCAGTGCCGATGAAGTGTCGTCGGTATGGGGACGTATTCGCGAATCGTTTCAGACGATGGAAGAGGTACGGCCCCTCCAACCGGATGTCCGTGCGGTAATCGGCTGGTGGTATTTTATACGAACAGCGGCCGCTACGCTGGGGGTTGTGTTGCTCATTGGCTGGGCGCTGTGGATTCAGTACGGTCCGGACCAATCGATCAAAACGATCCGAACTACGGCTGGCCCGCCCCGCATCATTGATTTACCCGACGGTTCTACCGTGCGACTTCATGCCAACAGTCAGTTGCGCTACGACCGTCGGGGGTTTTCGCGTCAGTTATCCGAAGAAACGCCCCGAGCCGTTTGGCTGGAAGGGGAAGCCGATTTTTCAGTTATGCACCGGGCCGATACATCGTCGTCCCGACTTTTCCGGGTTCATACGCCCGATCTCACGGTAGAAGCGCTCGGAACAACCTTTCGGGTTCAGCAAGGACCGGAATGTACACGCGTGGCCTTAACCTCCGGGCGTGTCAACTTACTACTCAACCAGCAGAAACCTATCCAGCTCAACCCCGGCGATTCCGTAGAGGTTGCCGCTGGGTCAATACAGACATTGCCTTAGTTGCTTGCCTTTTTTGCCTAGTTCCTATTCCTGAGTTAGTAAACCCTTAATTCCTATTCTAATGTGTAACACAATTACCAATCAGTCCAGGCTGCCTTCACCTGGGCGAGTCTGGCTTCCTCTACTCGGTCTGACAGCAATTACCCTGATTAGCCAGCCAGCGTTCAGCGCTCCCAGGCCAACCCATCCGGCAACGGATAACCCCATGCAGGAGCGCACCGTCACCGGACGGATCCTGTCGGGCGATGACAACAATCCGCTACCGGGTGTCAACGTGGCCGTAAAAGGCACCACGCGCGGCACAACGACCGACGCGCAGGGCACCTACCGGATCAGTATCCCCAATGAAAAAGCAGTCCTCGTATTTTCGTCCGTAGGCTTTATCTCACAGGAGATTACGGTTGGCAATCGCGCATCGGTGGACATCACGCTGACCAGTGACAGCCGCGCTCTGAATGAGGTCGTTGTCGTAGGGTATGGTACGCAGAAAAAAAGCCAGTTGACCGGCGCGATTTCATCAGTCTCAGCGAAGCAAATCACCGAAATGCCCATTACCAACATCGGCCAGGCGATGCAGGGCCGGGTAGCGGGTGTTGACGTGGCGCAGTCGGGAAGCAGACCCGGATCGACACCAACCATCCGAATTCGGGGCCGCCGTTCGTTCAATGCGGGCAATAATCCGCTGTACGTAGTCGATGGGATTCCGCTCACCGGCGACCGGAACGAGCTGTTAGCCAACCGTCCGTTCGGTTTTGTATCGGGTGGTTACGAAGATTTCGACCCGAACGACGTTGCCTCGATGGAAATCCTGAAAGATGCGACATCGACCGCCATTTACGGGGCCAGAGGAGCAAACGGTGTTGTTCTCATATCGACCAAACGGGGTAACAGCAACGGAAAAACAACCATTAGCTATGATGCCTACGGGGGCGTTACCGATCCTCTGGATAAAGTTCATTTGTTTAGCGGCCCTGAATTTACGGAGTACGTACGGGAAGCCTACCGCGCCACGAATCTGTACAATGACGCGAATGGAAAACCGGTACCGACCGGCGTGGGCGATGCTTTTGCGGACTCGAAAGTAGCCGTCTTAGGAGGTGATCCGGCTGTGGCTGCCGGCATTGCGGCCAACCGGAACACCGATTACCAGTCGTTGATTCTCCGCCAGGGCGTTCAGCAAAACCATTCCATTGGTATTCAGGGCGGAACCGAAAAGACGCAGTTCTACATCTCCGCCGGCTATTTTATGGACAAAGGCATTGTTCCGGGCCAGGATTACTCACGGTATTCGCTGCGCGCCAATGTCGACCACCGCATCAACAAGGTGCTCAAAGTGGGTATTTCGTCATACATGATGTATAGTACCCGAAACGGGGCCAACCTGAACCCGTACCGCTTTACGCTCCAGCAGAATCCGTTGGGCAGACCCTACGACGATAACGGGAACCTGATTTTCGCCCCGACAAACGATGCCTTGCTGACGAATCCACTGTATGAAATCATACCGGGAGCCCAAATCGACAACACGAAGAAGTATCGAATTTTCAATAGTGTTTATGCCGAAGCCAATATCATTGACGGCTTAAAATACCGCGTCAACTTTGGGCCTGATTTTTCGGTTTCGCGGGCGGGCCGCTTCGTGGGATCGCTAACCAACGACCGGAAAGGCGGTGACCCGACGGCTGCCAATAATAGCCAGTACGGATTCAATTACACCCTGGAAAACATCCTGACCTACAACAAAACGTTCGGCGATCACAATCTGGGTATAACGGCGCTCCAATCCATTCAGCGCGATAATTTTGAATACAATAACCAGTCCGTACAAGGGGTTCCGGCTGAATCGCAGGAGTTTTACAATACGGGCAATGCCGCTTTGGTGTTGGGCGTAGGCAGTAACCTGATCCAGTGGACGCTCAACTCGTTTATGGGTCGTGTCAATTACGATTACAAGGACAAATACCTGGTGACCGCTACTCTTCGGCGGGATGGATCGAGCCGTTTCGGTGAAAACAGCAAATATGGTAACTTTCCGGGTATCGCTTTGGCCTGGAATATCAATAATGAAGATTTCCTGAAAAACGTCTCCTGGCTCGATCAGTTGAAGCTACGGGTTAGCCGGGGTTCGGTGGGTAATCAGGGTGTTGTACCGTACCAGACGCAGGGCTTGCTGGGTCGTACCGTGTACGCCTTTGGTAACGTTGGCGCGTATGGCTACCGCCCCAGTACGATTGGGAACCCTGACCTGAAGTGGGAAACATCGACTTCATCCAACATCGGGGTGGACTTCAGCCTCTGGCGGGGCCGGGTAGCGGGTTCGATTGAATTCTACCAGACCAACACCACCGACTTACTGCTCTCTGACCAGCTGCCAACCTCTATTGGTTTCAACGCGGTGACGAAAAACGTTGGCGAAACGCGCAACCGGGGAGTAGAAATCAGTGTTTCGACCGTAAACGTTAATTCGAAAAGCGGCTTTAAGTGGACATCCGATCTGGTCTTCACCAAAAACAACGAAGCCATTATCTCGCTGTACAACGGTGCCGTTGATGACCTGGGAAACAAGTGGTTTATCGGCAAGCCGTTGACCGCTTTCTTCGACTACAAAAAGGCGGGTATCTGGCAAACCAGCGAAGCCGATGCGGCTAAATCGTACCAAAGCTCCGTTGGGCAGATTAAAGTGCAGGATACTAACAACGACGGCAAAACGACAGCCGATGACCGCGTATTTCTGGGTTCGGATATCCCCAACTTCAGCGCTGGGATTACCAACCGGTTCAGCTACAAAGGTTTTGATTTGTCGTTCTTCGTCTATGGCCGTTTTGGACAAACCATTTTGAGCGGTTTCCACCGGGACAACAACCAGTTGGCGGGTCGCTATCAGCAGATCAAAGTGGACTATTGGACGCCCAACAACCCGACCAACGAGTTTCCGCAGCCTAAGTCGAACCAGGAGTTCCCCGTCTATAACTCGGCTCTGTTTTACTTCGACGGCACGTTCGTGAAAGTTCGTAACATCAATTTCGGGTATACGTTCTCCTCTCAGTTCACCCAACGGCTGGGTATACAGTCGCTCCGGTTGTTTACCAGTATCCAGCAGCCCTTTATCTTCTCGACTTATCGGTCGAAGTACAACGGCGTTGATCCCGAGACAGCGGATGGTACCATTAACAACGACGTTGTACCAGCTACCCGGATTACCACCTTCGGTTTGAACGTTAAATTCTAAACCCTTGCCTGACTGCGGGTTCAAGTTCACAGCCTGAACAACGCTTTATAGGCTCATAAAACCTTTAGATTCTACAATAATGAAGTCGATACTTTCCGCAAAATCATTCCGTATCCTCGGGCTGGCAACACTCCTGCTGAGTGGTCAGGCCTGCAAGGATATACTGGATGAAAAAGTAATTTCCAGTATTGGTAACGATTACGTGAATACCCCGAAGGGCTTTGAAGATGCCGTCAGGGCATCCTACGCGCCTTTACGGAGCTTTTACGGTACGCAGCAGGGCCTGACCATGACCGAGTACGGTACCGATCTGTACGCAACGGGGGCCGACGGGGGGTACAAAGGCTTTCATTTCTACGATACCCAGCTCAATAGCTTCGTGGATTTTCTGCAAAACGTTTGGGAGGAATTGTACCGGGGTATCAATACCTGCAATTCGGTGATCGAACGGGCTCCGACAGCTACCGTTTCGGACGCAGTGAAAAAACTCCGGGTGGCCGAAGCAAAATTTCTGCGTGCGCACTACTACTTTATTCTTTTACAGCAGTGGGGTGGTGTTGACCTGCGCTTAACGGAAACCCTGGCCCCTACCAAAAAAACCAGCCGGGCTACCGAAGCCGATGTTTACAAGGCGATCCTGTCTGATCTCGAATCGGCGGCACCGGATTTAGACCCTAAGATCAGATCGGCGGATTATGGTCGCGCTACCAAAGCAGCTGCCGAACACCTGCTGGCTCGTGTGTACCTGACCAAAGCGACCTCGTCGGCCAAAGCAGCTGATGATTACGCGAAAGCAGCTACGTATGCCACCAATGTGATCAATAACTACGGGTTTAAATTAGTGTCTGACTTTGCCAACGTATTTGCGCAGGGTGCCGGGGAGATTAGCGACGAGGTCATCTTTGCCGTTCAATACACGTCGGACCCGCTGACCAATGCCTCCACTCCTCCAGTCGCCAATTCGGGAGGTAACACCGGCGGTAATAACCTGCACTTGTTTTTCGGGATGCAGTACGACGTGCAGGCCGGTATGGTTCGGGATATTTTTTACGGACGCCCATTCAAACGCCTGCGCCCGACTGCTTACTGCTTAGAGACGGTTTTCAAAGATCGGGTCAATGATTCCCGCTACAAGAAAACGTTTAGAGATACCTGGTTGAGTAACAATCCCGGTACCTACAACACGGCCTTCGACAACTCGAAAAAGACCGTTACGTTTAAAGCCGGTGACACGGCTATTTACATTCCGGGTGTTGAATGGACGTTGGCACAGCGGGCCGCAAAACCTTATCAGGTACTTGTACCGAGTGCTTACAACGAAGCCTTGTTCCCAACACTGCAAAAATTCTTTGATCCCCTCCGTCCCGACCGGACCTACGAACAAGGCAGCCGCGATTATCTGGCGTTCCGGCTCGCGGAAACGTATCTGATCCTGGCCGAAGCGCAATTGAAGCAAGGCAAAACCACGGAGGCTACTACGGCTATCAACGTGGTTCGTCGCCGGGCGGCCTGGCCGGGCAAAGAGACGGCCATGGAAATAACCTCGGCGCAAATGGACATGGAAATGATCTATCAGGAGCGAGGCCGGGAATTGCTCGGCGAGCAAACGCGGTGGATGGATCTAAAACGCTGGGGCAATCTGGTTGAGCGGGTTAAGCTGTACAATCCTCAGGCAGCTCCTAACGTCCGGGACATCCACAACCTGCGACCTATTCCACAGACGCAGATTGACCGTACCGAAAAGAATGCGGATGGTAGTCCGGGCTTCGCACAGAATCCTGGTTATTAATCGGCAAAACGAATCAGCTAAAAGCGCGAAAAGCAGCTCTATCACCCGCCTTTTCGCGCTTTTAGCTGATTTTATCAGTAGAACAACGCGCGACTGCCCTTATTCAGGAACAGAAAACGATTTAATTTCACGCACCGGTCAATACGGACTATCCTTTCTACGTATGCAGGAGACTGTAAACAGACGGCAGTTTCTCACCACCGCCGGCCTATCGGCAATGGCACTTGCCACGGGTACAACCCGGCTTTTCGCGCAATCAGCACATCCTGAAAAGCTAGGGCTTAAGATTGCTTACTCCGCCATCACCTGGGGCAACACCGACGCGCAGACGCTTCAGGCCATTCAGGATCTGTCGGCGCTAGGTTATAAAGGCATTCAGCTGCGGGCCAATGTTTTTGGCACGTACCGCGCCAAGCCTTCCGAACTAAAAGCGCTGCTCGACAAGAATCGGCTGACGCTGGCGATGTTTTCGAGCGGTAACGTTGAGATCGATCCGGCGAAGGAACAAAGTACCATTGATATGCACGTGGCTCACGCCAGCTTTGTCAAAGCACTCGGCGGCTCTGCGTTTCAGATGACCAATACCCTTCGCCCGAAGGACCGCCAGCCGACGACGGAAGAACTTAAGCGACTCGCGGCTGTCATGAACGAGATTGGCAAGCAAACCGCCGACATGGGCGTTCAGGCAACGTACCACAACCACATGCACCAACTCGGGGAGACACCCGAAGAAGTCGATGTGATCGTGCAGGCGATGAACCCGAAATACTGTAAACTGCTGCTCGACATTGCCCACTACAAACAAGGCGGTGGACAACCCGAAAAAGCGGTTAAACAGTACAAAGACATTATTCACGCCCTGCACCTCAAAGACACGCTGTCGCCCCGTCCCGATAAGCCCGACGATCCGAAAGCCTACAAATTCGTTGAGTTGGGCCGTGGTAACGTCGATGTCCCGGCGGTATTCAAAGCGCTGGACGAGATTAACTTCAAAGGCTGGGGAGTCATTGAACTGGACGGTGTTCCGGAAACTGACAAAACGCCCGCTCAGTGCGCTAGTATTAACAAGGAGTACATCACGAAAACACTACACTATCCGTTGTAACGACGGATAGTGTAGTGTTTTTTTATACAACCGACGCGAAAAAGTACTGATTCTAAAACAGCATGAAACAATTCCTTATTTCTGCTTTACTGCTCGTTAGCCTGATGGCCGCCGAGAAGCCCCAAACGCCGAATACGCTGACCGACAAAGAAAAGAAGGAAGGCTGGAAACTGCTTTTCGACGGTAAAACGACGAACGGCTGGCGTGGTGTTTACAAAGACAAGTTTCCCGAAAAAGGCTGGAACGTTTCGGATGGTTTGTTAACTATTCAGCAATCCGACGGCTCCGAATCACAAAGCTTTGGCGACATTGTGTCAACCGGCGAGTACGGCGATTTCGACTTAATGTTCGACTTCAAACTAACTGAAGGAGCCAACAGTGGTGTCAAGTATTACGTGGTCGAGAATTATCCGAAGCCGAAAGGATCGGCATTTGGCCTGGAGTTTCAGGTGCTTGATGATGATAAACACCCGGATGCGAAACTCGGACGCAATGGGAACCGCACGGTTGGTTCGTTGTACGATTTGATTCCGGCCAAAGACAAACAGGCAAACCCAATCGGTGACTGGAACACGGGACGGGTTATCGCCAAAGGCAAGCACGTAGAGCATTGGCTCAATGGCAAGAAAGTTGTTGAGTATGAGCGCGGCAGCGAACAATTCCGCGAACTGGTAGCGATGAGTAAGTACAAAGCACCGGACTACAATACCAATGGTCGGTTTGGCGAAGCACCGAAAGGACATATCCTATTGCAGGATCACGGCAATAAGGTTTCTTACCGCAACATTAAAATCAAGACTCTTTAAAAAAGACTCGCAACAATAGCCATTAGACAAACCCGTCTTTTGTCTTTGTTTGTTATCTACCGTCTATTTATCAGCCCCTTACCTCCTCCATAATATGGAAAACCGTCGTGAGTTCATCAAAAAATCTGCCCTGGCCGGACTCGGTATGAGTTTCTCGGCGGGTAGTTACGCCCGTATTCTTGGTTCAAACGACCGCGTTCGGGTTGGTATTATCGGTTTCTCCGATCGCTTTCGGCAATCGCTCGCTCCCGCCTTTGCCGAACACGCGCAAAAACAGAATTTTGCCTTTGTTGGTGTATCGGATATCTGGAACCGCCGTCGCGACGAAGCGGAACAATACCTGAAAGGCAAAGGCTTAAATGATAGTACATTTTTCAAAGCCCGCAACAACGACGAACTCCTTGACCGCAAAGATGTCGATGCGGTTATTATTTCAACCGCCGATTTTCAGCACGCTCTGCATTGTGCAGCCGCCGTCGAAGCAGGTCGCGACGTTTACTGTGAAAAGCCCTTTGCCGAATCGCTGGAAGATGCGCGTAAAGCGCTGAAAGCCGTTGAAAGCACGAAGAAAATTGTCCAGGTCGGCTCCCAGCGTCGTTCAGCGCCGAACTACCACTCTGCCAACGACTTTATCAGATCCGGCAAGTTTGGCGACATAACCATGGTTGAAATGACCTGGAACGTAAACCAGCCGGGTCGCTGGCGTCGGCCTAAACTGGTCTCCGAGATCCGGAAGGAAGACACCGACTGGGACCGCTTCCAGTTGAATCGTCCCAAAACGGCCTGGGACCCGCGCAAATACCTTGAGTTCCGCTTGTTCTACCCCTACTCGTCGGGGATTCCGGGACAGTGGATGTCGCACCAGATTGATACAGTACACTGGTTCAGCGGATTAGATCATCCCCGGTCGGTAGTCGCCAATGGTGGCATTTATTCGTGGAAAGATGGCCGCACCAACGCCGATACGTTCACGGCGGTGTTCGATTACGGCCCAGACAACGACAAAACCAAAGGATTTCAGGTGCTTTATTCATCCCGAATGAACAACGAAGCGGGCGGGGTTAAGGAGTACTACTACTCGAACGGTGGTATGATCAACCTCGACACGAACAAGATTTCGCCGGATGGTGGTCTCGAAGCCAAGTACGCCAAAGATATGAACATGCAGGCGAATCTGCTGCCCGAAATGTCACTTGGCAATGCCGCCAAGATGGAAACATCGGCGAATACAGGTGGCGATCCGATGACCTCGTTGCACATGCTGAACTGGATGGAATGCGTACGGAGCCGCAAAGAGCCCAATGCACCCGCACGCGTCGGCTTCAATCACTCAGTAGCGAACATCATGGCGACCACGGCGCTGCACACGGGTAAACGCGTAACCTGGGATTCGACCAAACAGGACATGATCGTCACGTAGATTTTTTACAGACAGGCTTAACAGGATGTTTTCTTTACAGATCATCCTGTTAAGCCTGTCAAAACAACCTTTACCGCTGTTTTTTTTATAGACAGGATTAACAGAATTGACAAGATATTTTCTTTACAGATCATCCTGTTAATCTTGTTAATCCTGTCAAAAAAACCTTAACCGCGTACCAGCCATGCGCCGATCTGACAGCTGAGGCACTTTTTGGTGGTACAGAACTCATTGTGCAGTTCAATAGCCGCTTGTGAGTCAAAAGCCGTGCGCATACTAAGTCCTAATTCCTCCCAACCGTCGGTCAGACGGTTTTTTTCTGACGGTAACTGCTCCAATAGGTCAATGGCCCGATCCAAGAAAGTCGATTGACCACGATGATGCGCATAAGCCGCCAGCAACGGCACCACGGTATTGATCACAATCGTTGTGGCGGAGGTCACCCCTATTGCTGGTACGGTTTTCTCCGTTGCCTTCCCGAAGCGATAATGCGAATGCCAGTAGTCGGACGGTGTAAGTTGAAGCGACTTCATCAAAAGCGACGCATCGCTGGTACCGGCAAATAAGGAAAATAAACTGGCGTGATGCGTCACCAGACGCGCCAGCTGCGCCAATCGTAACGTAGGAAAATTAGCTGGTCGCAATCGTCCCCACTTCCAGGCGTGGGTAGCAACCTGTTTGTCTGCAAGGCTGTATTTGGCGGCCAGGAAACGGTATTCCCGCTGAAGCATCGTTTGATAGTCGTCTGGTGTATCAGCGTCGTTGAGCAATCCCGCCGTACCAAACAGCATGGCTTCGGCCTGAACCAACACATCACGGTGTTTTAGCAACGCTTTCAACGGTACAGCCCGGCTGAGTTGAGCCATCGGCTCCGCGTTGATTTTAAAGCCCATGTTGATTGCCAGTAGGCGGTAGGCCGTTTCTTCCCAATCCCCGTTCGTTTGCTCGAACACAGCCCGAACACCAGCCGCTTTTCGTTCCAGCCGTTGCAGCATTGTTTTGTCCAGCATGGATGTAATGCGTAGCGGTTGCACGGACCGAAACTGCCCGGCGCAGGGGATGACATCAACCGATTCCGTTAGCAGTTTATACCGATCAAGGTAGGTCGCGTCGATAAGGGGAGCAAACTCAAGCGTAGGCAGCGGGGTTCCGTTAGCGCGGTCAACGCGACGCCCCGTTGAGATCTGATCATCCTGCCAAACCACGTGTAGAATAACGTTATCGTATGCCCGGTCGTCCTGATGCCGATGAGCGAGCCAATCCGATGTACGGATATGCATCTCAACCGTTCCGACCCATTCAACGTGATTGATCAATAGCCGCGCGTTGAAAAAATCAGGACCCGAATCCAGATTACGGAAGCCGGGGTGTACTACCTGCACCGGTTCACCATCGGTCGTTACCAGGTCCTTTGTCGTAAAATACTGATATTGCCAGAGAAAATATAAAAGGGATTCAGACACCGATAAAGCAAATTGACGGTACGCATTAGCCTGTGTCGTCTTTGGTTTGGAGGAAACCAAAAATAAAGAAACATTTATCAAAATAACGTTTACTAATCAATAAATTACCGGAATACTGCGCCCGTCCGGTCTCTCCTTGCAATGCTATGGCTGTATTTTCTCAGAAAGTGATTTGGATTACAGGCGCGTCGTCAGGCATCGGCGAAGCGGTTGCTATTGAATTAGCCAAACAGAATCCCAAGCTGATCCTGTCGGCCCGGCGGATAGACGAACTACAGCGGGTAGCCGCTCAACTAAACCTTCCTGAAACGGACGTACTGGTGCTGCCCATGGATATGACGGATGTGAAGAGCTTGCCCACGCATGTCGAAGCGGTGCGTCAACGCTTTGGCCGGATCGATTACGTTTTTCAGAATGCGGGAATTACCCAGCGCAGCACGGTAGTAGACACCGATTTTTCCGTTTATCAGCGACTGATGGACGTGAACTTCTTTGGCGTTGTTGCGCTGACGAAAGCAGTGTTGCCTCTGATGCTCGCTCAGGGAAGCGGCCATTTTGTGGTTACCAGCAGTGTGGCGGGAAAACTGGGCACAAAGCAACGTTCGGGCTATTGTGCCAGTAAACACGCCTTGCACGGCTTCTTTGATGCGCTTCGGGCCGAGACCTACGATGCCGGTTTGCGCGTAACGCTGGTCTGTCCGGGTTATATCAGGACCCCCATCTCACTTCATGCGCTGGGTGCCGACGGACAGGTACACAACAAGATGGATACGAATCAGGAACAGGGCATGGCTGTCGATGTCTTTGCCCAACGTTTATTGAAGGCCGTTGCCAACGCGAAAGAGGAAGTTTACATTGGCGGTACGGAGATTTACGGCATTTACCTGAAACGGTTTCTACCCAACCTGCTTTCCCGGATACTGCGCAAGCGGGAAGGTGCCTGAAAAGCCCAATGCACAGGTGCGCGCTTCCGTGTACATTGGGCTTCTGAATCTAAGAATCTTTATTTACCGCTAACGGCAATGCCTTTGCCCTTGCCTGACTGTTCCATGTAATCGACAGTAAGGTGGCAAAGTGATTTCATACCCAGTACAAAGCAATTTTCGTCAATTTGAAAATCGGGGGTATGGTGCGGGGCCGCTTCTTCAACTTTTTTACCTTTCGTCATGCCGCCCAGGAAGTAAAAGAAACCGGGTATCTTCTGCTGGTAAAACGAAAAATCTTCGGCCCCGGTCTGAGCGGGAGTCAGCTTAATGTTGTTTTTACCGGCCAGGGCTTCGAGCGTTGGCACCATCTGATCGGTCAGCTTGGGGTCGTTATACGTTACGGGGTACATTACGTCGATCTTCACGTCGGCTTTAGCACCAGCGCTCTCGGCAATATTAGTAGCAATTTCATTGATCCGGCGATGGATCGTTTTCTGCATTTCGTTGTCCAGCGACCGAATCGTACCAATCATGTTTACCTCTTCCGGAATGATATTCTGACGAATACCGCCGTGAATAGCTCCGACCGTCACGACAGCGGCATTTTCGGTTAACGGTAAATTTCGGCTGACGATGGTTTGCAGGCCCATGACAACCTGCGCCGATGTAACAATTGGGTCAACGCCCGACCAGGGTGATGCGCCGTGGGTTTGTTTACCCTTGATCTTGATCGCGTACGAATCGACAGCGGCCATCGTCGCTCCTGGCCGGTACTTGATCGTGCCAACTTCGGTTTGCGAGTTAATGTGTAATCCAAAAATGGCATCCACTTTTGGGTTTTCGAGTACGCCTTCCTTCACCATCAGGTAAGCCCCGCCTTCTTCGCCGGTTGGTGCTCCTTCTTCGGCCGGTTGAAAGATAAATTTGACCGTTCCTTTCAGCTCGTTTTTAACGGACGCCAATACCTCGGCGGCCCCCATCAGCATAGCCACGTGCGTATCGTGTCCGCAGGCGTGCATGATACCGGTTTGCTGTCCATTATACTCAGTATGGGCCTCGGATTTGAACGGTAAATCTACCCGCTCGGTTACGGGTAACCCATCCATGTCAGCACGCAGGGCAACAACCGGACCGGGCTTTCCTCCTTTGAGCAAACCAACCACCCCCGTTTTACCAACGCCAGTCTTTACTTCGATGCCAAGCGATTGGAGATGAGCGGCAATTTTGGAAGCCGTCTGAAATTCGCGGTTACCTAGTTCAGGGTGCTGGTGGAAGTCCCGACGCCAGGCGACTACTTTTTTTTCGAGTCCTTCAGCCGTTTTGTCCATTCGGGCGGTCAGCGTCGATCCCTGACCGAATGTTGATTGCGTTGCCAAACCCGCCATGACCAGCACAGCCCCATACAGTTTATAGTTGCTCATCAAATTATACAATTTTAACGATTGTTCATACTTAAAAAGCAAGTTACACTATTTCCATAGAATATATTGTACTAAAACATTTACCAGTTATTTTTGTAACCCTGTTTTAATCTTTATAAAACATTTCAGCTTTTCAACTTTTATGAGAGGACTTCTAACGGGAAGTTTACTGCTCTTGCTATTATCCTGTTTGCCGGTTTTGGCGCAAGATATAGCGGTGAGTGGTCGTATCACTTCATCAGACGACGGCGCTGCCCTACCCGGTGTAAGCGTTCAGGTAAAAGGAACTTCACGAGGCACGACAACCGACGCAACGGGCAACTACCGGTTGAGTGCACCCGCCAATGGCCGACTGGTATTTAGTTTCATTGGGTTTACCAGCCAGGAAGTAGCCATAGGCAACCGCTCGACAGTGAACGTTCAGCTGGAAAATAGCTCGAATGAACTCACGGAAGTGGTCGTAACCGGCTACGGTGGAACCGTCAATCGGCGCGAGTTTACGGGTGCCAGTTCAAAGGTAAACGGGAGTGCGATCCAGAACTTGCCCGTAGGTAGTTTTGACAAAGCCCTGGCCGGACGTGCCGCTGGTGTACAGATTACCTCCGCCAATGGTGTACCGGGTGGTGCCATCCAGGTACGGGTCCGGGGAGTAGGGTCGATTTCGGCGGGTTCAGATCCGCTCTACGTGGTCGATGGTGTTCAGTTGAACGCAACCAACAACGCGAGCTTTACCTCATCGAACCCACTGGCGTTCCTGAACCCAAACGATATCGAGAGCATCGAAATCCTGAAAGATGCGGCTGCGGCTTCTATCTATGGGTCGCAGGCGGCAAACGGTGTCGTACTGGTAACGACCAAGCGCGGAAAATCGGGCAAAACGCAGATCTCGCTTAACTATTACACGGGTATCAATGAGCCGGTAAAACGGCTCGACGTTCTCAACACGCAGGAGTGGATCGCGTTACGGACGCAGGCCCGTATCAACGGTGGTCAGACGGCCGAAGCAGCCCGCACGTCGGTACTGAACACCATTCGTCAGCCGACAACCCTTACGGATGCCGAGATTGCGGCTTTACCCACGTACGACTGGCAGAAAGAGGCTTACCGGACAGGGAACACCAACAACTATGAGTTGAGCCTGAACGGAGGCAATGATAAAACGAAATTCTTTATATCGGGTTCGTATTATACGCAGAATGCCAATTTGCTTAACGTCGATTTTAAGCGGGGCACGCTCAATACAACCTTAACGCACAGCATCAGCAGCAAACTGAGCCTCGAAGAGTCGCTGAAACTTAGCACGATCACGGCGCATGGCCAGCAAGGTTCGCCCAATGGTGGTACCTTCCTGGGTTCGTCGGCCTTCTCTTCGTCGCTGATGATTCCAAGTGTCCCTATTTACAATCCTGACGGTTCATTCTACGGTACGCCAGACCAGGGTGGTACGCCCGGTGCGCTGAACCAAAACATCATTCAGGTGTCTACCCTGAACGACATTCGGTCGGTGATCAACCAGTTCGTTGGGGGCTTGTCGCTTAATTACAAACCTTTCGACGGTCTGAGCATCCGTCCCTTTGTCAGCCTGGACTACCGGGCCATCAAAGGACGGTACTTCGCTGATCCGCGTACAGGAGATGCTTACGTCGTTCGGGGACGGTTACAGGACCAGTTCAACCAGAACGTCAACTTCCTGACCAACTTGACGGTTAACTACGCAAAAACCTTTGGGGGTGCGCATGATGTGAGTGGCCTGTTAGGCGTCGAGTACCGCTCGGATGTAAACGACTTTACCGCTTCAAACATCACGAACGTACCAACTCCCGACTTCCGGTACGGTAGTGCAGCGGCTTTACCGCAATCGATTGGTGGTGGCTGGACGGGTTACACCAAAGCATCGGCATTTGGTAACCTCAAATACAACTACAACAAAAAATACGACCTTAGCCTGATCGCCCGTATCGATGGTTCGAGCCGCTTTGGAGCCGACAACCGATACGGCTTTTTCCCGTCGGTATCGGGAGCCTGGCTGGTTTCTGAAGAAGCCTTCCTGAAAGGAAACCGCGTATTGAGCGAGCTGAAGCTTCGTGCGTCGTACGGTACAACCGGAAACGACCAGATCGGAACGCTTTTTGGCCTGAGCAACTTCCCATCGCTGGGTTTGGTAAGCCCAGGGTATGATTACAACGGATCGGCTGGTTTTGCCCCAACACAACTGAGCAACCCCGGCTTGAAATGGGAAACAAACGTGACGACCAACCTTGGCGTTGACTTTGGCTTTTTCAACAACCGGATCAACGGATCGGTCGACGTGTTCAACCGCACCAGCCGTGATCTGCTGCTGGCCGTGAACCTGCCTTACACAACGGGTTATTCAAGCATTTCACGGAACGCTGGATCTGTACAAAACCGGGGTCTTGAGATAGAACTGAACACGGTAAACCTGCAAGCCGGTGACCTTAAGTGGAAAACATCGTTCAACATTACGTTCATTAACAACAAAGTGACGAAGCTGATCGATGGCATCACTCCGCTACAAAATCCGGATAGTGCGATTACGATCAACTACGTGGATTACTACGGTGTAACCCGCACGGCTATCCAGGGACGCCCCTTGCTGCCACAGTACACATTTGAGTATGCGGGTGTAAACCCAGCAACGGGCCGGGCGATGTTCTACGACTACGCCGGAAACATTACGTATACCCCGGTTAGCCCACGCGATCAGCGCTATTTAGGAACTCAGTTGCCTAAATTCTACGGAGGATTTATCAATACGTTCACTTATAAAGGGTTGTCGTTGGACGTATTCTTCCAGTACGACTACGGTCGGCGGTCGCCTAACGGCCAAACGTCATTCTTGGCTGAATTGGCGGGACGCGATTTCAACGCACTCCGGTCGGTTTACGAACGTCGCTGGCAGAAAGCGGGTGATATTACCGACGTACCACGTCCCATCAATGGCAACGTCGAAACACGGGGAACCAATGGTCTGAGCGGCTCGCGTACGATTGAAGACGCTTCTTACCTGCGTTTGAAGCAGTTGACGCTAAGCTACAACATTCCGTCGGTGCTTGGCAAGAAAATCGGCACCTCGAATGCCCGTATCTATCTGCAAGCGCAGAACCTGATCACATGGACCCGGTGGACCAGCTACGATCCTGAGTTTATCGATCTGGGTGCTGGTAGCAGCGGAGTAGTACCCAACTCGCGGTCTTACACAGCCGGTATCAATCTGACATTTTAATTCATCAATCAAAGGACTTAGTAATCCATGCGAATTTCCATAAATACGCTGACTGGTGGCTTGTTCGTTGGCGCTGTTTTGGCACTAGCGTCGTGTAACAGTCTGCTCGAAGTAGAACCCCGGTCGAATGCCGATTTATCGACCGCACTCACAACGGTTGAAGGTATCGATGCTACGTTGAACGGCATCTACGACCGGATGCAGAACGTATCTCTTTACGGTAGAGACATGCTAGCCGTAGCAGAAGCGCTGGCCGACAACGCACAGGCAACAAACAAATCAGGGCGTCTGAACAGTGAGGCTAGAAACGTAGCTCAGAACACCTTCGGGACCGCTCAGACGACAGGCACCTGGCAATCGGCTTATTTCGCCATTAACCAGGCGAATCTGTTGCTGGAAGCGACACCCAAAGTGACGACGCTGACCGACACCAACCGTCGGAACTCGATCATGGGCCAGTGCTATTTTTTACGTGGCCTGCTGTACCACGATTTGATGCGGATATACGCGTATGATCCGGGCGTTGAGATCGCGCAGCAAAGCCGGGGTGGCGTACCCATCGTTCTTAACGGTGTCAACAACCAGGACCAGATTGCTTTCCCGGCCCGTGCCTCAATCGCCGACGTATACAAACAGATTTATAGCGATCTGCAAACGGCGATCAACCTGTTTGGCCGCAATGCGTCGAATAGCGCCAGCGTTCCTGCTTACGGCAACTTAGCCGCTGCTCAGGAATTGCTGTCTCGCGTTGCGCTGTATAACAAAGATTACGCGAACGCGGTCAAGTACGCCACCGATGCTATTGGCGGTTCCGTAAAGCTGCTTGATGCAACGAGCTACGTTGCCGGATGGCGCGCCCCCAGGAACCCTGAGTCAGTCTTCGAATTGCAGTTTACTGCTCTTTCGGAAAACATCGGGGTAAACCTATCACTACAGACCACCTATACTACGCTGGTGCGCTCTGGCGACCGGAGCACAACGGGTGGCTTTGGTGACCTTGTTCCAACAACGGCGTTTCTGACGGATCTTCGCTCTGAAACAGCTACCAGCGGTCAGCCAGCTGATGTACGCTCGCAGCTTTACGAACTTGGCACAACCGGTCGCGGCACAGCGTTCGTCGAATGCACCAAATTCTTGGGGAAAAACGGGACAATCAACCTGGACAACGTCCCTATCCTTCGAATTTCGGAAGCCTATCTGAACCGCGCGGAAGCCAATTTCATGCTGGGTAACACCGCCGACGCCTTAACGGATTTGAACACAATGCGTACGAACCGGGGTCTATCGGCTCGCACGGGCTTGACCGGAGATGCTCTCCTAAGCGAGATTCTACGTCAACGGCGGTTAGAATATGCGTTTGAAGGACACCGCTGGTTCGATCTGAAGCGTCGTGGGCAGGATGTTGTTAAAGCGACAGCACAAGGTGGTGGTCTTCCGTATAACGATTACCGTATTCTGGCCAACATTCCGGTCAATGAAGTATCGACGAACAGAAACATTCGGCAGAATTTCGGATACTAGTCGTCACAACCGGTACCAGTAAGCTGGTACCGGTTCACTTAACATCTAGATTCATGAAAAAACTAAAATATGTCTTTCCGGCTTTGCTACTAACGTTAGGAATAGCCGCTTGTGACAATAGTCTTGACAAGGTTTTTGATAGTCAGACCTTGATTGAATTCAACGACGCAGTACTCACGACAAACGCAGTCGGCAGAACGTACCCGATCATCAGCCTGCCAAACAGCGTTACGGGTGGCGCTACCCGAGTGGCACAGTTGAACCTGGTTGGCGCTCAGCGTTCGGCCGATATGACGGTACGGGTGTTTGTCGATCCCAATGGTACAACAGCCTCGGCAAGCAGTTACACAATCACTAATGGTGGTAATGTGACCATCCCCAAAGGAGACAGCTTCGGTTCATTGACACTAACGGTAGGCCGAGCGACTAGCACGACGGCACCTGTAGGCAACGTTGTTTTCGTGATCGACAGCACGAGCACCGATTTCAAGCCTAGCCAAAATTACAAACGGCTTGGTTTCTCGTTCAGACAATAATTAGCCTCATTATTTTGGAAGTAAAAAAGCAGCCTGATCAATCAGGCTGCTTTTTTACTTCCAAAATAATGGTATCACGATAAATTTGACGCCATGTTGTCTACTTGTACAATTCATTCGATCAAACAAAAACGAGCAAAAGGAGTAGTTATAAATACCATACCCAAAAGAGTCATATATAGAAAAAATACAATTCAACCTATTAACAGTTGTTATGCATGCATATTAAATACTTTTAAAATATTATACGTATTATCTGTTATTACAAATATTATATTTTGATTTTTACATTATATTCAAAATAAATATTTGATTAAATTTTATAGAAATTTAATACGTGACATAGCTATATATACTCAAAGGTCAATATTGTTCTTGATTAGACATTGGCTAATTATCGCCAAATGGCTTTCTAAGTAATAACTTCTGATAGTCACGTTACAAATTAACAAACTGACTTATAACACCTTATCAGCGATAATTCTAATTCTTCACTATACGTGCGTTATTCATCGCTGTTATCTCTACGCTTTCTAGGCAACAATGTTAGAAGCCTTGTCAACGTAACGCACCTGCGCATAATCGCGTTAAATGCACTTTGGTTTGTTTTTCTACTCATCTAGCTAATTACCAGCCATTTTTTTCGTTTCAGTCTGTAGGAAGATAGCTTCAAGCGCGCTTTATTGGAATATTACAAAAATATTTATTCTAGATAACCAACTTAGTTCTCCATATACTAACTTTGTATTCCCGTTTTCGGGAATTTAATAAGTTTTTAACTCACACTATTTTATGCGCAAAATTTTATTGGGAAGCTGGCTGCTTTCACTACTTTTCTGTTTGCCAGTATTGGCACAGGATGTAGCGGTTAGCGGTCGCGTCACTTCATCAGATGATGACTCTCCTCTACCAGGTGTGACAGTACAGTTAAAAGGTACGCAACGCGGTACAACGACGGATGCTCAAGGTAATTACCGCCTGAACGCTTCTGCCAACGGAACCCTGGTATTTAGTTTCATCGGTTACACTTCTCAGGAAACGGCCATTGGTAGCCGCTCAACGATTAACGTAAAGCTTTCGGGCGACTCACAGCAATTAAGCGAAGTTGTCGTAACAGGGTATGGTACGCAGCAACGCCGTGACGTAACAGGATCGGTCGGTACGATTAAAGGTGATGGTGTTAAAAACATTGCCGTACCTAGCTTTGACAAGTACCTGCAAGGTCAGGTGGCGGGTGTTCAGGCATCTGTACCGGGTGGTGTATTGGGTCAGGCGGCTACGGTTCGTATTCGCGGCACAAACTCGATCTCGAACGGAGCAGATCCTTTGTATGTAGTTGATGGTGTTCCGTACATCACGGGTAACCAGGGCGCATCGACCAGCAACCCGTATAACCCACTTGGCGATATCAACCCAAACGATATTGAAAGCGTTGAAGTGTTGAAAGATGGATCGGCAACGGCTATCTATGGTTCGCGGGCAGCCAACGGGGTTATCCTGATCACAACCAAGCGGGGTAAAAAAGGAGCACCACGGGTTTCGTACGACGGCTGGTTTGCCGTTGCGCAGCCAGCAAAACGGTTCGATCTGCTGAACGCCGATGAGTTTGTTACGATTGCGAACGAAAAACTGACGAACGCTGGCCTGGCCGCTAATGCGTTCCCAACGTCTAACACCGCAACGGGCCAGAATTACAACACGGATTGGCAGGATGTCATTCTGCGGAGCGGTTTCCAGCAAAACCACTCTCTGTCGTTTAGCGGTGGTACGGATCAAACCAACTACTACTTCTCGCTTGGATACGCCAATCTGGAAGGTAACATTGTTGGTAACAATCAGAAAAAATACAGCGCTCGTGCCCGGCTTGATCAGAAAGCGTTCAACGATAAGGTCACGTTTGGTACCAACATTTTTGCTACGCACACGACGAACACAGGCTTAAACCAAGGCACAAACGCCTTGTCGGGTAACGTAGCGGGTGCCATTTACGCGTTCCCGAACGTTCCGGTTAAGTATCCAGATGGTACCTACAACATCGAAGGTCAAAGCCTGGGTCGTGGTGCTAACACCCGTGCGCTTTACGGTAACTACACCAACCAGCAGTTCATTCTGGACAACAACATCTATAGAAACCAGAACCTGAACTTGACGGGTAATGCGTACATTGATGTCGAGATTGTTAAAGGCCTGAACGCCCGGTCGCAAATCGGGATCAACTACCTGAGCAACGAAGATTTTGTTTACCTCAACCCCGATCATGGCGATGGCTTTTCGATCAAAGGGTCAGTAGACCAAACGTACCAGCCGCAGTTCCGGTACAACTGGCAGAATACGTTGAGCTACAACCGTACAATGGGCCAGCACAAGATTGGTGCCGTAGTCGGTTTCGAATTGCAGAAGACGAACTTCCGGTGGTTTGAGTCGTACGGCTACAGCATATCAGACAAGTACTTCGGTGTTAATGGCAACATCATTACCGGATCATTGACAAACCAGCAGATCTATGGTTCAGCGAGTCAGCGCGCCTTCGAATCGGTTTTCGGTCGGGCCAACTACTCGTACGGCGACCGGTATCTAATCACCGCTACGCTTCGTCAGGATAAGATTTCGTCGCTGCCAATCGGTAACCAGGGTGCCCTGCTGCCGGGTGTATCGGTCGGCTGGCGTTTGTCGGAGGAAAGCTTCCTGAAATCGGCTACCTTCCTGAGCGAATTGAAACTGCGTGGTGGTTATGCGCAGGTTGGTAACGTTGAAATCGGTAACTATCCTTACGCCGGTATCTTCGCAGCAACCCAATACGGTGATGTAAGTGGTATTCGCTTCAATCAGGTGGGTAACAACAACCTGAAATTCGAAACGAGTAACAAGCTGAACCTTGGCGTAGACGCTTCGTTCTTCTCGAACCGGATTAGCTTTACGGCTGAGTATTTCCGTAATAACATCGATAACCTGATTCTGCAAGCGCCAACGGCTCCGTCGCTGGGTGTTCCAGGACCAGGGGCCAACATTAACTCGATTGCCCAGAACATTGGTAAGATGTACAACCAGGGGGTTGAGTTTTCGTTGAGCACGGTTAACTTCCAGAAAAATAACTTCTCGTGGCGCACGAACTTCAACCTGACGTTCGTGAAAAACAAGATTTTACAACTGGTCAACGGCACCGATATCATTCCATCGCCAACGTCTCCGTACAACATTCTGCGCGAAGGCGAGTCGATTGGTGCGTTCTGGGGTTATGTTAGCCGCGGTGTAAACGCATCGAACGGTAACCCAATCTTTGAAAAAGCAGACGGTTCTCAGGTGCAATACCTGATCGGTAAGACAACTACGGCGACCAACAACTTCCTGTGGGCTACTTACGATCCGGCAAACCCAAGCAACGTAGCAACCGCAGCAAATGCGCTGACAGCGAGTGACAAGAAAATTCTGGGCGTTGGTAACCCAACGTGGTATGGTGGCTTTAACAACAGCTTCAACTACAAGAATTTCGATGCAACGCTGTTCCTGACGTTTGCGGGTGGCAACAAAATTTACAACATCACCCGGCAGGAGCAGTTGAACAACCAGGTTTTTGCTAACGCTGGTCGCGAACTGCTGAACCGCTGGACTGGTGAAGGTCAGGTTACGGATGTTCCTCGTCTGTACTTCAACTCGGATGCCAACGTTCTGCAAACCGGTAACCTGAACAGCCGCTTCCTGGAAGATGGCTCGTTCCTTCGGGTACAAAACATCAGCGTAGGATACACCCTGCCAACTGGTATTCGTAACAAGATCAGAGCGAACACATTCCGAATTTACGCACAGATTCAGAACGCCCACGTATTCACCAAATACAAAGGCCTCGACCCTGAGCTGAACGGCATTACAACGACGAACCTGGCCGCTAACGCTCAGCCAGGCTTAGACAACCGTACAAACCCGGTTCCTCGTACGTACACGGTTGGTCTCAATCTGAACTTTTAATTGACAGCTATCAATCAATGAAGAAATTCATAACAACACCTTTGAAACTGGGGAAATTAACGGCCGGTACGCTTATGGGTACACTGCTGCTGGTTTCTTCCTGCAAAAACTTTACCGAGCTTAATCCGCTGGCTTCGTTGTCGGAAACGACGGCGTTCACGTCAACGAACAGTATTGAGCTGGTAGCGAACGGCGTGTACCAGGCGGCTGCCGTCGGTCTTTACAATGGAGCGGCAGGCCGGGGTTACCCGTTTGGCTCAGCGGCCATTCAACAGGGCGAGATGCGTGGCGAAGACATGGTCAACCTGCAAGCGTTCTACGATATCACGTACCGGGCGACGTACACGACCACATCGGCCAACAACGTGAACATGTGGGAGCAGCTGTACGCGTTGATCAACCAAACGAACGTGTTGATCGACGGGGTTAAGCGGGCTGGAACCGGCGGAGTGCTTACGCCAACGGCGGCCCTCCAGTACGAAGCAGAAGGACGCTTCTTACGCGCACTGTCTCACCACGAGCTGCTGCTTCATTTCTGCCGCCCTTACGCGGATGGTAACGGTTCGAAACCGGGTGTACCTTACCGGGAGAATCCGATCAACTCGATTCCATCAGTGCAGCAAGGCATTGCGTTGGGACGGGGTACCGTAGCAGAAACGTACGCTAAAATCCTGGCTGACCTTGATTTTGCTGAAACAAACCTGCCCGCATCGCGTGCGGCTGTTGCTACGTCCATTTCTCGGGCAACGTCGGGCGCGGCTATTGCGCTTAAAACGCGTATCAAACTGCACATGCAGGATTGGGCGGGTGTGATCAGCGAGGGAGCCAAGTTAGGCACAGCAGCTACGAGCGGAACGTTTACCAGCCCTATTGGCAGCTACAAGCTTGAAGCAAGCCCGGATGTTCCTTTCACCAGCTACAGCAACAATGCAGAGTCCGTGTTTTCGGTTGCCAACAGCGCGCTTTCGAACGGTGGTACCAATGGTGCGTTGCCTGGCATGTTTGGTCCTACCTCGTTGGGTGGCCGTGATCTGGTAGCGACGAGCCCAAACCTGTACAACGCTCCCTTCTGGGTGACGGGCGACACACGCCGGACGCTGTTGCAGATCAAGCAGTCAACTGGTAGCTATCCGTTCTACTTTAACTACAAATACCGCCAGTACACGACCCGCGCCGACTGGGCTCCCGTTCTGCGGTATGCCGAAGTACTATTGAACGTAGCTGAAGCATACGCTCGTCAGGGTACGAATGCGAATCAGGGCTTCCTGTTGCTGAATGCCGTTCGTAATCGCTCGGTTCCAACAGCTGAACGGTTTACAGCAGCACCCGCCGATCTGGTTCAGGCTATTCTGAACGAACGGCGCATCGAATTCACGGGCGAAGGTCGTCGCTGGGGTGATATTCACCGCTTATCGCTGGATACCAAATACTCGACAAATGGCATTCCTGCCAAAGTTGAGGTTTCGCAAGTCAAAGCAACCAGCTATGATCTGACCACGCGGCCCATGATTACGGGAATTGTTGCGGCTATTCCGTATAACGATTACCGTTTCCTATGGCCAATCCCGACTTCTGAGGTCTCAACAAACCCAACGCTGGCTCAGCAACAGAATCCGGGTTATTAATTTCAACGATTGCTAATTTTCAAAAGGCTCTCCAAACGTTTGGAGAGCCTTTTTGTTACAAGAGAGAAGCGTTACCAGTTCGTCTGTAATCTACCGATACGTTGGCAAACGCGTTATCTAACCCAGTTCCTTTCCACATGAAAATTGGCGATACACATCACCATCGGTATTTGTTCACCCAACAGCAAGTTCAGGTCTTTGCCACACTAACCGGCGATGATAACCCGTTGCATATTGACGCTGAGTTTGCGGCTACTACGCCTTTTAAGCGACCAATCATGCACGGTATGTTAAGTGCCAGCGTTTTCGCCAAGGTCTTTGGTCGGGACTTCGGTGGCTCGGGGGGTGTTCACTTGTCACAGATGCTTGAGTTCGTCAGACCGATGTATCCTGACGTTGAATACGAAGCTCGTTTCGAATGCAAAGCCATTGACACAAAGCGGCACACCGCCGAAATTACCTGTACTGTCATTGATCCGGCTACGAACAAAACTACACTGCGCGGTGTCGGCCTTGTTTTCCACAAAGACATGTTTTCGTAGTATTCAGGGCAAATGCGCGCTTCATAATCATCGTTGATCGCAAGAAAAGCGGTCGTCTTTCCGTATTTTAGAGGAACACTAGCCTCAATGCATGAAGACGCTTCGCTCTCCGCTATTTATAAAAGTTACCTGTTTTAGCTATTTCGCCCTAATCCTGAATCTGGTTGACCTCCGGGCTCAGCGTCAGCCTCCCAACGATTGGCCTTATCGCGATCCAACGACAGATTCAATAGCCGGAATCAGTTTGTACAAAGCCTACGAACTGTTGAAAGGTCGGCCATCGGTTCCGGTGGTGGTTGGTGTGATTGACTCAGGAGTCGATATCGCGCACGAAGATTTACGGGATGTTATCTGGCAAAACCCGAAAGAGACGCCTAATAACAGCATTGACGATGACAAAAATGGGTACACCGACGATCTGAACGGCTGGAATTTTATGGGTGCCAAGGACGGAACGACCTACGAGTACGACCAGCCCGAAATCACGCAGACGTATGTACTTCTGAAAAACAAGTACGACCAAGCCAACCGAGCCACGCTTTCCCCTACCGAACAACGCCAATACGATACCTACCAAACGGCGAAGAAACAGTTTTTACAACGCTACGAGGCCGTCCGCTCTAAGCGACTGGCGTTTTCCGACACAACACAATTCTGGAAGGCAGCGACGCAAATTGGGTCCCTCCTACCCGATAGTGCCCTGACTCCGCAAGCGATTCGACGCGTTGATCCCGGTCAGGATTCCGTGTCTATTGCTGTGCGCGATGTGCTGGCGAGTGCTTACCGTTCAACCTATGGTTCGTTTGCTACCTACACGGAACTCATTCGTAAAAACTGGACACGGTTTCGGCGGATAATTGCGAGCGATGCCGATATAGCGTACAATCCTGATTACAACCCCCGTAAGGCGGTCGGCGATAACCCGGCTGATCCTACTGAGCGTTACTACGGCGGTCCGACGTTGCAGATAGGCCAGTCACAGCAATTAGCCGTTCATGGGAGCCATGTGGCGGGTATTATCGCGGCCAAACGAGGCAATGGCCTTGGCATAGATGGGATTGCCGACAACGCACGCATTATGACCGTTGCGGTTGTTCCGGCCAACGGTGACGAACGAGATAAGGATGTTGCCAACGGCATCCGCTACGCCGTCGAGAACGGGGCTAAAGTAATTAACATGAGTTTCGGGAAACGACTGTCACCGTTCAAAGAGCAGGTCGATGCGGCTATTCGATACGCCGAGGAGCACGACGTTCTGATTGTTCATGCTGCGGGGAACAACGGCGAAAATTATGATTCGGTCCCGGCTTACCCATCCGCCCGGTACGAAAACGGGCAGATCGCCCAGAATGTCCTGGTTGTTGGTAATAGCACATGGCGGCTGAACGAAGGACTGGCTGCCTACTCATCCAATTACGGTCTACAAACGGTCGATTTGTTTGCTCCCGGTACCGATATTCTTTCCACCGTTCCCAACAATCAATACGCCAGCTTTTCAGGAACCAGCATGGCGGCACCGCATGTCGCCGGGGTAGCTGCACTGCTGCGCTCCTACTTTCCGAAGTTGACAGCTGTCCAGGTGAAAGACATCATGCTGAGAAGCAGCTATAAACCAAACATAGAGGTTCGTAAACCGGGACGATCGGGTCGTCCGGTTCCCTTCGGTAGCCTTAGCAAGACGGGCGGTTTGCTGAACGCCTACGAAGCCGTAAAAATGGCCGCATCGAAGAATTTCTAAACCATTATTACGCTGAATTACTAGATTTCCAGGCATTTCTCAGGGCAGGAAATCAAACATATGTTTGATTTCCTGCCCTGAGAAAGATATACTACCACGCGCATTCCTGTTTGTCGTGCCAGAACTTACCCGTTTCTGACTGCGGAGCTTCAGTAGCCAGCCACACGATGGTTTCAGCACCCTTCTCGACGGGTCGCGATGCACCTGATCCTCCCATATCAGTACGCACCCAACCCGGATCGACGCAGTTAACAGCAATATTTTCGCTTCGAAGTGCGCCCGCAAATTGTCGCGTTACGGCATTCAGTGCCGTTTTCGATATGCTGTAAGCAGGGGCATAGGTACTCATGTCATTTAACGCTCCTGCCCCGCTCGACACGTTAATGATGCGTCCACCGGTAGGGCTCTTTTTCAGAAAGGGCAGAAAATCCTGCGTTACGATAATTGGTCCGGTGACATTCGATTTGAGCGTACGATCCAGCAATTCAGGATTCAGCTTTAAAATATCTTCGCCGTGATCTTCCAGAATACCGGCATTGTTGATCAATACGTCCAGATGTTCCGCTTTCTGAGAAAAGGTTCCGTAGGCATTTTTGATGCTTACCGGGTCTGTTACATCGAGTTGGATAAACGTAGCTTCGTAGCCTTGCTGACACAACTCTTCGGCAGCTTCCCGACCTTTTGTTATGTCGCGGGCGCCAATAAAAACGGCAAAACCACGTTGCCCTAATTGGCAGGCGATCTCTTTTCCAATGCCTTTGTTGGCTCCCGTAATAAGAGCCGTGCGCTGATGTTCAGTTTTCATAATCGGACAAATAATCGGGTGAGACGATTCGTGTTATACTGGTGACCGATACCAATCGACGTACGTCTATACACCCACCATACGTTCACTTACTCTGGAATCAGGAAAATGTTTGTAGAAAATCAACCGTAGACTCAAGCTCCCTACCGTTTCCTCATTGTTGTTATCGGATTTAGTACCTTACCGACTAATCTTACAAACTTATTTAAATGACTAACCCCCTAATGAAATCGCTGATTCTGCTGAGTATTGGAATACTATCGTCAGGTATGTCCTGGGCTCAACAAAGCCCATCAACTACTGTCCCTAGATCCAATACGTTCAATACAGCGATTCAGCCCGGAAAGAAACCCAACCGGCAGCAAGAGTTATACGATCAGTACCACGGTTACAATAAAAAAACGACGGAATCAACGCCAACTCCTTCGGTCAATGAGCCGGTTCGTCCAACGAGGTCGGAACCAATAGCAGGACCAACTGAAACAGCAGGCAGCGTACCCGCCAGAACACAAGCGATCAGTCAGGATTCACGCGCCCGGATTGGCGTGCGTGGTGGTGTCACGTATCCTGTTTTCCTGGACAACGTGACGGGTGCAGACCCTTCCGTCGATTTCGTGGGCGGTGCGGTGTTTCAATTTGGACGAGGCCGACTGTCTTTCCAGCCAGAGATTAATTATAGCCGCTCTACGGCCAAGGTTGATCCAGGCTTTGGCATTGTCAAAGCATCGTCGGATCAGGTCATCGTACCGTTATTTTTAAAGATCGCATCGGGAACGTTTGACGGCAACCGTTTCTTTGTCAATGTTGGTCCTTATGGAGCTTATCTAGCCAGCGTTAGTTGGAATGGTCTTAAGCGGGAGATTCCCAGCAATGTCGGGCGTTTTTCGTACGGTAGTGCTGCCGGTGTTGGCGCGATGCTCAAGGCGGGCCCCGGTCACGTAACGGTTGAGGTGCGGGGTATGTATCAACTGGGAGACAACACGCGAGGCTTTTACACCGATTATAAAACGATTTTCACCGAAACCACCGTCGGTTATATAATTCCGCTAGGTGGTCGTTAATCGCCTTTACTTTCTCATAGAGTGGGTTTTTGAAATGGCTACAGCCTCTGGTTGCAGCCATTTTTGTAAAGTTGATATAGTGGTGTCGGTTTTGAGAAACCGACACCACTATATCAACTTTACACTAGACACTAGACATATGCCAGACTACGCTCCCACAGCCAGTCCGCGTTTTGGTCGTTTACGTCGCGGTTAGCTGGTTTCTTTGGCTGGCTGTCGACAAAATATGCACCGTTGTTTTGCTCCCCGATCAATTTGAGCGGTGCCGACGCTAGAAAAACGGACGTTTGCGCACCTTCTTCGGGCGTACGCATAAGCGGTCTGGCCAGTCGAAATACCTGCCCGATAACGCCAGAAGTATCACTGCCAAAGTTGGTTCGCACGGCACCCGGATGGACCGAATACGACGTGATACCCGTGCCGGTCAATTGTTTGGCTGCGGCTCTGGCAAACAGCAGGTTCGCCAGCTTATCGTCGCCGTACGCTTTCCAGGTCGACAGGTTGTCGATATGCCGGAAAAAGCGTGCTTTCTGACCCATCACATGCGCTCCGGAAGACAGGCTAATAATGCGCACGTCGCCGGTCTCGGACGCTGTTTGTTTAAGCAGGTCCAGCAGATGATACGTCAGAACGAAATGTCCGATGTGGCTGGCGTAGAATGACTTTTCAATACCATCGGGCGTAAACTCAATGGTAGCGGGTGTGTAACCGGCATTATTGATCAGTACATCGAGCCGCTTGTAATCCTGTTTGATCTTTTCGGCTGTCTGACGTACCGATTCTGCATTCGCCAGATCGACCGTAAGCAAATCAACGCGCACCGCCGGATTCGCTTTACGAACTTCGGCCTGTGCTTCTTTTCCTTTCTGCTCGTTCCGACAGAGCAAGACAAGATCAAACGAACGTTGTGCCAACGCTCTGGCAGTGGCCAATCCTATACCCGCATTGGCTCCTGTTATCAGGGCAGTTTTGATTCCCATATGAACAATTTACGAAATACGGTAGAGCCGCTTCATTGAAAAGCGGCTCCTCGTTTAATCCGCAAATCAGCCAATTTGTTTATTCCTGCCTACGGATTTTCGACAAGCCCGTTGCCTCCTGTGCTGTTACGGTTGGATTTCCCGAGTAGCGAATCGTACTAACGCCATCAGCCGAAGCCGCCAGTGTTTCGGTAACGTGAATAGTCGCCTGGCTGGCGGCATCCAGCCTTACATCGGCACGTTCGATTGTTAGTTTGGCGGCATCGAGTTTACCCGCGCTGCTCAGTCGGATATTGGCGCTGGCTGCCGTTCCCTGTACTGTAGCCTGCGATCCATCCCGAACGGTCAGCGTCAGTTTTTGCGTGTTGACTGGGGTATTCAATCGGCTACCCGTTTCTACCGTTACGGCCAGGTTATCGGACTGAATCGGTAGATCGGACGTAACGGAGCAGCCCGTACTAACCAGCACCTGACTGAGTTTAGGAACATGAACCGTAACCGTAACGCCTTTCGTGTTCTTGATGTGGGTATCCGGATCAAACATGATCGTCAGCTCTCCATTTTTCACATCAGTGACTACGTGTTCGAGTACGTTGCTTTCGCCTTCGAGTTCGGCCTGACCCGCGTTTCCAGTGGCGATACGTACCCGCATTCCCACGCGGACCGCTAATTTAGAAAAGGCAGTGAGGTTTCGTTGCTGCTTGACAATCTGGCCATTCCCAACAACGCCGTCCTGAGCGTTCGTCGGTTGACTGATAAAGAAAATACTGCCCAGTAAGAAAGTAGTGATAAGGGTCTTCATCGGTAAATAAGTTGATTTTTATCAAAGATGCAGCCTGTCATGAAAACGTTGCCCCTATCAAAAATATAATTTTCTACGTAACCAGAGCGATACAATCAACCACTCAAGTCATAAACAAAAAAGAGCCTCGTTAGAGGCTCTGTTAACAAATCATAGCGATCAGATTCAGGTAGATTTGCTCACCTACGCCTGATCAAGCTGGGAATAGCTTAGACGTATATTTTAGATCAAAATTACGAATCAGGGAATAAAGCCTATGTCAGCGTCAGGCTCTTAAAAGAGCAGTTTCCAGCCGTTAAAGAAAAGATCTTTTCCAGGCTGTCCAGACCACTGTTTTGGCATATCATCAACCTCCGGAGTACTTGCCTCCTTTTGTTTTACAAGCGCCGTTATACCTTCTTTCGCTAATAACCGGCAAATATCTTTGGTGGCGGTATTTCCTTCGCCAATCATCAATCCGATGGCTTCTTTATCGTTTTTCATAGCGGTTAGTAGTTATCTTGTTTGCACATACAACAAATTTTGTAAAAATAGGTCTTACAGGCCTTCGCCCAATGCCTGGGTAGCCTTAAAAACCTGCTGCGTCAACTGGCAGACGTTTGTTTCGCCAATTGCTTTTGAGTAGCGTTCGCCTACTTTATCCCAAGCCTGGGAAATGGCAGGTTGCAGCGCTTCTCCTTCGGCGGTCGGATAGATCAGGGTTTTTTTACCCTCCGATTCGCGCCGAACCAACTGCTTTTGCTCTAACTTTTCCACCAACCGAGTGATTGTCGATGGCGTCAGGTAAAGCGTTTCGCTTAGCTGCGATGGGGTTATACCCGGCTGTCCGACAACTTCACACAACAGATACGCGTGTGAATAGCACATCCCAAACTTTCCGAACTCCTCGTCACCAATCGCCGTGATGGCCCGAGCCAGCGCATTGGCAGAAAACAGTAGACAGGCACTAAACCGGGTTTCGGTTTTCTCCCCTTCTACTACTTCATTTGTTACGTTCATAACTCTTCTTTCAGATTGGTGGATCAAAAGTATAAGCTAATATTTGTATGTGCAAACAAAATTTAAAAAAAGAGTAAAAGTTCGTTGCCTACATCTGGTGAACATGTCAGTAAATCAGTCGTCTTTCGTTTCTTTACGGCATGTCGATTCTGAAAGCAGCCATCATCGGCGGTGGAAACATTGCCGATAAAAACCATATTCCTGCGCTGAAGCAGTTGTCCGATCAGGTAGCCGTTGTGGCGGTTTGCAGCCGCGATCTTGGTAAAGCCCGCGCTCTGGCCGATAAACACGATATTCCACACGCTTTTGCCCATACGGCGGAACTGTACCGTCAATGTGCCCCCGATGTGGTCGTGATCTGTACGCCCAACTACCTGCATTATCCACAGACGATGGAAGCACTGGCGCACAACTGCCATGTTTTCTGCGAGAAGCCGCCCGCTATAACCGCCCAGAACGCCCGTGAGATGGCTGATCTGGCCGTAGAAAAAGGACTGACACTGGCTTACAACCTCCAGCTCCGACAAACGAGCGAATGGGCGTTGTTGATGCGCTGCAAGGCGGATGGGTTGTTGGGCGATATTTATCACATCAAAGCCAACTTCCTGCGTCGGCGCGGTATTCCGGGCTGGGGACATTTTACCGACAAAGCGATGCAGGGCGGTGGTGCACTCATGGATCTTGGTGTACACGTACTCGACTTGGCGCTCTGTGCGCTGGACTACCCAACCCCCGATCAGGTCCTAGGCAATACGTACGATCTCATTGGAAAGGCCGGAGGAAAAGGGCTTATGGGCAGCTGGGACCCTGCAAAGTTTGGCGTTGAAGATGCGGGCACCGCTTACCTTTCGTTTCCAAACAAAGCGTCGATTATGCTGTCTGCATCGTTCGCGCTGAATGCGCAGTCCGACCGAAACCGAAATCTGGAGATTTTCGGCAGTAAAGGCGGAGTCAACTTATTTCCGTTTACACTTCATACCGAACTGGCCGGTGAGCTGGCCGATGTTCAATTTCCGTATCTGGAAGAAGTTGATATTCAATTGAAAAATACAGCTGCTTTTCTAGATGCCTGCCAGGGAAAGCCCTCTACGGTGTGCACGGGAGCCCAGGGCGCGATTTTGCAGGAAATCGTCGGACGCATTTACCAGTCTGCGGAGGGGACAACGCTGTAATGTATGGCTTATGGTGATCGGTACGTCTGTCGTTCAACGTCTGCCAGCATAAGCCATACCGATTGCCTATTACTTTATCGGCAGGTGTACCTCAGCCATCATACACCGGGCCGAACCACCGCCATTGCCTTCGATTGTAGAAAGGTCGAAATGTAACAGCGTTACGTAATCGTCCAGCAGGTCAATTTGCTTAGGCGTCAACGACTGGTAAGCACGGGTTGACATCACAAGTAGTTTTTGCCCTTTCTGCGTCTGAACCATCAGCATGTTTCCGGCAAAATTGGCCATCTGTTCCAGCGAAATATCAATCACTCGTTTTTGCAATCGTTCCAGTTCCTGCCGAACCATCAGTCGCTCGTCGGGATCGGTGATTGCTGACAGACAAACGACCGCAAACGTATCGCCAATGCACATGAGCACGTTGGTATGATAAACGGCATTTCCGTTTGCATCAGCCGCTTGAAAGGAGACCGTCCGATAACCCGTCCGGCGCGCAAACTCCGCCAGCACATCAGGATGCGTGCGGGGCGACAGACCAGCAAAAGCAACCCGGTTCATCCGATCCAGCACCAGGCTACCCGTTCCTTCCAGAAATTTACCTTCCTGCTCAAAATAGGTTAGATCGATGATGTTAGCCACGTCGAACCGTTCGGCCAGATCGTTGATGATATCCGGACGTCGTTCGAGCCGACGGTTTGCAGCCTGCATCGGATACAGAACTACCTTGCCGCTGGCATGAAACGACACCCAATTATTGGGGAAAATCGAGTCAGGTGTGTACGGATCAGTCGTGTCGTCATAGATCATTACCTCAACGCCCATAGCCTGAAGCTGGCGCGCCATTTCGTTGAATTCGCGCTGTGCATCTTCCTGAGCTACATCCTTCGCCTGCGCAGCCAGATCACGATTCTGAAACGCATTGGAATCGGCGGTTTCGGTGTTGAATCCGAAATTAACCGGACGAATCATGAGAATTCTCGAAGTAGCCTGTGATTGCATGGATTACTTGGTTAGTCAGAATTAGAAAGCAAGTTACATAAATCAACGCAAAAGTGTCCTGACCATCTACCCACAGGCATCCGGCCAGGACACGCGCCATTCTTATAATTCTTCCCTTAGCAGAGGCAGGCTCATGCAATGAGAACCGCCACGAGCGCGGCTTAGCTCCGCCGAGGGCAGCATGATAAACGTATTTTCAATCGTTTCCGGCGACGATTCTCCACGCTCAAAACGGTCCAGTAAAACAGCGGCTCCTACTACATCGAAACCGGCTTGTCGGAATGCCTCCGCCGTTTTTTCGTTCCGGTCATACCCGATCACAACGCCATCTTTCAGGGCCAGCAAGTTACAGGAATCGGTCCATTGCTCTCTGGCTCCAAATGGAAATTCGTTGTTACCGGAGTAGATAAACCGGGCAGGTTCGGTGGCTCCCAGATCGTTCTTGCTGATGTCGGCTAACAGATCTTCAAGGTTCTCAATCTCAATGGGCTTGTGCTCCAGACCTTTGATAAATTGAAGAATTTTAAGGTCTTCCGATACGTCTTTAGGCGCAAAAAAATGAATAACGTCCCGTTGTTTTACGTCGTCTCCCGTGCGAGCCAGCGCTCCCAGCAGCACCCAAACGTTACGCTTCACCTGCGTGAAAATCGTATCGATGTGCATGTAATCCCGCTTTTTAGGAATCTTAAGAACCGTAACCGTATCGACCAGATTTTTATCGAATACCAGTCGCATAACCTGCTGGGCGGCATACAGCGTTGTTCGTTCACTAACGCCAATCATCAGGTGGCGTTTGGCAATCATCATCACATCGCCCCCTTCGAGCGTTGAGCGCGTCACATCCCGATTTACGTCCACATCGGGCAACAAAAAAGCGTGTTCGTTATCCGGTATTTCAATGATCTTGTCCTGATAATCGGCAAACAGCGGATGATTAAAAAAGATGTATTGGGTCAACAACGCTTCGCGCGTGCGGGCAAGCTTGGCGGGCTTGTTGAGCAGAATATGATCGTTGATGACAATACCAATATCGCGGGTAAAGATAAAGTTAGGCAGTGGCGCAAACAGCATCGTCAGATCCGGCAGCGAACCCGAGATCATAATCTTGGCCAATTCTGCCGGCTCGTACTCGTTGAGCTGTTGCTGCGTTCGGAACGATGTCCGCTCGATACCGCAGATGGCGGCAATTAACCGAATCCGAATCGATTCGTCGGCCAGGATATCGGCCAGTAGCCGCTGAATATCAATTACCTTATCCGACTGAAAGTAATCCGCATGATCGGGTTTGAAAAAGGACCGGTCGCTGTCGGGTCCCAGTTCCTTTATTTTCCCCTGTACTTTATCAGGATCTAAAAAATATAAAAGAAGCTTAACATAGTAATCGTACTCATCCCGACGCATCATGTCGAGGTGCACAATATCTTCAAAGAGCCAGTCCTGCGCTTTGGACGGCACCACTTTTCCTAAACCCCGATCAGGGCTGTGAATCAGTAAGCGTTTTAGGGTACCAACTTCAGAAGAAACATGAATACGTTGCGGTGAAATTGTATGATCTGCCATCGTAAGGCCAACAGCAGCAGTAGTATGTCCAGTTTCCATACGCAGATCCGAGGTCCGTTTAGTATCGGATTCGGGGTCGCAAGGTACATGTTTAGCCGAGTAAAAGAAATGGTCCGCCCCGTTGCCAACAACAGTGGCAAACTCGTACGCACTTTGTCGAAAGCGTATTTAAAAGCCAATCCGACCAGATTCTAAGGATTTTCTAATAGTTGACTAAGAACATTTTAAGTTAACCGACCGTTTTTTGTACTGGTACCAAGCTCTAGTTATGGAGCGCAAAAACTACATGAGCAATCTCAATGGAACGTACAAACGACTAATTATTGTAGCCTATCGATTACCTTTTAGCATCAAACAAACCAAAGAAGGAGTTAGTCTTTTCCAGAACTCAGGCGGACTGGTTTCTGCAGTCCTTTCCATGGCCGAACAGATGGGGCAATCGGCTGGCGACAGCGGACCCAAAATTCACTGGATCGGTCATTGCGATAACAGTCTGAAAGACATTCAGCAGTCGGCGTTTGAGGATGAGCACTTTGTCGCCCACCCGGTTTTTGTGGACGAAGATGTTCATCAGGCGTTTTACGAAGGATTCTGTAACGATCTGATCTGGCCACTTTTCCACTACTTCCCGACCTTCGCTTCGTTTCAGGAAAATTATTTTGACGCTTATCAACAGGTAAATAACCGCTTCCTGGAGGAATTGACCTCCATCATCGAACCCGGCGATCTGGTCTGGATTCATGATTTTCAGTTGATGTTACTGCCCGATCTGCTGCGAAAAGCGGTTCCGGAAGCCACAATCGGTTATTTTTTCCACATTCCTTTTCCTACCTTCGAGATCATCAAACTACTGCCCCGCACCTGGCGGCAGGCGTTGATGAACGGGCTCCTGGGCGCTGACGTGGTGGGCTTTCATACAGCCGATTACGTCAAGCACTTTATGCACAATGTGTCGGAAGTGGTTGGGTTACCCATCATTGAACAACGCGTCGTGCTGGACAATCGGTCGGTTTTCGTCGGCGATTTTCCGATTAGTATCGACTTTACCAAGTTTGATGAAGGCAGCCAGCTCGAAGCCGTTGCGGAGATGCGGCAGCATTATCAGCAGTTATTGAACGGCAACAAAATCATTTTCTCGGTTGACCGGCTCGATTACGCAAAGGGCATCACCTACCGGTTGCAAGGTTATGAACGTTTCCTGACCCAAAACCCCGATTGGCATAACAATGTAACGTTCGTTATGACGGTTGTCCCCTCACGGGACAAAATCGGTCATTACCAGGAAATAAAACGAGAGATCGAAGAAACCGTCGGACGTATCAACGGTCTGTTTGGTACCATTGGCTGGCGGCCTATCGTGTACTCGTACCTGTCGCTGACGTTTACGGAATTGCTTGCCCTCTACACCTGCTGCGACGTGGCCCTCATTACACCAATCCGCGACGGTATGAATTTGGTTTGTAAGGAATTCATCGCCAGCCGTCGCGACAATCAGGGGGTATTGATCTTAAGTGAGCTGGCGGGTGCCGCTCAGGAATTGCCCGATGCCCTCATTATTAACCCAACAGATACCCAGGAGGTAACGGCGGCTATAAAAGAAGCCCTGGAGATGCAACCCGCCGAGCAACAGGACCGCATGCAAAAAATGCGGCAACATCTTCAGAATCACAACGTTTTCCGATGGAGTCATAATTTTTTATCTGCCTTTATGAGTGACGAATCCTGGCAATCAGAACTGGCAACGAACTTGCCGATTCAATCCTTTATCGATGCGTATCAGAAAGCCCAGCACCGGCTATTGCTGGTCGATTTCGACGGAACGCTCGCTCCCATTGTCAACGACCCCGCGAAAGCGCAGCTATCGCCAACGATGCAACCGGTATTACACCGATTAGCCGAGCAGAACGATCTGGCGATTATCAGCGGCCGCAACCGGGCATTTCTGGAAAATGCTTTTCGGGGATTTCCGGTAACGCTGGTTGCCGAACACGGTTCATTTATCAAAAAACCGGATCAGGATTGGCAACTACTGGATATGCCCGCCAGCGACTGGATCGAGCCGGTCCGGGCAACGATGAACGAATACGTTGACGCCTATCCAGAGTCTTTTATCGAAGAGAAAGAAACGACCATTGTCTGGCATTACCGGAATGCTAAAGCCGAAGACATCGAGACAAAAGCCGTTGAACTGGCGACACGATTGCTCAGTACGCCGTCGGCAGTCAAATTAACGGTTATGCAGGGCAGTAAGGTTATTGAAGTGCGAACAGCGCAGCATAGCAAAGGCACCATTGCCCAAAAACTTTTTGAACAGACGGACTACGATTTCATTGTCAGCATGGGCGACGACACGACCGACGAGGATATGTTTCGTCAGTTGCCCAACTGGGCGTACACCCTGAAAGTTGGGGCTGGAATCACTAATGCCCGCTACCGGCTAGCTCGCCAGCGTGACGTGGAGATGCTGCTGCAACAACTCGACGAAGTAGCCATCAACCACTAACAGCAACTATTTCCAGGAGCGAGGTCATAGCTGCTTAGACCTATATAGCCATGACCTCGCGTTCTGACTTATTCTCTATAATCAGCTACAGTCGTTGACGCGGAGTCGCTTGTTTACTTTTAACTCCTCTACCCCACCATGAAACTCTTAGTGATCGAAGATGAACCTAAAATGCTGCAAGCAATTCGGCAGGGGCTTGAGGAAAGTCAGTTTGAGGTAGACATCGCCTACGACGGACTGATTGCCAAGCGGCTGGCCCTAAAAAACAATTACGCAGCCATCATCTCCGACGTTATCTTACCTGGCCTGAACGGTTTTGAACTGTGCCGTCAGCTACGGGCCGAGGGCCTGACGACGCCTATTTTGTTGCTGACCGCGCTGGGTGAAGTCGATGATCGCATATCGGGTTTCGATTCCGGGGCGGATCAATACCTAACCAAACCGTTTCAATTTGCCGAACTGCTGGCCCGTGTCCGCTCCCTGACAAAGCGCGGCACGCAGGTCTCGATGACGGCCCAAACGTTGCGGTACGGTGGCATTGAGATGAACCTGGACGCCAAAACCGTGCGACGCGACGGCCTGCTTATCGACCTGACTGCCCGTGAATTTGCGCTGCTGGAATTTCTGATGCGCAATCAGGGACGGGTTTTGTCGAAGCCTGACATTGCCGAACACGTCTGGGATCTCAACTTCGATACGGGGACTAACGTGGTTGAGGTTTATATCAATTACCTGCGCAAAAAAATTGATAAGGATTTCCCTAAAAAGCTTATTCATACCCAGTTCGGTATGGGTTATGTTTTTAAAGAAGAATAACCAGCCAAAGATTGCGGCTGGCTGATACCTGCTCATGACTATTCGGAATCGCCTAGCAATTCGTTTTACGGGACTCGTATCGGCCATTTTGCTATTGGCCTTTGTGAGCATCTATGCCTTTTGCTGGTACTTCATCGCTTCTGACTTTTACCGCCGACTCGACCGGAAAGCCAATACGCTGGGCGAGATGCTTATTCTTCATCGGTTGGATGCACAACTAATCCACCAGCTGAGCCGCATCCGGAAAGATCAGCTTCCAAATCAAAAGATTAAAGTATTCGACAATCGCGATTCGGTCATATACGAAACCAACGACGCCATTTCGCTTGACGTTTCGGCCAGTCAGATCGAATCCATCCGGCAGAAAAAAAGAAAAGATTTTCGGCAAGGTCTTTACTACGTCTCCGGTATTCGATTTATGACCGCATCGGGTATGTATGTCGTGCTAGCAAGCGCCGAAAACGTATACGGTGACGCTTTTCTGCGGCAACTGATCTGGGCAATGGTCGGTTTGTTTTTTCTGGCTATTGGTATCACGATCTTCTCGGGATGGTTTTTTGCCGGGGATGCGCTTCGGCCCATGCAGCGGATTGACCAGACCCTCAATGCCATCTTTCCGAACAACCGGGACGAACGGCTACCCATCCGCCAGGATAATGACGAAATCGGGAGGCTATCGGCAACCATCAACCAGCTACTCGACCGAGTTGCCGAATCGTTTCGACTACAGCGCATGTTCGTGGCCAATGTATCGCACGAATTAAAAAATCCGCTCACTCAGATCAGCTCGCAACTCGAAGTCAGCCTGCTGAACCAGCGCGACCCGGAAGCTTACCAGCAAACCATGCGGTCTGTTCTTGACGATGTCACGAACTTAGCTAGCCTAACCCATGAACTGCTGCAACTGTCGCAGATCAATATGGACGATGCTGGTAGTCTGCTGACCGATGTGGTACGCATCGATGAAACCGCCTGGGACATCCGTTCCGAAGTAAACGCTATTAATCCTCGCTATCAGGTACGTATCGATCTCGGCGAACTACCCGACGACCCCGATCAGTTGACGGTTCGGGGCAATAAAACGCTGCTGTGCACCGCCTTAAAAAATCTCACTGAAAACGCCTGTAAGTTTTCCGACGATGGACAGGCCGTTATCGCCATCAACGCTGGAAACGATCAGCTTCAGATCCAGGTCTTAAACGAAGGGCCTCCTATTCCGGCCCCTGATATTCCTTATATTTTCGAGCCGTTCTACCGCAGCCGTCAAACTGCCGATGTAAGCGGGTACGGTGTAGGCTTGTCATTAGTCGAGCGGATTGTGCGCCTGCATGGTGGGCAACTAACCGTATCATCTGCTCCAGGACAGCCTACTGCCTTTACCATATTGCTAACTCGGCAGTAAGTATCTCTAAGCAGATTCTAAGGAAATTTTCAGGCAATCTTAAGTCGCATGACCGATTTTTGGTACTACTGTAACAGCCGTATTTGTAAGGCTATTCGCGACATCGTTTACTAATGATCGAATCTTGCGGTACTCGCCTACTTCGATTTGTTTCGCCTAATCATTTCCAAACAAACGCAAAAACGTGCCTCTATTCGACGACGATCAACCCCGAAAACCAGACTGGTTGCTGATTTTTATGGGTATTTTGTTTCTTCTCTCGCTGTTAATTGTTTGGCTGGTCGACTTGCCTAGCTTACTACGGTAGCTGCTACGCCCTCTTATTTTGTAGCTGTTGCTATTCGATCAGCAGCTTGATTCGTTTGCTTTTTGTGCGCGTCCGTAACCAACTCTCAATACGCCGACGCTCAGCGGCTGTGTGACTACGGGAAAATTTGGCGTAGACCAGCGTCACCGTATCGGGCTTCGCGCTGTTTGAATTCAACACCAGCGAGCGCGCAGCCGTAAACGTCTGAACGTCGGGCATAAGCGTTTTCAATTCATTGCGTAAATCGGCAACCGGTAGGTGTGAGGTCTGGTTGAGTTCGATATAGCGACGTAATGAATCAATCGTTTGATCCTTGATCGCAATCGACGCCTGATTGTAACGAAAAACCTGCTCGGTGACCGTGTTGGCAATGGCGTCAACATCAACCGGCGCGTCTTTGAATGTGCCCTGTCGAACAACCAGCTCCGCATCGGTCAGCCCATACATTGGTAATTTTGCCGTCAGCAGATTAATCGAGTCGGCGGGCAACGGTTCTCCCACCAGCGTAAGCTCAATTCGACTTTGTTTTCGATTAAAATGAGCATCGTATTTGATCACCTGTCGGTACTGAAAGTCGCATTCGTTAGCCACAAATCGCTTGGCTGACTGTTCAAAAATCGTCTTGCGAACGATCTGATAGCCCAGGTACGTGCTGGGAATGATTACGATGAGAACGGCCAGCCAGATCGTTTGCCGCACGCGCCGTTCGGTAGCTGGTGACGGGTACTCTTTTTGGTGATACCGTAAAAATCGTACGATCAGGAAAGTAGCTAAACTGATACAGATTCCATTGATCAGAAACAGGTAAAAGGCTCCGGCGAAGTAATACAAATTTCCGGTAGCAATGCCATAACCGGCTGTGCAGAGGGGCGGCATCAAGGCCGTAGCAATGGCAACCCCCGGAATAACGTTCGTTACCTTTTCCCGACGCGACCCGGCAACGATACCCGCTAACCCCCCAAAAAAGGCGACGAGCGCATCCCAAACGGTGGGCGATGTGCGCGCTAGTAGTTCAGACTGAGCGAGATGAAGCGGGCTCAGCACAAAATACACCGTTGACGTCAACAAACTGATAAACACGGCGATCCCCAGGTTTTTCAGCGCCCGCTGGATCATCGCCAGATCGTTGATACCGACGCCCATACCGATACCCATAATCGGCCCCATGAGCGGTGAGATCAGGAAGGCTCCCGTAATGACCGCCGGTGAGTTGATGTTTAGCCCGATGGAGGCAATAAAGATGGCAAAGATCAAGGTCCACAAATTAATGCCCCGAAACTCGATGCCCCGGCTAATCGACTGAATCACCTCGACTTCGTCATCTTTGTCTTCATCCAGGCTAAAGCGTTCTTTCAGGAATACCTTAAACTGGGACAACAAATCAGGTCGCTTCTCTTTCGGTGTCTTTTTATCATCAGCAATCATATCGTAAGCAGGTTCCGGAATAGTAATCAAGTATTTCGAATGCACCCGTGAAGGTATAAAAATCACCCGTTAACCAGCGCATCCAATTGATAGACAGAACCTTTAATAATAGTTTACTCTGTCCTTGAAGATTCTGAGCGGTTTTCTCTTGTAACCGGCTGCGCCATTGCTTCCCGGACAAAGCCTTCTTTCAGGTGCTCGTAGAACGAAACCGGGTCAATCAATGAGGCAGCACCCTGGGCCATCAGGCCACCGAGCAAGAGCTGAAAAATAGCCGAATGGCGATCTGTCATTTCAAGCACCAGAATGGCCGCCGTAAACGGTGAACGCACCACCCCCGTCAGAAAACTGACCATGCTAACCAGGATCACCAGATTTGTATCGCTGGGTGTTACGTTTACCAGCCGCGACAGGGCATCGCCCAGAATAGCTCCCGCACTCAGCGAGGTAGCAAACACACCGCCTGCGGCTCCCCCACTGTAGCTCAGCGCCATACCAGCAAAGCGCACCGGAAAAAGGTACCACGGTGTCAGGTGATCATTCTGAAATAAGAGCCGATTGATAATGGGTTTTCCCGTTCCGATGGCATCGGTACCCACCCAAAAAGCCAGACCCGCCAGAACCAGACCGCACCCAGCAACCCAGGCCGCCTGCTGAGGCATCGTCTTAAACCGCCGACGGTACCCATTCACCCACAGCAACGTTTTCGCAAAGAGAGCGCCCGCCAATCCGCAAAACATAGCGACGAACACCACAATACCCAGAAACCACCCCGTCGAAGCGCTGACGCGGGGAAATCCCAGGTACAAATACGGCCCCTGAATTGCCTGCGCTGTCATACCGGCGATGATAACCGCCGTAAAAACCGCCGTTCGGAAGCGGGTGATGTGCGTCTGCGTTAGTTCTTCTACAACGAAAACAATACCGCCCAGTGGCGTATTGAACGCAGCGGCCAGACCAGCGGCCCCGCCCGTAACGAGTGCAATCTGCCGTGACAACTGTGGCCAGCCAGCGGGTTGCAGTCGATTGATGGCCCGAAAAATAGCCGCCGAAATCTGGATAGTTGGTCCTTCACGGCCAATGACTCCACCACCAATCAGCAGGACGGCACTGCTCAGGACTTTTACAACGGCAACGCGTAAGCTCAGCAGATAGCCCGTATGACCGTAGGCTGTTGGCTTCGACAGTTCAATGCCTGCCATTACCTGAGGAATACCGCTGCCCCGTGCCGCAGGAGCCAGTTTAGCAACAAGCAACCAGGCAATGACGAAGGCAATGGGCGTCACCGCAAAAACCAGGAGTGGTTGCCGGTGCATCCAGGTAAAGCTGGTTTCCTCAGCCCAAACGAACAACTCTTCGTACCCTACGGCCACCAGGCCCGTCAGTAAGGATGCTACCCAAAAAGGTAAACTTTGTAAAATGACTCGCCGGACACGTTCGGTGTACAGCCGTTTAATAATGTGTTGATCCAGCCAGGCCAGCACCTGCGCATATCGGGAAGGTTTATCGGCCATTTGTTCGTGAACTACAATCGTTTCCGCAATTAACGCCCGAATTGGTCATCTAGTTGACCGTACATTGGATTCTAAGCAAATTCTAAGCAGTCTTTAAGCCCACTGTAACAGCTAACTAGCAGGTTTGTACTATCAATAAACAGACAAATCGCTATGGCAACGGAAACTACTGAACAGCAAACCAAACTGACCACAAGCCTGGTAACAGCGCTGATGCTTTTCTTATTGGCTACGGGCGCTTATTACTGGACAAAAAGCTGGCGGTTAACAAAACTGAATGATTTTAACGAACTGAGAGCCGACTCGCTCCTGTCGGTCAAGCTTCGATTGGAGGGCGATATTCGTAGTATGGAAAGTCAGCTCGAAACCGCAACAGACAACGGCGCATCGCTCGACAATCACATAACGGATTTACACCATGTGGTGAATAAACGTACGGCTGAAATTGGGCGATACCGTCAACAGTCGAGTCGTCAAGGCCGTACGATTCGACAACTCAACGACCAGCTTACCACCCTTACCAGCAACCGCGACAGTCTGGAAAATCAACTTGAAGCCATGCGGGATAAAATCGGCTGGTTAAGCAATTCGAACCAGTTGCTACTCAGCCAGAACAAAGACTTACAGAAAAAGGTAGAAAATCTGACCACAAGCCTGTCAACCAAGGTTCCCATCTCAACCATTACGGGCGATGCTTTTCTGGTTGAAGCAACTAAGTCAAACCATAAGCAAACGGCCAAAGCCAAAAAAGTCCACGACTTGACGGTTTCGCTCGATATACCTGCCGAGCTCCAGATAGCGGGTACGCATGATTTGTTTCTAAGCCTGACCGACAGTCAGCACAATGCGATGATGGCTCCTTTGCGAAGCACCACCGTTGTGCTGTCCGATGTCAATGAAGTGATTCCCGTTCACGCTACCCAAACGGTGAACTTCAGCCGTAATCCGCAACGAATTTCCTTTACCCTTACTCCCAACGGACCTATCAAACCGGGCAAATACCGAGCGTCCGTGTTTACAAAAGACGCGTATTTAGGCTCCGTCGAATTTCTATTCCGCGATAGTTTCCTTTTTTTCTAAGCGAATTCTAAGCAGAGTCTAAGGCGGCTCTCAGTTTTTCCCTGCTATTTGCCAATGCGTTTATAAATCTGGTTTGTTCGATTACCGTTGGTATCCGGTTCGTACCGTCCTGGTTTACCCAAGAGTACCTTTTTTCATAGTATTAGCGAGAGATAACGCTACTGAAGCCCTGATCTTCGGTAGCGTTTTTGTGTTTTCAGCGGATCGGATTCCTCCCAAAATCTTCTAAGCGAATTCTAAGAATTTTCTAAGCTCCTCTTTATTCCTACGCGCCAATTTGCCAACGAATTAATCTCGTAACGGAGGCTGATTCGACAGTACTTATCTACCTTATACATACATGATTGATCGCTTGATTGCCTACAGCGTCCGGAGCCCCTGGACACTAGGCCTGCTACTGCTTGGCCTGATCGGTTATGGTACGTATTCACTGAAAAATCTGCCCATTGATGCCGTTCCCGATGTGACGAATCAGCAGGTAGACGTGATTACGAACTCGCCAAACCTGTCGTCGCTCGAAATCGAGAAATTCATTACCACGCCCCTCGAAATGGCGATGGCTAACATCCCCGGCCTGATCGAAGCCCGGTCGGTATCAAAATTCGGCTCGTCGGTTCTCAAACTGATCTTTACCGACGAGACTGACATCTACTGGGCTCGTCAGCAGGTGTTCGAACGGCTCGAAGGGGTAAAAGCCGACATCCCAGAGGGGGCAGGTACACCCGTACTCGGTCCCGTCTCTACGGGTCTGGGCGAAATTTACCAGTACGTCATTCGCCCCGAAGACCCTGATCATCCACGGTATACGCTGACCGAAATACGAACCTTACAGGACTGGTACATCCGGCGCAAACTGCTGGGAATGCCGGGCGTTGCGGACGTAAGTGGGTACGGCGGCTACAGCAAAGAATACCAGGCCAAGCTCAAACCGGACCGGATGCGGGCGCTCGGCGTGACGGTCGATGATCTGTACGCAGCTCTTTCGCAGGGGAATGGCAACACGGGCGGGGCCTACATTGAAAAAGATAATAAAGCCTACACCATTCGTGGCATCGGGCTGGTCAATAACCTCGACGAAATTGCTCAGACAGTGGTCCGTAAAAACGGCAATGCGCCCGTGCTGGTCCGCGATGTGGCCGACGTAGAAATGGGTCACGCACTTCGTTTCGGGGCGCTGAGTCAGAATGGAACGGGTGAAGTAGCGGGCGGCTCCATCCTGATGATGAAAGGCGCTAACGGCAATGAGGTGATTGGACGGCTAAAAGACAAATTCGCCGAGATTCAGGCCGGACTACCCGACGGTTTGATCATCGAACCGTTCCTGGATCGTTCCAAAATCGTGAGTGCTGCCATCGAAACGGTAGCGCATAACCTCATCGAAGGAGCGGCCATTGTCGTCATTGTAATCCTAGTTTTACTCGGCAACTGGCGGGCGAGTTTGCTGGCGGCATCGGTCATTCCATTGGCGATGCTGTTTGCCTTTATCTGGATGCGTCAGTTCGATCTGGTCGGCAACATCATGAGTCTGGGTGCGATCGACTTTGGTCTGCTGGTCGATCCGGCTATCATCGTTGTCGAGTCGGCAGTCTTGTTTCTGGCGGTTGCCATGGCCCGTCGGCAGGAAGAAAAAACAAGAGCGGATGGGACAGCCAGCAGGCTGACGTACAAAGACCGCCAGGAGGTAGTCATTGCCTCTACCTCCGACGTTAAACGGTCGGTAGTCTTTGGCGGACTGATTATCCTGATCGTGTATTTTCCCATTCTGACGCTGGAAGGTGTTGAAGGAAAGATGTTTTCGCCAATGGCCAAAACGGTTGGTTTCGCCATTCTGGGCGCGCTGCTCCTGTCTATTACCTATGTGCCAATGATGAGCGCGCTGTTGTTACGCCCGCCCAAGTCGCTCCATGATCACGGTTTCTCCGAAAAAATTGTCCAGTTTTTTTATCGGTTACTTCGCCCGGTACTCGTGGCGGGATTGCGCGCCAAGCTGGTCGTGGTTGGCGTAGCCGCCGGTATTCTTGTAGCGGGCATTATCGGCTTTACCCGCATTGGTGGCGAGTTCATTCCCAAGTTGCAGGAAGGCGATATGATGATCGACATGGATTTACCGACCGGTACCCCCCTGACCGAATCCATCCGACTAAGCCGCACATTTCAGGAATCCCTGCTCAAAGCGTTTCCTGACGAAATCAAAGGGGTCGTTTCCAAGATCGGCACCTCCGAAGTAAAAGTCGATCCACTTCCGCTCGAATCGCAGGAGCTTTACCTGTCCCTGACGGACAAGCACACCTGGAAGAAAGCCGCTACGCAGGAAGACTTAGCCGTTGAGGTCAATAAATTCATGGCTCAGTTTCCGGGACCCATTTACGCCATCACGCAGCCCATTGAAAGCCGCGTGAACGACATGATGAACGGCGCCCGTACCGACGTAGTAGCTCAGCTTTACGGCGACAACCTGGATACACTGGTTGCCAAGATGCGTTCCATCATTCAGGTGATTCGGCAGGTTCCGGGTGCCGTTGATGTGAAGGCGAGCAAAGTGTTTGGTTTGCCCCAGCTCAATATCAAATACGACCGCCAACGACTGGCGGTCCACGGTATCAAAGTCGAGCAAATCAACCGGGCCATTCAGATGGCCTTTGGCGGGGCCACGGCGGGTGTCGTGTACGAAGGTGACAAACGCTTTGATCTGACGTTCCGCCTGGCGGGTGCTGACCGGGTACGTCCCGAAGCCATCGAAAACCTGCTCGTCAACGATCAGAATAACAATCCGATTCCGCTGCGCGAGCTGGCCGAAATCAGCGAAAATGTTGGCCCCTCCGAAATTACACACGTCGATATGAAACGGGTTGTCAACATCGGGTTTAACGTTCGGGAGCGTGATCTGGAATCGGTAGTCAACGACGTGATGAAAGCCGTCGGCCAGCGGGTTAAACTGCCGGATGATTACTCAATCACCTACGGGGGCGAATTCGAAAACTTCAGCCGCGCTAAAGATCGGCTGGCCCTGGTACTGCCGGTATCGCTGCTGGTCATCTTCGGCTTGCTTTACCTGACGTTCGGCAACTTCCGGGATAGTCTGCTCATCTACGCCGTGGTGCCTTTGTCGGCAGTAGGCGGAATTTTCTCCCTGCTCCTGCGAAGTATGAACTTCAGTATTTCAGCGGGTGTCGGCTTCATTGCCCTGTTCGGCGTAGCCGTATTGAACGGTATTCTGCTGGTCAGTCACTTCAATGCGCTGGCCGACGAAGGCGTCACCGACCCCAACGAGCGGGTGTTGCGGGGCCTACAGGAGCGCCTGCGTCCCGTGCTCATGACATCCTTCGTAGCAGCCCTTGGTTTCATGCCGATGGCCTTGTCTACCAGCGTAGGAGCCGAAGTTCAGAAGCCACTGGCAACGGTCGTAATCGGCGGACTACTAACCGCAACCGTACTGACACTGATTGTATTACCCGTTTTGTACGCCTTGTTTTCACCAAAAACGCAACAACCGAAAGAAACAGAAAAGGAGGTGAACGTAGCATGAGATACCTATTGACACTACTGGGTGTAACTTTCGGAGCGATATCGGCTTCGGCTCAATCGTACCATGTTATTACACTGCCCGAAGCGCTCGCCCGCGCTAACAGCGATAACCCGCAGGTAAACGTGGCAAACCTTCGGATCGATAAACAACGAGCGCTGATTCCGGGCGCGCTGAGCCTGTCGGGTCCCGAACTTATTTTCGAAGCACCAACCACGACCCGATTCCAGCCCGGTGTTTTGCTGCCCGTGTCGCTGCCAACGGTGTATAAAAATCAGCGGATCGTGCAGGAGCAGCAAGTCAAGCTGAGCCAGCGGGAGAAAGGCATCACGACGAACACGTTGCGCTATAACGTGCGGACCGTCTACAACAATTTACTTTATCTGCGCGAAAGCATCACCAATTACCGACGTCAGGATAGTTTGTTGCTGGTATTCACCAAAGTAACCGAGACCCGCCAGCGTGTTGGTCAGATTTCACGCATCGAGGTGCTCAACGCGCGTTCGCAGCAGCAGGAGCTGAATTATCAGCTGGATCAGACCCGCGCCCGCGTTCGCAGCAGCCGGATTCAGTTGGGCTTGCTCATTGGAACGCCCAACGATACAAGCCTGCGTGTTACCGGGCCGTTTCAGCGAATGAATTTCGCTCCCGATAGTAAGCTTGCTCCGCTACTGGCATCCGACAGCACCTTTATTCGTAATCCGCAAACAAGCTTCTATGAGCAGAATCAGCAGTTGAGCGAGTCGTTGTTGAAGCTGGAAAAAAAGCGCCGGTTACCTAATATCATCGTTGGGTATCTGAACCAGGGTGGGCCAGAATCACCACTTCTGTACCGATTCCGGTTTGGCCTTTCACTGCCGGTTTGGGGTTGGGTAGCCCGGTCGCGGATCAATGCCGCCCAGACTGACGTAGCCATTGCCAAAAGTCAGATTACCTTGAACCAGTACGAGCTTCGGGGCGACTACGACAAAGCGATTGCCGACTACCTACAGTATCAGGAAGCGTTGGATTACTATACGGTGACGGGGTTACCGCAGGCTGAAGAGATCATTAAAGCGGCTAGTGATGGCTACCGCCTGGGAAGCATCGGCTATTACGATTACCTGCTCAACGTACAGCAGGCCTTTAAAATCCGACAGGGTTATCTCGACGCCCTGCTTTCCTTCAATCAAGCTGTCATCACGTTGCACTATATCAAAGGCGAATAACATGAAACGCAACCCTATCATCATCTATATTGGATTCCTTCCACTGCTCGGCGGGCTAACCTCCTGCGGTGACTCTGACGGAAAAGATCAGGCTACCGAGTCGAAAAAAACAACGGTCGTTACGAGTACCGATACAGTGCGACTGACTGCCAATCAGTTGAAAACGGTCAATATCGATCTGGTCGATTTCGAAAAGCGGGCGCTGAAACCAATCATTTACGCAAATGGCGTTATTCGGCTGTTGCCCGACAGCCGCGCGGAAGTCAGCAGCCACATCGCGGGCAAGATCGACCGGATCTTTGTTCGCGAGGGTCAGCCCGTGCGTAAGGGGCAGCCGATTGTTCGTCTGTCAAGCTTCGAACTGCTGGAACTGCAAAACGACTATGCAGCTGCCCATGCCGATGTAGAGTTTCTGGAAGCGGAGTACAAACGGCAGGATGAACTCCGCAAAAGCAACATTGGCGTATTGGCCCAATTCCAGTCGGCTGACGCCAAACTGAAAGCAGCCCGCGCCCGCGAACTGGCGTTGAAAGACAAACTGACGATTATTGGCGTGGGTACATCCAACATCATTCAACAGCGTCAGGTAAGTCTCACATCGGGCCTCATCATTCGTTCACCGATTGATGGCTATGTCTCCAAATTTCACGAGAGCTTGGGTGCGTTGGTCGAACCGCAGACGCTGCTGGCCGAAATCATCAATCCCAACCGCATCGAAGCCAATGTATTCGTCTACGAAAAAGATGCCGATTACGTTCGCGAAGGCCAGCCCGTTGAGTTGCAATTTGTCAACCGCTCCATTGCACCAGTGAAGGGCCGCGTCACGTACATTGCCCGCTCGGTGAACGATGAAAACCGGGCCATTACGCTGCACGTCAGTTTTACCCGACCTAAAGATGAACTACTGGCGGCTGACATGAACGTACAGGCACGTATCATCGGTACCGGCGAGCGCATCAGTGAACATACCCTGCCGCGCACGGCTCTGCTGGATGACGGCGATGGCAAGTTTGTGTTTGTAACAACCCAATCGGGAGCCGATACAATTCCGTTCAGAAAGCAGAAGGTAGAGATTGTCAATCAGGGCGATCAGTTCATAGAGGTACGCCCGGTTGGCAAATTACCCACCGCCGGTCTGAAAATTGCCAACAATAACGTGCTGGCGCTGGAAGCCGAACGAAAGAAGAACGAATAAAGGCTACAAATGCCCATAGACGGTGAAGCGTGATGTCGGCGGGGTCGCCTGCCCGGTTTGAAAAACCGACATCACGCTTCACCACCGTCTGGTTTGAGAGTCGGACGGCACGATAATGATACAGACCTGATTTCTGAGCCCAACGAGAACCTTACTCGTATTTCATCTCGACGGATCGAATCGTGCTGCTGCTATTGGCCGCTCCAGAAACGCTGATGCCGATGCGGGGAGCCCGGTCCCAGCGGGGCAGATACGAGCCATCCAGTGGCGTTTTGGTCAGTAATTGCGGCTGCGCTTCTTTAGTCTTCCAGCTAAATTCGTAGAACTGCCCGAACCGGCTTTTCAACTGCACGTTGACGGAAGGGACGTCATCAGGAATTGACTTACTCTCCAACACCGTCCGTGTTCCGTCTTTGATCTGCCAAAGCTCAAGCGATCCTTTGCGCACGCCAAGTCCCAGGGCGTTACTGGCATCTCCGTACAAACATATGCTCTGAAGCACATCCGCCTGGGGAGTCACATCAGCAGCAAACGTGTACGTTCCTTTTTTGATAACCAGCCCCAGAAAACTACCCATCGGTCCAGACTGCCTATTCGTCAGATGCAATTGATTGTCATGGACCGAAAAGACCGGTTTGGGTGAGCTGACATCCCACACCCAGGGTATATCGTTTGACTTTTCACCAAAATTCGCGGTCAGGTCGGGCTGCTGTTGCTTCGTTTTGCCCGGCGATTCCGCCTGAGCGGGCGTTGTCGTCCCGTACCGGAACGTAGGCCACTGGGTTTTGTCGTCCCAAACCAGTTCGCTGAGCACCCCCTGACGGCCCGTTTGCGTAAAATCGACGCCGTTGTAGGCATGATGCAGATAAAAATAGCGATTATCCGGCGTAGTCACGATTGTTCCATGTCCGGGACATTTCCAGGTTTGATCGCTCACCAACACCGGATTTCCCGTGTATTTGACCCAGGGACCCTGCAATTTTTCCGCGCGGGCCACCCCAACCTGATAATTGCAACCCGCTCCGCAACAGGAATTTCCCGAATACGTCATGTAATAGTAACGGCCTCGTTTAACAATTGCCTGTCCTTCGGCCCCACCCCCTTCCCAGTTGTTCCGCTCAGCTTTCAGCATTGAAAATGCCTTTCCAGTCACCTTCAGTCCGTCCGCAGCCAGTTCCGCTCCCAGAATTTCAATATCCTTTCCTTTATCCAGCCCGTAGGCTTTCCAGGTGATGTACAGTTTACCATCTTCTTCAAGCACAAAAGCATCGATCGCTTCGGTCGTCCATTCCAGCAGTAAACCATGATCGGTAAACCCCTGCCGAATGTCGCGGGTGCTGGCGACACCGATGTATGAATGCTTATCGGATTTTCGACGGGCCGTGTAGTACACGTAAAAAGTACCGTTCCGGAAGAAAAGCTCCGGTGCCCAAAAACTGCCCATCGTCCAGTCCGGTATCGTATTGAAAACAGACCCGACATGCGTCCAGTTGACCAGATCAGTGGAGGTGTAGATAGGGTATGCCGGTCCCCACTCCGATGACGTTCCGACTGCGTAGTAGGTGTTACCCACGCGAATAACGGAGGGATCGGCGAAGTCACCCGCAATGACCGGATTTCGGTATGTAAGGGTGGTACCCGGTGGCTGAGTCGGCTGGGCCACGCAATGCAGCGTAGTTGATAGAGCGACGAGAATGGCGCAAATAAATCGCATTACAGTTGAGCAGATTGGCTGAGTGATCGCTTTCGCGTTCGAATATAAGGCACACTGACTAGTTTGTCTCCAACCTAAGCAGGTCTACTGCTTAAGAACGAAAACAAGGATAATGAGTAGTTATTCGTTTACGTGTTGATGGTGTGGCAAAGCGAATAGCGGATGTTCGTTGCTGAACAGGTTTATCCAGAGCCCGGTGGCAGGCTTTGCAGGTTCAACGGATTCTTACACGGTCAGGCGTAAGACCTAGAATCCACTAAAATTGTATACTTATAGAAAATATAGACTACATTGTTCGACGCCTGATGCAACAAATAGCCTCGCAACGTATATAGCCTTACATAGTAGTTTATCGAGTATCTGATCCTTATTACTTTTTTATCCGCTAATTTATTATTCGGCAATTTGGTGACATAATATCTATTTTAACGTCAGTTCTTCAGTATCAATCAAATACCGAACCGTATTTAACTGATTATGGCTTATAATCCTTACCTATCCCGTGACCTTATCCGCGTACAGAAGCTGCCATTTACCGATGAATGTACCGTACAAGGAGAACTTGTGTTTGTCACGCTCACGCCAATGCTCAGAGCCGTACTTCCTGAACACCTGATCACACTACGCATTCCGACCCAAAAATTCACGGTGGAAACGGTCATTGATCACTATGAAGTAATTGTCGATTATTTGACCGAGACCGCACAGACGGCCAACGAGTACCTTAGACTAGCGAGAAATTCTGGCACTGAATAACTAGTACTTATACACTCCTTTCGTTTAGCTTTTCGTATTAGCGACCGCATCTACGCTTCTCCAAATAAATTATCCTTGCCGTGGTCGAAACAACGTTCACGCGATTACTTCCCTGCCCGTTATTTTATCGATACAAATACGGTTCCACTCAATAAATCGTAGATACTCTTGTCGAGTACAAGGCTGTCTTATCCAATTTTCTCGCTCTTCTGGATACTACTAGTTTAGCGACTTTCAGCGATAAATTACCTCCGACGCTACTAGTCAACAATAATTACATTGTTTTACACTACTCGTCAAGATCAGGATCATATGGTATACCACCACCTAACAGTAAACATCAGCAGATTACCGACCCAACGGTAAAACTATTCACATGCGGACTTACCCTGCGTAACCCGCTATGAATGAACCATTGACCAATTATTTTTCTAATTAACAACTCGCTGACTAACGCGCAGCCTCTAACAACTCTTCCTTCATTATCGTTGCTCACTATAGTTCCAAACGGAAAGTACTGAATCATTATGCCGTTTAGGCTTAGCAGTCGTACAGCATACGAAACGGCGCAAAGCAATTCAGCCATAGTATCGAACCGTTTTTTACTATGCTCTATCATCTGTCTATTCCGTTCTATAGCGTGAGCAAAGCGCTGAAACGTTGCGTAAATGCAGATCGCTATGCCGCATCTATCGCATTTGTAATTAGAGTCGTAAATAGATCCTGCTTAATCGAATCAGTTCGTCTGTCGGTACCTAAATCATTGGTTGTCGCACTGCTTCTTCTCACGGTTAATCAGGCTATCGCCCAATCTGCTTCGTCGGGCGCTTTCGTTGTCGTGGAGGAACGGGTAAAGCAAGCTGACGGCCAGACGATCGTATCTTATCGGCTTGCCTCTGATCTAGACACACTGATTTCACCAGTGCGCTTTGCCACGCCCAGTACCAAACAAGGTATCACGCCAAAACCAGCCTGGCGTACTGAAATCGCGGCCCCTGATGAGCAGCAAGGTCACAGCTTCCGAATGGATTCGGGCCTGCCCAATGATTTTTACCCTACTCCGATTGCTCCTGGCGCTGCGGCTTACAAACAAAGCTTCTGGTTCAGTCGATACCCCTAGTAACGGACGAGCAGACAACGGTACTCTTTACTTCGGCAAACGATGCGCTTAGCTCCGAAATTCGCTAGTTGAACTGAATTACGTCTATCTTTTATCTCCTTATTTCCTCCAGTTGGCCGCAAGGTCACTCCAGTTCTTATTATACAAATTAACTCAGAGCCGACGCCCGAGTTCCTCTGCTATGCTCTAAAGCAAGCGGGGTTACTTTGGTTTTGTTTATATCTGTGAAGTCTTCTTACCAATGGCTTAAAAAGTGCCGACGTCTGTTTACATTTACGGAACTGTGCACTCAATTACACACAATTTTTTCGTTCTTTTATCTAGTTTTCCACCCAAACTTGGCCTATTAACTTATTCCTTACGCCTTACTGTATGCATAAACATTTTACCTCGCTTTTAACCTTTCTGCTTTTATTCTCATGGCTTGTCAGCAACCAGCTGTGGGCCCAGTCGCGTCCACAGCTGCCCACATGCGGTACAACCGATTTAACTGTAGAGCAAGCTCGTGCGCTGGTAAAGCAGGCGAATCTGGCACTCGAACGCAAACGAGCATCGGGAGCCGCCTTTACAGCAATTACCTACGTTCCCATTCGCCCTCACATTTTTCGGAAGAGCAATGGAACCGAAGGGTTCAGTCTGGCCAATCTGAATCAGGTCATGGCCATTACTAATAGCTATTACCTGTCAAACGGTTACGGTATTCAATTTTATTTTTCCGGCACCAGCCCCGATTACATTGACAACGATGGCTTGTATTCTAATTTTCCGTACCCGGAGGGTTCGTCGGTTGATGGCCGTGACGCGCCCAACGCCATGAATCAGTACTATGTCAATAGCTTTGCTAATCCAGGTTTGGGTGGCTATGCTTATTATCCGTACGACGCCCTCTTCTCTACTCGTTCGTTTATCGTAGCTAGCAATTCCGGTTCTCTCGAATACTTAGGCAACCAGTTGATTCCCCACGAGTTAGGGCATAACTTTAGCCTTATTCACACCTTTGGTCAAAATCCAGGAAATGGTACGCTAGGGAGTGGTACAACTACCGAGCTGGTTACGCGGGGAGCCGGGGCCAACTGCACGACAGACGGCGATTTAATCTGCGATACGCCCGCTGACCCCTATAACAAGGCAGGAGCATCAACAATTTACGTAAACGGTTGTCCGCAATACGATCCCAACAGTACGGCCCGCGATGCGAATGGAGAACCTTATTCGCCATCCATAACAAACATCATGTCGTATTATTATCCCTGTACGCACGATTTTACGGCGGGGCAGTTCGACCGGATGCAGGCGGCTCTGGCCCTTCGCCAAAGCCACACGAACTACTCCCTTAATGCGCCACCGAGCAACGTTACAGCACCCAGTAACCTGATCGCCAGCCTGAGCGGTACTATTATTACCTTGACCTGGCAGGATAATTCGGACAATGAGATGGGCTTTTTTATCGAACGCTCCACATCACCAAATGGGAGCTTTGTTCCCGTTGGCGGAGTAGGTCCCAACACAACCACTTTCGTTGATTCAAAAACAACCCTGCAAACTCGATACTACTACCGGATACGTCCTTCGAATACAACTACGGGCAGCCTTAGCTCAACCATTGACATTGTGGTCAGTGCTGGTCTGACGACAACCCTCGTCGGTAATAGCGCACAACTGACCTGGCCTGCTTTAGGAACCGGTATCACTTACGAAGTGCAATGGCGGGCCGTTGGTGACGCCGACTGGACCAGTAAACCCGGTATACCATCCAATACGACCATTCTCTATGGATTGGCCAGCAACGCTACCTACGAATGGCGGGTCCGCGCCACGGGCAGTGACCGATATGAAGGGCCGGTTCGTTTTACTATCCCCTGTTTGCAGCCAACCTTCCCGAGTGCGTATTCATCACGCACATCAGCCAACATCTACTGGAATGGCACAGCTCCTAACCAAACGTATACTCTACGCTGGCGGGCAGCCGGAACCCCTGACTGGACAACGGTCAACAGCCTAACAGCCACGTCTTATTCGCTCACTGGTTTATCCCCTTCGACGGCCTACGAATGGCAGGTTCAAAGCGTCTGCTCACCAACGGTCAGTACTGATTTTATTGCCCTTCAGACCTTCTCGACCTTATCCTGCCTGCCTCCTTACTCACTGACAGCACCTTATGTAGTATCGGCATCCGCTTATGTGACCTGGTATCTGAACTATTACGAAGTCGGTCGTCAATCAGAGATTCGCTACCGTCCGGTAGGAACCGCAGACTGGAAGGTGATTTCAGGATTGACTACGACTGACTATACGTTTACGGGCTTGGCAAACGATACGCAATACGAATGGCAGGTCAAAAGTATTTGCTCGGCAGCAGACCAGTCTGATTTTTCGCCGTCGAGCTACTTCACGACGCGCTGTCTGGTTCCTGCAAGCCTATACAGTAGAGCAACGGCCACCGGCGCTGCGTTATCGTGGTACATAAACGGAAGTTCCGAATCAAACAGTACCTATGACATTCAGTACCGGCCTTCGGGAAGCACCGACTGGACCACTGTCAGTAACCAGCCTTCTACGTTCTTTTCGCTGACGGGTTTACAGACTAATAGCACCTACGAATGGCGTGTCAGTCACCGGTGTTCGTCCAGTACCCAATCCGATTATTCGGCAGTCGCTACATTTACAACGCAATGCAATGTCCCGTTCACAGGTGGCCTTTACGCTTCCTTCGTGACCTCTTCGTCGGCACAGTTATACTGGTACGTAGAGAACGAAGCAGGAACTACCTACGAGATACGGTACCGGGCCATGGGCAATCCTGACTGGACGACGGTTAGTAGCCTGACGGCTTCGCTTTCCAACGGTAGCTATAACGTAACCGGCTTAGCAAATAACACCACGTATGAATGGCAGATCAAAACAACGTGCTCACCGTCGAACAACACCGCCTTTGTGTCGGGGCCTGCTTTTACCACCCGATGCCGAATGCCAGACAATATGTACACTGGTACGATTACAGTAACAAGTGCCAGTCTGAACTGGAATCCGACGGGAATCGATGTCCGTTACGATCTACGCTACCGTCGGGTAGGCTCAGCAGACTGGATATCGCGCGATAATCTGACGGGCAGTGCTATAACTCTTACGGATCTTGCAACAGGTACGAATTATGAATGGCAGTTACGAACGCATTGTCAGGACAACCAGTATTCGGACTATTCGGCAACGGCTACCTTTTCAACGGTACCCTGCTCTGTTCCCAGTTCATTGTATACGCATACGATTACCGAAAACTCGGCAACGTTTAGCTGGTATTTTTACGGCGGAACTACCGACACGCGGGCGGAGATCCGCTGGCGGGTGGTAGGCTCAGCAGACTGGACAATCGTCAGTAACCTCTCCATCGGAAATTCTGGTACTTATACGCTAAGCGGACTAGCCAACTCCACGCAGTATGAGTGGCAAATCAGAAGTATTTGTTCGCCGACTGAAAGCTCTGCCTTTTCGAACTCGTCTACGTTTCAGACAAAAGCTGCCTGCGACCAGATGTACACGCTTCGGAGCGGCTACTGGAACGAGGTTGCTATCTGGTCGTGTGGCCGTCTGCCTATGGCTTCGGATGTGGTACGGCTGAAACACGCGGTAACGCTTCCACCAACCTACCAGGCAACAATTCGTAGTATTTTCTATGAACAGCCGGTCAAATTAACGTGGATGGCCGGCGCTCGCTTAACATTAAGCCAATAGTACATTTAGCCGAAAAAGTAGCACCGCAAATCATTTGCCGTGGGTTTTGCATGAGTTATGTACAAACCGTTAGTTTAGGCATAGCTCTCTTCACATATCCGACACAATTGCTTCATTATTGGGCAACAAAGGTCACAAATTGGTAACAGATCGGTAACGTCGAAGTAAAGTAGGTACGCTCTCTTTGCAGCAGGAAATTTTACGCTTCCTCTTCATGAAAACGTATCTACTTACTACAATTCTCTTTCTCGTGAGTTGTTTGGCTAGTCGTAACCTAGTCGCTCAAACAACCCAGGCTTCCATTTCGGGAGTAATTACCGACAATCAGAAATCCCCGCTACCGGGTGCTACCGTTCGAGTCCGCAACGAATCGACGGGCTTTTCGACCGGTACTGTCACCAACGCGCAGGGTGAATACCAGCTTAAAGAGCTGCCGCTGGGCGGACCTTACACCATCTGGTCTACGGCGGTTGGGCTGGGCGAACAGCGCCGGACTGGCTACATGGTCAACCAGGGAGACGCGATTCGGATTAACCTGACTATGCAGGAAACGGGTCAGGATCTGGAAGTCGTACAGGTGGTAGCATCGGGTCTGAAAAACAAGACGGACAACCTGGGTGCAGCCACGGCAATCACGGCCAAAACGCTTATCACCATGCCAGTCAATGGCCGTAACTTTACCTCGCTCGTTAACCTGTCGCCCTTAAGTGGCAATAACGGTAACCTATCGGGGCAGATCGGCTCATCGACGAACTATACCATCGACGGGATGACGGCCAAAAACCCAACCTCGGCGGGTGCAACGACCAGCCGTAGCGGTGCCCCCTACTCGATCTCGATTGAAGCCGTTCGGGAATTTAAGGTCATCACCAACCAGTATGACGTGGTTTATGGCCGCGCCGGGGGTGGTATCGTCAGCGCCGTGACCAAATCGGGCACGAACAAACTGACCGGTAGCGTTTTCAACTACACCCGTGCCAACTGGCTATCGAGCAAGTACGACATTCGCGGTAACCTGCGGAACAATAAGTTCTCGACCAATCAGTTCGGCTTCTCGCTGGGCGGACCGATCATCAAAGACAAACTTCACTACTTCGTTGTCTGGGACCACCAGCAGGATTCGCGTCCGTTGATCATCGCTGATGTGCAAACATCCCTCGACGAAAGCCGCTTCAACGTAACCCGCACCACACTCGACCGCTTCGTTGACATCGCCCGCAGCAAATACGGCGTATCGAACACCCCTCAGTACGGTACGTTCGACAAAAACCGGGGTTCGGATGCCGCCTTCGCTCGTATCGACTGGCAGATCAACCAGAACAACCTGCTGACCATCCGGAACAACTACACCAATGACCGCAACAAGTTGGGTCTGGCGGACAATACGGCCATCAACATCTACGAATCGTACGGGAACGACTACAACATCGACAACAGCTTGCTGGCGACGCTCCGCACGACGTTTACGCCCAAAATAACCAACGAGCTAAAACTTCAGCACCTCTACACCTACCAGAAAAGCGGTCCCGGCGATCAGCTGCCAGCCGCCAACATTCCACGTAACATCGTAGAAAACGTGGTTTCGACGGTCGATGGACGCACGCTCTCAACCAACATCCAGATGGGTGGTCACCGCTTCGCGCAGGAAGGCTTTACCAACAATGTCGTGCAACTGGTCGACAACCTGTACTACAATACCGACCGAATTCAATACACGTTCGGACTGGACCTGATGTACACCCACGCTCGTTCGCTGTACGGCAGTGAGGTGAATGGCCGGTTCCACTATAACGTTGATGGAAGTACGTCGTCGCTCGACAAATTCAACGCGCTGCAACCGTACCGGTACTATCGGGAGGTGCCTCTGGTAGCGGACCCCACGGTGGTTGGAAACACCATCAACGCCGGTGTTTATGGTCAGTTGAGTACCCAGTTGGCACGGGGTCTGGAAATGACGGCAGGTTTACGCTTCGACTACGCACACTATCCGAAAGCGCAGTTTAACCAACTGGTGTTCGACGAACTAAACCTACGGACCGACAATCAGATCAAATCGTTTATCGTACAGCCTCGCTTGCAGTTTAACTGGGACGTGAATGAGCAGCATAAAGATTTTGTTCGCTTCGGTGCGGGAGTGTTTGCCTCGGACATTAACAACTACATGCTGATCAACAACCTGACCTTCGACGGAAAGCATTTTGCTACGGTTGACGTGCGGGGTGCTGACGTACCAACACCTGATTTTACAGCCTACCGGCAGAGTGCGGCCAACATTCCAACGCTGACGGCTTTCCAGGTGCCAACCATCAACATGACGGGGCCAAACGCAAAGATCCCGATGCTTTACAAAGCAAACCTATCGTACACACACTTCCTGACCGAAAAGTTACGAGTCGGTATTGCGGGCTACATGTCGCTGGGTCGGAACAACTACATGTACGTTGACCGGAACATGGTAACCGATCCATTTTTCCGACTCGCCAACGAAGACAACCGGGGGGTGTACGTACCCCTCGCGAGCATGCCATCGAGTGGTGTGGGTGACTGGCAGCAGGGCCGTATCAGCAAGAAACTGGGTCGGGTACTGGAGTTGAACAGCGAAGGACGCGTCAATCAGTTTGCGGTTGTGGCGGATGCTACCTGGCAATATTTCCGCGATGGCGAAGTTACGGCCAGCTACACCTGGAACGATACCCACGACAATACATCGTACAACGGTAACGTAGCAAACACCGCAACGCTGTCGCTGCCGGTTAAAGACGATCCGCGCAACCTGAGCCGAATGACCTATTCGGACAACCATTTCCGGCACAAAGTTGTGTTCTACGGTACGCTGCCTTCATTCTTTGGTATTACCCTGGGCGTTCGTTACTCAGGCATCGGTGGTACACGATATTCGTTGCTGTCGGGTGCTAACACCAACGCTGATTTCGTAGCTACCAACGATCTGGCGTTCGTCTTTGACCGCAACAGCGAAGGCGTACCGGCAAACGTACGGTCGGGTCTGCAAACATTATTGGAAAGCGGTGCGGCCAGCCAAAGTCTGAAAAATTACATCAACGCCTATTCGGGTCGGATTGCGGAACGGAACGGCGGGATCAACGGCTTCTACGGCGTATTCGATATACGGGCGCTTAAGCGGTTCAGACTGCATAAAAACCACGCAGTTGAGGTCTCAGCTGACATCTTCAACTTTGCTAACTTCCTGAACAAAGACTGGGGTATCAACCGCTCGCTGGGTACACAGTCCCTCTACGCCCTTGGTGTTCCGGCTTCGGGCAGTACGGCAGCCGTACCCGGTTTCAGCCAGACAACGCAGCAGTTCACGTACCGTGTCAACAATACGGGTGTCGTAACCCCCTCGGGCGACCCCTTCCAGGTCCAGATTGGAGCGCGTTACAGCTTCTAAAGGATGATTCGCTAACGCATCGTTGCGGATGAAGTTACTGCGCATGTGTACCGAATCCTCACGATTCACATCTTATTCGGCTTGCTGGTGTTAATAGCAGGTACATTTGATAGATTTAGAACTAGGTAAGCCGGGCCCATATTGGGTCCGGCTTATTTGTTTTATCGACTAACCTTTACAAAAGCCATGAAAAACAGACTGACCATTCCGCAACAGATTATGCAGGAAAAAACCAGGCTGGCAGCATCCAGACTAAAGGCAATCGTGGAGCGTCAGCAGTCAATAAAAAGGCGGGTGGCTTCCCTTGATTATCGTATCCGTTTTATTCTCGACGAGATCCGAAAGATTAAAGTAAAATGGGGTGTCAACTAAGCCAAGAATGCTGACGCGCCGAATCCTCACGATTGCTGCTATCTACGCATATCAGTAGTTAAGGAAGTGCATGAAATAGTCAAGGTAAGGTAAGCCAGGCATCAGTTGATACCTGGCTTATTTGTGTCAGTACCAAACAGCGGACTGCATCTATTTAACAAGTCCGCAATAAACTCTAGACCTAAGCAGCGGGTTGTCTTTATACACCCAGACTGTTCCCCTGTGAAAAAAGCGATTTCGGCCTTCCAGCTTTTGAAACAAGCGTTCGATACGTTGCGGGCTAATGACCCGATTCGTATGGCAGGAGCCACCGCTTTCTTTGCCTTTTTCGCCTTGCCTCCTATCGTTATTATCCTTAGCAGTGTATTTAGTCAGCTTTTCAACAAACGCTATCAGTACATCAGCGGTGCGCTAATTGAGGAGTTAGCCGAATTGTTTGGTCATAAAAGCGCTAGTCAACTGGAAGACATTTCGCAACGCCTTCAGCAGCCTAAACCAGACCCGCTGCTAACGATTCTTGGCTTTGTGCTGTTGTTTGTAGCATCAACGACGTTGTTTGCCATCTTAAAAAATTCGCTCAACCAGCTCTGGAACATTAAATCGAAACCCGGCCGCAACGTATTGTACACACTGGTCGATAAACTGGTTGCTTTAGCCATTATCATTGGATCAGGCTTGTTGCTTAGCTTATCGGTAGCCGTCGAGCAGTTGATGACGGTGACGGGCAACAGTTTGTCGCTTTCCTCACTATCCTACTACAACGAACTGACAGGTTTGGGGCATTATTCGGTCTCGATACTTATCCGCGTCGTTTGGTTTGCCAGCCTGCTCAAGTTTCTACCTGACATACGTATACCCTGGCAATCCGTCTGGCTGGGTGCGCTATTCACCAGTGTTCTTTTCAAAGCGGGCGAGAGCGTTTTAAATCGCTTACTAATCAACAGTCCGGTCGCGTCGATGTACGGGCAATCGGGAGCAATCATTTTAGTACTGCTCTTTATTTTTTATGCGTCCCTAATTTTCTACTACGGAGCCGCGTTTACCCGTCGATACAGTGAGTGGACGCATCAGGAAGTCACGCCCAACAGCAGAGCCATTTCCTTTACAATCACCGAGGAAGATCCATCGAGCACAACTGCCGACAAGTAGCAATGGAGCGTTAGAAGCGAGTAAGACCTAAAATAAAAAAGCCAATCAGCAACGAAGCTAACCGGCTTATAATCAACGTGACCCCGAAGCGATTCGAACGCTTGACCGTCTGCTTAGAAGGCAGATGCTCTATCCAGCTGAGCTACGGGACCAAATAAAAAAAAGTTTATAGCTTTCGGTTGAAAAGTTTACAGTTAACATAACCAACTGAAAACTATAAAACTCAAAAACTATAAACTTTTAGTGTCGGGGTGGCAGGATTCGAACCTACGACCTCCTGCTCCCAAAGCAGGCGCGATACCGGGCTACGCTACACCCCGAAGAACGAGCTTTTGCTGATGATCTTCGCTGAACGCGAATTTCTTTCGTTAATTGCTCCTGCGGAGAGAGAGGGATTCGAACCCTCGGTACCGTTACCAGTACGACAGTTTAGCAAACTGTTCCTTTCGGCCTCTCAGGCATCTCTCCGTAGCCGCTCATTCATTACCTGAATGATTGGGACACAAAGGTAGCAGGATTATTTGTTCACTGCAAGCGATCATGAAGAAAATTTTTTCAATAAGTCGTAATTTCGTCGCTCCTTAGATTGACACTTGCGGAGGAACTTCGTCATTGTCAGGCACATCACCGCTTTTCATGAACTGGCTTTATTCGTTTTCAAGCACTGATTTTTTTTTAATTGTCCTGTTTGTTGCTCTGTACGGGCTGTACATTCTCCGTACATTTCGGCTGGCGCGTCAATTAAATACGTCCGCCTGGGGTGTCATTCCAAAGTTTTTTTTGCGCAGCAGCTACCTAACTCTGCTACTCATTGCTTTGCTGGGCCCCTCATTTGGAGAAGTTGAACAAAGCGCAACGATGACCGGACGAGATGTGTACCTATTGATCGATGTATCCCGCTCCATGGATGCAACCGATGCGGTACCGTCGCGACTTGAACGAGTGAAATATGACATTCAACAGCTCTGCGATACACTAGCCACTGATCGGTTTGGGTTGATTCTTGCCTCCAACGAGTCGTTCGTGTTGTCACCGCTTACCGCTGACCATGATGCCATCAAGCGTTTCGTACGCGACATCCGTACCAATAAGGCTAATGCCGGGGGCACCGACCTATGCACAGCGATCGAATTGGCCCGCCAGAAATTTCTGACAGATTCGTCGACCCGGCTCAATGCCAAAGCGCTCGTGCTGTTCAGTGACGGAGAGAATTTTGGCTCCTGCAATCGCACTGAGCTTTCCAGCCTTCAGACCGCTGGCCTGCCGCTTATCACCGTAGGCGTAGGTACAGAGACGGGTTCCTCGATCCGTGAAGGACGCGATTTTATACGCGACGAAAGCCAACAGATTGTGCGAAGTCAACTAAACAGAGGATTTCTTCAGGAACTGGCTCTTGATGGGCATGGACATTATATCGAAGCCGATGCAAATGGTCAATACCTCCGTGAATTAGCGAGCACACTTCTGGCGCAACAGGGTGTACGTTTCGATCAAAACAGTGTGGCCGCTTCAACCAATAAGTACTATTACTTTTTGATAGCTGCGCTTGTCCTGCTGGCATTTGACCTTGTTATAACAGTAAGAACGTTCCGACTTTGAGCGCATCTCAAAGTTTCACCTTATTTTTGGCAACGGATGCGTTATTGACGTATGATTTATTTATTCATAGCTGTCTGGCTTTGGTGGGATACTCCCCGCTCCTTAAACCAGATTTCGCGAAATAATGAAGCTAGGTTAGAAGCCGAAGCCGCTTACAAAGCGGGCGACTATACGCGTGCCATGCACCTTTACGCCAATTTGAGCCGCATCACAACAACCATTGATCCGGGGGTTCGACTGAATCTTGGGCACACCTATTTCCACCTTAAGCGATACGGGAAAGCTCGTTCTCAATATGAGGTGCTGCTTCGCTCAGATCGACCTGATCTACGAACGGTAGCCGCGACCCAGCTCGGTGTGATCGCCTGTCTTCAGCAGGACAGTGCTACTGCGCTTGTTTTTTTTGAACGAGCCCTGCTGGAAGATTCAGAGAATGCACCCGCCCGGTATGACTTTGAATTAATCAAGAAGCGGTTTTCGGGAAAAATTCCCGATCCAACCAGACGGCAGAAAGCAACGGACAAAGAAGAAGAGTTACTCAATAGATCCCGCCCGTTTGGAGGACAACAGGTAGAACGCTCGGCCCGACAGGACGAATTGTTGCATCGATTCCAGCGGCTGGATCTTAGCGAAGAGCAAGCCCTTCAGTTGCTTGATGCGATGCAGGAAGATGATCTTCCTTATGCCCTGACCAGCTCGGCCCGACAGGCAACAAAGAAAACGAAGGCAAACGGAAGTCGTTGGTAAATTTAGTAGCTCCGTTTGGTGTTATTCAACGTATAACTAGCTATTTCTGTTTGCGCTATCAACATGAATGAAGTCGTAATTATTTCTGCTGTCCGGACGCCGATTGGCTCATTCGGCGGAGTTCTGTCCACTTTGTCGGCAACTGATCTGGGTGCAGCAGCCATCCGGGGTGCCTTGACCCGCGCGGGTGTTTCGGCCGACCAGGTTCAGGAAGTATACATGGGTAATGTTGTTTCGGCCAACGTCGGTCAGGCACCTGCCAAACAAGCGGCCTTAAAAGCCGGACTACCAGCCACAATCCCCTGTACCACCATCAATAAGGTATGCGCATCGGGAACGAAAGCAATTATGCTGGCAGCGCAGATGATTCAGCTTGGGCTGGCTGATGTCGTGGTGGCCGGTGGGATGGAAAGCATGTCCAACACGCCGTATTACGTTCCTAAAGCTCGATTTGGTTATAAATATGGAAATGCCGAGCTGGTGGATGGTTTAGCCCGCGACGGTCTGGTCGATGTTTATGATCAATGCGCGATGGGCGTGTTTGCCGATCAAACGGCCCAAAAATACGCGATCAGTCGCGAGTCTCAGGACACCTTTACCGTACAGTCATACCGCCGATCCGAAGCCAGTACACAGGGCGGTCAGTTCAGCGCTGAAATTATTCCGGTCGATGTTACAGACCGTAAAGGAACGGTCACGGTAACTGCCGACGAAGAGTATACAAATGTCAGGTACGACAAAATCCCCACGCTTAAGCCTGCCTTCAGTCCGACGGGAACGGTAACAGCCGCCAGCTCGTCACCGATCAGCGATGGCGCTTCGGCACTGGTGATTATGAGCCGTCAGAAAGCGGATGAACTCGGCCTAAAACCACTGGCCCGCATTCTGGCTTATGCCGATGCCGAACAGGAGCCTCAGTGGTTTACAACGGCCCCGACCAAAGCGGTTCCGCTGGCCCTTCAACGGGCTGGTTTACAAACCAGCGATGTCGATTATTTTGAGGTTAACGAAGCGTTTGCGGTTGTTCCGCTGGCCTTTAGCGAAATTCTGCACGTACCCCAGGAGAAGCTAAACGTGTTCGGGGGAGCCGTATCGATTGGTCACCCACTGGGCGCGTCGGGCGCACGGATTGTAACCACGCTTACGAACGTGCTTCAGCAAAAAAGTGGTCAAATCGGCGTTGCGGGTATCTGCAACGGCGGTGGGGGCGCTTCGGCAATTGTACTCGAAAAATTGTAATCGTTTCTAGGGTTGTAGCCTGTGATGACGCAGGCTACAACCCTAGAAACGCCAAACCTAGATAGATGAACGCAATTCAGGAAACAAACTTTCAGTTCCCCGGTCAGACGGGTTTTTACCGGGGTAAAGTACGGGATGTATACTCCTTCCCCGACAAATTAGTGATGATTGCCTCCGACCGGATTTCGGCTTTCGATGTGGTTCTGCCACGCCCGATTCCTTACAAGGGCCAGGTTCTGAATCAAACAGCCGCTTATTTTTTGGGCGCAACGGCGGATATTGTTCCAAACTGGTTGCTAGACACGCCCGACCCAAACGTAAGCGTCGGTCTGAAATGTGAACCGTACGCCGTTGAGATGGTGGTGCGGGGTTATCTGGCGGGTCATGCGTGGCGGCAATACCGGGATGGTCACCGCACATTGTGTGGCGTGTCCTTGCCCGACGGCCTACGCGAAAACGACCGTCTCCCCAATCCGATCATCACGCCGTCGACTAAAGCTCACGAAGGCCATGACGAAGACATCAGCCGGGAAGAAATTCTTAGCCAGGGTATTGTCAACGAAGCGGAATACGTTCAGCTGGAGCGCTATGCTCTGGCGCTTTTTGAGCGGGGTACGGCGATGGCCGCCAAGCGCGGATTGATTTTGGTCGATACGAAATACGAATTCGGCAACCTCGACAGAAAGGTCATTCTTATTGACGAAGTGCATACGCCCGATTCATCACGTTATTTCTACGCCGACTCGTACGAATCGAATCTGCAAGCTAATCAACCCCAAAAGCAACTGTCTAAAGAGTTTGTACGCGAGTGGCTTATTGCCAATGGTTTTCAGGGCAAGACAGGGCAAACCGTACCGGCGATGTCAGACGAGTGGGTTGAGCAGATCTCCGCTCGTTACATCGAGTTGTTCGAAACCGTGACGGGACAACGTTTCCAGCCTGCCGATGCCACTGTTGATCCATTGAACCGTATTGAAACGAATGTTCGTAAATCACTTTCCGTTTGATTTGTCGATTTACTAGACTAAGTTGCCCGCTCGGCCATTTCGGCTTTTTTTGGCGCTGCTTCGCTTCATTCAGGTGCGGCAAGCAACCGCTTTTCTAAACATCCTCATAAATCCAAACGCCTGAAAGCATTAACGTTCATGAATTACACGATTGAAAAAAACGAGCAGTACGCCCTGATCCGGTTAGCCGAAAGTGAGCTCGGTGGTGACGTTCCTACTGACTTCGAGACGCTTAGCCGCTCCTTGTTCCGGTCTGGCTACAGCAATATAATTGTCGACATGGCTTCGGTACAAACGGTTGACCAGGCAGGTGTTAGTACCATTCGAAAAATAAACCGGCAATGTTCTAACGAACTGGGCTTACTGGTGTTAGTTACCAAGAATGATGAATTGATTGAGTTTCTGGACACGGCTAACATCAGCGATCTGAACATTCTGCCTACGGTAGAAGAAGCGATCGATGCGGTGTTTATGAACGAATTGGAGAACGATTTTCGCAGTGAGGAAGACGATGAGTATGACGCAGGGGGAAGCATCAGCCGGGACGCCGATTAACAGTACTATTCCTGGTCACGAAAGTGAACACCACCACCGCCCAACCAGCCCCCTGTTTGCCCTTACCATACTAGGGGCTGGTTCGGCAACTCCTTCGTTACGGTACCATCCAACAGCCCAGCTGCTGACGGTAGGGAACGACTACATGCTTATTGACTGCGGTGAAGGGACGCAGCTCCGATTGATCGAGCAAAAGATACGGTCGGGGCGGCTTCGCTACATCTTTATCAGCCATCTCCACGGCGATCATTATTTTGGGTTAGCTCCACTCCTATCCACGCTGAATCTGGGGGGACGGACGGAAGATCTGTTTCTGTTCGGTCCGCGCGGCCTGGACGAAATCCTGACTACCATCTTTCGGATGTCGGATTCGCGGCTCGGCTATCGGTTGCACTTTCAGGCCGTTGATCCCGAGACGCCAACCCTACTGCTCGATCACCCGCAGTTGACGGTGGAGTCGATTCCACTTCAGCACCGGATCGACTGCTCGGGTTATTTGTTTCGGGAAAAGCCTCACCCCCGGAAGCTGATCCGGCAACGACTCCCCGATGACATTCCGGTAAATTACCTGAAGCAACTTAAAGATGGCCACGACATCCTGAACGCAGAGAGACAGGTCATTCACGCAGCCGATGATGTGACTGAGCCGGGGTCGCCCGCCCGTTCCTACGCCTTCTGCTCTGATACGCGCTATATTGAAGACCTGGTTCCGCAGCTGCAAGGCGTCGATCTGCTGTACCACGAAGCAACGTTCATGGAAGACAATGCCCAGCGAGCCGCGGAAGTTTATCACTCGACGGCCAAACAGGCCGCTACCATTGCCGCCCAGGCGAAGGTTGGCCGGTTGCTGATCGGGCATTTTTCGTCACGCTACAAACAGTATGATTTGTTTCTAGGCGAAGCCAGACCCGTATTTCCGGAGACGTATATCGCTACTGAGGGCGAAACGATGGAAATTGAAAGCTGGGCTAATCCGACTTTGTAAGATTTACCAACGCCTACATTGTATTTTTCTTAGCCAATCGGGGCCAGTAGGTCAAGAAAGACCCGAAGAATCGTTTTGTGCTGATTGAGTAGACAACGCATCATAATCTGAGTATCTTTAAGGCCAAACCATTACCTTTTTCGTACATGCTGGCCTTTCGCTTAGGCTTTTTAGATGTCGGCTGGCTCGACCTGCTCGATATCTCACTAGTTGCCCTACTTATTTATCAAATCTATAACCTGGTCCGTGGTAGCGTAGCGAGTCGGGTGTTCGTTGGATACCTACTGGTTTATTTTGCTTACCTGCTCGTTAAAGCCCTTGGCTTAAACCTGCTGACGACCATCCTGGAGTACTTTATCAGCGTCGGCGCGTTGGCCCTGATCATTATCTTCCAGCAGGAAATCCGGCGTTTTTTACTGCTTATTGGTAAGTCGACTAACGTTGCCAACAGCCGATGGCTTCGCCGATGGGTACTTCGCCAGCCACCCGCTCCCGAGTTCATTACCGCGCTTCGGCCTGTTCTGGATGCCTGCAAAACGCTAAGTGCCGAGTTTTCGGGTGGATTGATCGTTATCCGCAAAAATGATGACCTGGAAAAATTCGTTCAATCCGGCGAATCCATCGATGCGGAAGTGTCGAAGCCGCTACTGCTGGCAATTTTCAGCCAATACAGTCCACTCCACGACGGAGCTGTAATTATCAGTGATGGACGCATACAATCCGCTCGTTGTATTCTGCCGGTTTCGGACGATGACGAGTTACCCTCTACCCTGGGCTTTCGTCACCGGGCGGCATTGGGCATGAGTGAAGCTACTGACGCGGCTATTATCGCCGTTTCGGAAGAAAGTGGACGGCTTACGCTCGCCTTAAACGGTGAATTATTTACTAACCTGACCCTGTCAGAACTGGAAGAACGGTTGAGCCGGTACCTACGCGAACCGGGCCGGAAAGCCTATCAATTATAACAATGGCGGGTGCTGTACGTCCTATCTGACTCCTGCACCCGCCACACTATACGTTATCGTGAAGGATAATTCGCTTAACCCCTTATTAAGCGCGATTCCTAGTATTCCAGCACTCTAGGCAAACTCTTTGCCTGCTCCACAAAATGTGTTACCTGCTCTACCGACGGTGGACGTTGCGTAAACTGCCGTTTGCTGTTGATTTCAATTAGCTTAGCGTGTAAGTTGATGGCCGAACGCTGGGCTAGCTCCACAATGGTATCCACGCCCGCTTCCTCCATCAGATCGCTGTAAACGCGACCGATTCCTTTAACACGCGCCAAATCGGCCCGGTTAGCCAGGTGCAACAATAATTTTTGATCAATACCCGTGACAGAGGCTAACGCTTTACGGTCGTGTGGGGTTTTGGTCGCTTCCAGAAAAGCATCGCTATCGCCTAGCCCTTGTCCCTTCAAGGCATATACCATAGCGTCAGTAGTACCGCGAAGCTCTCCTAATGTGATGCTCATAACAAAAAATTGAAAAAATTAACAGTTGGATTTCAGACTGACCTTCAATCTGTCTATACGTTTTAGGCAAAACAAGATACATCATTAACGAACAAGATACTTTCGGCGAGTATCGTTCAATAAGAATTTCTTCTGAACGGTAAAACTGTCAGGATGCATCTGGCAAAATTCCTTTTGCCATTCGTCATACCGATTGGGTTCCGTTCCCCTAAAGCGCTCTGCATCAATTTTTTTCTGAGCTAAATAGTCATCAAAGTTCATGTGCCAAATTGTCTGATTTAATACCAAACCCTAGATCTAATAAAACTATAGGATTAACCTATATGAGCAAAAGTAACGTACAGAAGCCATTCTAGTGCCAGATTGTCGGACTAATCATAGAGAATGGGCCAAGGAAGTATCCTGGAACAGATCGTGCTGCGCTTCTGGCTTCACCTACATCGTAAATCGTATGCATACACAATTTGTGACTTTTTCTGATGCGATTTCTCAAGCTGGCGGAGAAGCAGGGGGTCAGGATGCGCCTTTGCTGGACGCTTACTCGAATACGGTCGTCAACGTAGCCAAGAAGGTGAGCGCGTCGGTTGTACAGATCAAAGTCAGTGGCCGCCCATCAGGCAATAGTCAAAGCGCTCCGCCGACGCGCCGACCCGACAACAAGGATGGTGGCACGGGCTCTGGCTTTATTATTTCGACCGATGGCTACATCATCACAAACAACCACGTTGTTGCCGGAGCGACCAAAATAGAGGTCGCCCTGTCTGACGGACGGGAGTTTGACGCTACGCTTATTGGTCGCGATCCTTCGACCGATATTGCCGTTATCAAGCTGTACGCCGATGGGCTGAAAGCAATCCGCTTTGCCGATTCCAAACAGGTCCAGGTGGGGCAGATTGCCATTGCGATTGGTAATCCTTACGGTTTTCAGTATTCGCTGACGGCGGGTGTCGTCAGTGCGTTAGGCCGGACGCTCCGTTCGGAATCGGGGCGACTGATCGATGATGTTATTCAGACCGATGCCGCATTAAACCCTGGCAATTCGGGCGGTCCGTTGGTTAATTCGAACGGCGATGTTATCGGGGTCAATACCGCCGTGATCTTACCCGCTCAGGGTATCTGTTTCGCGGTTTCCTCCAATGTTGCAGCGCTTGTTGCCGGTAAGCTGATCATAGACGGTCGTGTTCGACGCGGTTACCTGGGTATTGCCGGTCAACTCATCAACCTAACGGAGCGCATCAAACAGTATAACCAGCTTACAGCCAGAACCGGTGTGATGGTCGCGAGTGTGGAAGCGGATGGCGTTGCGGGTAACGAGGAGTTGCACCAGGGCGATATTATCGTTGGATTCAATGGTCAGTCGGTGGCTACGGTCGATGATCTGCACCGGCTGCTGACCGATGATACCATCGGGCGTCGTGTTCAGTTGACCGTTCTCCGCGACAATCGCCAGAAAGGAATAATGGTCATTCCAGGCGAGCTCAAATAAAAAATTATCTATCGATTAATTGATCAAAAAAGCCCTGATAATCAAGTCAGGGCTTTTTGTCTTTATCTACTTTTTTTCACAAATGCACTCGCATCATATGACAGCAGTTAAACACTATTAATTTTTTGCAGTTACTGTTTCCACACAATAATTACAATTTCACTATTCATTCTTTTAACAGTTAATCCTATGAAACGCATCTTATTCGTTCTGTTTGTTCTGGCCGGTTTCTCCGCATCAGCTCAGGAGTTCAAACCCTTCAAGGTCAACCTGTCAGTCGGTTACGCAAAGCCGCTGAATTCAGCGGCATCGGGTGGTGTTCTGTTTGCCGTTGAACCTAAATACGGCCTTAGCGATAACTTCGATCTTGGTCTGCGGCTTGAAGCAGCGGTTGTAGCACGTGGTGTTGTGTATAATGGAAATACAGCCACGGGTGATGTAGGCGCTTTTAGTTCTTATTTGCTGACGGGTAACTACCTGTTTGGCACGGGCGGTATTCGTCCTTTCCTGGGCGTTGGTGTCGGTTTTTATAGCATCGGTTCGGCAGGAACGGTAGTCATCAATGACGGGCAAACGAACTCAAACGTTACGTTCGTAAACGACACGAAATTTGGTGGTATGGTCCGGGGTGGTATCAAAGCCGGGCACTTCGTAGCGGCTGTTGAATACAATGCGGCTCCAACGACCCAGAACAGACTGGGCAACACGACTACGACAATCACCAGCGAAAACTCTTACCTGGGCATCAAAGTAGGCTTCGATATCGGCGGTGGCCGTCGTTAATTGACGCTTCACAAAAAACGTCAGCCCGAATCCGTAGGAGCTTATTGCTGCGGATTCGGGCTGACGTTTTTTTATGGACGTAGCGGCTATTCTTTGGGGAGAATGAGCGGATGAAACCGTAGCCCTTTTACGCGATTGTACTCCAGCGACGGAGCCGGAATTTTGAAAAACTGAGCTGTACCGATGAAGCGCTGCAACGATGGGCTGAAGGCGTCGATTCTTGACAAATCAGCGTCGGGCGAGATAAAGAACTGCCGGTATCGTTCAAACTTGACTTCCCTCCCTTCTTTATCAACTACCGGCGGGTTAGCGTGCCCACCAATCATACCACTACCGCTATAACCGAAGTCCAGATTCAACCAACGCGGAAACGACGGCCCAACCGGCAATACCGATGCTACGTTCACCGACAGCCAGTATTGTTGTCCATTATAATCTTTCAGCATTTGCACACCGGTGGTACTGCCCAATATGTTAGGCCGATAAGGGGGGAAAATAGTTTTCCGAAAACCGTATTTCAAACTCACGACCTGCTGTCCGGCGCTGTATTGCTGTCCCATAAACAGCGCTGTACCGGCAACGTTGGCGACCATATCTCCTTTTGAAAATCCCCAGCCTTCCGAATGACCATCAAACACTTCGATTGTTGTTTGAAACAAAAGTGCCAACAGCCCGCCCGTCAGAATACTGGCTTGTTCATTAACCCCGCTCCAGCGCATTAGCTCATAGCCCCCACGACTCATGCCATAGGCGGTAGCAGCGTGGCCAATCTTGTCCATTTGCAGCCACTCCCGATTGTCATTAAAGGAATGGAAGGGGACTTTTTTCTTGTACCATTGCTTGCGCAACAACAGCAGGGTAACGGTATAAAACGCAGCTGTTCCAACAACAACGCCAATGAACCGGCCCTGACGAATGCCCTGCGGATCACCTGCAACGGGTGCTGCTCCCACCGGTGGTAGCGGCTGAGCCTGCACCGACTGAGCCAGTATACTTATTAATAAACAGACACAAACGGCTCCCTTCATCCGGTGTTTCATGCCCAAAAATACCGAAAAACGCTGGCTCGGCAGAATAACCGACAGCAGTTAGTACGTACCGAACTGCTTTATTCCACAAATAAGGAAGCGGCTACCCGGTCGGCAAATAATTTTCCGGCCTCGGTCAACCGCAACTGATCGTTGTCGCGAACAAGCCAGCCCGATGCGTACATAGCCGCCAGATCGCTGGACTGCGTTTGCGAAAAATCACCGCCGAGTAAGGTATCGAGCTCAGTCAGCGAGCAGCCCCATTTCGTTCGGAGCCCCGTCAACAAATACTCATTGACCTGATCGGCTATCGTCAGCGTTTCGACCGTTGCAGGCACCTCCCCGTTTTGTAAAGCAGTTACATAGCGCGCATTATTGGCAATGTTGTACTGTCGGCTGAAACCAGTGTAGGAGTGAGCGCTCGGCCCAACCCCCAGATAAGGTTTCCGTTGCCAGTAGGCCGTATTATGCCGGGCGTACTGACCGGGCTTGGCAAAATTCGAGATTTCGTAGTGTTCGTAGCCCGCAGTCGTAAGCACTTTTGTCAGTTCCTCAAACTGCTCAGCAGCTAGATTTTCGTCAACCGCCGGAAGTTTTCCTTTTTGCTTCCAGCGCCCAAACGCTGTGTCGGGTTCAATCGTCAGGGCGTAAGCCGACAAATGCGGTACATCAAGTGCCAGCATTTTTTGTAAGTCCGTTTGCCAGAGCGTTGCTGGTTGATCAGTGGTTGTCGGATCAGGAATGCCATAGATCAGGTCCACGCTCATGTTCTCAAAACCCGCTTCTCTCGCCCGCCAGACACAGGTTTCGGCTTCGGCTGCCGTATGCGCCCGGTTCATCCACCGAAGCGTTGGCTCATCAAAGGTTTGAAGGCCAATACTCAGTCGATTGACGTACCGACGAAGAACCTGGAGTTTCTGGTCCTGTAAGTCGTCAGGATTGGCTTCTAGCGTAATTTCAGCCGTTGGTGAAACGCTAAATTCGTTATGAATGGTCTCAAAAATACGAGCTAACTCCGCTTCTGTCAGCAAAGACGGCGTTCCTCCCCCAAAGTAGACGGTTTGGAGCGTTTTTGACGAAAGATATTCTTTTTGAAGCTTGATTTCTGCGCAGATAGCCTCTACCAAAGCTGACTTCTGACTTAGATTCGTGCTGAAATGGAAGTCGCAATAGTGGCAGGCTTGCTTGCAGAAAGGGATATGAAGATACAGATGCATGCTACCTCAATGACAAGAAAGCACGTCAATCGGTTCCTGAATAGAGAGGGAGAACTAAAAAGATGAATCTGAGCAAACGACAATGGCTGCGAACTGAAAAGACTCTTTACTAACCGTTTAAATCGCTTTTTCCAGAACGATGGTTAATCCACGTTTTCCCTGAACGGTTCCAACGATAGCAAAGCCGAATCGTAAATTAAGAATCAGCATTTCGCGCCATTGATTATAGGTTTGCGTCCGCACGGTATGATAGCCTTGTTCCCGGCACCAATCGTGTTGTCGGCACATGAGTTCAGCGGCAATACCTCGCCCTCGGTAGTCAGGATGGACGCAACCTAACCAACTGTAGTAGTGGCCCGGTTTACGCTCGTAGCCGAGCTTACATCCTACCAAGCGCTCGTTGTCGCTCGCCAGCAGGATTTGAACCCCCGTTCGAGTCAGTTGGTAATCGAGGTCAGCGCGCGTTTCAGCCTGCGACTGGTTTACAAAGACAACCGCGAGCAAATCCAGCAGCGCTGATAGCTGTTCCTGTGGGGGCAAGCCATTGATTAGTTGGTATTGGAGTTCCATCCGGCGAAGATGGTAGAAAGACCTGACCCGCCCAAGAAAATAAGCCGATCAATCCGGGCACTTCTTGCAGCGCTTTCCCTTTTTGTACTTCTTGCAGCACTTTTTCAGAATACACTCCTGACCAGCAAAGGGATTCGACTGAATAATTTGTTTTGAATCGTTCAGAGCAACTATCGATTCAGAAAAAGGAAATTCGGCAGTCATTGATACTGATTGTTTTCATAACAAAGATACGCTTGTTTAGATTGATTACAAATTAAAATTCAATTATTGCTGAAATGTGCGGATTATATCGTCGACTTAGCCTCCTGCTCTTGTTCAACTGCCTTCTTTTCGCACGAATTAGCGTTGGTCAGTCGCAGATAACCATCATCCGGGATACCACGTTGACGGGCTATACACGCAGCAAATTAACACCGTTGTATTACGGTCTGGGCACTGACCGGCTGGGTGGGGCACGCATGGAAACACTTGATTCGGGTGTTGTAATAGCCGTAAACGGTCTAACCTGGTCGACGCAGGATTCAACTCACAAGTTCTGGCGCATTGGGCTCTCTCCTACGCTATCGGCTTTTGTGCCGACGGAGCAGGTAGCCATCGACACACTCCGCTCCTACCCCAAAGGATCACTTACCGGCAACTGGACAGTCTACGGCGATTCCGTAAAAGCGGGTTCAGGAATCTTTGATTATATAGCGATCCGTTTGCCGGCTCGTTTCCCCTATCGCAGCCAGCAGCAACTCAACCCTTCAAGGCTTGTTGTGGATGTGTTTGGCCTGACGGTTAATACAAACTGGATTACGCAACTAGCATCAGCACGCGAGATTCGAAACGTCTGGTTTGAACAGGTTACCGATGAAACCGTCCGGATTTTTATTGATCTTAAACATGCCCAATCCTGGGGTTACTCTATCTATTACCAGCGGAACACATTGATCATCCGGGTACGAAGGCCACCCGATAAACGTAAACTTCGCGGCCTGACTATCGCGGTCGATGCCGGGCACGGTGGTTCGAACACCGGGGCTAACGGAAAACAATCCGGACGTTTGGAAAAAGAACTGACCCTCGATGTCGCAAACCGATTACAATCGTTACTCAGGCGCAAAGGAGTACGGGTAGTGATGACGCGTTCAGGCGACACGCTGATCGGGCCAACAGCGCGTATTCTGGCTATGCGTCAGGCGTTACCCAATCTGCTGGTCAGCATTCATTTCAATTCGTCGGCAAATGCGGCCGTACGCGGTGTCAGCACGTATTACAAACACGTAGGTTTTCGGCCATTGAGCCAGGCCCTATTGCTTGAACTACGAAAAACGGGAACGGCTGAGTTTGGGAACGTCGGGCACTTTAATTTTTTCTTCAACACCCCAACCGATTACCCGAACGCCTTGGTCGAAGGACCGTTTCTGAGTAATGTAGCCGACGAAAACCTCATTCTTGATGACCGTTTTCGCCAGCGAATGGCTAAGGCAATCCGACGAGGGTTGAAGCGGTTTGTTAAAGACAGCCGCTAGCTTCCGGCGATACCATCCATACAAGCCACTACCCTGCGTAGCCAGCAATTACATTATTTCGCCGGTCATGTATAGTTGCACTTTTCCGGAAATATCAACCCGCTCGTCGTTCAGCTTACAGCGCAGTTCCCCGCCCCGCTTCGACAACTGACGAGCGACAAATTGCGTTTTACCAAGCTTTTCTGCCCAATACGGCACAAGCGTCGTGTGTGCAGAACCCGTCACAGGATCTTCGTCAATGCCTGACTGCGGACCAAAAAAGCGGGAGACAAAATCAACGCCTGAATCGGTATCACCGGGAGCCGTTACAATAATACCACGCGCCGGAACGGTGCTCATTTCGCGAAAATCAGGGTCCAGTGCTTCGATTTGGGCCTGATCTTTAAAGACAAGCATATAGTCGGTTTTTCCCTTGTAGACCTCCAACGGCTTTTCGTTGAGACTCGACAGCAGTGCGGGCGGCTGTACATTCGCTTTTTGCACAACATCCGCCGGGAAATCAAGGGTTAGCCAGCCACCTTCACTCCGGCATACCTTCAACGAACCACTGCGCGATTCAAAATAAAGTTGATCCGTTTCTGGCTTCTGTTCCAGAAAAAACACAACATAACCCGTAGCTAAGGTCGCATGACCGCACAGATCAACTTCTACCGTCGGGGTAAACCAACGAATATGGTAGTTGGCGTCGCCCTCCGTTTTGACGTAGAAAGCGGTTTCGGCCAAGTTATTCTCGGATGCAATCCGTTGCATCTGCTCGTCAGGTAGCCACTCCGTCAGCGGAATAACCGCAGCCGGGTTTCCGGAGAAAAGCTGATCAGTAAACGCATCAAGTTGATAAATACGCATAGGTATTAACGGAAAAGGCCATTGACGGCAATCAGCCAGTTGCCAGACTGATCGGGTCCGACCAGGTTACAGGTTTAGGACGTTCAGGAATGAAATTTTTTCTTTTGCAGCGCAGCCAGTAGTTCAGGCGAAAAATCGGTCAATGAGGGTATGATCAAGTCAGCAATCGCGAATTTAGGATGCTCAAACTCAAACGCTGCGGGTACCGCAACCGTGTTCATACCAGCCGTATGCGCCGACGTTAGTCCACTGCCGGAATCTTCAAAAGCAAGGCAATTTGCCGGATCGACGCCGAGTTTGCGAGCCGTACCCAGATATACGTCCGGCGCTGGTTTATTGCGCAGTTCCAGAGTAGCCGAATGCCAAAGCGTCAGGTAAGTGCGGATACGGAGCCGATCAACCACGACCTCAATCAAGCTCATCGGTGAAGCCGAAGCAATAGCTGTTGGAATGCCCCGTTGAGCAAACAACTCCAGGGTCTCTATAGCGCCCGGCATGGGTTCCGCAAATTGGGCAATTCGTTCATGCACCCCGCTCGTGATCGCATTGCCTAGCTCAGCTTTGGTTCGTCCGGCCGTAGCTTCATCCGACCACGGAGCTTTTGTGTACCAATAATTTACAACGTCTGGAATCGGTAAGCCCGTCGTTTGTTTGCATTCATCGTCAGTCAGGTATAAGCCGACGGTGGCAAACACTTCACGTTCCATAGCGCGCCAGTGGGGTTCAGAATCCACCAGCAACCCATCCATATCGAATATTGCTGCTTGTATCAAAATAAGTCTTCAGTAGTTTGTACTAAACTGTCCATACAGTCCGGCAGTAGCCAACGATTGAACTGTAAATGGGCACCGGAGGTTTTAGACGTCCGCTTTCCGAAAAGGTTTCGCATCGACTTTTTCCCAAACGCCCTCAACAATGTACGGGTCCGATTGGAGGTAATCCGTTAGTTGCTCTTCCGTTTCCAGATCGAGCAGCAACATTGAGCCGATCATTTTTCCCGCAGGGTTGAGCAGAGCGCCACCAAAAATAAATTGGCCTTTTGCTTTTAATTCGCGGACATAAGCGAGGTGAGCAGGCCGAACAGCCATGCGCCGATCGAAGGCATCGGCAGTTGTGTAATCGTAAGCGTGAACAACGTATTGCATTGAACCAGGCAGGGTTTCGTTGGGCAATATACCATCTTTTAGGAAAGTACAGATTGGTAGGCTGGCCCTAATAATAAAAAGTTATTCATATAACCAGCTACCATTCGGTGAAGTTTGCCAGCCCGGCTTGTTGCATTTCTCTATTCTCTTTTCTGGATAGATTACGTCGATAACGGGTTTGTGGGTAATTTGAGCCCTGCAACTTGAATCATGCATTTATATGAAAAAAACTACTCTTCATCCCGGCGGTTCGTCTGTTTTTCGAACGTTAGTACTGGCATTCACATCAGCGAGTGTCTTTGCCCAGCCCGCTCCTAAAACAGACATACCCACCGTTAGGACTCAATTAACGGTTGAGACCATCATGCAGGACCCTAAAAGCTGGATTGGCACCTCGCCCTCAAATCCGTACTGGTCCGACGATTCTAAAACACTTTATTTCAACTGGAATCCCGACAAAAACAAAAGCGATTCGCTCTATAAAGTGACGTTTACAGGCGGGAAAACGATTGCGGCTTCGCAACCGCAGAAAGTCGCTCCGGCAGAACGACGTTTGTTACCCACCGAACCCATAGCGGCCTTCAACCGGGCCCGTACGCAACGGCTTTTCGAACGGCAGGATGATATTTTTTGGCTTGATGTAAAAACGGGCAAAATCCGTCAGCTGACGAATACCGTTGAAGCGGAAAGCAACCCAGTCTTTTCGGGCGATGAGCAACGGGTCATTTTCCGAAGAACGAATAACTTGTTCAGCATCAACTTACAAACGGGTGAACTCACCCAATTGACCGATTTCCGGCCAGGCACCAAAAAAGCAGATCCGAAGCCAACGGACGAAGAGAAATTTCTGAAACAGGACCAGCTGCGGCTCTCGACGGTGCTGAAAGAACGGAAGGAAAAGAAAGACGAGGCCGACCGCATCAGCAAAGCGGACTTACCCAAGCGCCCCAAAGAAATCTACCTTGACGATAAGCAGCTAGCCAATCCGCAGGTTAGCCCCGATAATCGCTTTGTAACCTACCGGCTATCCAAAACCCCGTCGAACACCAAGAATGCGCAGGTACCGAACTACGTTACAGAGTCGGGCTATACGGAAGAAATCCGGGCGCGTACCAAGGTGGGGGCACCTTTGCCTACTCAGGAGTTTTTTGTGTACGATGTCGCTAAAGATACCGTTCGGGCGGTAAGTGTCAACGGTATTCCGGGTATCAACGATAAACCCGAATACTTAAAAACGGGGTCAAAAGCCAAAGCCGACACCGCCAAAAAGCCACGCCCGGTTACGATCAGCGGTCCCGTTTGGTCAGACGATGGTAAGATAGGCGTTGTTGTCGTCCGGTCGCAGGATAACAAGGACCGCTGGATTATGCGCTTTGACCCGGAAACGCTCAAACTCACGCTGCTGGACCGCCAACACGACGAAGCCTGGATCGGTGGCCCCGGAATCGGTTCGGCTAATACGCCGGGCAACATGGGCTTTCTGGCCGATAACCAAACGCTCTGGTTTCAATCAGAGGCCGACGGCTATTCGCACCTTTACAGCCTCAACGCACTAACCGGTGGCCCGAAAAAACAGCTTACCTCGGGTAAGTTTGAAGTACAGCAAGTGCTGATGGCGAAAGACAAAACGCACTTTTTCATTCAAACCAACGAAGTGCATCCGGGCGAGCAGCACTATTACCGCATGTCGGTGAATGGCGGGGAACGTGTTCGGCTGACCACGATGACGGGCGCGAATGAGGTGACATTATCACCCGACGAAACCCGCATGGCGATCCGCTATTCGGCTACGAATAAGCCCTGGGAGCTGTACGTAGTGGACCTGAAAGCTTCCCAGAAGACGCCCCTGAAACTGACTAGTTCGACAACCGATACTTTCAAAAGCTATTCCTGGCGGGAACCCTCCCTTGTAACGATACCCGCCCGCGACGGCCAGACTATTTACGCCCGTTTGTACAAACCCGAGAAGCCGTCAGGCAAAAGCGTTGTTTTCGTGCACGGGGCCGGGTACCTGCAAAATGCGCACAAATGGTGGAGTCAATACTTCCGCGAGTACATGTTTCACAATCTGCTTGTCGATAAAGGCTATACGGTACTTGACATCGACTACCGGGCCAGTTCGGGTTATGGCCGCGACTGGCGTACGGGTATCTACCGGCATATGGGCGGCAAAGATTTAACCGACCATGTCGATGCCGCAAAATGGCTGGTTCAGACGCAGGGTGTCGATGCGAACCGGATTGGTATTTACGGCGGTTCTTACGGCGGCTTTATTACGCTGATGGCGATGTTCACGACACCCGATGTGTTCAAAGCGGGTGCAGCGCTTCGGCCTGTAACGGACTGGGCGGCTTATAACCACCCTTACACCGCCAACATCCTGAACGAACCGCAGTCCGACTCGCTGGCTTACAACCAGTCTTCGCCCATTTACTTCGCCGAAGGCTTGAAAGGTTACCTGCTGATCTGTCACGGCATGGTCGACGTAAACGTGCATTTTCAGGACACGGTCCGGCTCATGCAACGGCTGATCGAACTTAGAAAGGAGAATTGGGAAGTGGCCGCTTACCCGATGGAAGATCACGGCTTTGTGGAGCCAACGAGCTGGATGGATGAATACAAGCGGATTTTGAAGCTGTTCGAAGAACGGTTGTAATTTTTCCCCTCGACTTCATGCGCTTCATGGCCTTTGACCGTGAAGCGCATTTTTTATGTACTATTCAACGAGTACTCTGATGACGGACTGACGGACTCCGGCCTGCGCTTTCAGCAAATAATGTCCTCGCGAAACATCTGCCAGCGGCCATTCGGCTTGCTTCTTGCCCGTAAAGGCCGGTATCTGATACTGTCGAACGGGCCGTCCCGATACGTCCAGCAATTGCACGTGTACCGACTGCCGCTGCGTCTGTTCGATTTCGAGTCGGAGTCGGTCCGTAACGGGGTTAGGTACTACCCGCACCGCCAGATCGCCTACCGGTTCGGCTATAGCCGTCAGCACGAACGTAACAAAATCGGACGGCGGAGACGTACACCCATTCTGCGTGACAATTACGTAGTAGCGACCCGTTTGCGGAGGCATTAGTGACGAAGACGTAGCGTTGGGTACGGGTTTGCCCGCGCTGGTATCAGTCTGGACATACCACTGAACACCTGTTACCTCGACCACCGAAAGCAACGTACTGGTTTGGGTGATGATGGGTTTTGGCGGCACTGGAGCCGAGGCCTTTACGGTAACAAACGTAGTTGTAGTGGTGCACCGATTGCTATCCAGCACACTGACCGTATACGTTCCTTCAGCTAGTCCTGTCTGCGCCTGAGTCCGGGCCTTAAGCGTATCCAGATTATCCGTTTGCCAATAGAACGTAAACGGCTTTTTACCGCCTTTGATGTCTACTGCCGCTTCGCCGTCGCGTCCACCCGTACAGGCCACATCTTTTATACGTCCCGGTGCTAGAGATAATGATGCGGCATCGCTAACCACGGCAAACACTGAATCAACACAGCCTACTTCATCGGCCACCAGGAATTGATACGTACCGGGTGCTAATCCAGTGAACTGATTACTGGCCTGATACGGTCGTCCAACTAACTGAAATTGCCGTCCAGTCCCTGTGCCTCCCCCACTTGTCAGCGTCACTTGACCCGTCGGACATACGCAGCAGGTAGCCGCAACAGCAGAAGCTTGTGCTTTGACTGGTTCCGCCTTCCCAATCGTCACCGGCAAAAGAGCCGTACAGCCGTTTGCATCGGTACCTAAAACAGTGTAATTACCCAGCGCCAGACTTTTGAATACGTTACTCGTCTGGGGCGTTCGGGATGATGTCAATTGGTAGTTTACCGCACCTGTTCCGCCCTTCGGTGTTAGCGTAATCGCTCCACTGTTATCCCCAAAACAATTGACGGGCGTAACGGCAGCCGTTAACGATAAAGCGAGCGGTTGCGTTACGGTGATCGCCTGCGTTCCCAAGCAACCGATAGCATCTTTTACCGTGACGGTGTAGGTGTTGGCCGTAAGCCCCGTAAACAACGTTCCGGTCTGAAAAGCACCGGTTCCAATCTGATACTGATAAGCACCTGTTCCCCCCGTAGCCGACACGTTGATTGTACCGTCGGTAGACCCCACGCACTTCGTTGATCCGATAGCTGCCTGAATGGCAAAGGCGGGAGGAGCACCAATTACAGCAGTTTGTGAGGTGGTACAACCCGTTCCATCGACCGCTGTAACAACATAACTTGTTTTGTCTTTCAGATCGAAAAATGTTTCACCTGTTTGCAAAGGACCCCCATTGATCTGAAACTGATACGGTGTGTTTCCCCCTTTCGCAGCGACAACTACTCCTCCATCCGATCCGCCCGAACACTTCGCATTGACCGCTTTCGCCGTTAACGACAAAGAGGTAGGCTCTTTGATTTCGACGGTTGTTTGCGCTGCGCAACCAACGATATCCTTGACCGAAAGCACATAAGTCCCTGCTTTTAGATTGGAGAATACATTCGATGTCTGGGTTGACTTTCCGTCCAGTTGGAACTGTTGTGGCCCCGTGCCGCCGGTCGTTCTCGCAAAAATCTCGCCGGTGCTCGTTCCGGCACATTTGACTGGTGAAATAGACGTATTGAGGGTCAACCCTGGATTTGCCGATACAGTCAGCTGAGCCGCCGGGCTTGTTACCGTATTACAGCGATTGCTTAAGGCAACTGTGTATGCTCCGGCCTGTGCCTGGGTCACATTCGCGATGGATACTTCGGGCGTTGATGTTGTGGCAAATGAAGCCCCATTGCGCAACCAGGTGTAGGTGATTCCGGACCCCGTTGCGGCCACGGAAAACGATACGGTCGATCCGGTACAGGTTGATGTGGACGAAGGGCCAGCCGTAATTGTTATGGGCTGCTGCACATTGACCGACCGCGACGCCGTTGTGGTGCTTCCCTGAGCGCCCGTTACGGTACAAGTGGCCGTATAGTCCGTTGTCTGACTTGGCTTAACATTGATACTTGGTCCTGTTTGGTTGTTCGACCATCGCACCGTTCCACCGGTTGGGCAACCCACTAGCGTCAATGCAACGCTTCCTCCGGCACAGATGGTAGCCGATGCGGGTGTAATGGACAAAACAGGGTCTACTGTGTGTTTGGCCGTACCCGCCCGACTGCCTTCGTTGCTGAACAATACGAGCGAACGGTCAGCTGCTTTTATGGATTGACCAGCACTGGTTACCAATAAAAGCCAGATGATAACGAATAACCAACGAGAGGACCAACGAAGTAACGGTAAACGAAATGCCATGAACCAAGTAGATTTAGCCACTAGAGTAAAGTTACCCTATTCTAAGCATCAACCCGCTGATTTTCTACTAGGTATATCTTGTTTTAGGCCATTGGTGCCCTTTTGAGCCTTATTTTTTTACACAACGGCTATGCTGTTTAATCAGCTCGTACGAATTTTTCATTCCCTCGGTCGTATAGCTGAGCCGGTCCGCTATAAAAACAAAACCCGGTCATGTAGAACCGGGTTTGCTTGCTGACTAATAAAACAGGCCCCAATCGTCGGGCGCATCGTTGTCTTTATCGAACCCGTTTACCCATTCGACGAATAACAAGCGAAACTGCTCAATTTCGTCTCTCAGTAAATTCAGATAGGCAGGCGTAGCGAGCTTTTCTGCTTTGCAATAGGATGTCTGAGCCAGCAGCTCACGGGCGTGCATTTTAATAATGACCGCATTTTCCATGCGTAATGTATACAGGTCGCCCCCTTCCGCACCAACGATTTTGGGAGCCAGCATCATCGCATTGGCCAGCATCTGCTCGTGCATCATCAGGACATCATCTTCTTTGTTAATTGTTTCTACAATGGCTTGGGTTAACTCCATGAGTTCGTTAGCCTTGCGTAAGATGGGTAGGTTCTTGATACGCCGGTTCTCGGCCTCCATTTCGGCGCGGGCCTCCTCGGGGTCATAGTCCTCATCGAAACCGTCCCAGTCCATGAAGCTGTCGTCGTCGTCCTCGTCGTCAAAGTTCATTGCGAATCGGCGAAGGGGTGAATACCTTCTTACTGACAAAGTAACACAAACCTTCGGCCAAAACAAATCGATTTAATCGAAAACTAATCGCAGAATGGCACTGAATGTCAGTATCTCCGTGTTTAATTTAGCTCACCGCTCCAGTACCATTCTATAGTAAGTATACAAGCGCACGTTATTTCTCTGAGGTCTGCTTCCCTATAATTCTATATTCACTATAGATAAGGATTAAAATATCGATTATCAGTAACTTTGTATTATCCTAATTTCATTAATAATACTATATTTGCCTTGCAAGTAGAAATAATCAGGTTTCTTTTTACTCTATTTTCTGTACAATAAGTTATTAGTTGTAACTCCTTGTACAGAACTGATTAAACGTTCGCTGTTTATTTAAGCTACGCATTGCTTTATCCATCATGAGATTACTAGTACAGTTACTCCTCAAAACAGGGCTAACAGCTGTGTTATTGGCTGTAAGTCTACCGCGAGTTTCGGCTCAAATCGACGTTACTTATCCCGTAAGTCGGATGATTGTCCAGCGTGATAACAACAACAAAGCAACCGTGCAGATCGTGGGTAGTTATGCTCAGGACCTCGACTCTGTAGAAGTGCGTGCTGTTGTTCGCACCGCCGGCCAAGGCACTACAACAAGCTGGTCAACCCTTCAGACAAATCCACTCAATGGCCAGTTTAGCGGCAAACTAACCGTCACAGGCGGGTGGTATCAACTTGAAGTTCGGGGTATTAGCAACAGGAAGGTCGTAGCTACGGACGTGGTTGATCGGTTTGGCGTTGGCGAAGTGTTTGCTATTCTTGGCCATTCAAACGCCCAAGGCTCCAGTTGTTACGTCGACGGTACAGACCGTTGTCCCACCATGGAAGGAGCCGTTGATGACCGCGTAACGGTGGTATCGCTTGACCAGACCAGCCCAGAGTTTCAGCAGTACGAGGGCACTGCTGATAACCGCTACTTACCCGGTCTGAATTTTAGTCAGTTAGCCACTTTTACGGGTATATCTCCTTTTGCGAAAATGGCGTGGTTCTGGGGACGCATGGGCGATCTGCTGGTGCAGCGCATTAATGTACCCGTTCTGATCTACAATGCTGGATTTGGCGGAAGCAACATGGAACAGACGTACAAAGCAGCCTACGATATCCCTTTTGAGCATGGTTTTATCAAGTACTCCCTTCGAATGCCATACGTTAATATGCGGAATCTGATGAATCTGTACGTTCCGTCAACGGGTATTCGGGCAATTCTTCTTCAGCATGGCGAGAACGACCGGGGCAATCCTACGGACCTGATTGTCACCCATCATTACGGCGTCATCGACAAGGTGCGACAGGAGTTTGGCAAACCGAATCTATCGTTTATCATCGCCCTATCCTCTTACGTCGGTGGCCGTTTTGAAAACGTCCGGCAAGCTCAGCTTCAGGTTATTAACCGAGATAACTATAAGACTTATCAAGGGCCTGACCTCGATAATGTCAACTCGCTAGACGACCGTCCAGATGGTATTCACTATTCTCCCCTGGGACAACCGAAAGTAGGAAAGCTCTGGGCCGATGCCATAACGAATGCTTATTTACAGTCCATTCAGCCTTATCCAGCCGAAAGTCAGCCGCTCGTGAGCATTGCCTGCGCTACAAACAATCGACTGACACTAACCCAGCCAAGCGGCTACGAATACACCTGGAATACAGGCACGACCAGTCAGAGTTTGACCGTTGGCGCTGGTACGTACTCGGCCCGACTCCGTGACTCCCAGAAAAAAGTAGTTTTCCCGCCCGCAGTTACGGTTCCCAACACGGTTAAGCCAGCGGTCCCATCCATCACCACCAGCGGTTCAACCTCATTGTGCCAACCAGGAAGCGTCACACTAACATCAAGTTACGAGGGTGATAACCTTTGGAATACATCCGAAATAAGCCATTCCATTCAGGCCAACTCGGCAGGAATGTACTCGCTGAGAGCGGTCAACAGTGTATACGGGTGTCAGTCCGATGCCGCCACTGTCTACATCAATAATGCGATGACTGATCTGGCGCTATCCCTATCCGTCAGCCGTCGCATCGTGTCCGTAGGCGACACCGTCACGTTTTCGCTAACCGTCCGCAACGAAGGGGCCTGCGACGCCGGAGCCGTAACCATGCAGAATCGCTTACCAAGCAACCTGGTATTTGTGTCATCGGCTAACTTGACAGCGACCAATAACATTGTTACCGGCAACCTGTCGAATATTGCCCCCGGCCAATCAATCACCCGTCGCTATGTCGCGCGGCTGACGACAGCAGGTAATTACCTCAACGCAGCTCAGCTGACGGCTCAAAGCCGGTTAGATCCCGACAGCGAACCTAATTCTGGTACTGCCGATGGCGAAGATGATGCGGCAATGGTTGATCTACGGACTCTTTCGGCAGCAAATACGCTTTCGTTGTTCGCGTCACCCAACCCGAACCAGAAGGCTTTACCGACTGTTCAGGGCAATCAACCCGCACCCGACTCCAGCAAGGCGGACCTGAGTTTGACGATGGAGCTTAGTCAGCGTTACGCCAGCCAGGGACAGCCCGTAACCATTACCCTTAAAGTTTTCAACCAGGGAGGGTTGAATGCTACCAATATCAGAATCAGAAACGATCTGCCCGCCGGTTTGCAATTTCTCTCATCCAGCACAGGTATGATCGCCAGTGGCACCGCCGTGACGGGTGTTATCAGTCAGTTAGCCGCTGGTCAAACCGCCAGTTTATCCTTTAGGGCCACGGTCACAGGCAAGGGTACGCTCACCAATGCGGCTCAAATCCTGGCCGCAGACCAGCCCGATCCGGACAGCACCCCCGGCAATGGCACAACCAATGGCGAAGATGACACCGCCAGGGCCGATTTGCGTTCGACCAGCGCGTCAGGAGGCCGGATAGCGAGCATTTCTAGCCCAATTGATGAATCACAGTCGGAGCCAGACCTGCGTAAAGTAAACGGCAACGATACTCGCTCTTCCGAGAACCGTACCCCAAATAAATAAGCCAGTTTTATAGAAAACCAGTCTATACGTCAAACAAAACTGGTGTCAACCCGTATATTTGTTGGGTTTAGTACCTGCTTTTCCCACTGTGCAGAATGACTTATTGTTTAGGAATTAAAGTCGCGTCAGGTCTCGTTGCCATCGCCGATAGACGGTTGACCTCTGGTTCGGAGGTGTCTTCTAATCGAAAGATTTCGGTCCACGAAGTTGAAAATCACTCGTTGTTCATCATGACTTCGGGACTTCGTTCCGTACGCGATAAAGCCATTACTTACTTTAAAGAAGTAATTTCGGAGCAGGACCGCTCCTTTAACAAACTCTACAAAGCGGTCAACGCATTTGGCGAACAGGTCAAACGGGTGGCTCAGGAAGACAAGGCATCCATTGTAGCCAGCGGCTTAAACTTCAATTTGAATGCGATTGTCGGCGGTCAGCTGGAAGATGACGAAGAGCACAAACTCTTCATGCTGTACCCTGAAGGAAATTGGGTTGAAGTTGACCAGGGCTCTCCGTTTAAAATAATTGGTAATTCGGGCTACGGCAAACCATTGCTATTCAGAAACTTATCCTACGAAACCAACTTACAGGAAGCGCTGAAGATTGGTTTTCTGGCTTTTGATGCCACCCGCGTCAGCGCCAACGATGTTGATTACCCGCTGGATGTCGTCATTTACCCAAAGGACAGCTTTCACATGACGGAATACCGCCTGGAGAAAGAAGATATGGACGAGGTGTCTCACCAGTGGAGCGCTTTGTTAAGCAACTCAGTCCGAAAATTGCCCAGTGATTGGATGAACCCAATCTTTGATAAAGTACGTTCGGTCAAAAATGTGTGATGTTTTTGACGGCGGGTGTCTGCCGTCAAAAACAGTATACAGGCTACACCATCAATTGCTTTTATCCTATGCATCTTCACGTCCGGCACGAATCTGAGTATACTTATGACATCCCGGTTGCCCTCGGCCCGCAAACGCTGTATCTCTACCCCCGGACGTACCCTTACCAGCGTTTGCTCGACTACAGCCTGACCATTGAGCCCAAGCCGTCGCGAGCGGTCCGGAACGTTGATGTGGAGGGCAATGTGCAGCAACTGGCTTACTTTAGCCACCCGACCAACCGCCTACAGGTTACGGCCGAAATCACGCTCCAATCCGACGAGTTTAACTCGTTCGACTTTGTGCTGTTTCCGTTCGAGACGCAGCGGGTACCGTTCCGCTACCCCAAATACGAGCAGGACCTGTTGCAGCCTTATCTGGAACGAACTGGCGTAACGCACCGCATTGAAGACTGGGCCAAACAGCTGGCGGCTAAGGCGGGCTGGCAGACGATCAATTTTCTAATAGCGCTCAATCAGGCGATTCGGGAGTTTACGTATGAGATCCGGGAAGTAGGCGCACCATTTCCGCCCGAACAAACGCTGACGCTCCGTAAAGGTTCCTGCCGGGATTATACCACGCTTTTTATGGCAGCCTGCCGAAGCCTGGGCATTGCAGCCCGATTTGTGAGCGGTTATTTGTTCGGCAACCCCCAGCAAGAGCACCAGCTACATGCCTGGGCTGAAGTGTACTTACCGGGTGCTGGATGGCGTGGTTTTGACCCAACGGAAGGATCGGTGGTAAGCAATCGACATATCTTTTTAACCTCAACGGCTAAGCCCGAACTAGCCGCTCCGATCAGTGGTACGTTTATTGGCCAGGCTAATTCACACTTACGTGCCGAATTGGTATTCGCCTGAACGTATGAAGAAAGAAACGGGACCACAAAGTTTTTCCGGCTTAGATCATTTTCCCTTGCGCCAAGCAACCTATCTTTGCGGACTTTTCAGAATTTTAGCAGACCCTTCACGTGGCATTAATTAAGTCTATTTCCGGGATACGAGGAACGATTGGGGGGCGCAGCGGAAACGGACTGACGCCTTTGGATGTGGTTAAATTTGCGGCTGCTTTCGGGCAGTGGCTCCGGCAACGCAACACGGAGAAAAAAACCGTGGTGATAGGCCGCGATGGCCGACTATCGGGCGAAATGGTGTCGAAGCTGGTAACGGCGACGTTACAGGGATTAGGACTTGACGTAATCGATCTGGGCCTGTCAACCACGCCAACCGTTGAGCTTGCTGTACCGGCCGAAGGCGCTGCGGGCGGCATTATTTTAACGGCTAGCCATAACCCGATCCAGTGGAATGCGCTTAAGCTGCTGAATGAAGCGGGTGAGTTCATCTCCGCAACGGACGGGGCCGAAGTACTGGCCATTGCCGAAGCTGAGGCCATTGATTTTGCCGAGGTACGTAAACTAGGACAGTATCGCACTGATACAACCTGGCTACAAAAGCATATTGATCTGATTCTAGCGCTTCCTCTGGTCGACCGTGCCGCTATTGCTGCCCGTAACTTCCGGATTGTTGTCGATGCCGTTAATTCGACCGGTGGTATTGCGGTACCAATGCTGCTGGAAGCGCTGGGCGTTGAGAAAATCACCCGGTTGCACTGCGAACCAACGGGTCATTTTGCGCACAACCCCGAACCGCTCCCCGAAAACCTGCGCGATATCATCAAGGAGATGGAGAAAGGCAACGCGGATCTTGGAATTGTTGTCGATCCCGATGTAGATCGGTTAGCCCTGATCTGCGAAGACGGCTCACCTTTTGGCGAGGAGTACACGTTGGTTGCCGTATCGGACTATGTTCTTAAAAGCAAGCCCGGCAACACCGTATCGAATCTATCGAGCACAGTAGCCCTACGCGACATAACCCGTAAGCATGGCGGTCAGCATTTTGCTTCGGCGGTTGGCGAGGTCAACGTGGTTGAGATGATGAAGGAAAATGACGCTGTTATCGGTGGCGAAGGGAATGGTGGAATTATCTATCCTGACATTCATTACGGTCGCGACGCGTTGGTTGGCATTGCGCTGTTCCTGACTCATCTGGCCAAATTTGGCAAGTCGGCGTCAATGCTGCGCCGTACCTACCCAAATTATTACATCTCGAAAAACAAGATCGAACTGACGCCCGACATTAACGTCGATGCGGTATTGGAACGAATTCAGGCTAAATACGCCAGGAATCCAATCAACACCATCGACGGGGTTAAGATCGAATTTGACAAAGAATGGGTGCACCTACGCAAGTCAAATACAGAGCCTATCATTCGCATCTACTCGGAATCTGATACCCTCGCAACTGCCGATCATTTAGCGGGTAAGATTATTAATGACATTCGGGAAGTAATCAACGAAAACCGTTAATTACCTGCCGAGCTTTTTTCTTGCCGGTTAGTTACGTATCAGTAGCTAACCGGCATTTTTTATGTTTGTACTACCGTGCCTAGTCCGCGCCCATCAATAGCTACTATCTTGTGGAATAAACTACTCATGATCTTTACGAACAACTTTCTATGAGCAAAACACGGCAGCCTTTAAAATTCTAAAAATCAAACACTTATCACTAAAATAGTCTTCTTGGCATAGTTTTTATACACGATAAGCAATCCCAGAACAATCTAAAACAACCAAGATCATGAGTTTTTTAAAAGGAGTATTAACAGGACTTGCCATCGGTTATCTGACGGCTCCCCGCAGTGGTAAAGAAACCCGCGACAAGCTATCTCAGCAAGTTAACGATCTGCAAAACCAGTGGGACGAAGGCGTTGCTCAGGTAAAATCGCAAATCGATAATCTGGTTGGTACCGCTCAAGACAAAGTAGATCAATACAAAAATCAGGCGGATCAGAAGTTCGACCAATATAAGGAAGAGGCAAACTCATCCTACAATCAGAACAAAAACGCTTACAACAATAAAGTAGATGATGCCGCAGACGCAGCGAAATCGGGCATTAACAAAGCCGAAGACGCGCTGAAAATTAGCTAGATTCATCCACTCTACATAAGGCAGTAAAACGACGAAGCCCTCCCAACTGGTGAGGGCTTCGTCGTTTTGTTTTTACCGTTCCCTCAAGGACTTAACCAATATGTTACGCTATTTTCTTCTTTTCCGACCAATTCTTTATTCAACCCTGCCTCTCGATGAAAACAACTTTATTATTCCGATCAGACAATCGAATACGTCGTCTGTCTACAGGGCTAGTCCTGTTGCTGATAGCGCCTGTTTTGCCAGGTTGTATAACTACGCGGGTAGCTACGGAGTCTGACTGTGATACACCAGCGAATGTCACGTACACGCAGAAAACCATAACAGCTTTTTTCTGGGGTCTAAAGCAACCAACCGACATCAAACCACCCTGCGATCAACGGTCTAATCACCTCAACGGGGTAACGGTTAAATCTACGTTTGCGCACTACCTGCTTTCAACTGTTACGCTGGGCATTGTCAACAAACGACAGGTTACCTGGTGTTGTGCACCCTACGTTCCTAAGACTGACTCGATCTAACCGTACTAACCCATTCAGAACGATGAGATTACCCAATGGTCTTCAACAACTTGTGGTGTCTGAGGTGACGAATCGCCACGAAAATTTTACGCAGCCACTTACAGCGGGTGCTTCCTTCAAACTAACCATTCCGAGTGGACTGCCCGACAGCAAGTCCGAATACCGGCAGACGACAGCTAACTTTCAGTGGCTGATCAAACACGCGATTGACAATAAGATTCGACTCCGCGCCATCGGCAAGAACTGGTCGTTCGCTAAGGTTGGTGTTACCAATGGAGGCATGGTCGATACCGACGCGCTTATGCAAACTTTTGCGATTCGAAACACATCCGTCGCGCCGGCCTACCTGGCTGCGGGCCAATCAGCGGATAATCTCTTTTTCACCGAATGCGGCACAACGGTTCATATTCTGGAGCAATTGCTGGAAGCCCGGAACAAGTCAATCCGCGCTTCGGGTGCCAGCAATGGGCAAACTATTGCCGGAGCAACAGCGACCGGTACGCACGGGGCAGCTTTTGACTACGGTGCAGTGCACGACGCCATTGTCGGCTTGCATATTGTTTGCGGCCCTAACAAGCACGTTTGGCTTGAGCGTCAGTCCTATCCCGTAGCCGGAAAGCCATTTACCGATCTGCTGGCCGTAACGGAAGTCATTCGTGACGATGACCTGTTCAATGCGGCAGTGGTCAGCTTCGGGTCATTCGGTTTTGTGCACGGCATCATGCTCGAAACAGACGATTTGTTCTGGCTAAAATCGTACAGTGCTAAGAGCGTAGCCTATACTGACGGTCTGAAAAAAGCGATGACCGATTGCGATTTTTCCGGAATCGCCACTATACTTCGCCTGCCTGCCGCAACAGCCGATGCAAAACCGTATCATTTTCAACTCATTGTTAACCCACACCAGTTCGATCCATCCGGAGCCGATGCAACGCGTGGCCCCTTTGTTCGAATTCTGTATAAACATCGGACAAAGCCCATTGCCGCAGCCCCCCCTCCTCCAAAGCCGGGCTTTATTTACGGCGACGATACGATGGGATTAATCCAAACCCTGTTAGATCGGCTTACACCCCGCAAACTGGTTCCTGCACTAGTCAACGCCTTGTACCCACAGGCGCTGGAAGACACCGATGGTTGGGTTGGCACAATGCGTGACTTCTTTGGCAACACCAACGTTCGCGGCAAGGCGTCAAGCGCGGCAATCGGCATTGATTCCAACGATAGTCCACGCGTTCTTGAAGAAATCATTGCCATGAATGCGCAGTCGGCTTTTCCGGGTGTTATGGGTCTACGCTGGGTGAAACGAACGCCCGCAACGCTAGGGTTCACGCGCTTTCCGATAACCTGCGTATTGGAGTTAGACGGTGTTGAATCTTCATTAACAAGGCAATTTCTCCAACGAATCTGGACCCGTCTTGAAACGTTGGACATACCCTATACCCAACATTGGGGCAAAGTCAACTTCAACCTAGACGGAGACCGCGTTCGGCGGCAGTACGGCAATAAAGCCGTTGACGACTGGATAGTGGCCCGTCAACACTTACTGGATGCGCCTACACGAGCGGTGTTTACAAACGAGTTTATGGAGCGGTGCGGCCTTGACAAAGAGCTAATCCTTGACGAGCCCATCGCCTAATAGTCAACTCCTCACATACGAAAGCCCCCAACGATTGACTAGGCCAATGACGTTGGGGGCTTGAATAAAACGAACGAGTTACTGAACAGCAATTGGAACCTCTACATTCTCCCATTTTAGCACGACCGCCTGATTCGTTACGTCGTATGCCAGCCGTTCATTCATTTGGGCCGATTTTTTCGGCTTGGCTGTTACGCGCAACTGATCCTGAGCCTGATCGTATTTGAAAGCGCCCCACTGGTTCGCTACTTTATTGAAAATAATGGTCCACTCCTTTTCGCCGGGAATCGCGAAAAAGCCATACTTACCGGCGGGTAGCTCTTTGCCCTCTACCTTGATGGCTTTATCTGTTTCGAAAGTAGTGGCTTCGTTGGCACCGGCCCGCCATACTTTGCCATAAGGAGCCAGTGTACCGCTAGGGTCCCAGACCTGACGCCCTTTGACCGATGGACTGCCGTAGTTGATGGTAATTGTGGCGTCTTTTATTTTTCCGCTGGCTGTAGCAGGTGGACTGGGACGATTGGCTTTGTCGCCTTGTGCCCACGAAACCATTGTTAGTAAGACGCCTGCCAGGGCCAGCATCATTACTCGGCTAATGTACTTTGTTGTCATTGTAGAAAACGGTTAGAAGTAAGAGCTAAAGTTGAGAAAATTTAAGGTTAATTTCTGAACAGGCCCGTAATTTTTCAACCACTTTCTCACAGCTGACTACCAACGGCTACCGGCCTGGCAACAACCCGTTTGACGGGGCGTTTTTTGGTTCGCCGTCCCCACCAGACCAGGAAGCCTGTTACGGGCAGACTAGCGCAGATCAGGCTTGCACAAAACGCCAGAATTTTACCCGGCAACCCCCAAATTGCGCCAATGTGAAGATCATAATTCATGCGCCGGAACTTGTTAGCAAACGTAGCATCGGCGTAGTTACCGCTGTAGGGACTGTCAACCGATAGTTCTTTTAAAGTACGCTGATCGAAGTAATGGTAGTCTACTTTGTAATACGTGCCCGGTCGATAGTTGACATACGAATAAATAGACTCATTGGGCAGTTTGGGGAAAGACAGATTTATGCCTTGCTGCGTTGGATTTTCCCGGCGTAGTTTCAACCAGATACGGTCCACTCCGGTAGCCACCGACGATACAACTGGTGTAGCGGTCGAGTCAGAAGGTGGTATGATATACTCAGCCGATCCAGTCCCGCCCGTAGCGCGGTACATCGCTTTCGAAAACCACTGAAACCCCCACACCAAACCAGTTACCGCAAAAACCAGCCCGACAACCATCACGTAAAAACCCAATACGTTGTGCAGATCGTAATTCTTCCGACGCCAAGCAGCGTTCCACTTGACGTTGAATCGCTGTTTAGCCGCACTTTTGTTCTTGGGCCACCAAAGCACTAGGCCACTAATCAGTAACACCAGGAAAATAAGCGTAGCCGATGCCACTACAGGCTGACCCACCTTTTCGGGTAACCATAAATAGTAATGTCCGTGCAGGATGAAATGGAAAAAGTCTTCGTCCTCATCCCATACTTTCAGAATTTCACCCGTGTAGGGGTTGATGTACACCACGTAATAAAACTCCGGGTCGAAATTATAGAAGCCAACGGTAGCACTTCGCCCGGCGGCTTCGTACAAAACACCATTGGCGGTCTTACGCGGCAGCGCGGCTTCTGCCTTTGCTTTGAGTACCGACGGCGGTAACAACTTTCCATTGGCCGGAGTCTGAATAAACCGGTAAGGCTCGGTAGCATTTTTGATCTCCTGCTCAAAAGCAAGAATACATCCCGTGAGGCTAATGACAAATACAATCAGCCCGGACGCCATGCCGAGCCAGAGGTGCAGCTTTCCAACCAGTTTTTTTACCGTCATCGTCGACTCATTCAGCCGTTATAAAGTTTATTTACCAATCGGTTTGTTGTCGCAAACAGCGTGACACGCCCCCGAATCATCTGCCTGCGACAACACCGTTTCGTTGGCGCTTACCAGTGCCTATTCTTGGATGCGGCTGCTACTCAAACTCTTTCAGCCTGTAAATAACCAGCCTATTTCTTTTGTACTTATCGAAATCCGCTACCTGAGTTGTCGCTTTTCGAAGGCAGTACCGAATAGGTCAACCGCAAATTACGGTTGCAATTTACATTATTTAGACTAATTATCGATTAAAAAACCGATTAGCGACTGATTCTTCGACTCATACGTTCATTGACCAAACGAATTAGCGCTCGAAATACCTTTTTGAAAAACCTTTAAAACACAAACGCCCGGTACTCTCGCACCGGGCATTCTGTTATCATCTGATCGTCTAAGAAACGGTATTATTCCCACTCAATAGTAGCGGGTGGTTTCGAAGAGATATCGTAAACAACCCGGTTAACGCCTTTAACCCGGTTGATAATTTCGTTCGAAATATCGGCGAGGAACTCATACGGTAGGTGCGCCCAATCGGCGGTCATCCCATCCACACTCGTTACAGCCCGGAGAGCAACGACGCGTTCGTACGTACGCTCATCACCCATAACGCCAACCGACTGCACCGGCAGCAGGATAGCACCCGCCTGCCAAACCTTGTCGTACAGTCCTTCACGCTTCAGACCGTCGATAAACAGGGCGTCCACCTGCTGAAGAATCTCAACTTTCTCGGGAGTAATGTCACCCAGGATACGAATAGCCAGACCGGGACCGGGGAATGGATGGCGTCCCAGAATGTACTCCGGCAAACCCATCGTCCGCCCTACGGCCCGAACCTCGTCTTTAAAGAGCGTATTGAGCGGCTCTACCACTTTCAGCTTCATGAAATCGGGTAAACCGCCTACGTTGTGGTGCGATTTGATCGTTGCCGAAGGTCCTTTTACCGAAACCGACTCAATGACGTCGGGATAAATAGTACCCTGCCCTAACCACGATACACCTTCGATCAAGTGCGCTTCGTGGTCAAATACGTCGATAAACGTTTTGCCGATAGCTTTCCGTTTGGCTTCGGGATCGGTCAGGCCAGCGAGAGCCGTGTAAAACTGATCTTTCGCATCAACACCTTTGACGTTCAAGCCGAGCGTTTTGTACGATTCCAATACGCCAGCGAACTCGTCTTTCCGCAATACGCCATTATCGACGAAGATGCAATACAGATTAGCTCCAATCGCCTGATGAATCAGTACAGCCGCTACGGACGAATCGACCCCGCCGGATAGTCCCAGCACGACCTTATCGTTACCGATTTTTTCTTTCAACTGAGCGACCGTCGTTTCGACGAATGACTCCGCTGTCCAGTCTTGCGAACAGCCGCAAATGTCAACAACGAAGTTTTGAAGCAAGATTTTTCCCTGGAGCGAATGCGTCACTTCGGGGTGAAATTGAATGCCGTACGTTTCTTCACCTTCAACCTGAAAAGCCGCTACGCGAACGGTATCGGTTGAGGCAATGATATTAAAGTTATCAGGAACGTTGGTGATCGTGTCAGCGTGCGACATCCAAACCTGCGAATGCGGGTCGATGCCCTGCATCAGCGTGTTGTCGGTGTTGACGGTGCCTAGTTTAGCCCGGCCATACTCCCGAATCGCAGACGCCTGCACCTCGCCACCGCTCGTATGAGCCAGCAACTGAGCCCCGTAGCATACGCCAAGGACCGGCATTTTGTGGCGGAAGGCCGCTAGATGAACTTCGGGCGCATCGGCGTCGCGGACAGACGATGGACTTCCCGAAAGAATGATGCCCTTGATATTGGGGGTAATCGTTGGAATGTGATTGTACGGATGGATTTCGCAGTAAACGTTCAGTTCACGCACCCGGCGGGCAATAAGTTGGGTGTACTGTGAACCAAAATCCAGAATAAGAATCTGTTCAGTGGCCATGAGGGGTCTCCAAAATGCAAAGTTAGGGCATTTTTTGAGACAACCTTTACCGAAAGTATTCTTTTCGGACAGGATGAACAAGATGAACAGGATTCTACAGCTCAGAAATACTACGTCTCTAATGTGTATTGCCTGACAGGATTGACAAGATGAGCTGAAGCCAAAAATCCGCCCGGTGGCCCGGCTGATCATCCTGTCAATCGTGTAAACCCTGTCAAAAAAATTTATGGATATAACAAATACTTGGCGCGGGTTATCTTGTAAGCGCCCAGCGCCGGTCGCCAGCTTGCCCGGATCTTGGCTTCGGACACGCCTGCGATCATCTGCAACCGTAGCTGGTCAGTACCCGCCAGGCGGTCGATACCGTTGTTGGCCAGGAAAAACTTACTTTTATCACTAGCCCCTTTGAAGAAGTCAAAGAAATAATTAAGCATCATTTCCTTCTTCGAGATGGCAACTGTCGATAAGTCTATCCCGTAACAAAGTTGTCCTTCCATCGGCGGATTGATCGCGCCGGGCTTGTCAACCGGTGTAAACGTGTAAGGTCCGTACTTGGTGTAGGGCGAGCCAATCACTTGAAACTGCTTGTCCGTTCCCCGGCCTACACTCACGACCGTTCCTTCGAAAAAACAAAGCGATGGATACAACAACACAGCCTGTTGATTGGGCAGATTGGGCGAAGGCCGAACCGGCAGTACATAGGGCGTCTGGTGTGTGTAGTTTTTGACGGGCACTACGGTCAGCGGACACGTTTTCCGACCGGCCAGCCAGCCTTCCCCGTTGATCATCCGCGCCAGCTCACCAACGGTCAGGCCGTGAACCACCGGGATCGGATGCATACCCACAAACGACTTAAACTTCGGATCAAGCACCGGACCGTCGATGTAGTGGCCGTTTGGGTTAGGGCGATCAAGAATAATCAGCGGTTTATTGTTTTCGGCGCAGGCTTCCATAACGTAATGCATGGTGCTGATGTACGTGTAAAACCGCGTTCCTACGTCCTGAATATCGAAGATGACAACATCCAGCGAATCCATTTGAGCGGGCGTTGGCTTGTTGTTCCGACCGTATAAAGACGTTATAAAAACGCCGGTGCGCGGGTCACGGCTGTTGCTGATTTTTTCGCCATCGGTGGCCTCTCCCCGAAATCCATGCTCCGGCGCAAAGATGGTTTTCACAGTCACCCCGCGTGCAATCAAGCTATCGACCAGATGGGTTTTACCAATCCGCGATGTATGATTGACAACCATACCCACGCGTTTGCCTTGTAAGGCGGGCAGATAAAGCGCCATTTGGTCAGCTCCGGTTTGAATATCCGATGAGCCGGGCGCTTTTTGATTCGTTTGACCCTGGCAGGCAAAAACGACCAGACAACAGGCAAAGAAGAACAGATTACGTAACGAAATCATAGTTGTGCGTTAAGAGCAAGATATGCAAAACTCATACTTTTTGCCCATCAATAAAAACAGGCAGTAGCAGGAAAGACACTTAGGCAAGTACGCTGTTTCAAGGCTTCCTTTGGGATAGCAAGGCGTTTCGAATCCAACCGGCGAAGATTCCTGCTCAATTTTTGTGACAGTTCATCGACTTGTCCGTTAGCTTTGTAGTTACATTGAGCACCAAAACTATTCATTAAAATAGCGTCTTATTAATCGGTAACGTACTCGTTGGCACGGGTCAGAAACGGCTTTCCTGCTTCCGTTAACACTGTTAACTGCTTACAGGCATCCGTAAACCCCGGCGGGCAACCGCACAAACTCTAAACAGAAACCCGTTTTGAACGTCCCCATTTTTCTGGCCCGCAAGGTCCGTCATGCACCCGAGGGTAGTTTCTCGGCTACTGTCACCCGCGTTGGCATCATCAGCATCGCCCTTGGCCTAGCCATCCTGATTGTCGCCTTTTCGGTGCTATTTGGCTTTAAGAACACCATTCAGCAGAAAATTTTTCTGTTCGGGGCGCATTTACAGGTTAGTAAATTCACGAACAATAATTCCTACCAGGAAACGCCTTTATCCCTCGACACAAAACTTTATCAGGATAGTACCCAGACTCCTGGTGTGCAGCATATTCAGGGCGTTGCGCTGAAAGCCGGAATTTTAAAGACCAGTGACGAACTGACCGGCGTTATTCTGAAAGGTGTAGGACGCGATTACAACTGGAATCTGTTCAATGGTTCGCTCGTAGCGGGCACGGTACCAACCGTTGGTGCCGACACCGGAACGGGTTCTACCCAATTACTGATCAGTCAGTACATGGCCAATCAGTTGAAAGTCAACGTGGGCGAAAGCATTCCGCTGTATTTTTTGGGCAATCCGCCACGCGCCCGCAAAATGACGGTGGTCGGCATTTATGAAACGGGGCTGGAAGAGGTAGACAAGACTATTGCTCTGGGAGACATCCGGCTTATTCAACGCCTGAACAAATGGGGTCCCGACTCGGTCGGTAGTTACGAGATCTTCGTCAACGATTTTAACCGGCTGGATGCCACGGCCAACACGATTTTCGACGTGATGACGCCCGACATGCGGCTCACGCGCGTAACCGATCAGTACCGCCCGCTCTTCGACTGGATGGTGCTTCTCGACCGCAACATGGTCATTCTGCTAGCCCTGATCACCTTTGTGGCGTCCTTCAATATGGTGTCGGTATTGCTGGTACTGATGATGGAACGAACGCCCATGATTGGTCTTCTGAAAGCCCTGGGTAGTCCCGATTCAATTATCCGACGAATGTTTTTATTCGTCGGTCTAAATATGGTCGGCTGGGGCTTACTCATTGGCAATGCCGTCGGCCTTGGCCTTTGCTTTATTCAGGACCGGTTTAAGCTAATCCCGCTCGATCCGAAAAATTACTTCATGAATTATGTCCCGATTGTCTGGGACTGGTCAACTATTCTGGCCCTGAATGCAGCAACGCTTCTGTTGATTGCTGTTGTACTCTGGATGCCGACGTTTATTATCAGCCGCATCAGACCAGTAAAGGCACTGGCTTTCAAAAAATAGCCATCGACAACAAGTTTGTCAGGACTTCTCGTACAGTCTCTCTGTCCACCGTCTTAGCGTAACGGTGGACAGAGAGACTGTTTCGTTATGCCCATCACGGATCTCCACGGCATCCACTAACGTTCTCGTAATCAACTGATATAGGCTCAATTCATCTTTCAATAGCACCCGCCATTCCTGTTTTTTGCAACTAATTGATCCGTATTAAGCAACAGTTTTCGCATTTTTTGGGTCACAGCAAGTAGAGAGATCCTATGAATAGAAAGATGCATTCTGCTTTGCATTGATTATATTCACTATGTTCGCTATTAGGTAACCACACTATCCATTAATCATGTACTTTTTTCGCTATCCACTAAAAACATGTCTTTGTTTTTTCCTTTTCTTACCCAACCTGTATGCACAACTGGAAATCACGTTTCCAACGAGCCGACTCGTTCTTCAACGTGATAATGACAACCGGGCCAATGTGCCCGTGACGGGTCAATGCCCAACCAATGCCACACAAATTCGGGCGCAGTTAACGGTTCGTCAGGGCGGTAACCCTACCGGCTGGGTTGTACTCGACAATGCGCCCAGCAATGGCGTATTTCAGGGTACGTTTACTGGTGTGACGGGCGGATGGTACAACCTGGAGGTAAAAGCCTATGCGGGCGATACCGAACTAGCGTCTACCAACATGGATCGGGTTGGGGTTGGTGAGGTATTTGTCACGGCTGGCCAGTCAAATTCCTGGGGTGTCAATTGCTACAGCGGACAGGCCAATGACGATCGGGTTTCGATCATCAATTACTGGACTGGTCAGGCCGGGCAGTTCTCCGAAAATGCGTTGCCTTTTGCGGTCAGCCACGCCGATTTATCAAGCGGTCTCAACAATACGGGTATGTTTCCGGGCGCTTACCTGTATCTCTGGGGTGCACTAGGCGACCGACTGGTTGCTCAACACAACATACCGGTTATGTTTTACGGCGCTTCTTACCCTGCCACAAATTCTAAACATTGGGTCCGCACGGCCAACGGCGAAGAAAGCTGGGGAAGTTTATCAAACAATATGCCTTACCGGCTTTTGGGTGCTACCATTCTGCATTACCTGAAACGGACCGGAGTACGAGCGGTTTTGTGGCATCAGGGTGAAGGCGATAATTACTACCAGTCGTACAATGATTATGTCAATAACATTGGTACGGTTATCGACAAATCGCGGGCGCAGATGGGGTTCGGCAAGTTAAGCTGGGTTGTCTCGCGGGTTAGTTACATTCCGGCTACGCTCGGCAGCGAATACAACAACCACGAAACCGATCCGAATATTATCGCAGCGCAGAATACGCTGGCAAGCCAGCCGAATAACTGGGCAGGTCCTGCCACCGACGGCATGATTTACCCCATTTACCGCAAAGGCGATTATTTTCACCTCCACTTCGATTCCGATGATTGCCCGTCGCTGGTCGATGTGTGGAGTCAGTCGCTTCCCCCCACCTATTTTGCGAACACGCAGCCCTCACTGCCGAACCGCACCATTTTGCTCACAACGGGCTACGTATTTCCGTTTACGACAAGTCCCGGCCAGCAGGTTCAGGTACCTTATTTTTCACGCGTACCCACGCGAGCAGACAACCAATACCAGGTTGACATTTTAAGCGAAACAGGCTGTTATCTGGCAACGCTGGCGACAGGGACAGCCAATCCTCTACCCGTCAATCTACCCGGCTGGGCCAATGGTCGCTACCGCTTTCGCGTAAAGTCAACGTCGCCCGCCATAACGGGTGAAGTCAGCGAACCCATAACGATTAACGGCTCCGGTAACGGTCTACCGTCGAACCTACCACCCAACGTGTTAACTACCACACGCAACGGCAATTGGAACGACGTACAGGTGTGGTCGTGCGGCTGGATACCGTCGTTGAATGACACTACCGAGTTGAAGCATACGGTCACTATACCAAGTGGGTTTCAGGCACACACCAGCCAGCTACGCTATGCCGATGGCTCCAAATTGATCTACGAAAACGGCAGCCTGTTGCGAATTGGGACGAATTGATTTGTAGCCGTTCCACGCCGGATACGAGTTGTGCCCGGCGTGGAACGCTGTTTATCAGCATCCGGTAATAAGTCATTCTACCAAACGACCAGAAACATAACCGACTAAAACGAAACCTGTCCTTAGCCAGTTACTACTATCTATGGCTAAAACTTCACTGGGAACGTTACTGGCCCGCGTTGGGCTCGACTGGTTTATACTTGCTTTACTGGCTATGATTGGTCTGGCCAAAATCTGGCCGGAACCGGGTAATCTGGAAGGACCGCTTTCTTTGTCAGCCTTGGCCAATTATGGTGTATCGCTCATCTTTTTCTTTTACGGGCTACGCCTGAATTTCGACCAGTTACGGGCTGGACTTCGCAATTACCGACTCCATCTGGTTATTCACCTGACTACATTCATTATTTTTCCGGCTATTGTACTGGGCGCTCGGTCCTTGCTGATGACACCCGATACGGAGCTGCTTTGGTTAGGAATCTTTTACGTAGCCGCGCTTCCGTCTACCGTTTCATCGTCGGTAGTGATGGTCTCTATCGCGGGGGGCAACATACCGGCGGCTATTTTCAACGCCAGCATTTCCAGTCTGATTGGTGTATTCATAACACCCTTGTGGATGAGCTTTTTACTGACCAGCACCAATGGTCAGTATGATCTGGGTAGTGTCATCGGGAAGTTGACCTTACAGGTTATGGTGCCGGTTATTCTCGGCTTGTTGCTCAATCGTCGGTTGGGCTGGTTTGCCGAGCGACATAAAACGGCCCTGCGTTATTTCGATCAGTTTACGATTCTCCTGATTGTCTACACCGCCTTCTGCGAATCGTTTACGCTTAATCTGTTCGCTAATTATTCGGCACTCGATCTGCTCTGGTTAGCCGCTCTCCTGCTCGGCCTGTTTTTTCTGGTCTTCGGATTCATCACGTTGATCGGGAAACTATTGAACTTTAGCCGCGAAGACCGCATCACCGCTTTGTTTTGCGGATCAAAGAAATCGCTTGTTCAGGGTAGCGTCATGGCCAATGTGCTGTTTCCGGGCAATGTGGCGGGTGTAGCCTTGTTGCCAATCATGATGTATCACGCTTTGCAACTGATCGTCGCCAGTATCATCGCCCAGGCAATGGCCCATCGCAAGCAGGAAAAATCAAAAACAGTATAGCCGTTCGGAAGCCGGTTTAGGCGATTCAGCAACGTCAAACCGGCATTCAGCCAGTATGCCCTACTCCCTGATTAAACGCTGGGGACCGATTAGCTTCTAAGAATCAGTAACGCACAAATAAACACTTACTGACCATGAAAAAGACAATCGCAGCCGCCCTTACTTTCTTCGCTCTTTCAACCGGTATCACGTTGGCTCAACGCGTGTATACGCAGCCTTTCGATAATCGTGGTCCGCAATATGGTGGCTCCCGCTACGACAGAGATCAGCGCCAGGACGACCTGAAAATTGATCGGATCGATGCAATCGTGGGCCTATCCCGCCGTCAGGAAAAGCAACTGCACAAAATCGAAGATAATTACGACCGCATGTTCGCCACTTCCCGACTGACGCCTGATGGATACCGCCAGCTTCAGCTTCGCAAACGTCAGGATATGCTGGCCGTGCTTAGCTCCGCTCAGCGTGATCGATTATTCGCTCAACAACAGCCCGGTCCACGCAACGCACCCTTCGGTCGTAGAGGCTAGGTCATAAATTGATAAAACAACATTCGCCAGTCAGGTTGGTTATGTACCTGACTGGCGAATTGCTTTTCCGGCCAGACCCGTACTTTTGAGTATTCCAGACGGTCCACTGCCTCTGCCGCCTGTTCACTGTTTTACGTAGCAACGTGACTGCTCTACTGACCGAGTATTCGGATTTTGATCGCCATACCTTCGGCCCCGACTTTGTTTGGGGAACCGCCACAGCCGCCTACCAGATCGAAGGAGCCGTTGATCGCGACGGTCGCACGCCCAGCGTCTGGGACACGTTTAGCCGGCAAAAAGGAAAAATAAAAACGGGCGAAACCGCCGACGTAGCCTGCGAATTCTACGACCGCTACGAATCCGACTTGCGTCTGCACAAAGAACTAGGCTTCGATGCGTTCCGGTTCTCCTTATCCTGGTCGCGCATTCTTCCCGATGGTGTTGGCCCTAAGCTGGGCGGTCGCCTGAACGAAGCAGGACTCGCCTTTTATGACCGACTGATCGATCACTGCCTGGCCCTGGGCATGACACCCTGGATTACGCTTTACCACTGGGACTTACCCCAGGCGTTGGAGAATAAAGGCGGCTGGCCCAATCGAAACATCGTTGACTGGTTCGCCGAATTTGCGGATGTCTGCACAAAGGCATTCGGCCATAAAGTCAAGCACTGGATTATCCTCAACGAGCCACTAGCCTTCTCGGTACTCGGTTATTTCACGGGTCAGCACGCACCCGGTCGGCGGAGTTTCCGGAATCTGTTGCCGGTCATTCACCATACCGCGCTGGCCCAGGCCGAAGGTGGTCGCATTGTCCGGCAAAACGTCCCTGACGCTCAGGTAGGTACAACGTTTTCGTGCTCCCCGATTGATCCGTTTACGGCGTCAACCCGCGATGGAGCTGCGGCTGCTCGCGTCGATGCGCTTATGAATCGACTCTTTATTGAACCCACGCTTGGGCTAGGCTATCCAACCAAGGAGTTACCCTTTCTGGCGGGTATTGCCAAAAAAGTAGCGAAACCCGGCGACATGGAACGGCTTGCCTTCGACTTCGATTTTGTCGGTTTGCAGCATTATTTCCGGGCGGTGGTCGAACATTCGTACTTCATGCCTTACCTGTGGGCCAGTCAGGTGTCGCCCCTCCGACGCAACGTATCAACCATTACCGAAATGGGTTGGGAAGTTTACCCCGAAAGCATGTATCGCATTATTCAGCAATTCAGTCAGTACGAGGGCGTTCGAAAAATTCACATTACCGAAAGCGGAGCGGCCTTTTACGACACGGTGCAGAATGGCGCTGTAAACGACACCGCGCGGCTGGAGTACCATCAGAACTACTTATACCAGATCCTACGCGCCAAGCGCGACGGGCTACCTGTCACGGGCTACTTCGCCTGGACGTTTCTGGACAATTTTGAGTGGGCCGAAGGCTATCGGCCTCGTTTTGGGCTGGTCTACGTTAATTTCCGCACGCAACAGCGCATCGTAAAAGCGTCAGGACGGTGGTTTCAGCAGTTATTGACGAACCAACACCGGCTGGCCGACGTAAACCAAAGCTAATCCTACTATTTCTAGTTATCAGGTTGGTTTGTTTCCATTCTTTTCAAACCCCATCCTTTATCTAACAGTTAACGGTCAAACAACTAGCAACGTTATGCAATATCCAGAATTCATCCATGAGGCCAAGCAAACGCTGGGCGTAGAAACCGAAACCGAGGTTCTCGACATTACACGAGCATTTTTACACACCCTTACCGAACACCTGGCCGGTAATGCGGCTGATAACCTGGGCGCCCAGCTTCCCGGTCCTCTGCTGGACATTATTCGGGAGGTTAGTCCCGAAGAGCGCGATCAGGGACAGCGATTCAAACTAACGGAGTTTTACCAGCGGGTAGCTGATAAGCTTGATACCGACGAAGAAACGGGTCAGCGTTACACCCAGCAGTTTATGCAACTTTTCGGACGGATGGTCACGGAAGGCGAACTACATAAGTTGAAAGGCACCCTTTCCGATGATTACGCTCCCTTGTTTGACTCGGCTCAAACGGCATAATTTTATAGAATAGATCACTAAAAACGCGGACGAAACGGTACAAACTCCATTCGTCCGTGTTTTTATTTTGACTAGCGTAAGAAGTTACAAGTAGAATATATCTAATAAGATACTGGACATACTAGAGTTTATTCATGCCAACCTAAACTTATAGCAAAAAAGCGTGCAGGGAAGGGGTAAATAAGCGAGTCTTACTGCTTTTCTAGAGTGGATAAGTTCAACACTCGTTTTATGAATCAACCAGATAACTCAACGCCCAGCTCGAATTCGCCGACGCCCAACAAGGGAGTAACGTCACGGCGTCAATTCATTCAGGCTGGTGCTTTGGCTGCAACTAGCTTCTTGATCGTTCCTCGCCACGTATTAGGCGGGAAAGGGTTTATTGCTCCCAGCGATAAGCTCAATATTGCCGGGGTAGGTATCGGCGGCAAGGGGTTTGGTGATGTAAACAACTCGTTCAATAACGGAGCCAACAACGTGTCTGCGCTATGCGACGTGGATTGGGGCCTTCCGCGCGTTAAAGAAATCTTCGGGAAGTTTCCGAACGCTAAACGCTACAAGGATTTCCGCGAAATGCTCGATAAGGAAGGTAAAAATATCGACGCAGTAACGGTTTCGACGGCCGATCACACCCACGCGGTTGTCGCTATGGCGGCTATGCAGCGTGGCAAACACGTGTACGTTCAGAAACCAATGACCCACAATATTTACGAAGCACGGATGCTTACCGAAGCCGCGCGTAAGTACAAAGTGGTGACGCAGATGGGTAACCAGGGTTCATCGAACCCCCAGCAAAAACAAATGGTCGAATGGTTTGACAAAGGGCTGCTCGGTACGGTGCATACGGTGCATCTCTGGACAAACCGTCCGGTTTGGCCACAAGGCATTCCCGTACCGCAACCCGCGTCCGAAACACCCGTCGATCTGGATTGGGACCTCTGGCTCGGACCAGCTCAGAAAGTCGGCTACACCCCGGCATATCACCCCTTCAAATGGCGTGGTTGGTGGAACTTCGGTGCCGGCGCGCTGGGGGACATCGGTTGCCACATCATGGATGTTCCATTCCGTGTTCTTGGTCTGGGCTATCCGACCGAGGTAGAAACCAGCGTTGGCGCGGTATTCCTGAAAGACTGGACACCCGAATACAACCCTGAAGGTTGCCCACCGTCGTCACGGGTAGAATTGAAATTTCCGTCATCATCAAAAAACAAGTCGGCGGTAACGATGACCTGGTCTGATGGTGGTATCCGTCCGTTCCGTCCCGAAATGATGCCCGCCGGTGAGCCTTTCCCCGAGAACGGTGAAAACGGTGTATTCATGATCGGCGACAAAGGAATGATTGCCTGCGGTATGTACGGCGACGATCCGGTCTTCTACTCGAAAAATGGTCAGAAGCAGGAAGCCGCACCGAAACCGAAAAGCGGACCAAACGGCGTTGCGCTTCCCGAAAACGGCCACCAGGTCTACTGGACTGAAGCGTGTAAGGCTGGCTTTGGCAGTAAGGAGCACAAAGCGCTTACCTCGTCGTTCGATTTTGCTGGTCCGCTGACCGAATCCGTTCTGATGGGTAACCTAGCTATCCGCAGCTACATGCTACGCACGCAGAAGTCGGACGGAAAAGGCTTCAACTACCCCGGTCGCAAACAGCTAACCTGGGATGGCAAAAACATGAAGATCACGAACTTCGACGAAGCGAACCAGTTTGTTAAGCGCGAATACCGTAACGGTTGGTCGTTAAACGCTTAGTATCAAGCATAAAAAAGATGGGGGCCTGCTACTGGTAGCAGGCCCCCATCTTTTTGTTAGTGACAACCTAATTGCTTCTGACAAACAGCGATTGAGCCATTGTACGAAGGCGGTTGTTCGCTACGTAAGCCCAGATCAGCAGCATGTACATAGAGAAGTCCTGATACGATACAGGCAGAGCTGTGTTGTTGAAATAATAGTTCGTTGATGTAAAATCGAGCGTTGGCGTGAAGCCCAGCAGATTTTCATAGCCCAAAACAAACGTCAGGCCCAGGGCGTAAAAAAGATATTGAGGCTTACGAAATGCCCACAAGATACCCGCCAGAACCGTCGCGCCAAAACCAAGGTAGTGCTTCCAGGTAAGCGATACATCCGTCGTGTTAGCGACATAAATGGAGTAGATCTGAACGGCTGCTAACACCAGCAAAATCAAGCCGTAGCCGTAGAATTCTTTTAACTGAGCACGCTGCATAAAAAAGTGATTTCTAGGTTCCTGTAACTGTTACGAATGATAAAAATACATAAAACTCCTAGATTGATCGACTAAGTGTGATTATTTTTTTTGTGCTCCCTCATTAAAAAATACTACTAATCCGTCCTTACCGGCCACGACAATGTCTTTACGGCCTTTTTTGTGCAAATCGACGACGGCGAAATAAATGCCCGTTCCTTTGCCACCCCCCGCCGGTCCGTACGCTATGTCGTGTTTTTCAAAGCGCTTTTGGGTAGCATTCCACGTAAAATAATATAGACCAACGGGATCTTCTGTGCCGGGGTCGTTGTCGTTGTGCGCCCGGAAACGCTTGCCTGTAACCAGGTCGGGTCGGCCATCACCCGTGATGTCCATCCATTCCAGACAATGGTACTGCGAGTTTTTGTCATCGATCAGGTGTTTGGTCCAGGCTCGTTTTCCATTTCCATCACGGATTTGTTCATACCAGTGCAGGCCATAGCCGTGTGCCTGACCGACGATAAGATCGTTTAGCCGATCACCGTTCACGTCCGCAACGACAATCGGTACGCTGGCCGAACCGAATGAAAACTCTTTGTGTAACGACCAGTTGCCAGCCTCTCTATTCGTTGGGGCTTCCAGCCAGCCGTCGCTCACGATGAAATCACCCCGACCGTCGCCGTTCACGTCGCCGAATCCGAGGCCGTGACCTTGCGTCGGTGCTACCGTAACCGTCTTAAATACCCCCGGGCTCGTTAATTTGATGTATTTCAACGGATGCCCCGGATTGTTCGGAACGATCTCGACAACGCCGTCACCATCGATGTCCCAGGCGCGTGTCGTTTCAACATTGCCAACCGGACCGATTTCGTGAACGGGCCAGGGTTCATTTTTCTTGCTTTTAGCCGGACCGGGGTTTTCGACCCAGCGCAGTATGCCGCCCCACCAGCCGCCCGTTACAAAATCCAGGTTTCCATCACCGTTAACGTCGAGCGGAATGGTTGAAAAATCGTCGTAATATTCTTCTTTGCGCGCTTCGTTGCCAATCAGATGCCGACGACGAAACGAAGGACCTTCGTACCAGAAATCGCCCGAAACGAGGTCGAGCGTGTCGTTTTTGTCAACGTCGAACACCCCAACGGATTCGTAGCTTTCGGCAGCAACAAAATAGCGTTTGAACTGTGGCGTAGGTTCCGGCGCGACAAAAGCACCGACGACAGAAAGGAAAAGCAAGCCAGTGATGATTCGTTGCATAGATAATGAGTTGAGCGTTCTTTCGAATGCAATAACGGCCTGATTCGGCTGCTTATCCGGCCAACGCTTTTCGGTAAGCGCTCGGCGTCTGTCCCGTAACCGCCCGGAACGTTTTGTTGAAATGAGAAAGGTTATTGAAGCCAACGGCAAACCCTACGTCGGCGACGGTCCGCGACGATTGCAGCATCCGCTGAGCTTGATTAACCCGGTATTCGTTCAAAAAATCGGTAAACGTCAGATTGGTCATGCGCTTGAAATAACGGCAAAAGGCGGGTACAGTCAGGCTGGCCAGATCAGCTACTTCCCGAACATCCACGGCACGCGCATAGTGCTGTTCAACGTACCGACACACCCGGTTGATCCGCTCCTGCTCTTTGGGGTTGAGGTCAAACTGGACGCCATCGGCATGGAGTGGTTTCACGTCCGGCGCATCCGCTAACTGCTGCAATACTCGAAGCAGCATCAACAACCGCTCAAAAGGCAACAGATCGGGCAATTGAGCCAGCCACGGCCCAACTTTTTGTTTGGTATCCTCACCAAACGTCAATCCTCGATGGGCCCGCTCGAACAACCGCTGAACACTCGCCAGTTCCGGCTTTTGCAGGAATGCTTCTCCCAGAAAGTCATCGCGCAACTGCACGACAATTTCCTCGAATTGCCCTTTTTTCCCCGAGCTGAAATTCAGGTGAGGTAGATTGGGGCCAATAAAAACCAACTCCCCTCCTTCGTAGCGCGACAGATTTGTGCCGACACGTCGTTGTCCATCACCGAATGGGATAAAGACAATCTCATATTCGGGATGATAATGCCAGTACACCCGGCACGTTTCGGGTTCAGTATGATGTACCACCCGGAACGAACTGCCGGTTTCGGGTTCTATTTTTTCGAACTGTAACTTCATGGCTCTTCCGCCGAAAATTGTTGGTTAAGGGGTGGTCAAAAGAAACCGCACGAGCGTTTTAAACGTTTATAAAACAACAGAGTGCTAACAGTAAACAGCATGAAACGAATTCATTTATTGGCGCTGAATATACTCCTCCTGGCAGGTTGCGCGCAAGGCCAGTCCAAAGATTACGCACCCGCCAAGCTGCCTGCTCCTAAAGCGGGTGAAGCCGTTGCCACGTTTGCCGGCGGCTGCTTCTGGGCGTTGGAAGAAGGCATGAATCAGCTTAAAGGTGTTCATGACGTTGTTTCAGGCTACGCAGGTGGTACGGTTAAAAATCCGACCTACGAACAAGTCGGCACCGACCAGACGGGCCATGCCGAGTCTGTACAGGTTTATTACGATCCTAAAGTAATCACCTATCCGCAATTACTGGATGCTTTCTTTGCGGGACACGATCCAACGACATTAAATCGGCAAGGCCCTGACGTAGGACGCGATTATCGTTCGATGGTTTTTTACCGCACCCCCGCCGAAAAAACAGAGATCGACGCGGCTATCAAGCGGGTTAACGAATCCAAACATTACAGCGGAAAAGTGGTGACGGAGGTTGAACCCTTCAAGGTTTTCTACCCCGCCGAAAACTATCACCAGAATTATTTTGCGCTTCACCCCGATCAGCCCTACATTCAGCGCGTTTCGTTACCCAAGGTTGAAAAGCTGCGTAAGGCGATGGTCGGCCACCTTAAAAATAATACCGGGTTAACAATGAATTAAGTTATTCGGAGCTGAACTAGTCAATGGACTATCAGTTGCGGGTAATAGATCAACAAAATAGCCAACAGACGTTGGCTATTTTTGCATTATGAATACAATCGTTTCGGTCGACAAACAACATCGAAATCCGTTCGTCCGCAATCTGCGGACGTTTTTTCTGAATCGGCACGCACTAGCCGTCGGGTTAGTTTTCGCTTCCGATAGCGCCCTGTTTGGTAGCTGGGTGGCTCATATTCCCTACGTCAAGCAAAAACTGAATCTGTCCGAGGCCGAACTAGGACTGATGCTGTTTGCGATGCCACTGGGTCTGCTCATTATGAATCCGTTGTCGGGATGGGTTATTTCTAAACTGGGCGAAGCAAAGGCGTGCTTCTGGTCGGCCATTGGTTTGGCTTTATCCGTCCTGATTCCTGTTCACGCACCCAATCCGACGCTACTGGCCATTGGGCTGTTTCTGATGGGTCTTAATGCAGCGCTGATCAACGTGGCGATGAATACCAGTGCTACGAACCTCGAACGGTCGCAGGGCATTGTTATCATGTCGTCGTGCCACGGGATGTGGAGTCTGGGTGGTCTGCTTAGTTCTGGTATTGCCGGAGCGATTATTGCCATGCATATTTCGCCGTCGATACACGTTATGGTCATGTCGGCCCTGATCTTGTTATTAACATTCGGTCTACAGCCTTTGCTGGCTCAAATTCCGTCGAGCAGCCGCACGGAAACCGGCGAGAAAGCGGGCTCATCGTTCGTTAAGCCAAATCTGGATTTGCTGTTGATGATCCTGATCGGTCTGGCTCTGGCTATGGGCGAAGGCGCTGCGTTTGACTGGAGTGCGGTTTACCTGCGCGAAACACTCGGCGCTACGAGTCAGATTGCTGCGCTGGGCTTCGGCTGTTTTTCACTAATGATGACGAGCTTCCGGTTTCTGGGTGATGCGATCATTCCTAAAATTGGCCCTAAACGCTGGTTGCAGATCGGCGGAGTACTAGCCGCTCTGGGCTTGTTTGTCGCGATTGCGTTGCCTTTCCCATCAACGGCTTTACTTGGCTTTGCCATTTTGGGAGCCGGTTGTTCGCTTGGTGCTCCAATCTTGTATGCCGCTTCGATGCGCGTACCGGGAATCCCACCCGCTGCCGGTTTGGCCACGTTTGCAACGTTTAGCTTTATTGGCTTTTTAGCCGGTCCGCCTACCATCGGCTTCGTTGCAGAAGGATTTGGGTTATATTACGGCTTGGGTTTTGTCGCCGTCATGCTCCTTATTTCGGCGGGCCTTTCCCGAATTGTCAATTTGTTTTAATCGTCTTACATAGCAACCCGAAGCACTGGATATAACTCAGGGTTTATGTCCCGACGGTTTTGCTTAACCATACACTATGAAAGCAGTAATTTTTGACATGGATGGCGTTATTGTGGATACTAACCCACATCACCGCCTGGCCTGGCGTGAGTATTATCAGCGCTATGGCAAAACCTTGAGTGACGAGGACTTTGTCCAGTACGTTTCAGGAAAGCACAACAACGATATTGTAGCGCACCTGTTTGCGGGCCAGACGCTTAGTGCAGAAGAATCCATACGGCTGGCCCACGAGAAAGAAGCGCTCTTTCGGGAGCTTTACCAGGCATCGATTACGCCTGTTCCTGGCCTGATCGAGTTTTTGAAAGCGTTGAAAGCGGCTGGTATTCGCACGGCTGTGGCTACATCAGCCCCGGTAGAAAATCTGGATTTTATCGTTGATGCGCTGGCCCTACGACCTTATTTCGACACGTTGTTGAACGAAAGTATGGTTCGCCATCCGAAACCTGATCCGGAAATCTACCAGAAAGCGATGGAGCTACTTGGCGTAGAACCAGCGGATAGTGTTGTATTCGAAGATTCGATGACGGGTATTCAGGCGGGCAAAGCGTCGGGTGCGTCGGTGGTTGGCGTTGCTACGACGCAGACACCCGATGAACTACGACCTTTTGTCGATGATGTTATCCGTGATTTTACGGAAATGACACTCGACCGGGTTCAGCAACTGGTTAACGTTTTTTAACGTGTTGACCCGTCATTGCTAAACCAAAAAAACGTAACTTTACGTACTGACTGTGTAAAACCTGTGCCATTGCGCGAAGCAGTGGCACAGGTCGTTTTATAAGCCCTATGCGTCATTTTCTAGTCGTACTACTGCTTCTGTTGATTACAATGGCCAATTCAGATGTCGCATTGGCTCAGGGTAAATATGTGGTTGGAACAGTACTTGACCAGACATCAAAGAAGGCAGTAGATAAGGTTACGGTTATCAATCAACGGACGCGCCAACGGGCCCGGACGAACACAACGGGTCGATTTTTCCTGACGGTTTCTCCCGGCGATTCGCTTATTCTGACCAGCCAGCTCTACAACCGCACGGGCATCCGGTACGATGGCTCCGACAATCCGACCATTTTAGCCAACGCCTTACCACCTTTACCTTACCGCGTGGTAGATCTGGCGGAGGTGACCGTTACGGGGAAACGCTACGAAGAAGTAAAACGGGAAATTCAGCAGGTGCTGGACGAACCCGTTGCGTCGAAAAAAGTAACCGGCGATCAGGCATTCGACCGATTAGCCGATGGGGCTGGTGTTACGTTACTTTACGAAATGTTTGCCAAACGGCCCAAATCAGACCGGAAAGCGTATTACATCATGCAGCAGGACCGCCGACATGCACTGGCTATCGAACGGTTCCGGCTTTTGGTCGAACAGTCAACGGATCTGAAAGCCGACGCGGTGGATCGCTTCCTCGACTTCTGTGATCTGGACGATGAGTTTTTGCTCAAAGCATCGGACTACGACCTGATCAACACCATTCAGCAGCTGCGCAACCGGTACCGCGACGGCTTCAACCGTCCTAGCCGTATTTCTCCCGACCCGACCAGTACGCCGAAACAACGATAATCCCGGCAGTGGTTATTGCGCTGATGTAGCGACCACCACGGCATCGCCAACTCGGATGGTACCGCCTTTAAGTATCTTGGCCGTCATACCACCGTGGCCCCGCATGGCATTGTAGCCGCCCGGTCCCAGCGTGGTTTCCATCTTCGAGCACGGATGACACTGCCCCGTTATTTGCAGCAAGGTGTCGCCAATCTGAATACGCTGATCTTTGAGCGCCAGCAGATTTAACCCCGATACGACAAGATTACGCCGAACGAGCCCCGGATCAAGCTCATCCCTCCCCGTCAAGGCAGCCACGGCGGGTAAATGCTCCGCCTGAATCAGCGTAACGTGTCGATTGCCACTTTGCCCGCTGTAGTGATCACCAAGAAGCCCTTTCTTTTCCGACGCGTCAACGGATTCCACTACCGATACCGGACTCCGTCGTTCAGGCCGGATGCCGATCCACTCAACTCGACCAGCGCGAGGAAAGACGTTAAATAAATCTTTTATATTCTCCATAAAGGCAGGCTTCAATCTACCTTATTTCAACAATTCTTTGAGCGAATTCATTTCCGTGGTCGGAGCCGCTTTTTCGTAGAGAATGTTATAAACCGCTTCGACAATGGGCATTTGAACGTTGAAGCGCTGGTTGACTTCGTGAATACTTTTTACGGCGTAATACCCTTCGGCGATCATGTTCATCTCGGCCTGCGCTGATTGTATCGTATACCCGCGACCAATCAGGTTGCCAAACGTTCGGTTACGACTGAACGGTGAATAAGCCGTGACGAGTAAGTCGCCCAGGTAAGCCGACCCGCTCAGGTCCCGGTGTTTGGCGTGAATCGCATCCACAAAGCGCCGGATTTCCTGCATGGCGTTAGAAACCAGTACCGCCTGAAAGTTATCGCCATACCCCAAGCCGTGGGTAATGCCACAAGCCAGCGCGATGATGTTTTTCATCACGGCGCTGTATTCAATGCCGTAAATGTCATCGACGGGCGTTGTTTGCACAAACCGGCAACGAAGCAGGTTTGATACGTTTTCTGCACAAACCGGATCAGCCGACGCAATCGTCAGGTACGACTGTTTTTCGAGGGCCACTTCTTCGGCATGGCAGGGTCCCGCAATCACCGAAATCCGTTCCTGAGGAACGTTATACTGGTTGCTCACCCAATCGGTAACCAGTTGATTGGCATCGGGAACCATGCCTTTGATGGCCGAAATCACGCATTTGCCAGCAAAATGTTCGGGCTTTATTCCTCGCAGGGCATCCCCAACGAAAGCCGCCGGAACCGCTAGTACAATGTATTGGCTATCGCGTATGGCATCCCGAATTTTTGTACAGACTTTTACCTTCCGGGTATTGATCTGGACATCGCTCAGGTAGCTTGGGTTATGACCAAACTTTTTAATGTATTCCGCATCCGCTGTTTTGCGAAGCCACCACTTGATGTTGACGTTATTCTCGGAAAGAATTTTGACGAGCGCAGTCGCCCAACTGCCCCCCCCTATCATCGTTAGCCGAACGGGTTGTACTACTTTCATGGAGTAAATAAAGGAAGAAAGCGGATGCAGGCCAAATTTACCCGTTTGGCCTGCATCCGCTTTCTCCGATACGTATGGCGCTATAAAACCTCTTACAGCGCGCCTTCCAGCCTAAACACCCAAGCGTGTTGGCAGGGCATCGTTGCGGGCGTAACGGTCGGCGGCACAATAGCATTTCCCTTCGTTGTCACCGTTCCTTTAAATCCTAACAACGACACGCGCGTTAGTTTCTTAGCGCCCGTAACAGTAACCGGCTGCGAAGGCCATTCGGTGCAGATAGCGTAAAGGTCATTGCCTTTTTTCGTGTAGAAGACCCTGGTGTCTTTCGATACTTTCGGCGCTTTATCCCAGGCGCGGGTGTTATAAATCGCTTCGCCGTTGACCGTTAACCAGTCACCAATGTCGTGCAGACGCTGTTGCATAATGACCGGAATCAGCCCATCGGCGGTAGGCCCAATGTTGAGAAGCAAGTTGCCACCCCGCGCCACTTTATCGACCAGAATGTCAATCAGTTGCTTCGACGACGAATAATCTTCCAGATTTTCGACCCGGTTGTAGCCAAACGACGAACCAATACCCCGGCACTCTTCCCAAGGATGCGTGAATTTGGTATCCAGCGAATTGTCGTTATGCACCAGATCATATTCCGTTGTGTAGATACCACCGTGCTTGGAGCGGGTTTCTTTGCCCCAACGATCATTAACGACAACATCCTTCTTTACGGGCGACTCGTTATAGAGCCAGGCCAGAAACTCAGTGCTTTTCCAGGTTTCGCTTGGATAGTCCCACTCACCATCGGTCCAGACAACGTCAGGTTTATAGCGCGTTACCAGATCCTTCATCTGCGGAATCATGTGGTTATCCACATACGCGTTCACATCACTTTTATACAACGGGTTGAACCATTCGTATAGCGAGTAGTAAAAACCCATTCGCATGCCTTTGTCCTTCACGGCTTTGGTCAGATCGCCCGCCAGATCGCGGTGTGGGCCAACGTCAACGGCATTCCAGTTCCACGACTGCGCGCTTGGCCAGAGCGTAAATCCTTCGTGGTGCTTGCTGGTCAACACGACGTATTTCGCTCCGGACTGCTTCATAATATCAGCCCACTCATCAGGATTGAACAGCTCGCATTTGAAGTCTTCGGCAAAGTCCTGGTACTTGAAATCCTTACCGTACACCCGATCCTGAAATTTGGTAAAGAGAGGATGCGTTTTTTGCTTGGGGTCTGTGACCTTCTGCCAGTACCATTCGGCGTATCGGTCGTAGACACCCACACCATCGCGGGCGGTCGGCGCGAAAGCAGGCACCGAAAAAAGGCCCCAGTGGATAAAGATTCCGAATTTAGCGTCTTCAAACCAGGCCGGTACGGGTCGGCTGTCGATCGACTCCCAGGTGGGTTTGTATTGGGCGTTGGCGGAAAAAAACACGGATAGCGATAGAGCAAGAAGGATAACGTGGCGTTTCATGCGTTTAGCAAGGTTTGTCTTAAAAGTAAAAACGCCCGGCGATTTAACCGGGCGTTTTGTTATTCCTCTTTCTCTTCTTTCTTTTTATTCTTATTCGGGTCGCGTTTGACGATCAGTTCGCCGTCTTTGAGCCGCTTCGACACGGCCACGAACGGCCCCGATACGATCTGTTCACCCGGTTTGAGCCCCGACACAATTTCAATATTTTCGAAGTCGCTAATCCCCGTTTTTACCTCGCGCTGTACGGCTTTGCCGCCTACGTTGACAAAGACAATCTCTTTGGGCATGTCTTTTTTCTCGGTCTGTGCGGCAGGTCGTTGCTCGTCCTTCTCTTCGTCATTCGGCTTTTCTGTCTGGCCGGTAGCGTCTATATCGGCTCCACGCGTAGTGACAGCGGCAATCGGCACCGCCAGTACGCCATTCTTACGGTCGGTAATGATCTCGACCGAAGCGGTCATCCCCGGCTTGAACGGATAGCCTTTTTTATCTTTCTGACTCAATAAATCAGCGTACGAGTTATTGAGAATTTTCACTTTCACCTCAAATTCTGTCACCGCATCTGCCGAAACCGCAGTAGCCGCCGAATTGGTTAGCCCGTTGGCGGTATTGGCAATTTCGTAAACGATTCCTTTAAATTTCCGTCCCGCCATCGTGTACGAATCGACTTCGATATCAGCGGTATCGCCCATGTTTACCCGAACAATGTCATTTTCGTTGACATTGATGCGCACTTCCATATTCTGGAGATTGGCAATCCGCATGATTTCGGTTCCAGCCATCTGCGACGTACCGACGACGCGTTCACCCAACTCGATGTTAAGCTTAGAAACCGTACCGGTAACGGGGGAATAAATCGTGGTTTTGCGCAGGTTCTCGTTGGCATCACGAAGGCTGGCTTCAGCGCTCTGGATGTTAAACTGCGACGCCCGAACGGTGGCATTAGCCGCTTCAACTTCCTGCTTGGCGACGTTGTAGTTAGCCTCACTTGTTTCCAGATCAGCCGACGAAACGACTTTATCGGCAAAAAGCTTTTTGTTTCGATCGTAATCAGCTTTGGCCCGAATCAGGCGAGCACTCGACTGCGCGACGGATGCTTTCGACTGTTCCAGCTGCGCCCGGCTCTGGTTGACCGTTGCTTTAGCGCGCGCCAGCAGCGACTCGTAGTTGTCGGGGCGAATCCGGCATAAAAGCTGACCGGCCTTCACCGGATCGCCTTCGTTGACGTATAGACCAATGATTTCGCCCGAAACGTCAGGACTAATTTTTACTTCTACCTGCGGCTGAACGCGTCCTGATGCGCTAACTCGTTCGGTAATGTTGGTTCGTTTTACGGTGGCAAAGTCTACTTCGGTGGATTTCGGCTTTCCAATTAGTCCGGCTTGCTTGGCAGCTACTAAACCGCCGACAAGCACAACAAGTAGTCCAGCTATAATCCACCAAACTCGATTCGATTTCTTCTTCATAATGGTTGAACTGTGAATGAGCGAATTTATGAATAGTTTGACGAGAAATCACTCTCGGGAACGCTAGTCCGCTCATTCATCTATTCACCCAGTCACTAATTGAAAGCAAGTGGTTTATTTTGGTAATAATCTAAGATTTTGGTTCGGAAGACGTAATCGTACTTGGCCTGAATCAAACTGGCCCGTGCCCGATCAAGGTTTGTTTTGGCGATGCTGTAATCCGTCGCGTTGATTGCCCCGGCATTCAGTCGGCTTTCAGCAACTTGAAACGCTTTCTCAAGTGATGCTACCTGTACCTGCGTTGCCCGGTACTTATTGGCTCCTGCCCGCATGCTTGTGTAAGCCGTTTCAATCTGCTGCCGCAGCACAAGGCGTGTATTTTGAGCCGTAAGTTCCGCGTTTTGCTGTTGAATTTTTGCCGTCGTTACCCGATTTCGCGATAAGTTACCCTGAAAAATGGGTACCCGCAGGAACAACGAAGCCGACTGGTTGAAGTTGTTTTCCAGCTGACTGCCGTACGTAATTCCTCTTGCGTCGGTCCCCTCGATGTTTGAGTATACGGGTAGCTGATTACCGTTTGGATCGGTGTAGAACCCAATGGTTTGCTGAGAAAACTGACCATTTGCGATACGGGAACTAGCAGCACTGGAATACAGCGTACTTAGGTTTCCGTTCAATGATAAGATGGGGTACAGACCTCCTTTTGCCACCTGAACGCCCAATTCTGCACTTTTAACCCGCAGATCAGCGCCTTTTACTTCGGGTAGGTTTGTCGCAGCGATGTCGAAAAGCTGTTGAACCGTTGCCGTGTACGGGTCCAGACCCGGATCGGGTACGTTCACCGCTTCTACCTCAAACGACTGATTAATGGGCACATTCATTGCTTGAAGCAACGCCACTTTGGCCAGATCGAGCGTATTTTGAGCAGTAATAATATCGACTTCGTTACCTGCTAGCGTCGCCCGAAGTTCAAACAGGTTCGCTTCTGGAGCCGATCCAGCATTGACCAGCCGCTCGGTCCGTTCGAGCTGGGCGCGGGTAACGTCGGCCTGACGCTGGGCTACTGCCAGTTGTTCAGCACCGGTCAGCACGTTCAGGTAATTTTGCGCTACCGTTAACGACACGTTATTTTGCGTCGCGGTCAGCTCCTGCTGACTGGCTTGCAGAGCCAGGTCATTTTGTTTGATCGTATTGCGCAGTACCAGACCGTTGTACAGGGTATATGACGCGTTCAGTTGATAGTTGCTGGACTGGATCGTTTGCTGGACGAACTGGTTGTTTTGCGGGTTGATACTACGTCCCCCGTTGATAGACTGGTTGGTCTGGAAACTGGTTGTCGGTAGTAGATTAAGCCGCGACTGGCGCAGTTGCAAATCGCTGTTGGCCACGGTCAATTTCCCCTGCCGAACAGTAATGTTGTTTTGCTGCGCGATGTCAATGCACTGCTGTAAATTCAGTCGTGCCGGTGTAGCCGAAGCAACAGCCGCGTTCGTAGTAGCATTTTGTGCATAGGTTGCTGATAAATTTGCTGTTAATAGCAGAGCAGCCAGGGCCCCGACTTGTTTCCACGCCATTTGCATGTTCGTTGGATTTTGATGGTTCAATGATACAAACTTACTTTCGAGGCTACTATATTTTTGGGATAAACGGCGCAAACTAAGCATGTTTCTGATTTATAATTCGGATGTAATTACTGAAGACGAGTTTCGGTTGCCGATCAACGACCGGGCTTTTCAATACGGCGACGGTATTTTTGAAACCATTCGCTACGAAAATAACCACCTTTGGTTCTGGCCTGATCACATGGACCGGCTCACGGCGGGAATGGCGGCTTTGCGTTTACGGGCTCCCACACAGCTTACGTCATCAACGATCCAGCAGCTTGTTTTTCAACTGCTCTCGGCCAACAAACTTCTTGACCAACCCGCACGGATCAAACTTCAAATCTGGCGAAAACCCGGCGGACTCTACACGCCTTCCAGCCAGGAAATCAATTATTTGATTAGTGCCCGTCCCGGCTTGTCCTTCGCTATCACCCAACAGTCAAAAATAGCCGTTTATGACCTGGTTCGGTTGTCGGAATCGCCTTTTTCAGCGTGTAAAACGCTCAATTCGTTACCGTATGTGTTGGCTGGCTTACACAAGCAGGAACGTGAACTAAACGACGTAATCCTCTTGAGTACCGAAGGCTATCTGGCGGAATGCGTCGCTTCGAACCTGTTCTGGTTTAAAAACGAAACGCTGTTTACGCCTTCGCTTAAAACAGGCTGCATCAATGGCATCGCCCGACGGCAGTTACTTCGTCATTTTACCACGCACCAGGAAGGCTTTTTTCTTCCTGCGGAGCTGGATGAGGCCAAGGTCGTTTTTGCCGCTAACGTCATGGGTATTCAGGTATTTCGCGGAGAATGGTCTGCCGCACATGCAGACCGGATCAGGCAACTTTTCATGGATATATCGGTTTAAGTTAAGCTTTTGTCAACCCGGCTATACCGTGTCGGACAACGTACACAATCTTCCATCAAGTGACGTGCCATCGTATCAATCAACTGCTTACCAATCGCTTAGCAAAACTATTTTTACTGCTACGTCCGTTCTCGGACAGTTTTTCCATTAAAATCGGACAGCCTCATTCGTTCGAGTTGAAGTCGCGAGTCTAGTCGTGTTGATTAATGCTTCGTTACGTTCGTCTGCCTTGCTACCGGCGATTTACTGATCGTGTCGATAAACGAAGTTTTTTCAAAAATTCTGCTAGCCGTAAACCAATGGCGCTGTTTAATCCTTATTGAGCTATGAGCCAGATAAAGCAATTTCACGATTTACCCGCCCGCCGTCAGGAGCAGCTAATGGCATTTGATCGCTTGTTGACGATCATGGATGAACTACGCGACCAGTGCCCCTGGGATCGTAAACAAACGATGGATACGCTTCGGCACTTGACCATCGAAGAAACCTACGAACTGTCGGATGCCATTCTGGAAAAAGATAAGACCGAAATTCGTAAAGAGCTGGGTGACATTCAATTGCACTTAGTTTTTTACGCTAAAATTGCGTCGGAAACGGGCGATTTCGATATGGCCGATGTATTCAATAGCATCTGCGACAAACTCATTAGCCGACACCCGCACATTTACGGCGACGCGGTTGCCGAAACCGAAGATCAGGTAAAAGCCAACTGGGAACAGTTGAAACTGAAAGAAGGAAATAAGTCGGTGCTGGGTGGCGTACCGGGTTCGCTGCCTGCGCTGGTGAAAGCGATGCGCATTCAGGAAAAAGCACGGGGAGCGGGTTTCGACTGGGAAGAGAAACAACAGGTTTGGGAGAAAGTGGAAGAGGAAATGAAGGAGTTCAAAGACGAGTTCAATACCGATACGAACGAAGCCATTGATTCCAGCCGCGCCGAAGGCGAATTTGGCGATCTGCTGTTTTCACTGGTCAATTATGCCCGCTTTATTGATATTAACCCCGAAACAGCGCTCGAACGCACAAACAAAAAGTTTATCAAACGCTTTACGTATCTAGAACAGCAAGCGCGTGCTAACGGTAAATCTTTGCAGGAGATGACGCTGGCTGAAATGGACGTGTACTGGAACGAAGCCAAAACAATCTGATCCCAATTTTCATGCGAATCGCCTTCATCACGGATTTACACATCGATACGCCAGACCAGAACCCGATGGGCGTCGATGTGCGGCAAAACTTTTTGAAGGCGCTCGCTTTTCTCCCTACCATAAATCCAAATTGCCTGGTCATCGGTGGTGACCTCGCCAATGCGGTTGGCGACCATGCCATTTACGCATGGATCAAGCAGGAACTGGACAAACTTCCTTATCCTTACTACCTCATTGCCGGTAACCACGACGACCCGGCAATATTGGCTGATGTGTTCGGGCGAAAGCAGCATTTGCAAGACAACGAGTTTTACTACGCTTTACCCCTCGAAGGTCGGCCCACCCTATTTCTGGATACGGCCAAAGGGGAATTATCACCCAAGCAGTGGACGTGGCTAAAGGACTACGTGGCCGCTTTGCGCCACAACAACCTGCTTGTTTTCATGCATCACCCGCCCCTACCAGCTGATGCGATCTACATGGACAGCCATTACCCGTTTCGGCAAAGCGACGATTTTCTGCAACTGATGAAGAGTTCGCCCTGCCATATCACGGTGGTTTGCGGTCATTATCACGCCGAAAAAGTGGTTCAGCGAGGAAACCTGATAGCGTTACTAACTCCTTCGACATTCGTCCAACTGAAGCAGGATACCCCTGACATGGTTGTCGACAATTATTGCATTGGTATCCGGGAAATCAATCTCACAACGCACGGCACCAACAGCACGGTGCATTACCTTTGAGCTTGTCCGTTGTACACCACTAACCCCATTATTCGTCCAGTGTCCCGTTTTCTGCGTGTCAGTTGCTTATTCGTGCTCATTAGTTTTACGGCTTTTGGCCAGATTACCAAGTATCGTGTCTATTTCGGGAAAACCCGTGCCCAACCCCAGCAGCTAGTACTGCGCCAATGGCAGCAAAACCGGCAAACGCGCTACCTCCTGGTCAATCCCGAAACGCTCAAAACCAGTGTCTCCAGTTTATCGGCTAATGATATTCAGACGTTGCCCTGGTCGCAACTAACTCAGACATTTCAGAAGGCACCTTACGTCCGGGCTTTGCAGGCTGAGCAACAGCGCGATCAGCATTTGCAGGATGCGGGTCTGGAACGAACCGATACAACCGAGCGCGGTTTCAGCCTGACCATTGATCTTTGCCCATCAACAAAACCCTTAACGCGTTCGGTATTTGAACAGTTGATCCGCGCCTTCGAGCCCGAAGAAAAGCCGATACCGATCACCATAACGATTACCGGACTTTGGATGGAAAAGCATCAGGACGATCTGGCTTATCTGAAAGATCTGGTCAGCCGGGGTGAACTCGTCATAACGTGGGTCAACCATTCGTACCACCATCGCTTCAATCCGCGTCTGCCGCTTCCGGTAAATTTCCTATTGGAAGCCAATACAAACATCGATGATGAAGTGCTGCTCAACGAACAGGCAATGCTTCAAAACGGGCTGGTTCCATCCATTTTTTTCCGATTTCCGGGACTCGTTTCCGATAAAGCCGTATTCGATAAAATTCTGGCTTTTGGTTTGTTACCCATCGGTAGCGATGCCTGGCTGGCTAAAAATCAACAGCCCAAGCAAGGCAGTCTGGTACTTATTCACGCCAACGGAAATGAGCCGTTGGGTATCACTGATTTTATTAATCTAATCCGGCAGAAGTCAGCGGCTATTGAAAACAAGACGTGGCTACTGTACGATCTGCCCACTAGTCTGTCGAAAGAAGATCGATAGCGTTTGGCGCTTGGCAATGCAGTCTTTATCCGTTACGAATCCAGGCGTTTTTCCAATGCTTCTATTTTCTGGCGGAGCTGGCGAATTTCGTCAACAAGTGCGTGTAGATCGTCCTTGTCTTTATCCTGTTCCTCTTCAACGAAGAAATTGGCTACGTAACCGGTGAACGTACCAAACAAGCCTACCCCCGCAATCATGAGCACGGCGGCAATGAATCGGCCTAAGGTCGTCACTGGAAAGCGGTCGCCGTAGCCAACGGTCGTGATGGTAACAAAAGCCCACCACAAGGCGTCGGACGGAGTTTTTATGTTAGCTTCCGGCACCCGCTCGGCGTACAAAATGGATATAGCCCCAAAGATCATCAGTAGTACGGAACTGAGCAGGACTACCGACAGGGTACCGTTGGCACGGTTGCGGAAAAGGTAGGTCAGAAATTCGCGCAGGGAACGAAACGCACGAACCATGCGTAAAATGCGGATAACGCGCACGAGCTGACCTAACCGCAGCCAGTCAAGCGTCGGAATACTCGCCAGCAGATCGATCCAACCCCAACGCAGAAATTTTCGCTTGTCGGGAGCCTGGTACAGTCGGACAAAGAAGTCAAACAAAAAATAAATGCAGACGCCCGTATCGATCTGATCGAGCAGTTGCCGGGTTTCTTTGTGCATGGGCACAAGTTCCCTGACGAGTAATGTCAGGACGACATACACCGACATGACCAGCGTAACCACCTGATGCAACATCAGTTTGGATGATGTTGGTGGGTTCATAGGTACTTTGTTTTAAAGACAGGACTTACGAGATGTCAAGTTTACAAACCGATCTCGTAAATCCTGTCAAAAAAACAGCTACCACGCGCTGGCAGTCGTCAATTTATCTATTGCGGCTTCGTCCAGCTTCAACTCGGCGGCTTTGGCGATTTCGTGCAACTGATCAACGCTGGTGGCGCTGGCAATGGGAGCCGCGATCCCCGGACGAGCCATTAGCCAGGCCAGTGACACCTGGGCGGGCGTGGCGTTGTACTGTTCCGCAACCTCATCGAGTGCTTTCAGGATGGATTGACCACGGTCGTCGAGGTATTTTTTAACGCCCTGCCCGCGCGGACTTTTCGATAAATCGGCTTCCGAACGATATTTGCCGGTCAGGAAACCGCTGGCCAGCGAATAATAACTAATAACGCTCAGGCCGTATTGTTGCACAATAGGCTCGTACTGCGTTTCGTAATTTTGCCGGTCGTACAAATTGTATTCGGGTTGCAGACTCTGGTAAGCAGCATACCCCAATTTTTCGCTTACTTCCAGTGATTCCGTTAACCGTTCGGGTGTAAAGTTCGACGCGCCGATCACCCGCACTTTACCTTCGTTGATCAGTTTGTCGAGTGCTTCCAGCGTTTCCTGAACCGGCGTGTTCAGGTCGTCGTAGTGCGTCTGGTACAGGTCAATGTAGTCGGTTTGCAGCCGTCGTAGTGAGTCTTCCACCGCCTGTTTGACATACTCCTTCGACAATCCTTTTTTGTCGGGAGCCATCTCGGCACCGAGTTTAGTAGCAATAACGACCTGATCGCGTTTGCCGCTCTGTTTTAGCCATTTACCAATGATCGTTTCTGATTCACCACCATTGTTGCCCGGCACCCAGCGCGAGTACACATCAGCGGTATCGATTAGGTTGAAGCCAGCGGCCACAAAGGCATCCAGCAATTGAAAAGAGGTAGACTCATCAGCCGTCCACCCAAACACGTTGCCGCCGAACGATAGCGGGGCTACCGACAGTTCTGAGTGACCAATTTTGCGTTTTTCCATTACGTTGTCTGTTTAAATTTCCATCGCTGCTTAGTGTGCGACAGTTTTTTAACAACTACCTCCTTTCCGAAACAGTTTTCTCAAAAATTAAGCCCATCGAACCGAAAAAGGCAACGGCCTTCAAACCAGTCTCCAACAAAAAGGCTCTGAATCTCATAATCGACATGAATTGTCCGATTATGAGATTCAGAGCCACTACTTACTAACTACGTACAGCAATCGCGGGTGCGCTTACCGAGCCGAATAGTTGGGTGCTTCTTTCTGAATCGAAATATCGTGCGGATGGCTTTCGCGCGAACCGGCCGTTGTTATTTTCACGAACTTCGCTTGCTGTAAAGCCGGAATGTCGGGAGCTCCGCAGTAGCCCATACCCGCTTTCAGACCACCAACCATCTGATAGGTGATTTCGGCCACTTTGCCTTTGAACGGTACCCGACCCACGATGCCTTCCGGTACGAGTTTTTTGATGTCGTCTTCGGCATCCTGGAAATACCGGTCTTTCGAACCGTCCTCCATTGCTTCTACCGACCCCATGCCCCGGTACGTTTTGAACCGACGACCTTCGTACAGTACCACTTCGCCCGGTGCCTCTTCGGTTCCGGCCAGCAGCGATCCGATCATAACCGTACTAGCTCCTCCGGCAATGGCCTTTGTGATATCGCCCGAAAAGCGAATACCTCCATCGGCAATGATCGGAACGTCGGTACCTTGTAACGCCTTGGCCGCTTCGTAAACCGCCGACAGCTGCGGCATACCGATTCCGGCAATGATCCGGGTGGTACAGATACTACCTGGTCCAACACCGACCTTAACGGCATCAGCACCCGCATCGGCAAGTGCTTTGGCTCCGTCGCCCGTTGCTACGTTTCCGGCGATAACCTGTAGTTTCGGAAACTGCGCTTTAATGTTGCGAACAGCATCCAGTACCCCTTTCGAGTGTCCGTGAGCGGTATCGACGCTGATCACATCAACCCCCGCTTTTACGAGAGCTTCAATGCGTCGGTTCAGGTCAGGTGTTACGCCGACGGCTGCCCCTACACGTAGCCGACCCAGTTCGTCTTTGCAGGCGTTGGGATGGCTTTTCTTCTTTAAAATATCTTTGTAAGTAATCAGGCCGACCAGATGATAATCGTCATTCACAATCGGCAGCTTTTCGATGCGATACTCCTGAAGAATGCTTTCAGCTTCTTCCAGCGTTAATCCTTCGCGGGCGGTAATCAGCTTTTCGCGGGTCATAATACCCGCTACGGGTTTCGACAGATCGTTTTGAAAACGTAAATCCCTATTGGTCAGAATACCAACTAGTTTACCGGTCTCATCGACCACGGGAATACCGCCGATTTTGAACTCGCGCATGATCTTGAGCGCGTCAGCCAGCGTAGCGGTTTCAGAGAGGGTGATGGGATCGATGATCATCCCACTTTCGGAGCGTTTGACTTTGCGGACCTCGTCGGCCTGAGCCTCAACACTCATGTTTTTATGAATGATTCCGATGCCTCCTTCCTGCGCCATCGCAATCGCCAGTGCCGACTCCGTAACGGTGTCCATAGCCGCCGAGATAAGCGGAATGTTCAGTCGGATGGTGCGGGTAAGCTGGCTTGTTGTGTTTGTATCGCGTGGGAGAACCTCCGAATAGGCAGGTAACAGCAATACGTCGTCGTAGGTGAGAGCCTCGTAAAGAAACTTGCTCGTATCTAAGCTCATGGCAAATAAACAGGTGATGTTATTTGCCGGATAAAATTACGGATAATTTTTGAATCGCCAAAAAGCAGCGTCTTACTTTCTGTACCAGACGCAGGCTACGAGCCACCGTCTATAACGAGTTTGCGGGTGTTGATGGCTATAACCGACAAAGCCCGTATGCGTGGTTTCGGCCAATCATACGGGCTTCGATAGGCACTTAGCGATTACTGACAAACCTGGTAGTTAGCAGACGCATCCTTGCTCCAGTCTTTGGTGACCACAGAAAGACTGCTGACGCAGATAGTTCGAATGTTGTTTTTGCCACAGAACATCTCCGCTAGCTTGCTGTTACTCCGAAGATCTAATGCCGTTAATTGATTCTCGTAGCAACTTAGAAACGTCAAAGCCGTAGTGTTAGTAACGTTCAGCGTGGCTAGCTTATTCCCAGCACAATACAGGCGAGTTAATTTGGGATTCTTACTGACATCCAACGCGGCTAGATTGGTACGACTACATTCCAGCCTCTCCAGCGCCCCGTTTTTACTGACATCCAGCGTAGCTAGGGTCCCGTACCCACAGGATAGATAGGTAAGCGCCGTGTTGTTGCTGACATCCAATGAACTTAGACCGCTGCAATACAGGTACGTTAGTGCCGTATTTTTGCTAACATCCAGTGAGCCTAGACTACTACAATCCAGGTAAGTCAATGCGGTGTTTTTGCTGACATCTACCGAGCCTACACGGCTACCTCCAAACGAAAGGTAGGTCAACGCTGGGTTCTTACTGAGGTCTAACGAGGTCAGGTTAATACCCGGTGAAACGATGGCATCGGTACCACAGCTAAGTTTTGTCAGCTTTGAATTGTTACTGAGGTCTAACGAGGTCAGATGGTCGCTGCTGCAATTCAACTCCACCAGCAGGGTGTTTTTGCTGACGTCTAACGCCGTTAGCTGATTAAACGAGCAATCCAGTACGGTCAACGCCGTGTTTTTACTAATATCCAGTGTGGTCAGACTATTGGCCGGAAGACCCAGTATAGTCAGATTGGAAAAGACCTCGATACCTTGCAGGCTTTTGATTCCTTTTGATGATAAGTTAAGCTGTGTCACCTTCTGCGCATTGGCAGTCAGTACTTTTCCATCCTGAACATCATCAATTCCAAGCTCGATCAGGGCTTTCTCAAAATTGGCGTCGGGAATGGCAGAGTACGGATAGGCACCGGTCGTAAAACTAAAAACAGCCGTAGTGGTCGCTTTTTTGCTGTCGGTAGCCACGACGGTACCGCTCAGCACAGCCGTGTAGCCCACATTCTTGAGCGTGTACGTGGTATCGGTCAGGTTTTTGGCCAGCGTGTCTTTCCAGACCACTGCGTAGGTAACCGGGTCACCATCGGGGTCTTTGGCTTTGGTCCAGGTCAGGATTACATCAGCATCGACCGCAGCCTGTTTAGCCGATACCGAAAAGGCGGCTGGAGCTCGATTAACAGGGGGCTGATCAGGTTGCGGGTCGTCCGCTTTACGGCAGGCACTAACGAGTACGATAAAGAGGAAAAAAAGGGTAAACGATTTACGCATTATGGATATAGACAAAAAGTTACGGATGGAATATGCGTCGGGTAAATAGTACCAACGGGTCTTTACCTAAGCAGAATAGAATGCTTTCGAAGGCAGAAAACAGGCTTGTTTCGCCTGATGGGGAAGATTTTCACGAATACACTTTCAGTAAGGGCCTAACGTTACGCTACGACTTGATCGAGATAGAAACGATCATAAGAACATAGTATGACGTTAAGCACCTTAAAGAAAGAGATAAATAGCGTACACTAAAGCAGAAAGATCAGATTTTTTTGCAGCCAGAGGTGATCTTACACCCTTTAATTCAGCTTAATACTGATTGACTTACCCCCGTCACCGACGCTGAATTGACAGTCGCTGAATTTTGGGGCTGACATGGTTGGTCGGAAATTATTACTAAACCCGTAAGGCTCTTTGGGGATGCCAAACACGCGCTTATCCATTTTTCCGTTTCCATTCTCGTCGTGGTACACAGCGATGGCGTAGTCGCCCGGATCGACAGAAAACGTTGTGTGTACGCTCTTTTCTTTGACTTCCAGCTTTTTCCCTTCCAGCGGCTTCCCTTCCGGGAACGCATTCTTGGCGTTGAACAAGGCCACGTACACATCACCTTTCATGGTGCGGACGTTCTGTATGTCAACTTGTAGATTAGCCTTTTTAGGCGATTTGACCGGTTCTCCACCAGACATAAAAAGGCTTAAAGCCGAAAGCAAAATGAGCATAGATACAGTGTTTTTGTAAAAACGGATTTAACTTGCAATTATGATAGCCCAGCCGCCACCTCCGCAAAAACGATGGATCTCCAAAAACTTCCCCAGTTCGGCGGAACAGCGGTCGGCGATTGAATCATTGACACAGTCGCTCAACGTCAGCCCCTTCCTGGCGGCACTGCTGGTGCAACGTGGTATTCATACCTTCGACGAAGCCCGTTCCTTTTTCCGGCCCGAAATCGGCCACCTCCATGACCCCTTCGCTATGAAGGACATGGACCGGGCTGTCAAGCGGCTGCAACGGGCAATGCGCCCCGAACAGCCGGAAAAGATTCTCGTCTATGGCGACTACGACGTTGACGGTACCACATCGGTAGCCATGGTTTATGGTTTTCTGAAAAACTACCACTCCGCCATCGATTATTACATACCGGATCGTTACAAAGAAGGGTACGGCATTTCGCAGCAAGGTATTCAGTGGGCCGCCGAAAACGGTTTTACCCTGATCATTGCCCTTGACTGCGGTATCAAATCGATTGATCGGGTAGCCGAAGCTAAAGCACTCGGCGTTGACTTCATCATCTGCGACCACCACCGCCCCGGCCTCGACATTCCTGATGCAGCGGCTGTACTAGACCCTAAGCGTGACGACTGTGCGTATCCTTATAAAGAACTGAGTGGCTGCGGTGTTGGTTTTAAATTACTGCACGCTTTCTGCCTGCGTCAGCAGATTGATCTGGGCGAACTCTACCCGTACCTCGATCTGGTAGCGGTCAGTATTGCCTCCGACATTGTACCGCTGACGGGCGAAAATCGCGTACTGGCGTATTTTGGCTTGAAATACATCAATTCGAGTCCACGCACGGGCTTGAAAGCTCTGATCAAAATAGCCGGTTTTTCGCGGGAACTGGACATCACCAATGTGGTCTTCGGATTAGGTCCCCGGATCAATGCCGCCGGACGAATTCAACACGCCAAAGCGGCTGTCCAACTTTTGCTGGCCGAATCAGAAGAAGAAGCCGATGCGTTTGCAATGGCGATTAATAAGCACAACAACAGCCGACGCGAATTCGACAGCACGATTACGGAACAGGCTTTGTCGATGATTCGGCAAAACGAAACCATGTTGACAGCCAAGACGACTGTGCTCTACGATGCCAACTGGCATAAGGGTGTCATTGGCATCGTGGCGTCGCGCTGCATTGAACATTTTCACCGACCAACCATCATACTAACTCAATCGCACGACAAGGCTGCCGGATCGGCGCGCTCGGTGCCGGGTTTTGATGTGTACGAAGCCATTGAAGAATGCGCCGACTTACTGGAACAGTTTGGAGGCCATACTTTTGCTGCCGGAATGACCATGCCGGTAGACAACATTGACGCGTTTCGTCAGAAATTTGAGGAAGTGGTATCGCGTAAGATCAAGGAGGAACACCTAACCCCCCTGATCGATATTGATCTGCCCATCGATTTCAGCGAGATCAACGACAAACTTTTCAGGATTCTGAGACAAATGGGTCCGTTTGGTCCGCACAACATGCAGCCGGTGTTTATGACGGAGGATGTGTATCTGGTCAGCGATCCGGTTATCATGAAAGAAAAGCACCTGAAGATCAGCGTGCGCCAGGGTCGGACTGGTCATACACTGACGGGGGTTGGATTCGGCTTCGGACACATGGCCGATCAGCTTCGGTACGGTAAACCGTTCTCCATCTGTTATCAGGTAGAACAAAACGTTTACAATGGCAACGTTTCTTTGCAACTGATGCTGAAAGACATACGCTGCTAGACGTAATACGGATAGGATGTCTGCGTTACAAATCCAGTACTTCGTGCACAACCTTCCAGGATGAGTCGGACTGGCGCTTCCAGATCCGCAGAAAAGGCCCTTTTTTCTGTTGATATTCGACGTATCCATACGCAATACCCATATCGCCGGACGATGCCACAGCAACGCGACTAAGCGTATAGATAGCTGTCGCGGTTTCGCGATTCGCTGAGGCATCAGCTCCAGTAACTGGAAGGTCACCAGCCCGATAAAGCCGAACAGCCTGACCACCGGCTAGCGCATAGTCATAGGCCGCCTGTAACGAATAGTTTCGAGCCAGTTGCCCTAGTTTTTGCTCGGCGATTTGTAGTTCGGTCTGTCGCGAAAGCGTATCGACTTTTTCCAGTAATTTCTGGTTGAACGTAGCCGGGGGAATCAGATGGGCGATGGTTTGCCTGGGCGCGTCGTGGATCACTCCCACATCGGCGATGGCTTCCCAAACGCCCGCGTCATTCTTCTGCCAGACGGTCGTGTAATGACCAAAGCCGGTCGGCGTATCTGTTTTGCTTGTAGCGCGTACTTCGAAGGGTCCGGTCGTGTAGCCAAAATCGCCCGAAGCAGCAATGTCGGCATAAACCGGTCGCCACGATAGAATGCCGGGGATGAAAGGCGCTTTTTCGTACAATGGCTTACCGATGGCAAACTTTCCCTGTACGACAACGACAGCTTCCGGCGACAAAAACCGGGAAAATCCAGCTTTGATACCTTCCTGTTCCGTATAGGCAGCAAACGCTCGTTCGGCTTCCACCAGCGACTGAAAATCGGTAGCTAGTGTCGGCACAGCCGATTGGCCATGAGCTTTTCGGTGTGTAGCCCAAACGATGAGCGCAAAAATGATTAGTTTGTTCATAAAAGAGTCCGCTCCGGTAGATGGTTGTCTGTAGCCAATACGAATCCGGGCAAACAAAGATGAACCACCCGTTGACGAACGGAAAGTCAAACCAGGCTGAACCGGGGAAAGCGCTCGTTCAATTGGTGATTGGTGCCTTCCAAATGCGTGCTTTTGTACGGCGGTTTGGTGACGGTTTACCGCTACATCGTGCAAAGAGTTGGCAACTGTTCAGCCACCAGTGACAGTTCATCCCCGTTTTTCATCAATCCAACCAGAATGTGTTTGGCTGTCAGGATCATTGCTACTTATTTCGGATCAACTATGAGCTAATTTTCTTGACCAACCATCCTTTAAAACCAGTTGATGATCGATGGGTACGCATCAGTGGTATCAGCCTGCTGTTACTGCTTGATCTGTATTCAGCACAAACGTTTGTCCATTCCTTTGGCCTGGCAACGGTCAAGGCCGTGCTTGAATTTCTGGTACTAACGACGATAACCTGGGAAGTTAATCGCTGGATACTGGTACGCTTCCGCAACTGGTTTCCGCTTCTTTCCGAGACTAAAAAGCGTATCCTGTTGGTGCTTCCGGTTTGTTGGGTAGCCTCTGTGCTGGTTGACTGGCTGGACATGTTTGTTGTCAATAGCACTGGCTACCACGCTCCTTATCCGCTAACCTCGTACATCAACAGCATCCCCGGCGCATTGATTTACTGCGTCTTAATTGTAGGCGTTCAGGAAGCGGCTTATTATTTCGCTCGACTCATAAAAGCAGAAAAAGAAACGGAAGCGCTTAAGAAAGAAAATCTACAGACTCAGCTTGAAAGCTTGAAACAGCAGGTTAGCCCGCATTTTCTGTTTAACAGCCTGAATACGCTGTCATACCTGATCGGCGATGATGCAAAGCAGGCCGAAAAATTTCTCGACGAACTCAGTAAAGTATATCGCTATCTGTTGCGGAACAACGAGAATGAGTTGACAAACCTGGCTACCGAAATGCAGTTTATTCGCTCATATTTTCATTTGCTTAAAACCCGCTATGGCGACAGTCTACATTTACAGTTAGCCATCGAGCCCCGTTTTGAAGCGTATCTGCTGCCTTCGTTAACCTTGCAGCTCCTGCTTGAAAACGCGGTCAAGCATAACATCATCCACAAAACGCAACCGTTGACCGTCCAGATCATCACTCGGCCCGACGGTCTGCTTACGGTGAAAAACAACCTGCAAAAGAAGGTTCAAAACGTACCATCAACGCGGATCGGACTGGCTAATATCGCGGCAAAATTCCGACTCCTGAACCAACGCGAGATAACCGTCGAAGAAACCGAGCTTGAGTTTGCGGTTACGGTTCCACTTATGACCGGTTAGTCCGTTTGTCTCCATCGACCACCCTACCCAAACCAGTCTTTCTATGAAAATTCTGATTGTCGAAGATGAAGAAATGGCGGCCAAAAAGCTTACAAAAACGCTTACGTCCGTTGAGCCAGGGGCAACTGTCGTCGGTGTTACGAGCAGCATCTGGGAAACTGTGGCCTGGCTCCGATCAAACGAACCCGGTCAGCCGGATGCTCCGGATCTGATCCTGATGGACATTGAATTAGCTGACGGACAAAGCTTTCAGATTTTCAACGAAATCGACGTGACATGCACGGTCATTTTTACGACTTCTTACGACGAGTACGCCATAAAAGCTTTTAAGGTCAATAGCATCGATTACTTGCTGAAACCCGTTCAGGCCGATGAATTGCAGGCCGCTCTGGAAAAGTTTCATCGCTTGAAGGCGCATTACCAATCGATCCGTGCGGAGCATCCGCTGAGTGTTGAGAAACTGGTGCAGCAAATTCAGCAGCAGCTACAGCCCAGAGAGTACCGGCAGCGGTTTCTGGTAACCTACGCACACAAACTCATCGCAGTCGATACGCAGCAGATCGCTTACTTTTTCAGTGATAACAAAATGAACCAGTTCAAAACGGTTGATGGACGAAAGATAGCCATCGATTACACACTCGACGAACTGGAGACGATGCTCAACCCAAGTCAGTTTTTCCGAATCAACCGGTCGTTTCTGGTGTCCGTCGGTAGCGTCGATCAGATTCAGCCTTATTTTGGGAATCGGCTGGCGGTTCAGCTCAAGCCAGTTATTGATAAAGACGTAATCGTCAGTCGGGAAAAACTGACGCCGTTCAAAGACTGGATGGGAAAGTGATGCAATTGGTCGAACCACTATTTCTACACTTCATACGTCAATATCTACAGTTCATACAATTTCCCCTTTCCTGCCTGATTGACGACGATAGCTTTGTGTAGAGAAAAAGAGTAGTCTAATCTGTTGCCGGAACAGCGCTTGATTCCGACGAATGCATACCACTCGACCAACGCATGAAAAAGACAATCTTTCTACTGACACTACCCCTTTTTCTTTTCGTTGCAGGCTGTAAAACACAGAACGGCTACGCGCCGGGCTCCGATGCTGGCTATGCGGTCGGGAAGGTTCTCGACATGCGGGGTAACCCAATTCCCGACGCTGTAATCAGCGCCACCAGCACCCTTAGCGACCACAAGCGGCTGGTTGGTACAACCGATACCAATGGCAATTACCGAATAAAAATCCCGGCTGGCGCCTGGAAAATGTCGGCGGAACTAGAGCGAATCTACCACGGACGTCGATTTCAGTTAATGCTTCATCCTGATCATCCCGAAGTATTTACGGGTCAGGATGGCGTTGTCTGTAATTTCGAATGGCGGCTTTACGGCCCCAAAGCCAACCAGCCTAACCAGTATTACGGCGGAGAAGTAAAGATAACGCAAAACGAATCGAGCCAGATAACAGATATCGAGAACATCGCCTTTACGTTTACCCCCATTAGCCCGCGCATTGACGGCTCAACGGCCCAGCCCGAAACCGTGCATTGTGGCCCACGGGGCACGGATGAGTTTGCCCGCTTTCCCGACATTCCTATCGGTCAATACAAGATCACGGCTTTGTACCAGCCTAGCGGCCAGCGCATTTACCTCCGCAATAACACAGGTGGCACTTATTCAACCGACGGCTCTGTAGTAGCGGAATTTAACGGAACAGCTCCCGCCAGCTCCCGTATAAACGGTATGATACTGGAATTCAAAGAGCAAAACTAACCTGTCTGCTTTCCGATATCGGTTTGCTGACAAGACGCCTGGCGAACACAAGTACCTTTGTTTTAGACTACTTGACATTCGTTACAGCTTCTGCCACAAAAGACTACAACAGTTTTATTCTATTTCGCACAAATTTTCCTCACAAACTGTTATATCAACAACCGCCACTAATCCGGTTGGTCGTTGATTATGCAATCTGATTCTGTTCGTATAGAAGTTCCGAGTACGCAATCCACCGAACGTCGGCTTAACCCTGTTGATTTTTGGGAAACTTCCCGTGCCTTAGGTTTGCCCGCAGCCCTTTGGCGCTTACCCAACCAGCAGGAAAAACAATTGATTGTGTCTTTTGACGAAATCTTACCGCAGGTCTCAGCCGATCTTGAAGAGCTGCCCGCCGGTTTCCTTGTTGGCCCATTTGACAATCTAAACACCGACACGGCTACTCCCAGCCGGACATTGTTTCTACGCGCTGATGTTCAGGCTCGTTTTTCAGACGATAACCAATCTTTCTCCGTAAACAACAATGGCGAAATAGCGGATCGATTTCAAAAATTGCTTATTGAGCAGTTTGACACGAATAGCACGGCCCAATCAGCCCTGGTGGCCCCCACGGCGCTGGTCGATCCCGAAGCGGAAAAGCACTACACGACCAATGTTGCCAAAGCAGTCGAGGCCATGCAGCGCGGAGAATTTCGGAAAGTAGTGCTCTCCCGAACAAAGCGCTTACTTTTTGCGGACGCGCCGAATGCCGTTCAGTTATTTGACAAACTGTGTCAGAAGTACCCTACTGCCTTTATTTCGGCGGTATCCATCCCCGAGAAAGGTCAGATCTGGATAAGCGCCACTCCCGAACGGCTCGTAAGCGTGGACGCGAACGGCATTTTCAGAACCAACTCACTGGCGGGAACGCAATCGGCGTTTGAACCGGACGGAACGCCTAAACGGCCACCCGAAGCGATGTGGTCGCAGAAAGAAATTGAAGAGCAGGCGTTGGTAAGCCGCTACATCATCGAATGCTTTAAAAAAATCCGTCTGCGGGAGTATCAGGAAGAAGGCCCGAAAACAATTATAGCCGGGAATCTGATGCACCTGGCAACGAGCTTTACGGTCGATACGCAGGCCGTTCGTTATCCACAACTTGGAACGGTAATGCTTCGGTTACTGCACCCGACATCGGCGGTTTGTGGAACTCCCCGCGACATTGCCTTCGACTTTATCAATCAACACGAAACCCACGACCGCGAACTTTACAGTGGCTTTGTAGGTCCGGTCAATATTAACACCAATAACGAAGGACCGGCCAGCGATCTGTTCGTGCATATCCGCTGCATGAAGCTGGAAGGAAACGTAGCTACGCTCTACGCGGGTGCCGGACTGACAGAGCATTCAGTACCTCAGCTCGAATGGCAGGAAACTGAAATGAAATGCCAGACGCTTCTGTCGGTAATCAGTCAGCAATAAAGCAATTTCGGCTTATAATTCACGGGTAGCAGTTTGCTGGTAAGAACTGCGTATCTCGTAAAATTATAAGCCGAAAATCGTAAACTACCTACACATCCACATCCCCACCTTCGGCAGGTTCGTTTGGTGAACGCGGGCCTTCTTCAGACGTGCGGTTGCCGGACTCACTGGCAGCCGAGGACTGGGTATCGGAGTCGGGTGCAGTGCCCTCATTGTCGGCATCAGCCGTAGTGATCAGTGGTTCTTCTTCAGATGGCGTCATGCTTTCTGGTGGTTAGTTGTGTATCATTTTTCGGATTTTACTCCATACTGTCGTCGTCCAGATCGTCGTCGATGCTGTCGTCGTCTAAATCTTCATCAAGATCGAGATCGTCATCATCGAACTCGTCTTCAATGTCAGCTAGGTCGTCTTCGCCGTAACCGCTGGTAGCCCCGGAGCCCAGGTCGTCAAATTCGGCTCCGTCGAAGTCGTCGTCATCCTCGTCGTCAAAGGCGGCAGTTTCAGGGTCGGGGTTCAACATCAGCACGTCTTCGTCCTGATCAAACGTTGGCTGGTAAATCATGGTAGAAAGAGTCTATTAAGTGATTTCAAACGTCATAACGCGGCTCTTTGCTGGAAGGTTAGCCGCGTCGTAAATTTATTGACTAAACGGATATAAACACCAGGGTGGATTTCGAGTTGATAAAAAGACAATCCTGAACTAACTGTCTCTAAATGATACACAGAAATTTACGAATGACAACCTGAAAAATTTCTGATGAAAAATTACCAGCTTCGCCGATTATCCGGCCAGCCAATCCTGAAAACAAGTGATGTTAAGCCTTCCGTCGACGGATTTGAGGTTCTTGGCGCTTTCAATCCCGCAGCCTGTTTGGTAGGCGATGAAGTCATTCTGCTTTTGCGCGTTGCCGAAGCGCCCCGTTCCGAAAAAGGCTTTATTGCCGTACCGCTTATCGAAGAACAAGACGGCATTCCGGTTTTAACCGTCAAACAGTTTGCGGAGCCTGCATACCCCTACGACCCTCGTGTGGTGTCCCTTGAAGGCAAAGTGTATCTGACTTCGTTGAGCCATTTGCGCATTGCCCGTAGCCGCGACGGCATTCATTTTACGATTGACGAAAAGCCTTTTCTGTTCCCGGCCCGGATGGATGAATCCTTTGGCGTGGAAGACGCGCGCATTACGTTCCTGGAAGGAAAATACTGGATCACCTACACGGCGGTATCTGAACATGGACCCGGCGTGGGGTTAGCCGTAACCACCGATTTTAGAACGGTCGAGCGCGTGGGTATGATTTTGCCTCCACCGAACAAAGACGTTGCTTTATTTCCGCAGCGCATCAACGGGAAGTACATGCTGTTGCACCGGCCTATGGTCTCCGAAATTGGCAAACCTTCCATTTGGCTGGCCGAATCGACCGATGGCGTTCATTGGGGGAATCATCGGTTTTTGTTTGGTGGTCGGGGTTTACCTGATAATCCGTTTGCTTGGGAAGGCGGCAAGATTGGTGCGGGTCCGGAACCTATTCTGACCGACGAAGGCTGGCTGCTGTGCTACCACGGAGCCGATCCGACGCATTCGTATGCGCTGGCCTTAGCCTTACTCGACAAAGACGATCCCGCACGGGTAATTGACCGTTCCGACGCTCCCCTGTTGACGCCTGAGCTACCGTGGGAGCGCGAAGGCTTTTTCCCGAATGTGGTATTTTCCAATGGCTGGATACAATGGCCCGACGGGCGCATCTGGGTTTACTACGGTGCAGCTGATTCGGGTGTAGGTCTGGCAGAACTCATCCGCGGGTAGTCCAATTGCGTTAGTTATAATCCGTGTCAACCAGTTCTTGCCATTCGTCAGCATGTAGTAAGAATTGATTGACGCGGGTCTGTTCGACGACCGATCTAAACCCTCTTATAAAGATCAGTTCTCATTAGTTTTCGTGCGTAGCCAAATCTATAAGTATAATTACTGTGACTCCGTTGTTGCAATAGCACAATTCATATATTCTATATACTCACACCTAATAATATCTGCCTGCTAATTAATTTTTCAGTATTTTCGTTGGTTGTAACATTCCTCATGTATGACCTTCTTCAATCGACTTCTCTTTTGCTTATTACTCTCCAGTTCGCTATTTGCCCAGACCACCAAGCGGCCATTGAATGCTAGTGATTATGATCGCTGGCAAAGCGTTCGGTCGGAGAAACTATCGAACGACGGCCGCTGGATTGCCTACCAGATCGATCCACAGGAAGGCGACGGACGCCTTGAAGTTACCAGCACCGGATCGGGTGCTAACCGGACTCATTACGTTTTCCCGCGTGGTTACATGGCCCAGTTTACGTCCGACAGCAAGTTTCTGGTTATGAAAGTAAAGGCTTTGGCAGCCGACACAAAAAAGGCTAAACTGAAAAAGAAAAAGCCGGACGAAATGCCCAAGGACAGTCTGCTGGTCCTGAACCTGGCAACGGGTAAGCCAACCAAGATGCCAAACGTAAAGTCCTATGCGTTCGGGAAAGATGCGGGGTCGTGGCTGGCGATTGTGCAGGTACGCCAGGAAAGTCGGGAAACGCCCGCGACGAAGCCCGTTGCTACAAAAGATACGCTGACGCCCGCCCCCCCCGTTTCGACCACTACCGTAGCAACGCGCAAAGGATCCGTTAAAAAACCGAAAGGCGACGATCTGACGCTCCTGAACATGGCCGATGGCACGCGGAAGACCGTTCGTTACGTTTCCAACGTGGTTGTTTCGGATAACGGCCGTACCATTTTCTACAGCAAAGAATCCGCCAACGACTCGCTGAAAGCGGGGAGTAATGCCGTGCCGGGGGTGTTTCTTTTCAATACGGCTAACGGCCAGACGATGCTGGTCGATACCAGTTCGAAGCGAAAAATTTACAAAGGCTTAGCCGTCGACAAAGCGGGTGATCAACTCGCCTGGATGGCTTCGGCAGATAGCGCCGGTGCCGACGTAAAAGTCTTTACACTCTATTATAAAAACCTGTCAGCAACCGCTGCGGCCAAAGGAAAGAAAAGCAAAACACCCGTAACAGAAGCACCTTTCCGCACGGTGGTCGATACAACGACAAAAGCTTTACCGAAAGGATGGTCGGTCAACGAGTTCCGGGAGCCTAAGTTCTCGGAGGATGGCAAACGGCTTTATTTCTCTTCGTCACCGATTCCGCCGAAGCCCACAAAAGATACGCTGACGCCCGACGATGAGAAAGTCAAGATGGACATCTGGACCTGGACAGATAGCCGCCTGCAACCCATGCAGCAACGTCGGCTTAAGGAAGAAAAAGAGCGGGGGTTTCTTACGCTTTACGATTTGGCAGCGGACAAAGTAATACCCTTGGCCAATCGCGAAATTCCGACGGTTACGTTCGACGAGAAAAAGAGTACACGCTACTTACTTGGCCTAAGCGACCTGCCTTATCAGGTACAAGCGTCGTGGGACCCCGGTCATACTGATTTATACCTGATTGATACCCAGACCGGCGAAAAGAAGCGGATTGCCAATGACATTATGGCGTCGCAGCCCCGATTGTCGCCCGGCGGTAGCTACGCCTACTGGTTCGATGAGCGGGATTCGCTCTGGCGTGCCTGGTCCATTGCCGACAGCAAACGGATTGACCTGACGCGCAGTCTACCCAGCAAATTCTTCGATGAAGAACACGACACGCCTAACCTACCCGGTGCTTACGGTTCAGCAGGGTGGACAACCGGCGACCGGTATGTGTGGCTCTACGACCGTTACGACATCTGGCAGATCGACCCAACAGGCCGCGAAAAGCCAACGAATCTAACGGCTGGCTGGGGACGCAAAAACAAAATTCGTCTGCGTCGTGCGGATCTCGACAGCGACAGCGATGATTCTCCTTTCCGGCGCTCGGCAGAAAAAGCCATTGACCCGAAAAATGAGTTGTTCCTGACCGGAATCTGGGAAAGTGACAAAGCAACCGGCATTTTAAAAAGCAAAAATGGCCTGGCCGTTGCCGAACCAACCGTTCTTACCCGCAGCAATCACCGCTACTTTGGCTTGAACAAAGCGAAGAACGCATCCGTCGTTACCTTCTACCGGGGCAACTTCCAGGAACCTATCAACATTTTCCAGACCGACACGACACTGGCTTCACCCGTACAATTGACCCGAGTGAATCCACAGCAGGACAGCGTTCGGTGGGGTAGCGTCGAAATCGTTAAATGGATGGGCACGAACGGGATTCAGCTCGAAGGCCTTCTTTTCAAACCAGAAGGATTCGATCCGAAAAAGAAATACCCCATGCTGACGTATTTCTACGAGCGCAACGCCGAAACCCTGAATGATTACCGGGTTCCAGCTCCCAGCCGTTCGACCATTAACATTCCGTATTGCGTTTCGAACGGGTATCTGGTATTCGTACCGGACATTGTATACACAACAGGTCAGCCGGGTCCCAACGCTTATGATTGCATCGTGCCGGGCGTGTTGAGTTTAGTTGACAAAGGCTTCGTTGATCGCAACCGGCTAGGTATTCAGGGGCAAAGCTGGGGCGGTTACCAAACTGCATACATCATCACGCGTACCAACCTGTTCCGGGCGGCTGAAGCGGGCGCTCCGGTGGCGAATATGACCTCGGCCTACGGTGGTATCCGGTGGGAAACGGGACTGGTTCGCCAATTCCAGTACGAAAAGACGCAGAGCCGAATTGGGGGAACGCTCTGGGATAAGCCCATGAATTACATCGAGAACTCTCCGCTTTTCTTCGCCAATCGGATTGAAACGCCGTTGATGATGACCCACAACGATGCCGACGGAGCCGTCCCCTGGTACCAGGGTATCGAAATGTTTACGGCACTACGTCGGTTGAACAAACCCGTCTGGATGCTGGTCTACAACGGTGAAGGCCACAACCTGACCCAGCGGCACAACGCCAAAGATTTGAGCATCCGATTGTATCAGTTCTTCGATTATTACTTGAAAGACGCGGCTATGCCAATCTGGATGAAAGAAGGTCGTTCAGCCGTTGAGAAAGATCGTGGCGAAATGAAATACGGAACGAACCTGAGTGATAGCTCAAATAAGTAATCCGTTTCTGATACGTTCTTGAAAAGCCCGGAGCCAGCAGGTTCCGGGCTTTTTCATTTGCCTATGAATACGGTTCTGGTAGAGCAGATTAGCGTTATCTTTGCCGCTTATTCCGATTCTTGTACGTTTGTTTTTGCTCTCGCACACCACCCCTATGCTAAATCGCCTATCCACAATCCTGCTGTCAGTAGCGCTCGTTTCTTACGGCTGCAAGACGCTTACATCGCCATTCAGCAAGCCTCCTACGGTTGGCGCTATCACGGAAGAAGGATTGTTAAACTGCTTTACACCAGGTACCTCAGTGAACGGTCAACCCGTTTGGTGCGAAGCTTCAGCGGTTCTTTTTGACGGCAATAAGATCCTAGTCGCCAACGACAAAGACATGCCTGCGGGACAAAGTTCCGTGTTCAGTAAAGCACCGAATACTCTCTCGGACTCAACGAAACCGCCTACTTATCTGACGCAGCCTGCTTTTACAGAAGCGCACAAATACGAAGACTTTGCCCGTACTCCCGACGGTAAGTTTGTTTTTTTAACAACCGCCTTCGACCGCGTTAAACCCAACAGTCACGACTGGGATGGCTACAATACGATTCTGTACTGGCGTACCGGCGATCCCGAGCACCCACGCGTGTTGGCTCCTGATGATAACAGCACGACCTCCATTGCTTACCGTCAACGCATTGCGCAGGTACTGGCTACAAACGAATTTCCGGGGGCTATTCCTTATTTCAAAGTGGAAGGATTAGCGGCTACCGACCGTCAACTGTTATTTGGCATTCGCGAGGAAGGTAAATCATACAGTGAATTTAAACACCGCATCAAAGTGGTTGCCGTCTCTTACAACGTCGACAAAACCAATCGCATTCGTTTGGCTGACGACTGGAAACTGATCGCAGACTTCAATCCGGCTAACGTAGAGTCAACATTACCACAGCCTTTGGCCCTGTCAAGTTTGGAATACGACCCTAAGCGGAAGCGGTTCTGGCTGTTGACATCGCTCGAAGCCAATGGCAAACTGGATGCGTATTTGTGGTCGATCAAACCCAGCGACCTCTACGCCAACAAGCCGTTTACGTTTATTCGAAATGTTCAGGGCCAGCCGTTGCGTTTAGGCCACAAAGCGGAAGATCTGACTATTTTAGATAATAACCGGCTTTTATTGATTCACGACGACGACCGGGCTAAAACAAAAGTGGGGTTGCGCGAACGCCAACCCCACCAAGCAGCTTACACAATTATTACTATTCGGTAATGCTTGCCAGTTCTACTAAACCGAGATCTATTGATTCGTATTAAAGAAATCGTACGTACCTGAAATAAACGGTAAGATCCCCGTCGCGTGCGTTGCATTAGGAATCGGCATCAACTGAACATTGGTAGCTCCCCGTTTCTGCATCGCATCGTAAGCATTTTGCGAATTTAGGTAAGACACAATTTCGTCGGCAGTACCGTGATAAAGGCGCGTCGGCGTTTTTGGCTTCCAGTCGTGGATATCATTATCCTGTACGGCATCCAGAAACGCTTTGTCTGTACCGTTGTTGATCCCCTGCTTAAAGCTATCACTAAATGCCTGATTGATGCTCACGTTAATTGACGCATTCATACCGTTGGCGGCAACCTGTGCTGCATAAGGCTCTTTGAAATAGCCCGTTGCCGGACGATTTATACCATAGATACGATCATACGTTTGCAATACCCAGATATAAAGCCGGTTGATGTAATCAACGCCTGCGCTGGGCTGATTAATGATCTGCTTCATAAAGGCTGGTTTGTCATAAGCGCCCGCTCCGCAGCTCGAAGCCACTAGGTTAAATTCACTGCCGGTTTCTTCTTCAATTTTCTTTTGAAGAGCCAACGTGGCATACCCACCCTCGGAATAGCCGGCGACGTAAAGCCGCTTGTTCCAGTTTACGTTTTTATCGCTTAAAAAATCGCGGGTGGCCCGTAGCATATCAAGCGAAGCCGTAGCTAGCCCATTTCGGTGTTCGTAGGTGTGCGGCAGATCTTTAGATGCGCCGTAGCCAATGTAATCCGGAGCGGCTATGATGTAGCCCAACGATGCAAACACAGAACCAAGGCTGTAGGCTTCACTGCTTGATTGATAATTCGAAGGGGCGTCGTTATCACTTGTTATTGTACCGTGTTGCATACTGAGCAAAGGCAGAGCCGTGTTGACCTTGGGGATCAACAATAGCCCCGATGCGGCAATGCTTTTTCCATCGGTGTTAGTAGTAGTGTATTCCAGTCGGTAAGCGCTGATGTCGTTCCGAACGAAGGCCTGCAACAGCACAGAGGCACCTGTGTAGCGACTTCGTAACTGATCTTTGGTGTATTCGCCGATCAGCGAACTTTTGGTTAAGACGCGGGCGGGCGCAGGATTTACGGGGTCAGTATTGTTACTCTGTTTACAACTGGTGGGTGTCAGCAAAAGGATTCCCCCAACCAGTAATAAGGACAAAAGCGATTTGATTGTTATCATGAACGAGTTGACGAAAAACAAGAAAGTACCTGTAGGTTAAAATAACGTCGTCTATGCTGTTTTCGTTTGTTTTCAGATCGAATAATTTACGTCATAACAACCAGATATAGTACTGACTACCAGCATACTAACCAAAGAGTAAAATCTAACTTTTCGTCAGGTAATACCTTTATCATTTCTACAATAAAGCTGACAATCCAATAATCTACTAAACAACTGTGGTGTTTGTGGAGTCGGTTCCACAAAGTAGGCATTCACCTTCCCGCTTTGCAACCGTTTGTTTGTTTTGTCTCAAAAATTTAGCGCTGTTCTAAAGCACCCAAAGCAATAGTCAACTAACTGTCTAATAGACATTTACCCAATAAACAATGACTTAATCATGGCTATACTACAACGCTTCAATTAAACTGGTACAACATTTGGCTGTCAAAGGGTAGTACCAATCATTCACAATCCATGAAAAGTCAGCTTAAATCTATTAGTAAAAAATCGCTTGTTGCACTCTTAATGACAAGCCTTTTGACAACCAATGTGATAACCAGCTGTAAATCTCAGAAAAACAACTTAAACAAAACTCAAAAAGGTGCTGCCGTAGGCGCTGGCGGAGGTGCGTTGGTTGGAGGCATTATCGGTAAAAAATACGCAAAAGGTAACACCGCATTAGGTGCGATCATAGGCGCAACAGTCGGTGGCGCAGCCGGAGCCGTAATCGGACGACGGATGGACAAGCAGGCCGAAGAAATGAAGCGGACCATGCCAAGCGCGCAAGTTGAGCGTGTAGGCGAAGGTATCAAAATCACGTTCGGTTCTGACATTCTGTTCGATGTGAACTCGTATGAACTGAAGCCTGAAACGAAAAAGCAGTTAATCGAATTCGCTCAGACGCTGAACAAGTACGAAGACACGGACATTCGGATCGAAGGTCACGCCGATGCAACTGGCCCGGATGACTATAACCTGAAATTGTCACGTCAACGCGCAAACGCTGTCGGTGGCTTCTTAGAGACACAAGGTGTGAAATCCTCTCGTGTAGACGAACTGGGATATGGCGAAACCCAACCTGTTGCAGATAACTCGACCGAATCAGGTCGTCGGAAAAATCGCCGGGTTGACGTTGCAGTTTTTGCTAATAAGCAGATGCAGCGTGACGCTCAGAATGGAAAATTAGACTCCACTAAATAAGTAAACGAAACAGACGATGGCAACGGTGAAAAAAGGCGACGAAGTAGAATGGAAGTACGGGAAAGGTAAAGCCGAAGGCACCGTTGCCGAAGTCCATAAAGAAGACATTACGAAGACAGTCCAGGGGACAAAAGTGAAACGTAAAGGCTCCGCTGAAGAACCTGCTCTTGTTCTCAAGCAAGGGGACAAGAAGATTGTTAAATCAGCTAGTGAAGTAACTAAAAAGTAAAGAGATCATGGCAGCAGCAACCGAAACCCTAGATGACAAAGAGAAGAAACAAATCAGGGACGACTTCGATGATGCCGTGAACATGTCGGCTTCTCAGATTCAAAAGTGGCTAAAAACGGATGAATCGAAAGCAGTTGGACAGAAGAAAGGCGATGACAGCGAGTCAGTGGGTCATAAGTCTGGCGAACGTATCATTGAGATACTGAATACAAAGGCTGGTGATCTTTCGGACGACGATTACGCACACATGCGCAAGGTTGTTAGTTATGTAAAGCGACACAGTGCTCAACGCCCCAAAGAGGTAGAAGACTCAAATTGGGAATATTCCCTAAAAAACTGGGGACATGACCCAACAAAATAGATAACCTAAATGTAGTACGGTCTGGACTATCAGACTATACCGGATCGTAACAGCTAGGAACCGAATTAACTTTCTGATTTGCTCAACCACGAACGTTACAAAATCTTTTCAATTCATTACACAATTAAACAAACAACGTTATGTCAGTCAAAGAAACCCGCGGAGAAATCCTTGATCAACTCAATCGTCTGCTAACTCGTAGCCACGATGCAGAAAAAGGATACCAAGAAGCTTCAGAAAACGTAAAAGACACAGAGCTAAAAAGCCTGTTCCTGACGCAGTCGCGTCAACGGGGTGAATTTGCAATGGAATTAGACCGGGAAATCCGGACGCTGGGCGGTGAGCCAGATGGCAGCACGAGTTTCGTAGCTGATCTGCACCGGGCATGGATTAATATCAAATCCACGTTCTCCAGCGATGATGATAAAGCAACTGTAGAAGAGTGCAAGCGTGGTGATCACGAAGCAATCGATGACTATAATTCTGTCCTTCAGGAAACGGACTTAGTTGCCAGCACCCGCGAATTACTGTTGCGGCAAAAACAGAGCATTGAGTCAGCGCACGCGTCGATGGCTCGTCTGGCCTTGGTAGTGTAGTGAATGGTGGGATCGGAAAGCCTGCCCCTTCTGGGGGCGGGCTTTTTTGTGGCTTCTATTTTAGCAATGAGTACCGCATTTCCCGTATCCTTTTCCTAAAAAAACATTCTCTTTTATCGAGAAGTTATCAATGAAGAGTTTAGTAGAAATAAAGGCTTTCCGAGTCAGTTTAAGCACTTCGCCAACTCACAACTCGGCTCACCCTCTACTTAAATTCCTTAAACAGCATATGGGTAATTCCTATACAATATTATGAGTAAACACACATCGGCTACCTCTGACGAAGAGACTATCCAATCGAAACCGGGCAAGCCTTATCCACTCGGTGCCACGTACGATGGCGAAGGCGTTAATTTCGCCCTTTTTAGTGAATCCAGCACAGCAGCCTACCTGTGCCTGTATGATGCGGGAGATCCTAGTCGGGAAGTAGCCCGCATTCCACTGACGGAACGTACAGAACTTGTCTGGCACATATACCTTGATGGCTTGCAGCCAGGTCAGTTGTACGGTTATCGCGTTGATGGACCTTACGATCCTAAGGCGGGCTACTTTTTCAACCCCAACAAACTGCTGCTCGATCCCTATGCCCGTGCCATCAATGAGCCCGTTACGCACAACGATTCGTGGTTAGGTTACGACTACAAAAACCCGTCTGATGATCGCTACTTGATCATGAGCGAAGAAGACAGTGGTCCAACCATGCCGAAGTCTGTGGTCGTTGATTCAAGCTTTGATTGGGAAGATGATCAGGCCCCGGACGTTCCGCTGCATCGCTCGGTAATTTATGAGATGCACGTGAAGGGCTTTACACACCTGCATCCTACCCTACCCGAAAATATCCGGGGTACATATGCAGGCTTGGGATCAGCCGAAAGCATCGATTATCTAAAGAAACTAGGCGTTACTGCCGTTGAGCTGTTGCCCGTTCACCAGTTTACGGACGAAAGCTACTGGGGCTACAACAGCATCGGTTTCTTTGCTCCCCAGAATACTTATTCCTCGTCAGGAATGGCCGGTCAGCAGGTGACGGAGTTTAAGCAGATGATCAAAAACCTGCACAAAGCGGGCTTGGAGGTTATTCTTGATGTGGTATACAACCACACTGCGGAAGGCAACCAGTTTGGTCCAATGCTGTCGTTCCAGGGTATCGACAACCGGGCTTATTACCATCAGGTGGGCGACAAGCCGGAGTATTACATGGACTATACCGGTACGGGTAACACGGTTAATCTAAGCCATCCTCGGGTGTTGCAGATGGTCATGGACAGCCTACGGTACTGGGTTACCGATATGCACGTCGACGGTTTCCGGTTCGATTTGGCCGCTGCGCTGATTCGTACCGATGAAGAGGCTGGACGCGTATCTTCTTTCCTCGATACAGTTGCTCAGGACCCGATCTTAGCTCAGGTAAAATTAATTGCCGAACCTTGGGATATTCAATCGTACCATGTCGGTAGTTTCCCAGTACGCTGGTCAGAATGGAACGGAAAATACCGTGATGCGCTTCGTGGTTTCTGGAAAGGCGATGACGGAAAAGCGGCCGAAACATCTTTACGTCTATTAGGAAGCCCCGATCTGTATTCGAGCGACGGACGATCACCGGCCAACAGTGTCAACCTTATTACGGCGCACGACGGTTTCACGTTGAATGACTTGGTGAGTTACAACGAAAAGCATAACGAAGCCAACGGCGAGGACAATCAGGATGGATCAAACGACAACCTGAGCTGGAACTGTGGCGCAGAAGGCCCTACCGATGATCCGGAAATCAACGCGCTGCGCGAACGGCAAAAGCGTAATTTCCTGACAACTATGCTGCTCAGTCAGGGTACACCAATGCTCGTAATGGGCGATGAGTGTGGCCGTACGCAGCACGGAAACAACAACGGTTATAACCAGGACAGCGAAATTAGCTGGATGAACTGGGACTGGAATGACAAGCAACAGGCTTTGTTTGACTTTACGAGTCAGCTTGCTGCGCTTCGGCGGGAGATGCCGATTCTAAGCCGGCGCAAGTTTTTCACTACCGAGCAAGTACAGTTTATACGTCCCGACGGTCATGAAATGACCCAGGATGATCTCAATAATCCGGGAACGCACTGCATAGCCTTGTTTATTGACGGGCTTCAGGTGACGGAGCAAACGGAAGATGGTCAGGACATTGGCGACGAACAACTGGTGTGGGTACTGAACGCGTTCTGGGAAGATATCCCGTTCAAGCTTCCTAAGATCGGTCGCAAACAATCCATGTGGGAAGTAGTCATCAACACGTTCGATGGACAGATTAATCCTGAAACGGAACCAACGAAAGGTGGACAGGAATTTACGGTCCCTGCCCGCTCCTCAGTACTGTTACGCATGAAATAGATTCAACGTCAATCAGATTGTAGCCTATAGCCACTGCTATTTAGCAGTGGCTATGCTTTTTCCGAGAACGTCCACTGCTTTATTGTTACTGGTGCATCCTGAATGGCGTTGTAGAGCGCATTATCATCGGCAAACAATAACTGGTTGAGGTCGAACGCTTCGATATGTACGTCGATGGTGGGTTTTTCAAAAGGCCAGGGGTCCAGGCTCAACGAACCATCCTTACGCTGAACGATGTAATACGAGATCCCATCGGGTCCAACGCTCACCTCCAAACGACGCGATTCGGGTGGCATCTGATTCATACACAATACCAGCGATAGCGCATCGCACCATTGTACAAATGCGTACGCATACTGAGCTTCAGCTTTGGTTGCGTTGTATTGTTTGCGCCATTTTTTCTGATTATCAATCTGCTGATCAAGAAAAGCATCCAGCTCTTTGTCCTGGCCGCGTTTGGGCTCGTACAAAAATGACGTATGCATCGAAAGCATCAACGCATTCCAGCGGCTTTTCTGCAAGCCAATCTGAATCATACGCCGACATTGATCAACGGAATATTCCAGAATTTGGAAATGAAGTGGAGCACCAGCCGTTGTTAGGTGATTACGCCCTTCCCAGGGGTCTTGTCCGTCATCGTGCTCGGTCAGGGCGACCAGCGTTTCGAACCAGTGTATTGGACGTTTTTGAACTTGCCAGCAAGATGCTAATTGGACCGCAAGCATTCCGTGCGCCTGCTGATTTATAATTTGCCAACCTGAGTCGGTCTGGGTAACAATCATGGAAATGAAATAAGGTTATAAGCAAAAAAGAGACCGAACGGATTTACAAGTTTCCGTCCAGTCTCTCTCTCTTTCTTAGGCACTAATTAGGTTAATTATATACCTTTTCGTTCTCACCCATTTTTGGTGGGTTACCCGTGATGGCCGCTGTAGCCTGCTGAAATAACCGAACCATTGTGCTGTCGCTGGCATTCCAGTATTCGGCCATCTGCGTATGCACTTTCAGCAGAATCAACTCAGGATCGTCTTTTCCTTCCGGAAACCACGCTTTAGCCTGTGGATTCCAAAGCTCATCTATTTTTGCCCGGTCATCTAGTTCGTCGGCAGTACCGGAGATGGAAACATAGTCGGCATCCCCTACATCAGCAAACGACAGATTGACCCGATGGTCGTTGTTGTCGATCTGATCAACTTTAGGCGATTTACGCTTTGTGAAAAACCAGATCGTTCCGTCTTCGTCCATTTGTAGCGCAGCCATTGGTCGGCTGACCAGGTTTCCCTGATCATCAACGGTCGTCATCATGGCGATGCGAATATCTCCGACTAGGTCCCGGACTTTTTCAAGTTGTTTGTTTTTCTGTGGCTTCGTTTCCATAACGTGAGTGAAAAAAAGTAAGTCGATAGTCAAGGTATCAGAGAGGTGTGTACCCAACCAATGACCCACACTACCGACTGACGATACTATCAGACTAATTATAAAGCGTTTCGCGCAGATCGATTCCGTAGAACAATGACGCGGGCGTGGTGGCCGGATTGAGTTGTTCGCTATCCGTCCGGTAAGCCATATCCAAAATACCTACACAGCTACAAATCGTTTGCTGACACATAGCGTACACCTGCTGGCAACGTTGGGTGTTGTACTGGCTAACTTCCTGTGCACATTTTTCGCACACCTCAATGCATGCTTTCGCTAGCAGACGCGTGTTTTCCGAGCCACGTACGTAAAGCATAGCCAACTGACGACACATATCGGCACAGTCCAGATTTAGGAAGATGCTGCGGTACCAATTTTCAATATCTTCAGAACGCGAACATTCCGTCGCAAATTCGTCACAAAGGGCAGCGCAGCTGGTCAGTGAGTCGTAAATGTTTTTCTTCCAAATCATCACCTGATGGAGTTTATGTGTAGCTAGGAGGTTATTTATACGCGAGGTTGCCACCCGCTGTTCATTGCGCTGGACTGACCCATACGCGCCCACTGACGTGCTTCGCTTACACTGTGTGCAACAATTCGCTGTTTATCCATTGCGCCTTGTTCCAACAGGTGGTTCGCGATTTCAATAGCCTTAGCGCGTGTGCTTGGATTAAGTGAGCGCATAGCTGCTGGGAAATGAGTCGGTGTCCACATCATGGTGTCAGTCATCTTATTGCAACTACGTGTACCTATATTGTGCCAACTTTTTTTTCGCTTACATAGCATCACCCATTCATGGAATAACCTGTTAACTGCCAATCAGTTATTCATTACTAGGCGATTGTTAAATTTACCCTGTAGAAACTGTAAATAGCGCTAGGTGTAGAAATCAACCTGAGAAGTGTAGACATTTTTACCCACCCGGTTCCACAGGAGAAAGTCCTCTATCGTTCGAGACACATCTCTTTGATTGAACGATACACAATTTCTGTTGAATTGTACGTTCGAACCGTGTGCGATCGCACTGAGTCGGGCTCACCTTAAAAGTGAATTAATAATGAGCTAGCCATGTGCATTAACGACTAAACTCCTGTTATAGGCAAGAAAACGAGTGGGCCTGAACAAGCCAACTTACGCTCTTCACTATTTTTTAGCTGGGTCTAGCAAACTAATAAACTGGTTTGTCGCTTTTAAATCACAAAATAGCTATGTATGTTGCCAATATGAAGATTCTTGTGGTTGAAGACGAGCCAAAACTGGCTTCGTTCGTAAAAAAGGGTTTGGAGGAACAATCCTGCGAAGTTGACGTAGCGTACGATGGTCAACTAGGTCGTAATATGGCACTTAGTAATGCCTATGATGTCATCGTCATGGACGTTAACCTGCCTAAGATGAATGGCTTCGACGTGGTGCAAGCGCTTCGGCAAGAGCGGGTTAGCACTCCGGTCTTGATGCTAACTGCTATGGGTTCGGTTGACGATAAGCTTACGGGTTTTGAGTCCGGCGCGGACGATTACCTGGTAAAACCGTTCGAATTTCGCGAGTTGATGGCTCGCCTGCGGGCACTTACGAAGCGCAGTAGCGAAGCCGGTCTACAAGCCAACGTGCTTAAAGTAGCTGATCTGGAGCTAGATTTGAACGAGAAAATAGCGCGTCGGGGTGACAAGCGAATCGAGCTTACGGCCAAAGAATTTGGACTCCTGGATTACCTCATGCGCAACCGGGGACGCGTCGTATCACGGGTTGATATTGCTGAGAAAGTGTGGGACATACACTTTGACACAGGCACCAACGTTATTGATGTTTACGTCAATTTCCTGCGCAAAAAGATTGACAAGGATTTTCCCCACAAACTAATTCACACGGTGATCGGTATGGGGTATATGCTCAAAGAGGAGTGAGAAACGAGGAGATAGAATGATCAAAGTCGATGGATCTTCCTCCATTCTTATCTCCAGCTCCTAACTTCTCGAACGAATGAATATCCGTACTCGATTAACGTTGCTTTTTGTCCTGCTGGTCGCTTCCATCCTGTTACTGTTTTCGGTGTCGGTGTACTACCTCTACGACCAGTTTCGGCAGCAGGAGTTTGAGCAACGGTTAGAAGAAAAAGCGTTGACCACCGTACGGCTGCGCGAAGACGTTGGTGAAGTACCCCAGGCCGATTTGCCCGTCATGGCCGACGAGCAAATCACTATTTACAATAACCAGGGCAGGGTCCTGTACAGCCAGGGCAGCAAGCGTCCTCGCTTTCCTGTCACGCCCAGCTTTTTGCAAAAGATTCCTCCTAAACAGTCTCGTTATGTTCGTTTGGGCGACATCGAAGCTGTAGGGGTTCGTTATCAGAACCACCGGAAGGAATCGTTCGTAATCCTGGCCGCAGGCAGCGATCGTTACGGATTTAGTAAGCTTGAACGGCTGCGGCAAATCCTTATTTTTGGCTGGATACTGTGTTTATTCATCGTTGGCATTGCGGGTTATCTGTTTGCAACCGATGCCCTTCGCCCCGTCGCAGAGCTAATTGCGCAGGTTAACTCTATATCGGCAACCAACATCCACGAACGACTTCGCGTTGGGCGGCAGCGGGACGAACTGGCCGATCTGGCCCGGACCTTCAACGCATTATTAAGCCGACTCGAAAAAGCGTTCGTTTCGCAGAAAAGCTTTGTTTCCCATGCCTCCCACGAATTGCGAACTCCGCTAACCGTCATGATGGGTCAGATTGAGGTGACTCGACTACAGACCCGCTCTTCTCAGGAATACGAAGCGTCTTTCGATGCGCTGCTGGACGAAGTCAAAAACATGATCCGGCTTGTCAATGGGTTACTGGAACTCGCCCGCGCTAGTTCCGATGTCGCCACACTCAACTACCAGCCGGTGCGGATCGACGAGTTACTCTGGCAGGCGCAAAGCCAGATCATCCAAAAACGCCCGAATTATCAGATCGACATCGACTTCGAGAACTTACCGGATCAGGAAGAAGACCTCGTCATTCTGGGTGAAGAATCGCTGTTGCAAACCGCTTTCCAGAACCTTATGGAAAATGGCTGCAAATACTCCCCCGACGAAAGTGTAGCGGTTCGGCTGTCCTTCGAACCCGGTCAGGTTCATTTGACCTTCGCCAACCGAGGGTACGGTATTTCAACCGCCGACTTACCACATATTTTTGAGCCATTCTACCGCTCTGAATCAACGATGACAATCCAGGGCCACGGCATTGGTTTAGCCTTGACTCAGCGGATCATCGAACTTCATCGGGGTCAAATCAAGGTCGAGTCTACGGTTGGCAAGGAAACTAAATTCCGCATCACGCTCCCCCTTTCCTCCGCTTCACCGATCGCGCTGACGGAGGTGAGCAGCTCAACAAAGACACTACAGCAGAGTTAATCCGTAGCTGGGGTATAACCTAACCGTACGCCATGCTACTTTTGTACTATGGCTTTTATCCAAACGGACACGTTTACGCTACGCGGTTACGAAACCGATGCCTTCGGGCGATTGAGTATTCCCGCCTTGATGAATTTGATGCAGGAATCAGCGAATCGAAACGCAATTGATTACAAAATCGGTATTAACGATCTGGCTCAACAAGGATACGGCTGGATGCTGATGCGCTTCCGGCTACGAATGCACCAGTACCCCCGGTATGGTCAGACCATTCGGGTGGTTACTTATCCCACCTTTGTCGAAAAATACTTTATCTACCGCGACTTTCAGGTTCTTGCCGAAGACGGTACTCTGCTGGCTGACGCGGCCAGTACATGGCTGGTTTTCAGTACGGCCAAACGAACAATGGTCCCCCTACCCGATTTTATCCGTACGTTATCACCGCCCCAGCTAAGCAATACGCTGCCGAAATTAGCCCTTAAACCCCATTTTCAGAATAATCAATTTACACCCACGCACCAAAACGAGGTAACCGTTGGCTGGCTTAGCATTGACCAGAACCAGCATGTCAACAATGTGGCCTATGTAGCGTGGTTGATTGAATCAATGGATGATAAGCTGTTAGAAACGCGGGAATTAGCCGAAATTGATTTAGTTTACCGTACCGAAAGCCACCGGGGCGACCGGCTCCTCGTTCAATCCGTTGCGGAAACCGACGACAGTCTTATTCATCGCATTGAACAGAGTAGCCTGCCTTCCGGCGATTCAGGTAAAGAAGTACTCGTAGCGCATAGCCGATGGCGGGTGCCTTCTTCGTAAACTCATCGCTCAGGCGGTTATACCAAACCTAACTATGCTAACTCCTTCCAACAAACCCGTTCAGGACCCAACAATGACGCTGGATGCCGTGCTCGGCGGCCTGATGCGTCGTTACAGCGAGCGCGTACCCGACGTGCAGGGCGTGTTCGACGCAATGCTCGACGAAGGCATTATTCAATCGCCGGATGAAATCGAGAACGATCATATTGCCTTTCGAACGATGGGTGTTCCCCATTTAGGGATTGCTTCGTTCGAGAAAATTTTTCTGCATTACGGCTACGAACGACGTGACGAATATAACTTTGTTGAAAAGAAACTTACGGCGTACTGGTACGCTCCGCCCGCACCAAATTATCCGCGCATTTTTGCCAGCGAGCTGCGAGTCGATGAATTGTCAGAACAAGCCCAACGCATTATTCACCGTTATACCGATACGGTAACGAGCGATCCCGTGGACGCACTCGATCTGGACGATGCCCAAGCCGTTGACCAGTTTCTGCACCAGCCGCTCTGGGAAACGCCGACCCTGACCGACTATCAGACGTTGCTAACGGAAAGCGAGTATGCGGCCTGGGTCATCTACAACCGCTACTACCTGAATCACTTTACGATTAGCGTTCATAATCTTAAGCCGGGCTACAACACAATCGACGCGTTTGTGGCTTTCCTGACCGGACGGGGTTTGCGGCTCAACTCAGCGGGGGGCACTATCAAAGTCAGTCCCGACGGCGATTTGCGCCAAGCGTCGACTGTAGCACAAATGATTGACGCTGAGTTTGCGGACGGTGCTACCTTTCGCATTGCCGGATCGTACGTTGAGTTTGCCGAACGACGCATTTTACCCCAATTCCGCAACTTGCCTGCCGATCAAATTACGCGGCAGCACCGGCGCGAAGGTTTTGAGACAGGTAACGCTGACAAGATTTTCGAAAGTACATTCACTAGTCAGACCGGGAAATAAAACCCGATATTTCTCTTTCCTCGTGGTGTCAGCGGGTCCGCTAACACCACGAAACCATCCGAAAAAAGACGTTTACCCTGTTCAGATGAAACGCTATATCCTGCTCACCAGCCTTTTGTTGCTCGTTTTCATAGCTCAGGCCCAGAAAGCTGCGCCGGTTGGCTTGCAGCTTTACAGTTTCCGCCATGAATTTGCCAAAGACGTGCCTGGTACGATGGCAAAAGTGAAACAACTGGGTTTTCGAGAAGCTGAAATTGCCGGAACGTATGGCCTTAGTCTGACCGACTTCCGTAAACTGCTTGATCAGAACGGGATCAAAGCCATCAGCACCGGGGCTAGTTACGAAGACCTAGATAACAATGTTCCTAAAGTTCTTGCCGAAGCCAAAGCGCTGGGCGCTAAGTACGTCACCTGCGCCTGGCTTCCGCACGCAGGTGATGCATTTACTATCTACGATGCCGACCGGGCCGTTGATGTGCTGAACACGGCGGGGCGACTGCTGGCAGACAACGGGATCACGTTTTGCTACCATACGCATGGCTATGAATTTCAGCCGTATCAGAACGGCACTTTCTTCGATTATCTGGCCGCTAACCTAAACCCGAAGTACGTCAATTTCGAGATGGACGTATTCTGGGTGAAAGCCCCCGGTTTTGATCCCGTTGCTTTACTACAGAAATTTCCGAAACGATTCCTGCTCATGCATTTGAAAGACCGAAAGCCCGGAACACCAGATACCAACACGGGCCATTCGGATGTAGAATCGAATGTTACGCTCGGGCAGGGCGACGTGGGTATTGCCGCTATTATGAAGCAAGCGAAAAAATCAGGCGTCAAGCATTTCTTTATCGAAGACGAATCATCCCGCGCAATGGAACAAATGCCCGGAAGTCTGGCTTTTCTGGAAGGATTGAAATAACAAGTCGTGGTGTAGTGCTTGTGGTGGCAAGTTCTCAAACCTGCCACCACAAGCACTACACTAGGCATACATCTTAAAACGAATACGCGTAGATCGCTTCCGCCAGCTTCTGAATATCGGCAAACTCATGAAATGCGCTGATAACGATCCGGGAATTTGCCCGGTCGGTGGCTGTTGGATAAGCAAACGAATAAATAAAGATACCTCTTTCAAGCAGAAACGGGTATAAATCATCCTGTTCGGTAAAGAACACTGGGTAACCCTTGGCATGGGTGAACAGGCCCGTTGGTATCAACAGTTTTTCCGCTAAAAGCAGGTTCTGTTGCAATTTGTCGCGACGGTCCGCGTAAAGTGCATCGGCCCGTAGATACGCATCCAAATAAGCGGGCGGAATTGGTGAACACGCCCCAAAAAATGCTGTTTTTCGAATCGCAGCGAGTGTTTCAGTACGGCCAATAATTGCGCCACCCGGTAGGCCCATCGCTTTTGCCGTAGACGCTGTAACGATGAGATTGACATTAGGCTTTTTGGGCACCTGCGGCCAGATACCCCGTCCGTTGTTGAGGACACCTAACCCGTGAGAATCGTCGATCACGAGCGTTATAGCTCGGTCATCGGGTAGCGCATTGACCCACTCAAACGTGTAGTATTCGGACCGAACCGCTTCAATTGAATTTAATAGAATAGCCAGCGGCCCGGCTGGCATCGTTTGTACCTGAGCTGGTAGCTGCGCTGCCCAATCAGCAAAACTCATGGAAGGCAGCGCCGTAGCGGGTCCATCCCAAATAGCGGGATGGGCGCAGGGACCGTAGATCAATTCTGTTTTTTGTAGCCGCAATACATTAACGACCGCCTGGCCGGCCATCATCCCCGATGACAGCGTTAGCACTTTCTCAGCCCCTACAAACTGGGCTAGTTTGGCTTCGGCTTCCTCGTAAATACCAAGTTGCAAATTACCGTTTCGCGAACTACCAAATACGGTACCATACCGGCCAACACTTTCAACGAAGAGTTGCTGAAAAGCAGGATGCTGCGGCAAGCCTAAGTAAGCCGTTCCGCTGAAAAACAAGTACTCGCGTTCCTGATACGTAATCGTTCGATCAGGCAGGTTATTGACGACAAAAGCATCGGACATGGTATAACTCGGTATGCGGTTCAGGAATAGTAACAAACTACGCTTTACTAATCAGTTTGACTACGCTTGGTCAGTATTGATTAAACTGGCTCCTGTTCCGTTTTCGTCGGCATAGATAACGCGACCAAAATCAAAGGTTACGCCCGTAGCCGGATCGTTGGCAATCAGCAGCGAGCCGTCGAGGTCGGCGTAATCGAGCAAAGGAAGCAGCTGAGCGATAGCCGAAATACCAACGCTCGATTCGGTCATGCAACCAACCATCACGCGGAGGTTAAGCTCGCGGGCGCGGGCAATCATGCGTCGGGCAGGTGTCAGGCCACCACACTTGGTCAGTTTGATATTAACACCGTGAAAATAGCCCGCGCAACGGTCAACGTCAGTTTCGACAATACAGCTTTCATCGGCAATGATGGGCAAAACGGATTCTTTATAAACGATTTTTGCGCCCTCCCAATCGTCGGCAGGCAACGGTTGTTCGATAAACTCAACGCCTAATTCAGCTAGGGCTTTTGACTTTTCGATTGCCTCGGTAACTGTCCATCCGCAGTTGGCGTCTACCCGAAACACAGCCTCGGTGCAGGCTCGCAGAGCACGAACAATAGCCAAATCCGTTTCAGGGCGACCCAGCTTGATCTTGTACAGCGGCCAGGGCAACTCCTGCATCTTTTCGACCATCCGCTCGGTGGTATCAAGTCCAATTGTGTAATTGGTCAAGGGGCTAGTAGCAGGATCAAGATTCCAAAGTTTATAAAGCGGTTGTTGCTGTTTTTTTGCCCATAGGTCCCAGGCAGCCTGATCGAGTGCACAGAGCGCAAACGGGTTTTCGGCCAGCAAGGGCTGCATGTCGGTCCAGAAGACTTCGGGGCTGGTCAAATTGTACGTCTCGATGCGGGTACGAAGCGCTTCGAAAACCGCAACCATGCCATCAATCGTAATTCCGTAATAGCGGGTAGCGGTGGCCTCACCGAAACCCCGGTAGTGACCATCACGCAATTCGACAATGAGCGTTGGCTGCACATCCCGACTGTCGTGCGCAATGGTAAATGTATGTTTCAGGCGTAAGTCAACGCGGTGAAGAAACAACTGCATGATCGACTTCTTATAAATTCACGAATACTACCCACCCAAACCGATTACTGGCTGATCGGAGCGATTCGCCCGAAAGGTACGGGACGAAACCTAGAAATAGATACGACCAGCAATCTTACACCCTGATCGGCTTACTTACAATACATTTCAGCTTTTATCTTCAGCGTCCATTCGAGCTTTTCGATTAGATAATCGCTTTGCCGCAACGGCCAGGTGGCTCCCCCGTCTGTACTCGCGCGAAAATCGTAGGTTTCACCGACTTTCAGTTTGTATGACGTTACTTTTCGCTGGGTACGCGTGGCGATAGTAAGATCATGCCAGTTTCCTTTTCCTACTTCACTGTACTGTACCCGTATTTCGGCAGGTAGTGAGGATTCATCCAGCTTTGTACCGCCGGGGCATGAAAAATAAAATTCCAGTTTCACAATGGGCGGCACGGGTAAAGCGCTCAAATTAAGCGGAATTGCTGTCTCGTCGCAGGGTAGTCCGTTAGCCGATTCAGCAATTAATCCACCTTTTGCGCCTTTGCCCCAGGCATCCGTTTCGTCGTATAGCTGCAACTTGAGTTGACGTCCTTTGGGCTGGTTATAGATCTTTACGATAGCGTTGTTATTTGCGTTTGCGTAGAACGTACCGACTTGGGTTCCTGTCGCAACATCGATGAGTTTGCAACGGTAATTCACGTCTACATTCGCAAGCTTACTGCCTACTATTTTAAATACAGGACCGACGTCACAAATTGGCTCAGTCCAGGTTGCGACATACGATCCAACGGCAGCAGCCTGCGCTTCGTACTCAAGCGAACCAGTGGCATTACGTTTTACTACGCCGGGTGTTTCCTCCTGCCAGCGATTCATAAAGGCGTCGTAGCTGTAAAGCGGAATCGAATCACCGATCCGAACAGGCTGACCCGTTTTGCCATTGACCGTTGCCGGATTCAGTTCCATTGACCAGCGAGCCGGTTGCGAGAGTTTAGTCGCTACTAAGTAGTTCTCGTTATAAACCTCGAACATTACTGAACCAGCAATCGATGTCACGCGTAAGCTTCCAAGCGAGGGAGCCCCGTTACGGCCATTGACGTACGACAGTATACCGTTTCCCGGAACCTGGCTGGTAGCATCGCTGCTGCGTGCGTTCGTGTGAATAACGGTTATTGTTAGCTTACCACCGACGACCTGCCCGTCACGATCAATCAATTTTGTTCCGGACGGAATCGTGACGGTTGCATGATCGCTGTCTTTCGTTTGCTCGGCAGTTGTCAATCTCAAGGTGGTGGATACCGTACCATCGGTATCAGCGCTCCCCGTTGTACGAGCCGCTGTAAGTGCGCGGGGCGGCTTATTGATATTGATTCGGCGAACGTAGCGCGTTACCCGGCTGGGACTCGTTAACGTCATGGGCTGGATCACAGTCAGGTAATCGGCAGCCTCAACGACAGCGGTGAATCGCAAGGGCGTCTGGCTAGACAGCGTAACCATTGGCGAAGCCGCCAGTAATAAATTTCCGTCGGCATTAACTTTATAACGAGTCGTGTTCAGCGTGGTGACGATGTTAGCTGCGTCGGGCCCCGCTATTTTAACTTGATTAGTTGATGGTAACGGGTTGCTGGCTGGATCGTAAAGACGGAGCTCAACAACGCCCGCCTGAATTGGATCTTTCGTCCGAAGCTGAACGCCATCAAGTGGATTTCGGCAGGACTCTACGATTACAATGGATCCAACAAGGCTAAACAGCCAGTGACGGTATGTCATACAATACAGCAGTTAACGAGAACGATGGAGGGCATACGTGAGTGTTAGATTGATCGAAGGCAGATAGCGGTAGCCTGACAGATTACGTTCGACGGCCGGTACTTGCTCATCAATAGTAGTTGTTTCCAGGAAGCCCTCATAATCAAGGTTTATGCTTGGACGGCCCAGGTAGTAAACGCCCATTTCGAAACCGATTCCAAACCGCTTGCGAGGCATTGTCTGCCCAAAGCCCCAGCCTACGTAGCCAACAAGCGGATGCCACCGAACTCCGAGCTTAACGACTCCTACATCCTGCGGTGTCAGTTCCAGCCCGCCAAGATTAAGCTTGTCGTTAGCGGTAATGACAAAACGCATAGCTGGATGCCAGGTGTAGCCAAGCCCTCCAACAATAAAAAACGAGTTATGCGGAAAGGGATTCCATTTAAGGCTCGCTTGCAAAACGCTAATTACCAAGTCGGGGTCGATACCTATGTAGGAATCCGGAGCGGTTTCGATCCGAATGGGCTGACGGTATGCTACATATTGTCCACCCACTCGAATCGCTAACCGTCTTGACTGATTAAATACATGGTTACAATAAAGACCCACTCCACTTGTTCCAAGCTGAAGACTGACAGAGTAGGGCAAAGCTTTTCTTCCTACAGAATCCGGCTTTGCCTGAAACGAATAGCCAGTTGATGACAGCATAGTTACTACTAGAAGGACCAGGTACTTCATCAAGGTAACAAATTATGGTGGATCTGTTTTACTATATCAGCCTAAAAGTAACATTTAAGTTATCATAAACAGATATCTTTGAGAAAATGATTCGTACACCCTTCTAAGCTGAGTGCCATTTGAACTTTTTACTCCATCTAAAAATATATTTCTACCAAACAGAATTTAATACTAAAATTTTCAATATTTCAGAATAATATATTAATTCATCAGCGTTTACATCAAGATAGGTATATGAAGGTTACTTTTGAAGCACAACACTTTATAACAAAACACAGAAATAATTAAACTATAGAATAAAATAAACCACATCTAACTAATCAGCATTTTTTTGAACTATTAAATTTACTTTATCTTGTTTTTGTAAATAAAATTTTACTAAATTTGCATAAGGTTTACAAAAGAAAAGTACAGTATACCTAATTACCATTAATAGTAAGCTCTGATAAGTAACTAGTTAAAAATAAGGATAAAAGACAAGATGTTCCCATACATGGACTCACGATAACAAAATCATTCTTTTTCATCCCTTTCAAATAGCGTACAAATTTCTAACCTTATGATCTCATCTTTAACAAGTGTCATTAAACCCCAACGTGTTGCGGGCATTTTAATCAGTATCGTTGTGGGATGCTGGGTCTTGACAGGCTGCGTATCCACAAAACGCCTTTCTTATTTTCAGCAGGAGCCGGGTAAAGTAGATACTCTGGCGCTAGCCGCCCGCTATGTACCTTCGATTCAGCCGGGCGATGTTTTATCCGTTCAGGTAAGTAGTCTCAACCCTGAAGCATCAGCTTTCTTTAATCCGTACATGGCTTTTGCCGTAGCCGACCGGGGACCTGCCACCAACACAATAGCAAGTACGACCCCTCTTCCATCCGTTAACGGTTACTTGGTTGATGACGCGGGTATGATCGATTTGCCCATGATCGGCAAGGTCAACGTAAAAGGTAAAACGGTTGCTCAAACCAAAGACCTTCTTAGAGAATCGTTGAAAGAATATCTGAAGGAGCCTACGGTCAATGTCCGCAATCAGAACTTTAGAATTTCGGTTATGGGGGAAGTTATGCGACCTTCTTTGTACACCATCCCCAACGAACAAATTACGCTGCTGGAAGCCCTTAGTCTGTCGGGCGACGTAACGATCTACGGACGCCGTGATAACGTGCTGGTCATTCGCGAAGAAAACGGCAAGCGGACGTTCTCCCGGATTGATCTTACCCGCCGTGATTTGTTTACCTCTCCTTACTATTACTTACATCCCAACGATGTCGTGTATGTTGAGCCCGGTCGCGTCCGCGCAGCTACTGCCGACCGAGCCAACCAGCTCCTCCCTATTGCTTTAAGTGCTTTATCCTTTGTTGCGATCATTTTCTCTCGATTCTAAAAACTCATTATATCCACTTAAAAGGCATCACCATGTCGAATCAGAATAACTATGCTTATGCTCCGTACCAAGTGTACGAAGCGGAGACTACGCCTGATCTGCGAATGATTCTTATGCGGTATGCGCATTACTGGAAGTGGTTTGTTCTTTCGGTTTTGCTGGCAGGAGGAGCCGCTTATGCCTACTTGATTTATCAGACGCCAATCTATAAGGTACAGACCAGCCTTTTGATCAAAGACGACAAGAAGGGCCTGAGTGAGGATAACATCCTGAAAGAGATGGACATTTTCACCCCTAAAAAGGTCGTTGAGAACGAAATGGAAATTCTGAAGTCCTACGCGCTCATGGACAAAGTGGTAACGAGCCTTGGATTGGATGTTCAATATTTTCGGCCCACCAGTACGGTGAAGCAGGAAATTTTCAATGAATCGCCGATACGCCTGATCGTTGAGAGAGGTAATGATGAGCTTTATGAGACACCGTTGCCGATCACAATCGAGAGTCCTAGAACTGTACGTATAGAGGGTACCGTTTATCCGATTAACCAAACGATACAGACTCCGTACGGACGTTTGCGGGTATTTCCAAAACGCGCCCTAAAGGCGTCTACAGAGCCCCTGATCGTTCAGGTTTCCCCTCACCGCGAAACAGTAGAAAAGTACCTGAAAAGGCTGACCGTAGACGCAAGCAGCAAAGTATCGACTGTACTGCTAATGACCCTGGAAGACGCCGTGCCGGATAAAGGGGAAGCGATGCTGAACAAGCTGATCACCGAGTATAACCAGGCGGCTATTGTTGATAAAAATATCGTCGCTGCCAATACGCTGAACTTTATCGAAGAGCGGTTGAAGCTCATTGCGGGCGAGTTATCGACTGTTGAAAAAGGTGTTGAATCATACAAGTCGTCGAAAGGCATTACGGACCTTGGCTCACAGGCTCAGCTATTCCTGTCGACGGTGAAAGACAACGATGATCAGTTGAATCAGGCTTCTATTCAACTGGGTGTTATTCAGGAACTCGAACGCTATGTGACCAGCAAATCCAACGAGCGGGGTGTGGCTCCCAGCGTATTGGCAATCAACGATCCTGTACTTGTTGGCTTGGTTGGTAAAGTAAGTGAACTGGAGTTGCAGCGCGATCAGCTTAGCCGGACAACGACCCCAAGCAACCCGATTCTGCAATCGCTGGACTCGCAGATCAAAGCGACCAAAGAAAGCTTGAGCGAAAACATTCAGAATATAAAGTTGATGATTAGCGGCAGACAGGAAAAGCTAAAAGCGACCAATCGTTTGCTGGAAAATCAGATTCGCACGATACCTAGTAAAGAGCGCGCGCTGGTCGATATTACCCGTCAACAGTCGATCAAAAACAACCTATATACCTACTTGTTGGCAAAGCGGGAAGAAACAGCTCTTTCGTATGCATCGACCGTTGCTGACAGCCGTACCATCGACCCACCCCGCACGGGAAGTGAGCCAATTAAACCCGTTAAAGGCATGATTTTCCTGCTCTTCGGCCTTTTTGGTCTGATGATGCCCGTGGGTGTATTGACGGCCCGCGATGCCCTTAACAACCGCGTAAATCGCCGGACCGATGTTGAGTCGGTATCACAGGTCCCAATCCTGGGAGAAATTGTAGCCAGCCGGAGCGTTGAGCCCCTGGTCATGGTATCGAACCAGCGCTCGGTTATCGCCGAACAAATCCGTGCCCTCCGTACGAATCTTCAATTCCTGCGAAGTGATCCTAACAGCAGCCAGGTTATAATGTTTACCTCGAGCATCAGCGGTGAAGGAAAGTCGTTCCTATCCTTAAATCTGGGCGCTAGCCTTGCTCTTGTTGATCGGCCAACTGTCATCCTGGAAATGGATTTACGCAAGCCTAAGATCCACTCCGTACTGGGTGTGACTAATACGATAGGCATTAGTAACTACCTGATCCAAGAAGCTACGCTGGACGATGTGCTTCAACCGATACCGGGCTTTCCGAATTACCACATCATCACCTGTGGTCCTATCCCGCCAAACCCAGCAGAGTTGCTGAGTAGCCCGGCCCTCGAGCAGCTATTCAAGGAGTTACGGGAGCGGTTTTCCTACATCATCGTTGACTCTCCTCCGATTGGCTTAGTCACAGACGCTCAGTTGATTGCTCCGCACGTTGACGCAACCATGTTTATGGTACGCCATGATCATACTCCGAAAGCTTACCTACGGATGATCGATACGCTTTACAAAGAAAACCGATTCCAGCGGCTGAATTTGATCCTGAATGGAGTTGGCACCGGCGGTGATTCGTATCAGTACGGATATGGCGGTTACAGTTACGGTGGTTATTACGAAGAGTCGGCTAAAATAGCGAAAGCCTCTACTGGTCAACGTCGGTAACCAGCCTAGTTACATCACGCACCATCAACCCACCTCGTATATGCTCGGCTTTTCTTTGCCATCGCTCGATGATTCAGCAGTACTTAACGAATCGTTTTCGGCAACAGTCAGTCACCAAGTTAAGTTGTCCCGCGGACACAGATGGGGTAAACGACTATTCGACGTTGTTGTTTCTGGATTGGTTATCGTTACACTGCTGATCTGGATCGTACCCCTTATTGGTCTGTTTATCAGGCTGACATCACCCGGTCCTATGCTGTTCAGACAAGTACGTACCGGCCGCAACGGTCGTCCGTTTCGCTGCCTGAAATTCCGAACCATGCGGTTTGACAAACAGGCAGAGTTTCGGCAGGCGACAAAGAATGACAGCCGCATAACGCCGATTGGCCGCTTTCTGCGCAAGACGAATCTGGATGAATTGCCGCAGGTGTTTAACGTACTGCTAGGTGATATGAGCATCGTTGGTCCGCGACCACACCCTGTTCAACTGGATGCGCAGCACTGGTACACGCTGCCGTCTTACGCGAGCCGCTACGCCGTCAAACCGGGCATAACGGGATTGGCTCAGGTACGTGGCTGCCGGGGCGAAACGGCTAACTTAATCGACATGGAACACCGGGTACGCTTCGACCGCTTTTACATCAGCAAGCAATCGCCCTGGCTCGACCTGTCAATCTGCTGGTGGACAGCTTTCAAGATGCTTACTGGTGACAAGAAAGCATGGTAATCATTTCATAGTAGCAAATCCTTCGAACAATACAGTCTGCATTGCCTCAACGATTTGCTATTGAGCTTCAGAAAACGATTTAAGAACACAAAAGCTTGTACTTATGAAGTGCAGTATCATTATACGTGCCTTTAATGAAGAAAAACACATCGGTAAGCTACTTGATGGCATTGCTCGTCAGGAGAGTCAGCACACCATTGAGATAATTCTAGTAGACTCAGGCTCAACCGATAATACTGTTCAGATTGCCGAAAGCAGAGGAGCGCAGGTCATAAAAATCCGGCCCGAAGAGTTTTCCTTCGGACGAGCGCTCAATCTGGGATGTCAGTATGCGTCCGGCGATATTCTGCTCTTTGCCAGTGCCCACGTGTATCCCGTTTACACCAACTGGATTGACCGGATGCTGGCCCCATTAGAAGATTCTAAAGTGGCCTTGACGTACGGTCGGCAGATTGGCAATCACCTAAGCAAATTCTCGGAGCAACAGCTGTTTGCCAAGTGGTTCCCGGACGTTTCGAACAGCAACCAGTCTATTCCCTTCTGCAACAATGCCAACACGGCCATTCGTCGCTCGCTTTGGGAACAGATGACCTACGATGAGTCACTAACGGGGCTAGAAGATCTTCACTGGGCGGGCGCTATACAGCAGCAGGGTTACAAAATTGCCTACCAGGCCGATGCGGTTATCGTTCACGTGCACGAAGAAACACCCCGCAAGATCTACAATCGGTATTACCGGGAAGCCATTGCGTTTAAACGGCTTAAGCCACACGCTACGTTCAACAGTTGGCACTTCGTTTACCTGGCCGTCACTAATATTCTGAGTGATTACAGCGCTGCGATGCAAACAGGAGCCTTTCTGGCCAACGTGTTTGACATACCCATGTTTCGGGTGCTTCAATTCTGGGGTACTTACCAGGGCTACCGCTTCGTAGGAACGCTTGATCGTACGCTCCGCCAACGGTTCTACTATCCGAACGAATTCTTCCGGCGCGAGAAAGTGGAACACGCCGTTCAGCCGCTTATGAAACAAATAGCGTATGAATAGCCAAGCGCCAATCGATATCTCGGTCACCTTAGGCCCTACCCTTCCTACCTGGCCGGGCAGCATGGGTGTGCAGGTTCAATCCCTTCAGACGATTGGACCCGATTCGGACGCTAACGTGAGCCGACTGGACATGGACGTACACACAGGAACGCACCTGGATGCTCCTTTGCACTTCGTCGCCGACGGGGCGGATACGACATCGCTCTCCTTGACTACGCTGGTTGGCTCCTGCCGGGTCGTATCGATTCCAAATACGGACACGATCACGCGCGAGTTGCTGGAACGCTACGTAGGACACGATGTACCGAATCGGTTGTTGCTTCGTACCGACAATTCACGCACACAGTGGTACGAGAAGCCGTTTCAGCAATCGTTTACAGCACTGGCGGCCGATGCAGCCGAATGGCTGGTAGATAATCAGGTCGAGGTCATCGGTATCGATTATTTATCAATCCAGCGCTACGCCGACTCACCTGCGACGCACCAGATTCTTTTGCGCAACCAGGTTGTCATTCTAGAAGGTATTTACCTGGGTAATGTAGAGCCGGGAACCTACCAGCTGGTGTGTTTACCCTTGAAAGTTCAGGGCCTCGAAGGCGTTCCTTGCCGGGCCGTATTGTATCAGAATTAACTAGCTAAAATCGTAAACGAATAGAAAGCTTATGTCATACTCCGTTGCTGCTATTGTGCCCATGCGTCATTCCAGCGAGCGCGTTCCTGGAAAAAACTACCGAGATTTCGCGGGCAAACCCCTTTTTCATCGCATTATTGATACCCTGCTCGAGTGTCCTTCGGTTACCCAGGTGGTGATTGACACGGATAGCCCAACGGTCATCGAACAGACGGAGATCTATTACCCGACTGTAACCGTTCTAGAACGGCCCGAACATCTGCGCGACGGGGCTATTCCGATGAACAATGTCCTGCTCAATACCTGTGAGCAGATTCCGGCGGATTTTTATTTACAGACCCATAGCACAAACCCACTACTGTCGGCCGAAACGATTGAAAAAGGAATTCAGCAGTTTCTAAAAAATTACCCCATTTACGACACGCTCTTTGGTGTTACGCGCATGCAGGTGCGGTTGTGGGATCAGTTAGTTCGGGCAGTCAACCATAATCCAGCGATCCTACTTCGGACTCAGGATCTACCACCGCTCTACATGGAAAACTCCTGCATGTATCTGTTCAAAAAAGAGACACTTGTTCAGAAGCATAACCGTATCGGTGACCGGCCGTTCATGCACGATATTCCCGAAATCGAAGCGCAGGACATCGACGTTGAACTGAATTTTAAAGTAGCCGAATTCCTCTTTACTGAACTTTATCCTGAACTAGCCCTATGAAAGTTTTAATTACGTGCCCACCGATGCTTGGCCAGTTGGCGGAATTTCTTCCCATCTTCGAAGAAGCAGGCATCGAAGTAATTGCTCCGAAAGTTGTTCAAACGTTGTCCGAAGAAGAACTGATTGATCTGGTACCAACCGTTGATGGCTGGATTATCGGTGATGATCAGGCGACCGAACGGGTGTTCCGGGCGGGCAAGGCTGGAAAGCTAAAAGCCGCTGTCAAGTGGGGCATTGGCGTCGACAACGTTGATTTCAAAGCGTGCAAAGAACTGGATATTCCAATCGTAAACACGCCGATGATGTTTGGAGCCGAAGTGGCCACCATCGCCGTATCGTACGTGCTGGGCCTGGCTCGACAAACCTACTACATTGATCGTGAAGTTCGGGCGGGCAACTGGGTTAAGCCAGCAGGGATGTCTCTTGCCGGTCACACGGTAGCACTGGTTGGCTTCGGCGACATTGGCAAAGCGACAGCCCGGTTCCTGAAAGCCTTCGACATGCACATTAATGTGTATGATCCTTTCGCCAAAAAGTCTGAGTCAGATGAGGCAAACTACAACTTTCTTGATTTTCCGCAAGAACTAGAGAAAGCCGATTTCGTCGTGACCACCTGCGCGTTGACGCCAGCAACAAAGCACTTAATCAATGCAGAAAGTATTCAGCGCATGAAGGACGGCGTACGGATTGTCAACGTATCGCGTGGTCCAATCATTGACGAAGCTGCCCTGATCGACGCACTTAAATCCGGCAAAGTACATTCCGCTGGTTTAGACGTATTCGAAAACGAACCCCTTCCAATTGATTCAGAGCTTCGCCAGTTTGACCGCTGCATCTTTGGTACGCACAACGGCTCCAATACGATTCAGGGTGTTCAACGCGCCAGCCATCAGGCAATCAAGTCAATGTTTGAATTTTTAGAAATCGCCGAACCGGTTGCATAATTTATGAAAAAGGCGCTAATCACAGGGGTATTGGGTGGTATCGGTAGTGCGCTCGCCCAATCGTTCCGCGAAAATGGTTACTACGTGTATGGTCTGGATATTCGTGATACCGACGATCACCAGGCCGACCAGCTGATTCAGTTTGACCTCCACCGGTTTAGTACCGACGATGCGTACCGCTCAGAGTGGAAGCTCAAATTTTACGCGCTGATTCCAGAACTTCATGTACTGGTTAACAATGCCGCTGTACAACTGCTCGACGGACTAGACGACCTGAAGCTGAGCGACTGGAACCACACAATGTCCGTAAACCTGACGGGTCCGCTGTTACTGAGCCAGCATTTCCTTGATCAGCTTGAAGAAGTGAACGGATGCATCATCAACATCGGTAGCATTCACCAGCAGCTTACCAAACGTCGATTCATTAGCTACGCTACCTCCAAAAGTGCGCTCATCGGCTTGACCAGAGCGTTAGCCGTAGATCTGGAAGGGCGAGTTCGTGTCAACGCGATTAGTCCGGCAGCCATCGAAACCGATATGCTATTAGCTGGCTTCGACGGCAACCAAAGCGCATTGGACGAGCTACGTAGAATTCACCCCGTACAGCGCATCGGCTGCCCGAACGATGTAGCAAAAATGGCTTTGTTCTTAGCCTCCGAGAGCTCCGGCTTCATCCATGGCGCTAACCTGACCCTAGACGGCGGAATCAGCTCAGTGTTAAAAGATTTGTAACAATTCCTATTTGCGCTAAACAACTGAAAGCGGGCGAAAGAATCGTCTTCGCCCGCTCTCCATCGGACAATTCAGAGATAAAGTCATGCAGGTGAAAACTATTGTAGATAAGCTTTGGAATTCGCCCACGATAACTTCGTGGATGAGTTACGCAACACGAGCGCTAAGCTTATTTGTTGTTCTACCACTGATATTGAAGCGTTTTGATGATGGAGAAGTTGCCTTGTGGTACCTGTTCTCTACGATAATAGCTCTCCAAAGTTTATTGGACATGGGCTTCAGAAATACGTTCATCCGGTTGATTTCGTACGCGATGGGCGGCATAGAAGAAATAACCCAAGTTGTGTCGGCAAAGGTAATTGCTAGAAAATCAGACAGTCCCAACTGGAACTTGGTTGGTAAGATTTATGCAAACATGGCTTATCTGTATGGATGGCTAACCGTTTTGGTAATCATTGTAATGGGAAGTTTGGGAAGCTGGTCGATGGTACGACCTATCTCATTTGTAAAAGATGCACAATCGGCTTGGCTAGCTTGGGGAATAATAATTATCGCTTCTGCTTATAGATTTTACGGTTCTATCTATTCAAATTACCTAGAGGGCCTCAATAAAATTGCGCTTGTAAGACGTTGGGAAGCGCTCACATCAACCGCTGCTATTAGCTCATCTATTATTGGTCTTTATGTAAGTGACAGTTTACTCCTACTAGTATTTATTAATCAGCTTTGGGTTGCTTTATCAGTCATACGCAATTATTTTCTAAGTAGAACTGTAGAAAACAACAAATTTAAAACTATCGAAATCGGCTATTCTTTTGATCGTCAATTATTCAGAAAAATATGGCCTGCTGCCTGGCGAAGTGGAATATCTGGTTTCATGTCAAATGGATTAAACAATTTAAGCAGTGTATTATATGCTCAAATTGGCAACAGCGAAAGTGTTGCCTCCTACTTACTGGCTCTACGTATTATAGCACAAATTAGAGAGATATCAATGGCTCCCTTTTACAGCAAAATACCATTGTATGCTCGTTTACGTGTGCAAGGAGATATGAAGCAATTAATCCAAAAGGCACAACACGGAATGTTCTTATCTCATACTGTTTTTGTAGTAGGCATTGTTACTGTAAGCATTACTTCAAACCATTTACTAGGCTATATCAATAGTGATATAAAGTTTGTATCAAACGATTTATGGCTACTACTATCCCTGGCTTATTTTGTTCATCGCTATGGCGCTATGCATATGCAACTCTATTTAACAACTAATCATATTATTGCACATGTTGCTGATGGAGTTTCTGGTTTGATCTTTATAGCGACCTCACTCCTTTTAATTGACAAATTACAGCTTTACGCGATACCGATTGGGATGTTATCTGGATATCTGGGTTTTTACGCTTGGTACGCAGCATATTACTCATACAAATCCATCGACGTTAGCTTTTGGAAATTTGAAAAGAGCACCAGTGGTTTGCCCTTACTGTTGTTCACCATTGTATATTTAATAAATATAATTCAACTGTAACATGCCATTCTTCTCTATTATAATACCAATCTACAAACGTAAAGACTTTTTACTTGAAGCTTTACAGAGCTGTCGTAATCAATCATATAAGGATTATGAAGTTATTATTATTGATGATGGATCCCCAGAAAAAGTTATTAATCAAATTCCAACGGAATACATTGACAATGTAACTGTTAAGTACTATTATATAGAAAATTGTGGAGCAGGTCTTGCAAGAAACTTTGGCGTAGATAAATCTCAAGGTCAATTTATTGTTTTCCTAGATTCGGATGATTCCTTAATGCCTTATGCACTAAACTTTTACCACGATTGTATTACTAAAAACAATATCAATATTATCATATCCAAAAGACTAAATACAGAAATTATAACAAATGATCAATATAAAGAAATTGAGCAAAATAGTTATCAATACATCAACTATAAAGATTACCTATCTAAGGATATTGTATTAGAGTTTGGCGCTAGTAATATAATAGTAAGTAAAAAAGAATTTAAAAAAGTTGGTGGATTTAAAGCAAGATCTAACAAGACAGCTCATGCGGAAGATCATGACCTTATGTTACGTTTAGGCACCACGGCTGGGTTCGCATTGATTACTAACCCTCATTGTATTTTATACCGCGTTCACGATTCTAATAGTGTAAAAGAATACACTAAAGTTGTGCATGGCATAAAGGAACTAATTAAATCTGAATACAGGTCAATTTACCCTGGCGGTAAAAGACGTTTATTTTCTCGCTATTATACCATAGGAACACCTACTTTCCACTGGTCAATTAGGTTATTGAAAAGAAAAAGTTTGAAAATGGCATTTAACTTGTTTGTCTACTCAATGCCATTTACATTAACTTACGTATTTCTAAAACCGTTTTATTCTTTAAAAGCAAAACATTACAGTAATGGAGAAACTTTTTAACTACGAACCTGAGAATACAGTTAATCCTTACCGTTTAGCGACTTCTTTAATAGCTAAACGTATTAAATGGGATCTAGACTACCGATCATGGGTGTCTCGTGCTAGATTAAAAAAATTACATAACCAATATACTGACAAGAAAGCGGTTATAATTTGTAATGGTCCATCACTCCGAAAAGTAGACCTTGATAAATATATCGACAGTGACGTGTATTTTTTCGGTTTGAACAAATTAAATCTTTTGTTTGATGAAATTCGTTTCCGCCCCAACTGCTTTATAGCATCAAACTATTATGTCATCGAACAAAATAGAGATTTTTTCAATTCTACTGATATACAACTGTTTTTGAATGCTGATAAAGCAAATCTTATTGATTTAAGAAAAAATGTTGCTTTTATAAAATATTGTGCTGTTCCAAGGAAGTTTGCTCGTGACTGCTCTGTTTCTCTATTTCAAGGCCATACTGTTACTTACACTGCTATGCAACTAGCTTTTCATATGGGCTTTCAAAAAGTAGCTCTCATTGGGTGTGATCATTATTTTGAAACAAAAGGCCCGTCAAATAAAACTGTAAAAGCAGGGGAATCTGATCCTAACCACTTTCATCCAAAATATTTTGCTGATGGAGTTAAATGGGACTTACCAGATCTTCTAGGCTCAGAATATCACTACGATCTTGCCAATCAAATTTACAAGAATTACGGCCGTCAACTTTATAACTGTACAGACGGAGGTAGCTTAGAGGTATTTGAACGTATTAGTTTAGATAAGTTCATCAACTTATAAATTATTTTATCAAAATGGCTCTCGTTATTCTAACAATCGTTATTGCTTTACTGCAAATAAATTCCTATTCTGATTCCTCTGTCATTAAAACTGTACCGATTGCTTTGTCAGCGTTATGCTTATATTATTATGCTTTAAAAAGCAACATTAATACTATCCTTGCTCTAATAGGACAAAATAAATCATTACTCTTCTTATTAGTAATGATATTAATTGGTAATTTTCGTTCTAACTATCCTGACCAGACGATAGGTTTTACCATTAGCCGAACTATCAGTACCCTGTTATTATTTAGTGCTTTACTACTTGCCATTCGATATTACGTATATAAACGTGGGTTTTCTGTTATTGATATAGTTGCCAATTTTATACTCATTCCATACACTATTTACTTCTTAGTTAATTTTGCACTGTGGATATCCGGCGTCACTTTAAAGGAAAGCGTAATGACGGAAGAAGTGGTAAATAAGGAGGCCGTACTTCTATCCTACTTAGGTTTAACGATAAACAGAGTACAATTTCCACTATCAACCGGCTTGAATAACTACGCGGTAATAATTGGAGCAATATTCAGTATTAGTTTAATATTATTAATTATTATACAAGATAAAAAGTATAAGTTGCTGTCTTTTTTCAGTAGCGTGACATCATTATCCACTTTACTTCTAATAGACTCAAGAGTAGCAATATACTTTCCTATATTGATTTGTTTTTTTCTAAAGTTATCAAAAAATTCAAATTTTCTTGTAAAGATTACACCTCGTTTATTTTACCTGGTAATACTTGGACCACTGTTTCTATATCTTTTCGTACCTCTGTTAGCATATTTACCATTTATTGATATGATAACAAGAAACAGTGAAGAACTAGCAACTGGTAACTCAAGATTTCTTATATGGTCCATATGTTTAACAGAGTTTTTTAATATTAAACCTATTCATTTAGTCGGCTATGGGTATTTTGGCCATTATGGATCAGGGGTATCTTTAGAGTGGGCCGACATATTCTCAACTTGGATTGATGGTGATCTAAAAACCTCTCACAATACTTTATTCACAATCTTGTTTGATTATGGATACTTAGGGTTAATTATTTATAGCTTAGTAATCTATAATACATCTAAACGAATATCCAAATTTTGGAATATAAATACAAAAACTAGTCTACTAACTTTTGGCTTTATTAGCTTTAATCTCTTTGCAGGAATAACTGAAACATTAATTGGTTTCTACTCGCCAAACTATTTTATACTATTCTTTTTATTTCTTTTTACAGAAATGGTTAGTAATTCTCATAAAACTACTTTATCTCAAACAAATTACAAACCTGTTAGAACAAACCCACTTAGTACTGCGTATTCAACACTCGTAACTACTATTAATTAGCTTTCAACAACATTCAAAATTAAAATATTACACTTAATGTAATCATGATCGATCTAACCAGATTTACCCCGTCCCGTATCTTACCAGCAGTGGAACGTCGTTTAAAAGAAGTTCCGTTTACACAGGCGTGGTATAACTCTAATCAGGGAAAGCGAAATAGGGATTATCTTCAGCAAATTCATAATCGCTACGCAGGAGAACGGCTTTTTCTAATCGCGAATGGGCCAAGTATTAAAGACATGGATCTTTCGGTTTTGAAAGATAAGTATACTATGTGCATGAACCGGTTCTATATTTACTTTGACAAGCTCGGATTCACCCCTACTTTCTTGACTTGCGTTGAAGAACTAGTTCTTGAGCAATTTAAAGAAGACTTCAATAATCTTTCGTGTGAGACCTTCTTTAACTGGCGCTTTTACAAACAATTCCCGAAAGCGCACTTTCTGAAAGAAGCTTACTCATTTAATCCTTTTTTTCAAGATAATATTCTTGAACCCACTCATTTTGGCGGAACAGTAACCTATGCCTGTCTACAGCTAGCCTACTATATGGGTTTTAAAGAAGTAGTTATTATTGGCATGGACCATAGTTTCAAAGAAAAAGGACTAGCGACTAAGGTGGAAGTACGTAATTACGAGAAAGATGAAAGCCATTTTGATCCCAATTATTTCCCAAAAGGAATTAAATGGAAATTACCTGATTTAGATAAATCCGAATATTCTTACGCACTTGCCCGCGATTTTTATCAGCAGAATGGACGCGAAATTATCGATGCGACAGTAGGTGGCAAGTGTACTATTTTTAAGAAAGGGAAATTCTCTAATTATTTATAACAAACTAATAAAATCATTCCGATGCAACTTTTACAACCTGATCAGCTAATTTCTTCCGGAGAAAACACAACGTTCGACTGTCCTAAGTTAATTATTGCCGTTGATGGTTATTCAGGTTGTGGAAAAAGTACAACCGCAAAGCAAGTTGCAGCCCGTCTGGGGTACACCTATATTGATACGGGGGCTATGTATCGTAGCGTTACGCTTTTTTTGCTTCAACATAACATCCCCTTTACCGATTCCCACGCGGTCCAGGATGCGCTGGCTCAAATTTCGATTTCATTTAAATTTAATGTGATCACGAGACGGAATGAAACGTATCTGAACGGTGTGAACGTGGAAGATGAAATTCGGATGTTGTATGTCGCTAGTTCGGTAAGCAAGGTTAGTGCTCTTCCTGAAGTACGACGTACCCTTGTTCGATTACAGCATCAGATGGGTCAACAGCGCGGTATCGTTATGGACGGCCGTGATATTGGGACCCAAGTTTTTCCCGACGCTGAACTCAAGGTATTTATGACGGCGGATGCGCTTATCCGTGCCCAACGCCGGCAGGTTGAGCTGGTCGATAAAGGGCAGGCTGTCGCTCTAGAAGAGATTCTAGACAATATTAAAAAGCGTGATCATGACGATACGACTCGCACAGTAAGCCCTTTACGCCAAGCTGATGACGCTCTTTTACTCGATACGTCCTACACAACTATTGATGAACAGATCGACTGGGTTGTACAAATGGCTACGGAGCGAATGCAACAGCCACAGCTTAGCTAAATCACGGCTAAACGCTGCTCAGTATACGATAACAGCATAGTGGTAGTTGACTTACACACCCTTTTTGTGCAACGAATTAAACCCACCGTACTTATTTGACTTACGTTTTACAATTCCATTGTTTAACTTATTTATGGAAAACGCTTATTCCATTGTTCCCAAACAGCTTGCTCAGGCCTTAATCAATAAGGTTAGCCTCATCGAGAATAAGGCAACAGCTGATCGACTATTCAAGAGCGCACTTGCTAGTCGGAACTGTACCATTATCTCTTTTATCAATGCCCACGCTTTTAATATCTGTTATCGAAACGATCAGTTTGCAGAGGCTTTGTTAAAATCCGATTGGTTGTTGCGAGACGGCAAAGGAATTGAAATACTGTACAAGTCGATTGGTCGGAAGCCAGGAGTTAATATGTGCGGGACCGATACTATTCCTCAACTGCTCACCCTCGCTAAAAATAAACGCATTGCCTTAATTGGTACGGAAGAGCCTTACCTTCAGCAAGCCTCCGATTTTTTGACGCAAAAAGGTAGCAATGTTGTTTTAACCGCTCATGGTTTTCATGCTATAGCAAACTACTTACCCCTTATCCAGCAAGCCAGACCTGATGTGGTTGTTCTGGGTATGGGGATGCCTAAGCAGGAGCAGCTATCAATCTACCTCAAAGAACAGCTCGATTTTCCCTGCGTTATTGTTAATGGTGGAGCCATTATCGATTATTGGGGAAACAAAGTAGTGAGAGCCCCGAACTGGGTCCGGCAGGTTGGTGGCGAGTGGGCCTTTCGGCTTTTATTGGAGCCCCGTAGACTATTTACGCGCTACGTAATCGGCAATTTTGTTTTTCTCAGACGCGTTCGGCAGATTAGAGGTCAGCAGTTTGCAGCGCTTAGAAATACTGTGTAGTAGTTTTATCGATCAAAAACGTAGATGCACATGCGTTACCTGTTTTTTTTGTTAATATCAGCGCTGTTCTGGCACCTGACAAATAGTAGTGTTACTACTGACAACACTAAACTGAATCAAGACAGCGTAACGTTAAAACAGGCCGCGCCATTCCCCTTAGGTGTTTCAGTAGATGCCAGACTGCTGACCAGCAATAAGCAATACCGAAGTACGGTTAATCGGGAATTCAACAGCATAACGTCGGAAAATGCGTTAAAAATGAATCGGCTTCTCGTAGCGCCGAATCAATACGATTGGTCAGGAGGTGATTCTATCGTTGATTTTGCCCGTACAACCGGCAAACGTATGCATGGACATACGCTTGTCTGGCACCGAAGTGTACCAAAATGGGTTGAGGCATTTCAGGGGGATTCGATAGCCTGGGAGAATTTATTAAAGAGCCATATTCAAACCGTTATAGGTCATTATAAAGGACAAGTTAAGTCATGGGATGTTGCCAACGAAGTCATTGATGATGATGGTTCATTGCGTAAATCGATCTGGTCAGCGCATTTAGGTCCAGATTACGTCGCTCGTTGCTATCAATACGCGCACGAGGCAGATCCCAATGCACTACTATTCTATAATGACTACGGTCAGGAGATCAATCTAAAAAAAGCATTGGCAATCAAAGCCATGCTGATGAATTTGAAAAAAAGAAAGATTCCGATACATGGTGTTGGTCTACAATCCCATATATCTATCTACCATTCTGACAGTCAGTACAGACGAGGCCTCGCTGTGATGACTTCAGTTGGATTGCTTGTTCATATTTCCGAACTGGATATTCGTCTGAATACAAAAAAGATTAAAAATCTTGCAATTACAGAGGATATGCTGGAAGACCAAGAGCAGAAGTATGAATCGATAGTTGAGATTTATAAAGATGTTGTTCCTAAAAAACAGCGGTATGGGATTACGATCTGGAATCTTAGCGATAAAGACAGCTATCAACTTAAAGACTGTCAATGCCCCGATGCCCCGATGCCGTTCGACACGACTTATAAGAAGAAGTTAGCATACAAAGGCTTGCTGGATGGGCTAAGACAGTAAAAACACTTTACTTCACTGTTTTAAAAACCTTTCGTACACTGATCCACCCCCCCAGGGTGTTTTCGTAAAGTTGCCCCTGATCAAGTGCAATAGCCGTTTTTAATTCTGAACCGCCTAACCAGCCGAGCGGCCAGGTTAACCAGGCGGCCCCCGAAAACTGCGCTACGGGTTGGACAAACGGATGACGATGCGTTCCGTAATGCTGGCTAATCGATAAACGAGTTTGCCATTGCACTCCCCGACCAATGGTACCAGCCAATCCTACGTGCCCCATTTGAACCCGGTTACTTGCAATAGCCCAAATGCGCTTTTCCGGATGCTCGTTCTGCCGTTCGGGCCGCAAGTCTGACCGGTAGGCTATAAACGGCGAACCGATCACGCGTCGGTTCTGCACCCAACCGTCGATGTATTGGTAGTTGTTGAAGTAGTCGTCCTGGCCTTCGTAGCGCGTTCCAGTATTAACGTACGCTCCACTCTGACTCATGGTGTTGAAATATTCGAGCAGGATATGGCGTAGTTGAAAACCACCTGCTTCGGCTGGTCGGCGTAGTAAGCGAAGGCCGTATAAGCCATCAGGAAAATTGATAAAAACTACGCCCGATTTGTCTTCGAAAGGGTGCTGATGATAACCCATTACCTCCCACTTTCCTATTGTTGTTTCGAGGCTAAAATCGATGGAGCCTAAGTGATTACCAACTCGGTTAACCCGATCAAAATCACTCAGCTCTTGCGAATTGGAGTCACTGCCTTCACTGGCCGTTAACACATACAGATAATCCTTGAAGGAGGAAGGCATCTTGCCATCCTTGGCACGCGAGGGTGGCAGATAGCCTGAGCGTCCCCCCCACTGAGCGTTGTGCAATACGCCACCCGTCAGTCGAACGCGCGAATTGGGGCGTCCAATGCGTATATAAAACGCTTTCTGGTGAAGATAAGACCCCTGGACCGAATCGGTATTGGCAAACCAGCCATGCGCAAAGAAAGTATGAATAGAGACAAACCCATTTGTAAAACCTAACGGCGTAAATCCGTTCGTCCCAACCTGTATTTTGGTGATCGGCAACGCATTGCCCGACCAGGAGTAAAAACCCGATGTTAAGGTAGAATCGCCTAGACCGATGACTTCTTTCCTGCGTCCCCCCCACAAGCTAAAACGTCCCAGCTCAAGCGATAGATAAGCCTGCGGCAACAAAACAGTTGACGTTCTGGCCGCATTGCCAACGGCCTGAATACCGTAGCTAATAGACCGATTTGGATGAATACTACTTATGCCAAAGCGTTCGCTGATGCCCACCCGTACCGTCCCTGCCGGACTACTCTTTGGAACAAGACCAAACTGATTAGCCTGTAACCAGAAAGGCGTCCGGCTACCCGATGCAATCAGACCTCCGATTTCGGCGTCAATAAATGTTTGTCGCTTAGCAGATACAGGGAAAGAATCTATCTGTGCAGACGTTAGAAAGCTAACGGACAGACAAGAAATGATCAAGAAAAGTCGCTTCACAGGTTGTAGAAATTAGCGTAGTCTAACCTAAGTCACACTGACTACAATTGAAACACCTGTGCAATATAAATAACTATTAGTTAAAATATTAAAATTTATAGTAACTTAAAGATGATCAATGCTAGAGGATTCGTCGCGCTCATTTTAGCGTCACAGTCTTTCTCGATTGATTGTAACTGCCAAAACAGCCTAATCCATTCTGGATATTAGTTGGTATAATCACGGGTTCGGCGAAAGGGTTGTTGGCGGCTTTGAGTTGCTGATCCAGGGCCACATGGTATTGATAATAAGCTTCGTCAACGTGCATCAGGTCAACGTTAATCGCCATTGATCGGTATTGCCGGCTTAGTCTGTCTTTATCCAATAACGCCGAAGCCGATAGGGTTCCTGCTTTGTTTTGACTTGCTAGCAAACCCAGCGAATTAGTAGCCATAATGAACGACATAGCTTCCGGGTTGCCATAGGATGAGTTCGAAGGCGCATTGATGGGTATACCGCGTACAGTTCCTTTGACTCGGTAATACGCATTCGCAGGATCTTGCCAGCTTCCCACAAGACGATACTCTTTTTTCTCCCCATTGACCTGTCCTGACGCTACGGCCGAATCAAGCTGTATTGCATCGAGGGCAATCATTGAGGGTACTGTCGTGGTTGCACTCACCTGTTGACCCGTGGAGTAGCGCACGGTCAATTGGTAGGTATTACCTGACCGAACCACCATTTTTTGTGCTTTTACCGCATATAAAGCCAATTGAGAATTATAGACCAGTCTAACTGAGTTACTACCGTCAGACAGTGTTACAACAGCGTCGGAGACTTCAACGCGCCGGGTGGCATCGTTATCCAAAACAGGACGCGACCGGGTTACTTTAGCGGTCAGCAGCGTATCCTGCGGAGAAATAAAGCAATCAACAACCAATTTATCGGACTGCCCCGCAAGCGCCTGCGGTACGATCTCTTCCCGCATCGAGTTGCAGGCTAGTAGTATCGTAGACAGAACTAGCAATAGCCATTTTTTATCGAAAGAAACCATAAGTTTCAGCGGATTATCTTTTTCAGGAATGCCAGTCAAAACCGAACGGTGTAACTCACTGACGGAACTACAGGAAATAGCGAGTACTTGTACAAGACCGTTTTCGATGGCATTCCCTTACCCTGCTCTTCTCCTTCCAGCGAATAGAGGAACGCGTTACGGCGGTTATACACGTTGTAAACGCTCAACTCCCAAACCCGCTCGTAAGACGTCCGCTTTCTGGTGAAGCGTAAACCAATGTCTAACCGGTGATAGGCATCGGTCCGAAACGCATTTCGTTCGCTGTACTCCTTGACGTTTGGACCAGAGCCATAAAGCGTACTAGCCGTAGCTGGATTAGATTCCGCTTTTTGATCGAGGTAGCCCGAATAACGTGATAGTGGCAGTGTGAGCGCATTACCCGTTCCGTACACCCATGAGCCGGAAAGCGTGATTGAAGGCGTTAGTTCGTAGATACCAACGACAGACGCGTCGTGGCGACGGTCGTAGCGAGGGAAAAATGACTTACCCGCGTTCAATTCAGCAAACTGCCACTTCGTCCAGGAGAGTGTATAGCCTATCCAGCCCGACAGCCGCCCTGTCTGTTTTTGCAGCAATACCTCTGCTCCGGAGGATCTTCCGTGTCCGCTGGTTACATTGTCGGTCCACTGGGTTGATTGGATCGATCCCTTCGTGTCGGCGGTCAGAAAGCTGGCCCCTTCCCGGTAGCTAAGCAGATTATTCATCTGTTTATGGTAACCCTCCACCGTTAGGGTTATTCCTGCCGTTGAGAAATTTTTGACTATACCCAGTGCGATCTGCTGCGACTGCTGTGGTTTGACTGACCCCACTGTGGGCACCCATAAATCCGTAGAAAGGCCCACGCCAGCGCTGGAAAGTAGATGAACGTATTGATTCATTAAGGCAAACGATCCTTTCAGGGTGAACGTTGGTGCCGCCCGATAAGCCATCGACAGCCGGGACTCAGGACGAACGTAGCCAGGTAGCGATAATTTTTCACCAGCCGATCCAGAAGGTGCATCCTGACGACCACCAATTAGCGAATAAGCGCTCAGGCGTAAGCCGCTGTTGATACTCCACCGATCAGTGGGGGTCCAGGTGTGTTCAACGTAGGCACCCGCTTCTGCCGTATTAACCTGATGATCGGCGGTTTGCACCGGAGGGTCGGCAACCGTTAGCGACACCGAAGCCTGAGGATTAAATACGTGCTGGGTTGCCTGTACTCCGTAGCGAAGCTGGTGCTTTTTGTTGATATATTGATGAAGGGCACAACTAACACCTACGTCTCGGATAGCGGATTGATAAGCAAGCCTATAGGTTCCGTTTGAAGAGTTTTCCGGAAGCAACTGTTCATCCTGCACCGCCATGCGGTAGCGACTAGACAAAATCGACAGATCGAACGCCAACCCTCTGGCTCCCTGGTGATGCCAGCGTATACTTCCGGCTTCGTTGGTCCATTGCAGAGCAGAGCGTAAGGCAATACCATCGGTGCGGACATTACTAAACCGATCGTGACTGCGGTACCCACTAACGTACAGTTTATCTTTATCACCAGCCTCAATCGTCAACTTGGCATTTACGTCATAAAAGAACGTTTTCAACACGGGTTGATCGTCCGTGCCTTTTCCCAGCAGTCCCGTCAGTAAATCCAGGTACGTGCGTCGCCCTGCTACAACGTACGTAACCTTTTTGCTTAGTGGTCCGCTTACGAGTAATCGAGAGGCAACGATTCCGCCAGTAGCTTCGGCATGTACCTTGTCCGTCGCTCCGTCTTTCGTCGTTAGTTCAACAACCGATGATAATCGTCCGCCGAAACGAGCGGGGAAACCGCCCTTGGTCAAGTCTGCTTGTTTCAAAGCGTCACCATTGAAGGCGGAAAAGAAACCCAACAGATGGTTTGGATTGTAGATTGGGGTATTATCCAGTAAAATCAAATTCTGATCCGGTGCTCCTCCACGAACGTACAAACCAGCGTTCCCTTCCGACCCTTTCTGTACGCCGGGCATCAGTTGCAGCATTTTCAGCACATCCTTCTCACCCAATAATGCTGGTACTTTTTTAAGTTGAGTCATTGAAAGGCTCACTGTACTCATCGGTGTGTCGCTGCCTACTGACGGCTGTTTACTCCCTTCCACACGCTGTTCACCCAAGGTTTGTCCTGCGGTCAGAAAAATGCTGAGTTCAGTGCTGCTACCCGGTCGTACAACGTATGTGACGGAGGCAAAACCAACATAAGAGAATGTGACAACAGTTGTAGCGCTAGCTGGTACGCTGATTGAGAAGGACCCTACATCCGACGTTAGACAACCTTCCTTGTTGTCAGCCACATATACATTTGCACCAGCCAATGGCAATTTACTTTTGGCGTCAAATACATGGCCTGTAATACGTCGAATAGCAGGTATTTCGGCCTTCGAGGTATCACACAACAGCATAAACAACAGTAAGCTCAGCAGCTTCATCTCGGCGAAAATCCCAAAAGGCCTGAAAGACACATGTAAGTAATTTCCCTACGTATTACTTACCGTTTTCGACATTCATTTTATGGATTTGTCACACACGCACTTCTGTTGGCAGAGATACCTTAACTTATTTATTAATAACTTTAATTGTACTTTTTATATGATTAAAAACTTTTAGAGTTTTAATTACTTAATCTTTATTTACTTATATAAAACAGTATAAATTAGTTAGTAACCTTAAAAATGAATTTATCTAAGCAGCAAGTTCTATATTTCATATATACATAATCTACCATCTAGTCCGCGCATAAAAAAGACTCATACAAACCCTATGGCTGGTATGAGTCTTTACGGTGAAACCTTACAGCTAATTACCGTCTGTTCTCTATTGTTTTGTGTACAATGGATCTAGAAATAGGTAACGACCTTTATTCTGCTCTGGCTCCTGCCGGGTGTTTACATCGATGTGCATCACCTGAGCCGAGTTGCCAGTACCAACGGCAGACCATGTTGGCAAACCGGGTCCGTTTGGATTGCCCGTTTTTATAAAGTTTGCAAAGTAATTCTGCATTACCTCCGATACTTTGTAATCGTCCGGCGTCCAGGCATAGACCTTGTTGGTCGCCAGATTTCCCATAGCATACTCAATTTCCGCCGAATGAACAGCGCCACGAGCGGGCGGCATTTTTACGGCTGAAGCATCGTTTCCTTTTACAACTCCGCCCGCTAACCCTGGCGCAGCATTACCCATTTCGGGCGTCATGGCGGGCCGTGGCCGTGAGTACAGATAACGATAGACGGGTTTGCCGCCCGTCTTAGCCTGAACATCTGACCATTTCCAGGTGCTGTATCCAATGAATCGATCACTTGCCAGATCCGTAGCCGCCTGCATAACCTCGTCTTCGGTTGTAGCAGGATACAGTTTCAACACCTCATCGGCACGTTCGCCAAATAGTTTTTGCACGGCTTTGGTGTAGTTTTCTGGCGTTGGTTTTTCCTGACCCAAAATAGCTCGACCGCTCATTTCTTCAGAATTCCAGCCAACCAGTAAAGGAACGTGCGCCTGCTGGCCATCGGCAAACAGTTGAGCGGGAGGTTTAGGGAAGAAGTAGCCATCGACCGCTGCCGAGAAACGACCGAAAGGAACTTTAGCCGTCGCTTCAAGTAGCTGGTCAGCAGGCATAGCCCGTAACTCAGCCAATGACTTGGCATTTACGCTGTTTGCGAATTCAACTCCTTGCTTTTCGGCTTCATCAAGTGAAACGGGTGGTAAAGTTCCCAACAAAGAACCGCTCTCTCCAATGGCCCCAGCGATAAGCCCTTTCGACAAAGGAGACACCATTTGGGCACTAACAGAAACAGACCCCGCCGACTCACCGGCAATCGTTACCTTTTTAGGATCGCCACCAAAGGCTTCGATGTTTTGCTGCACCCAGCGCAACGCTGCACTCTGATCCAAGTAGCCATAATTACTCGACGCCTGATGCGAAGACTCCTTTGTTAGTTCTGGATGGGCAAAGAACCCAAACAAGCCTAGTCGGTAGTTGACCGTAAGCGCGACAATACCCTTTTTAGCCATGCTTTCGCCATCATAACGAGGCTCAGAGCCGTCGCCCGCCATAAATCCACCCCCGTAAAAATAAACGAGCACCGGCAACCGCTCTTTCGACGACTTGGCGGGTGTCCAGACATTCAGGTATAGGCAATCTTCGCTCATGCCATCCGAGCGGAAGCCCATATCGCCAAACAAAGCACGCTGCATAGCCCGTGGACCAAATTTTTTGGTTTGACGAACACCCTGCCAGTTTTTGGCTGGCTGTGGTTCCTGCCAACGTAAGTTTCCAACGGGTGGCTGCGCGAAAGGAATGCCTTTGAACGAGCGGATACCGCTTTGCTCGACAACTCCTTCGACAACGCCATTAGCGGTTTTAATCTGGGGCGCGTCTTTGGATGACTGCGCAAATGCCCCCGCCGTCAGTTGCAGGGCAAGTAGTAAAATAAAAGGCTTTTTCATCGTTTAGGAGTAATGAGCGATCCGTCTCAACGAGGGTATTAGAGACGAGACAGCAACTTGTTAATGATTATTTTTATCATTGTAGCAAAGTGAGACAATAATAAGCGCTTATATTGAAACCGCCAAATTTCTGTTCGTTATAACCTGAATAAAAACGTATGCGTGAACACGTTATTCAAGAAGAAATTCAACCCGATGGAGCCGGTTTTCTACCAGGATTAGCTATTGACTGCGTCATTTTCGGCTTTCACGACAATCAGCTTAAAATTTTATTGCTAGCGTATCGGAACACGGATTTGTTTGCGCTGCCCGGTGGCTTTATTCGGGAAAAGGAAGACGTAAACGATGCCGCCAAGCGGACCTTAGCCCAACGAACAGGGCTTCACGACATCTACTTGGAGCAGTTTTATACGTTTGGAAATTTCGCTCGGTACGACCCGGTCCCGCTGCAAATGATCATGGCTGGTAAGGACCTGCCACCCGACGACGATCATTGGTTACTGCGCCGTTTTGTTACGGTAGGCTATTACGCTCTTGTTGATTTCACTAAGGCGGTCCCGAACCCCGATTTGCTGGCCGATGACTGCTCCTGGTACGATCTGAATTACCTACCTACTCTGATGCTTGATCATCAGACGATTGTGCAGAAAGCGCTGGAAACATTACGAGCTGACTTAGATCGCAAATTGATAGGCTTCAACCTACTTCCGGAAACGTTTACAATGAATGACCTACAAAGTCTCTACGAAACCATTTTGGGGGAGCCTTTACACCGATCCAGCTTTCAGCGCAGGATGCTGGGGCTGGACATTCTGGAACGGCTGGAAAAGCAGTATAGTGGAGGAGCCCATAAAGCCCCTTACCTATACCGATTCAAATCAGAAAGCGAAGGATAAAGCAGCTGTAGCTGTCAGCGTTCTTAACACTATCAATCTGCCGCTACCTATTTAGGAAAATACAGTCGGAACGTGGTTCCGTGACCAACCTGACTTTCGACATCGATCGAGCCTTTATGGCTATTGATGATGTTTTGCGTGGCCGTCAGCCCGAGGCCCATTCCACCCGACTTACCTGTAAAGAAAGGGTCGAACAGGCGTTTTCGATCGGCTTCGCTGATCCCACCGCCATTGTCTGTTACTTCTACACAAACGCGACTATCCTCCGAACAAAACGTACTGACTACCAACACGCCTTTACCTTCTTCCATGGCCTCCACGGCATTGATTAGGATATTGAGCAACGCGGTTTTTACCTGTTCTCTGTCGAGCAGTGCATTACAATCGTCATTCGAGAAATGAACTTCCAGCCGCATCCGCTTTAGCTTGATACGGTCACTGATAAGTTGCAGCGTTGATTTTACAACACCGTTGAAATCCTGCCGACGCCGTTCGAGTTCACGAGGTTTCGACGAGTTAAGCATCTCAGTAATCAGCTGCCCGATACGGTCCACATTCCGGCCAATGATATCCGTAAACATGGTTACGTATTCATTCTCGGTTTCCAGCTCGTCTTTGAGTTGTTCCAGAGCCAGACTCAGGTTGGTTAACGGGTTACGCACTTCGTGCGCGATACTGCGGGCAATTTTACCCGTCATGGTTAGCTTTTCGGCCAGAATCAGGTCCTGCTGCGCTTTTTTCTGATCGGTAATGTCCCGCACGATCCCTTGATACCATTCAGGCAGGCCAGCCCGGTCCTCAACGGCCCAGACCGAAATCAGACAGATACGCTTACGACCATTCTTGCTGATAAGCGTTGTTTCGAAATCCTTGATCTGACCGTATTCGCGAACGTTGAACCGTAACTCGCGCAGGAAGTTCAGGTCGGTAAATAGGCGGGCGGGATTTAGTTTTCGTAACTCATCGCGACTGTAGCCAAGCAAACGTTCTACAGAAGGGTTTGCATCCTGAAAGTGAAGCTGTTCGTCAGCCACGAAAATGGCATCGATTGATCGTTCAAAAAGCGAACGATATTTGTTTTCCTTCTCGGCAACTTCGGCCAAGACGCTGGCTTGCCGGAGCGCATAACGAATACTACGCCCGAGCAGTTGGGCATCAATGCGTCCTTTTACCAGGTAATCGGCGGCACCCAGTTCAAGAGCCGATTGATCGACGGTCAGATCGTCCTGACCCGTCAGCAAAATCATGGGAGCCTGACACCCTAACCGGAAGGCTTCCTGAATCAAATGGATTCCTGTATGATGCCCCAGCCGGTAATCGACCAAATAAACATCATGGTCGTTCTGCTCCAGCGCTTCCAAAGCCCTGTCGTAATTATCGACCCAGTCAAGTTTAATATTTGCGTTTTCCCGCGCCGACACAAGCGCCCGGGTCAACATGTAATCGTCCTCATCATCTTCAATCAGGAGAACGCGAATAATGTCTTTTTTAACAGAAACGTCGAGTGCAGAATCAGCAGTCATAGAATTCTCGGAGTGTAGTCCATACGATCAGTTGTCCACTAGCAGCAAATGCCTTACTTGCCGGTAAATGTCAGTATGATCACTTAGGGCAGTTTGACAGTATCCATCCAATAGGTCTTCAGGGCGCCAATCATTTCAACCAGTCGATTAAAATTAAAGGGTTTCGTCACAAACGAATTAACGCCAAGATTATAGGTTTTGATCACGTCCTCGTCCGTAGATGATGTCGTCATAACGACCACAGGCAACCGACGGAGTTTAGGATCATCTTTTATTTCACTGAGTGCCTGAAACCCATTTTTGCGGGGCATGTTGAGATCCAAAATCAACAAATTCGGCCAGGGGACATTCTGGTTACTATAACGTCCTTCCTGCCTCAAATATTCCATCAATTGTTCACCGTCCTCAACAAACTCAATTGTCTGATTATAGCCATTCTGCCGCATCGCTTGCTCGAGGAACATGCGATCATCTGCATCGTCGTCGGCAATAAGAATAGTCATCACGGTAGGCTTTCGCTGCATGGATTCAATCGAGTTAAGCAGTTACGGAAAAGTACTTTCTGTCAATTCCTACAAAACGGTAGGTATCGTAAACTGAGCGAGCAGAAAAACGGTCAACTAGGTAAACTGTATTGTCGTGATTTTCCGCCTACTTACAATCGCTCAAAAGTAAAAAAAAACTATCATCTATAAGGTTTGTAGGAAACAAAATAATCGCGTTGAGCCCTTAATTGAGTATTCGTATCCGTTGTAAAAAGCACGCAAAAAAGTTGGGGTGATAGCCGGGCTTTGTAAGCTATTCTTCGTCGTGCCAAAATAACCTCGTCGATGATTGTCTGTCCTAATCCTGTACAGCGCTGTTTTCCTTTTTTGATCGAATTGTTCCCCATTTTGTGGAAGACAATCCGCAAAATAGCAGACCATACAAGCAGATAAGCGGCACCCCTCTCACGCGCGAGCAACCAATGAGCTGACTTACAATCTATTGCTGAATAATCGAACGTTTGTCTTCAGATTTTGGCACGAATTTTTACGATGAAGTGAGGCAACAGGACGTGTTCCTGCTTTGTAATCCAACATTCAAACACGATGAAAAGCTCACTGCGTATTTTAGCAACGGCTGCTGTTTTAACCATTGGTGCGTTCGTATCTACTTCCACGGCTACACTGGCCCAAGGCCGCGTCCGGGCCGGGATCAAAGGCGGTTTGAACGCTAGCTCCCTGTACTATGATAGCCAGGGTGTCCAAAACAAAAACGAACGTATTGGTTTCCATCTTGGTGTGTTTGCCCAAGCTCCTATCGGCGAGTTTTTTGCCATTCAACCAGAACTTCTTTACACGACAAAAGGCGCATCTGCTGACTACAATGTTGTTGGCTTTAACGGTAAAAATACATTCCGACTTAATTACGCAGAACTGCCCGTCTTGGCTACTTTCAAACTAGGTCAGGCTGTTGAGCTTCAGGCAGGACCGTATGTGTCTTATCTCCTGAATTCGAATGTCAACTCGAACGGTGATTTTGGAACGGGTACATCGGCCATCAATCGGGATAATTTCAACAAAGTCGACTATGGCCTTGCGGGTGGACTGAATGTTTACTTCGGGAAAGCATTTATCGGAGCTCGTTACGCACAAGGCTTACAAAACATTGCGAATAGCGGAGCGGCTCGTACGGTCTTAGGCAACGCTAAAAACGGCGTGGGTCTGTTATCGGTAGGATTTAGCTTCAACTAAAATAACAATTCCTGCTTGATTGGTCATAGGCTATCGGTAGCGTATAAACCAGTCAAGCAGGAATTTGATTATAGGAACTATAAATGGATATCGTACGCCTTTAGTTTATTATACAGCGTTTTACGATCAATATTAAGGACCTCTGCCGCTTTTGTTTTGTTGTACCCTGTTTTTTCAAGGACTTTCAAGATAGCAGCACGCTCAGCATTTTCCGAAACAGATTTCAGATTGGCAGCTGATTGACTGATAACCGGAACACCAGGCCGGGCTGGGTCATAACTTACTTGAGCAGTTGGTACACTTTCGGGAGCCAGATACTGTGGCGATATAATCTCCTGAGGTAATACATCAACCTCGATGTAATCGCCCTGAGTTAGCAGTACGGATCGCTTAACTACGTTTTGTAATTCACGCAGGTTACCGTGCCAGAAATATTCTTTTAGTTTATCCTTGGCTTCGTCATTAAACCCGATGATATCCTTCTCGAGTTGCTGATTTGCCAGTTCCAAGAAATGCTCCGCAAAAATCATAATGTCTGCCTTCCGTTCACGTAGTGGCGACAAGTGAATTTCAAACTCAGCAATCCGGTGGTATATATCTTCCCGGAAACGTCCCTGCCGCACTGCATCACGAAGGTCTTCGTTTGTAGCAACGATAATGCGAACGTCTACCGCAATATCCTGGTTTGAGCCAATGCGACGGATTTTACGCTCCTGCAATACACGCAGTAGTTTAATCTGGTTATCGTAGGAAAGGTTACCAATTTCATCGAGAAATAACGTTCCCCCGTTAGCAAACTCAAAACTACCGGCTTTGTCGGCCATCGCGCCCGTAAAAGCACCTTTGACGTGACCAAACAGCTCACTCCCTGCCAGGTCTTTACTCAACGCACCACAGTCGATAGCGACAAACGGTTTATCAGCCCGCTTGCTTTTCAAGTGAATGGCACTCGCGACAAACTCTTTGCCCGTTCCGGTTTCACCGGTTATAATCACAGACATATCGGTCGGAGCGATCAGATCGATGTGCTTTTGAAGCTGTTCTGCTACCCTGCTTTTACCAAAAATAAACCGCTTGCCATTAGGCGCTACCAACGCCTTACTGGTGGATGTTTTAGAAGGAGTTGCTTTTGTGGGCGTGGTTCCAGAAGCAGCGGGAGTAACTGACGGCTCGACGGCAGCACTTAGAGACTGACTCCGCCGTTCGAGCGCGTTCTTGATTGTATGAAGAATTTCGTCCGGGTAAAGCGGCTTCGTAACATAGTCATACGCGCCGTGCTTTACCGTCTGAACAGCTATCCTTACGTCGGAATAGCCGGTTATAATAATAACGGCTGTAGAGGGGTTCAGCACCTTGATTCGGCGCAACATCTCCAAGCCGTCAATATCAGGTAATTTAAAATCACAAATAACCAGCTCGAAGGTCTCTTTTCTTAACAGCATGAGACCATCCTCACCCCGTTGGACCGACGCCGTTTTATACCCTTGCTTGCTCAAAAAACGTTCGAGAAGCAGGCATATATCATTGTTATCGTCAACGATTAAAATCTTTTCCATGAAGTAGTAGCAGCCGATTCAGGCAACCTATGCCAGATAAATAACGAACGAAAAGACGAGAAAGGTACTTATGGCTGCACAAACAAAGTTACTCAAACCTGAATGGTTTGCAAAGCCTGCTCGACCGAACGGCGGGTAAAGGGTTTACCAACAAAATAGTCAGCTCCTTGCTCGGTAGCTCGACGGCGCTCAGCCTGTCCATCAAAAGCACTTATCATAATAATCTTGGCTTCTGACTGATCTTGTTTGATATATGGTAACAGATCGAAACCTAATCCATCTGGCAGGTTTAGATCCAAAAAAATCGCGTCGAACTGCTGACTGTTCAAACATTGGCGACCATCTTCAATAAAATGGGCGCAAGTCGGTATGTATCCTAATTTTCTTAATAAACCCGACAATAATAAACAAATATCTGCCTCGTCATCAACAATTAGAACCCGCTTTGTAGAGGTAACTGGATTCATTATAGTCGGCCTAAAATTCGGTCTGGTGCTAACTCCCATCATCGCTTTACTCCAATTAATAAAAGGGATTGCTTTGGACATACTACATGAAATTTTATGCCGAAGACTAAACAACACCCTATAATCGCGTAGTTATACTTAGTAAAGTCCAGATAATGGGGTCATTAGGCTTATTAATCGGTACTAAAAACAGAATTAGTAGGATCTACGCTCAGTAAAACAGATCAACATAATGGGCTGTTTTTCCCCGTTATTTCTACAATTGTGGATTAAATTCCACACTGCGACAACGCTCGTTTATAGGTCCGTTAACTTCTTTGTAATTTCTGGATTGATACTACAGTCTCATTTACAAGCGAGTAAGTTTGTTTTAACCCCATTCTGGTAGTTTCCGTCTTTTTGGCACACATTTTTCTATTAGAAAAGACGAATGCGAGACAATCAATCTGATTTACTCAATTAACGTTATGGGAAGCTTGCTGTACACGATAGCCGTGGTGTTAATAATAATCTGGCTCTTAGGTTTTTTAGGCTTTAACAGCTTTGGCCTAGGCAGTTTAATACACGTCTTACTGGTTATCGCTGTCATTGCAGTAATCCTACGCCTAATCCAAGGAAGAGGGGTTTAAGGCACACTGAAGTTGGTTACCTTTTAGGCCAGATTGTTCTGGTTACAATATACATAGCATACCTAATGAGGTTGTATATTTAGGTGGTTTCATTTTAGGTTAAGTACAAGTTACGGTGGGTACGGAATCCCTGCACCAATTTGAGTGTAGGGATTTTTTGTTTTGTTACCCTTATGAGACTTAACAAACCTTCGTGGGTAAACGCGCATTGGGTGAGGAACTATTGGCCCCCTTTGTGGAAAAAATACCCCATTGCCGCTGCGCACAATAGCTATCAATCCTATAGGTAATCCATTATTTGTCAACAACTTACCCACATAAAGTTGTTCTGGTATAGAATTTTCTAGCCTAACGTCGAAATGCTTCACTCACTAAATCAAGTAATCATGAAATCGTTACCAGGAATTTTAGTGGGATTAGCCGTAGGTGCCATTGTCGGCGTATTGCTAGCCCCAGAAAGTGGTAAAAAGACCCGTAAACGGATAACTTCTGAATCGGATTCGTTTTTCAAGGACTTACAGGATCAGTTGCAATCTGGTTTAGACAATATTCGCGACCAGTACAACGACTATGTTGATAGTGCTTCTTCTAAGACGCAGGACGTAGTTAGCCAAGTAAAGCGTAAGGCAAAGCACTAAACTGTATTAACATTCACTAATCACCTAAAAAAGCAAGATAATGAGAAGCTCAAGAGATTTTTTAACAGGTATTATCACTGGTGTAGTTATTGGTCTTTTAACAGCTCCAAGAAGCGGTAAAGAAACCCGCGAGAAGCTGACTGAGGAAGCTAACAAGCGGACTGGTGACCTGAAAGATCAATTGCAGAAAGGCGTTTCACAGGTGAAAGAAGGCTTCGAACAAGCAAAATCGCAGGTGAACCAGTATGCTGACAAAGCAAAAGAGCAGTATGGTCAGTATAAAGATCAGGCTCAAGATGCGTTTAGCCGGGAAAAAGAAGATTTAAAGTCACAATACAATAACAAGGTCGATCAGCTTGCTGATGACGCGCAAAGCGGTGTTGAACACTCGAAAGACGCGTTTAAGGCATAGTCAACTGACTTGTTAAATTTTTCAGAGAGTTGTGGTCATTGATCACAACTCTCTTTTTTTATGAGTAATCTGGTTTCAATAAAACACGTTCACTTTAAATGTAAAAATCTAATAATCAACAGCTTATATAAATTTAATCAAGTATAACCCAGTACATCTACCCTGGTATTTACCCATAGGCATTTAACAGCCTTTTAATTCGCGTTTAAGCGCCGTTTAATCGGCACTGATGACCTTTGTTGTTGAAAAATGTACGAACATTCTTTCAACATGATTCTCCGCTTAGTAACGACTTTTGTTTTTTCAATACGCACTGTGCTGATCGTATGGCTAGCTCTCTTTCTATCGATGAGTTTTTCCGAAGCGCAAACGCAAGTTGCCTCTTCTGTACTCCCTGATACAATCAGATTAACGTTAGCGCAAGCCGATGAACAGTTTAAAGCGCATAATCTGACAGTCCTGGCTACTCAGCTGGGTATCAATGAAAACAAGGCATACGAGATTCAGTCGCAACTGCGAGTCAATCCGGCGGTTTACGTCGAAACGATGCCGTATAACCAGCAGACGAAGGAAGTATTGCCTTTTCGGCAAAGCAGTGCTCAGCAGGTCGTACAGGTCCAACAACTAATCCGGCTGGCTGGGAAGCGAAACAAGCAGCTTGCCATTGCCAGAACCAATACCGAACTGGCTTCCGACCGCTTTTACGACCTCTTGCGTACGCTGACGTACCAGCTTCATACAACCTTTTACGATCTATACTACACTCGGCAGACGCTGAATGTATATAACGAAGAGATTGCTACGCTTCAACAGACCGTGTCGCTCTACCAGCAGCAGTATAGCAAAGGAAACGTACCGCTGAAAGATTTGACCCGCCTGAAAGCTTACCTATTTAGCTTGACAACCGAGCGGCAACAGTTGCTTAGCAAGCTAATCGATGATCAGGCTGATCTGACGGTCTTATTGAATACAAACCCGTCGGTTACAATTCAGCCAATTATAGGGTCTGGCCTTATTAACCAGTTTTCTGTGAATACCCTGAACTTGAGTCGTTTATTTCAACTAGCGGACCAGCATCGTTTTGATCTGAAAGGCTACCGCGATCTGGCGAAGCAGGAAGAGCAGAACCTGTCCTTACAGCGAGCAATGGCCGTTCCCGATCTTACGCTTCAAGGCACGTACGACCGTAATGGCAGCTATATACCAAACTATTTTGGAGTTGGGGTAGGTATCAATCTACCGGTGCTCAACAAAAACCAGGGTAATATCCAGGCGGCAAAGGTACGTATCCAGAGCAGCCAGCAGACCGTAAACGCGTATACCCTGCAAGTCGATAGCGACGTCGAACGGGCGTATGCCAAAGCACAACAGACGGAGCAGCTCTACCGTACGTTCGATCAACAGTTTAACGACGATTTTGGGCGCTTGATCGACGGAGTGACGACAAACTACAAAAAGCAAAATATTGACGTTGTTGAGTTCCTCGACTTTTTTGATTCCTACAAAAGCAGCCAGGTTCAATTCGCTCAGCTCCAGAATAACCGTATGCAAAGTCTCGAAGAAATAAGCTTTGCCGTAGGTACTAACCCCTTTCAAAACTAATCCATGAAAAAACATTCATTTATATCACCCTGCTCCCGGCCTCTTCAGCTCACTGACCGGCTGGGTTTAAGTACCGACAGACCAATAGCAGCGGCTTTTGGCTTTCTGGTTCGTTCGTCGGCCAGTGCCAGACTACGGCAGCGCGCTGTAGCGGCTGTAGCGGGTCTTTTACTGATGAGTGGGCTAAGCAGTTGCGGCTCGTCGGCTAAATCAGACGACGTGACGGCAACGGAACGTCACGAAACAAACCTGTTGGCGACGGCCCAGTATGATACAGCCCGGTTGGAAAACGCAGTCAATGAATTAAACCTGACGGGCAAGATTACGTTCAATCAGGACCAGGTCATTAAAGTGTTTCCCCTTGTCGGCGGCCATATCGAAACGATCAAGGCGGACCTGGGTGATTTTGTAAAAAAAGGACAAACGATGGCCATTATACGGTCGGGTGATTTGGCCGATCTGGAACAGCAGGGTATCGCGGCTCGTGGCCAGCTATCCGTTGCACAAAAGAATTTGCAGGTGACCGAAGACATGGCCAACGCAGGCTTGAGTTCGCAGCGGGAGTTGGTAGCTAGTAAAGAGCAACTTCTGGCTGCCAAAGGTGAGTTGAAACGGGTCAACGAACGGCGGCAGATTCTGGGTGGCACGGGTTCGGTTTACATCGTGAAAGCCCCCATGAGCGGATTTGTAGTCGAAAAAACGGCGTCGCCCGGTATGGAACTCCGCTCTGACGATCCCGAAAATTTGTTTACCATCTCAAACCTTGATCGGGTGTGGGTCATGGCAAACGTGTACGAATCCGATCTATCAAACGTACACGAAGGCGATCCGGCCACGATCACCACCCTCTCCTACCCTGACAAGGTATTTCATGGTCGCATCGACAAGATTTTTAACGTGCTTGACCCGGATAGCAAAACGCTGAAAGTGCGTGTCACACTTAACAACGCAGACTACCGCTTAAAACCTGAAATGTTTGCCAATGTGAGTGTTACGTATGCTGGCCGCGACAAACGTGTCACGATTCCGGCAGGATCCGTCGTTTTCGACAAGAACCGTAACTTCGTTGTTGCTGTCAATAAAGACAACCAGCCTATCGTGCGCGAGGTCAATATTTACAAAACGGTGGGTCAAAAAACGTTTCTATCCGGCGGCCTAACCCCCGGCGACCGCGTGGTTACCGCCAATCAACTGCTGATCTACAACGCACTAGGCAACTAGTCGAATTGCGTATCATACAGCTTGGAACGGCTCTGCGCGGCAGGGTCGTTCCAAGCTGTTCGTGTTTACTTTAGCCCAGCGGCACTACCGTTGAATTCTTTACTTCCGACATCACAAAAAAGCTGCTGATGTGTAGCGTTCCGGGTATCACTGATAACTGATCCTGATGGAAACGATTGTATGTTTCCATATCCCGGCTAATAATCTTCAGCAGATAGTCGAAAGAGCCCGATACTCGGTTGCATTCCAGCACCTCCGGCAAGCCACGCACTGCGGCTTCAAATTCAGCAAAAGCGTCGCGCGTTTGTCGATCAAGCGTTACCTGACAATATACCATCAGGATATTCCCCAGCTTCTTTTTGTCAAGAATTGATACGTAGCGGTCAATAACGCCTTCACGTTCGAGCCGTTTGATGCGCTCGTGAACCGGTGTTTTTGACAGATTGATTCGTTGCCCGATTTCCTGAATTGTCAGTCGGGAATTTTCCTGCAAAAGAGCCAGTATTTTGTGATCAATCGCGTCTAATTGTACCATGACGAATTTTTTACGCTACAGGCCCAAATTTTAGCTATCGTTTAGACTATTTTCCCACAGCAGAACCAAAAATAATCCTTATTTCCTGATTAATCAGGTGGACTCAGAAAATAAAGCCATTTGATCTACCTTTGCAAAAGTTAATCACCAACATTTTAAGTCCCAAACGTCATGGTTATTGGTGTTCCGAAGGAAATCAAAAACAATGAAAACCGCGTTGCTCTGACACCAGCGGGTGTTACCGAACTTCGCAAATACGGCCACACTGTATATGTACAGGTCAACGCTGGCGAAGGCAGTGGCTTTGAGGACGAAGAATACATTGCAGCGGGTGCTACGATGCTTCCAACCATCGAAGAAGTATACGGCATTGCTGAAATGATCATGAAGGTCAAGGAGCCAATTGCGGCTGAGTACGACCTGATCAAAGAAGATCAGTTACTGTTCACCTATTTTCACTTTGCTTCGTCGGAAGAACTGACCCGGGCCATGCTGGCGAAAGGTGCTGTTTGTCTGGCTTACGAAACCGTTGAGCGGCCCGATCGTAGTTTACCGCTTCTGGTGCCTATGTCGGAAGTAGCGGGTCGGATGGCGGTTCAGGAAGGAGCAAAATACCTCGAAAAACCCCTGAAAGGACGTGGTATTCTACTCGGTGGCGTTCCAGGCGTAAAACCTGCCAACGTTTTGATTCTGGGTGGAGGAATTGTCGGTACGCAGGCGGCCAAAATGGCGGCTGGCTTAGGCGCTCACGTTACGATCATGGACGTTAGCCTACCCCGGCTCCGTTATTTGTCGGATATCATGCCACCGAACGTGCAGACGATGATGTCGAACGAATACAATATTCGCGAGATGATTAAGGTTTGTGACCTGATCGTTGGTGCGGTATTGATTCCGGGTGCAAAAGCACCACACCTCATCACCCGCGATATGCTGAGTCTGATGCGAGCGGGTACAGTACTGGTAGACGTAGCCGTCGATCAGGGCGGTTGCATTGAAACCTGCCGTCCTACAACGCACGAAGACCCGACATTCATCATCGATGGTGTTGTGCATTACTGCGTAGCGAACATGCCGGGTGCGGTTCCTTACACGAGTACGGTTGCGCTTACCAACGCTACCTTGCCTTACGCTTTGCAACTTGCAAACAAAGGATGGCAGCAAGCTTGCCGCGACAACATGGACCTGCAATTGGGACTTAACGTGGTTGATGGCAAAGTGGTGTACCAAGGCGTTGCTGATGCCTTCGGACTAGAACTTACGCCAGTGAGCCAGGTATTGATAGAAGAAACGGTTTAAGCTACGACGGTCAACGATTCTTTTTTTGCCGGTTGAGCTTTGTTTACATATTACCCATTCATCGACAGACGTAGGTCGCTCTTTCATAGAGCGGCCTTTTTTTTCGCCACAGAAAGAGTGGCTACCCCAAAAGCTGCTTTACCAGCACTGCCCATTCATCCTCTAAGGTTCCGTCAAAAAAAGAGGCTCCGGCACGACGGTACCAATAACCAGCGTTGAAGCGATCACCTTCTTTGCGATGTAGGTAGGCATGGAGACGGTCGTAGGCTTTTTCGCCTTCGCGAGCTTGCGCAATCTCATGCGCTTGTTCCCAGTCGCCGTTCGCATCGTACCAAAGCGCTTGTACCAGCGGAGGCAAGTCCGTTGGTGGTTGTGGCTGGTCGAGTGTAGCCGTAAACTGATCAAATGTCATATCCAGGAGAGATTGTTCAGGTTATCAATACCACGAATCGCGTAGGATACCGTTGAGTTGTTCGTAGGGAACCGTCACTTCAATCGGACCGACGGCGTAAGCGGCTATTTCGTACGGATTGTAATAAAAGATCAGTCCACCCCGACCCACTGCAATGTTGGCAGGCAGAAAAAACTGACCGTCGCGTAGGAAGTAACCCCGTTCTTCAAGATTGTATTGCGGTAGCAGATCCTGCTGTTTCCGAAACGCTTTTTCGACGACACCCAGCAACGCGGTGGTATCGGAAACCAGATCGTTTAGCGCCAGCGTCCTGCCCGTTTCCCGATCAAAGGTATAAAACGCCAGGTTTGAGTTCGGATGAGCCCCGCCGGTATAGGCGTACGTTTCGACCTTGACGGTAATGGCATTTGGGCTGGTATAAACCGTGTCAGCCGTAGTTTTCAGTTCCCAGCAACCGCCCAGCTTATCCATATCCTTCATCATGGCTTCGTAATCGGCAGCGAACAGGGTTGCTGCTTTACTGATATCGGTACGGGCTTCGGGGTTGCGGGCAACGGTTGCGCTATCGAGCCAGCCTACAATACTGCCAACGCTGATGTGGCGCATGCTGTCATTGATCGTTCGAGCCACCTGCGAGTCTTCTTTGAGCAAGAAGTACGATACAGACACATCAACACCTTTGTTGAGTGAGGTGTCGCACTTACTTTCTCCGGTGAGATCGTACTGTTTGCGATCCAGCTCCGGTGGTCCCAATTTAAACCGATTACAAGCCGCAAAAAAAACTGTTGAACCGCAAAGCAACGCTGCGAAAAGATACTTCATGCAGGGAGTAAGTAATAAGTTGAGTAATTGGTTTACTGAGCAATCCGATGCATGAACGATAGTCTTGTCAATTGACCTACCCACGAACCAATGAAAAGGGCCTCACTACTTACAAACTTAATAAATCTTTAAATCGTATTGCCTGCCGGCGACTTATTTCAATTTTATCCCCACCGCGTAATGTCACCAGCAATCCCCCACTAAACCAGGGTTCAATCTTTTCAATCCATTGCAGGTTGATAATATGCTTGCGGTTTGCCCGGAAAAAGGTGGCTGGATTCAGCCGATCTTCCAGCGCGTTGAGCGATTTGAGCACCAGCGGCTTTTGATCGTCGAAGTACAACCGGACGTAGTTGCCCATCGATTCAAACAAACGCACTTTGCCCAACTTTACAAACCAGCATTTCTCTCCGTCTTTCACAAATACCTGATCGTTCTCGCCCAGCACTTTGGAGGCAATACCGGCTATCGAATGCCCCTGAACTTCGCTGGCGTGTTGCTGTTCCTCTTCAACGCGATGAATGGCTTCCGAAAGGCGAGCTAATTCAACCGGCTTGAGCAGATAATCAAGCGCATTAAACTCGAACGCCTTAATCGCGTATTCATCATAGGCAGTCGTAAAAATCACCTCCGGCGTTTTACCTTCTATGGACTGTAGTAACTCAAACCCGTTTTTACCCGGCATTTGTATATCCAGAAACAGCAGTTCAGGCTCCAGATCATCAATCATGGGCAAGGCTTCGTCGGCATTAGCCGCTTCACCGACAATCTGAATTTTGGGAAAGTTTTCCAGCAGCCGACGCAATTCATTACGGGCCAGGCGTTCGTCGTCGATAATCAGGGTTTTCATAGATGTGTTTGCGGTTTATAGCGTATTGGCTTGTGGATAAGGTACCAATCGATGCTCTTAAAGCCTTTATGCGATAAACGATAGTAGTTCTTAGTTTTTTAATTTAGCCGCTTCTTCTCGGCGTCTGAACATCCCTTCCGACTGGGTTGGAATGCAGATTTCGGCGCAAACGACTGGCCCCTCGAAAGGGTTGTCTTCTTCCTGAAAAATATGAAAGGTAGCCTCGGGGCCATACAGCAATTCGAGTCGTTGCGCAGTATTCGCCAAACCAAAACCGCCCGATGCTTCCTTATCGCCCAGAACGCCGGTATTTCGGATAATGATATGCAGTTTATCCGCAACGATAGTCGATTGTACCTCGACAAAGCCCCCACCGACTGCCGTTGATACCCCGTGCTTGATGGCATTTTCTACCAGCGTTTGGAGCATCATCGGCGGCACCTGCCAGAATAGCGTCCGGCTGTCCAGTTCTATGCGGGAAGTCAGGCGATCTTCATAGCGGACTTTTTCGAGAGCCAAATAATCTTCTACTGTCTTGATTTCTTCGCGCAGCTCAACCGTTTTCCGGCGGTCGGCCAACAACGAATTACGAAGCAGATTGGAGAGTTGCGTGATGCCCTGCTGCGCTTTGGTCGGGTTTTCGTACACCAGCGCCCGAATGCTATTCAGTGCGTTGAAGACAAAGTGCGGATTAAGCTGCGACCGTAACACCTTTGCTTCGGTTTCCCGAATACTGGTTTTGAGCAAAATACGCTCAATTTCAGCGTTTCGGTTTTCTTCAACGTAGTGATAGGCCGTATAGCTAAGCACCCACGCAAGCATGTTCTTACCCCAGGTGAGTAGATAACCGATCGTCGGCCAAGGCTCTTCGATGAAGTATTGAGGGAAAAGCCGCCGATCGATGGGAATGTTAACCAGCGTCATGATCATGGCCAACACCAGTACCGACAGAAGTACGCGCGGTACGAGTTGAAAGAACGGAAGTCGCACCCAGTTCCAGCGCCGGATCATCAGGCGGTAAAGGTGCGTCAGGGTAATGCCCAGAAAAATATTCGCGATGGCCAGATACAGGGCTTCCGGGTCAAAGCCTGATTCCAGTACATAAGCCAGGTACTCCACCAGGATGAGGAGCGACCAGCCAAATAACTGGCAAAACCAATATATATTTTGTTTTGACGTGCTCATTCCATTTATCGTCCTTTTTCGGACAATAAGCGAATGTACAAGATTTTAAGGCAAAAAGCGGGAGAACTACATCAAAGGAAGCGACAAAGGAGGAAAGGGAGAAAAAACGGATAAAGGCCGCAGAACCATCTACCGCCTTCTTCCTTCTATATCCGTTTACGCATCCTAAGCCAACGCCAGCGTCAGCAAGTGTGATGTATCGTTCGCAATTTCAATCGTAAACGCTGCCGTATCGTAATCATACTGAAGCTTATACAGGCACAAATTGCTGTGTTCAAAGTGATCCATCATCGACAAAGGCCGATTGGTAAGCCAGCAGAGCAGAATACGCATGGCTCGTCCGTGCATAGCGACCAGGACGGTTTCTTCATCGGGATGCGATAAAATGCTATCGATAGCCACTTTCTGACGACTGACCACCTGGTCGGGACTTTCGCCCCCGTCGGTGGGTAACGCCGTATTACCAGACGACCACGCATCGATCAGATTGCGGTAATACTCGTTATCGATATTGCCCGGAACCTTACCTTCCATAACGCCCCAACTGATCTCGTTGAGACCCGTCAGCTTCTCGAACGGAATACCCAGTTCGATAAACGGCTCGGCCGTTTGAAACGTCCGTCGAAGACCGGAGATATAAATTTTCTGGAAAGGAACATGCTGATAGGCTTGAAAAAAAGCCATCGCCTGCGCGCGACCCATATCGTTCAGATCTGAGTCAACGCCACTCCCCTGCACCACACCCCGCCGATTATAATCGGTTTCTCCGTGGCGAATCAAATATATGGTTTTTTGTTGCAAGCCTTTAGCTTTGTCTTCCGTTGTATTCAAATGCAAAATTAAACAAATTTCGCTGCATTATGAAAGCAGGCTTTGACCTGAGTAACCTTGAGTTTGCCCATGCCGACTCGATTGTTAGACTGTTAGGTATTGAGTTTACAGAAGCGGGCGAAGGGTATCTGACCGCCCGTATGCCCGTCGATGCGCGAACGCATCAGCCGTTTGGCATCCTGCACGGGGGTGCATCGGTCGTTCTGGCCGAGTCGCTGGGCAGCGTAGCCTCGTACATGCTGCTCGACGATCCCGCGAGACAGCGTGCCGTTGGGCTTGAAGTCAACGCCAACCACATCCGTTCCGTGCGCGACGGGTGGGTATACGGACGCTGTACGCCTATTCACATCGGACGGACAACGCACGTATGGGATATCCGGATCACCACCGAAGAAGGCAAACTGGTTTGCGTCAGCCGACTGACGATTGCGATCATCACGGATAAATCGTAATGCCTCTAGCACCGAAACGAGGTGTCGGGTTTTAGAACCCGACACCTCGTTTCGGTGAACAACCCGGCCAATTCGGCTATTCCCAGCCGCCCCCCAGCGCCCGGTACAAATCGACCAGCGACAAAAACTGCGACCGCTTGGTGTCGATCTGCGCTAATTGCGCATCCAATACGCTACGCTGGGCCGTAATCACTTCCAGATACGTAGCGTATCCGTTCGTAAATAACTCGTTCGACGTGACAGCCGCGTTTTTTAGCATCGCCACTTCCTGCGTTTGTATATCCGCCACAGACCGGTAATTCTCCAACCCTTTCAGACTACTGACAACCTCGCTGACACCAGTGAGAATTGCTTTTTGATAGGCAAAATAAGCACCCCGGCTTTGTGCAACGGAAGCCGCATAATTCCCTTTCAGCAACCGCCGGTTGAACACCGGAGCGGCTAATCCCCCCAATGCGCCGAGCGCCAACGATCCGGGGTTTAGGAGTGTAGCCGCCCGGAATGAATTTAACCCAATGTAAGGCGTCAGCGTCAGCGACGGCAGGAATTCGGCCTGAGCCACGGCTACGTCAATATTAGCCGCTTCCAGTTCGCGTTCAGCCTGCCGAATGTCGGGTCGGCGTCGTACCAACTGCGCGGGTAATCCGGCAACAACCGAAGCAGGCAATTGCTGATTTTCGATGGTCTGACCGCGCGAAATCGGTTGCGGATAACGCCCCAGCAATGCATTCAGCTGGTTTTCCGTCTCCACGATTTGTTGCCTCACCCGACCTTCCAGACTGCGTGTGTTGAGCAGTTGAGCCGTAAATTGCTGAACGGCCAGCACCGTTACCCGACCCGCATCCTTCTGTACATTGACCAACTCAACCGCACGTCGTTGCAGGGCTTCGTTCTCTTCGATAATGTTCAACTCCCCATCCAGCGCAAGGAGCGTATAATACAACCGGGCTACTTCGGCAGTGAGCGCCGTTACAACCAGGTTACGCCCCTCCTGCGATGCCAACAGCCGCGTGTAAGCCGCCCGACGACGGTTGCGGAGCTTCCCCCAGATATCAATCTCCCAGGAACTGCGTAACCCCAGGAAAAAATCAGGGGTCGGGTTGGGAATCCGTTGCTGGTTGTCAATATTGCCGGACAGGTTTGTATCAAAATTACCGACGCCATTCAGCGTATACCGTCCGTACCGATCAAAACCAGCAGCGGCCACCGCATTAACACTCGGCAGCAACGCGCCCTGACTAACAACAAAGTTTGCCCGCGCTACCTCTATTCGCTGTACAGCCATTTTGAGATCCGGGTTTTGCGTTAGGGCTGTGTCAATCAGCCGGACCAGATACGGGTCCGAAAACAGTTTTGTCCGGTGCAGATCGCCGATACCGACCGAATCCGTACGGTTGATAAACGTTGCGGGCAATGGCACTCCCGGCGACCGGGAAGGGGTACGGACAGCCTGGCAACCGCTCAGACCGACCAGAAAAATGAATAGACTGTAGGTTAGACTATGTTTCTTGAAAGACTGTACGAGTGGCATTCGTTTTAATGGATTGTTGATTTGAACCCGTTTCCGATTCGTCATCGGTAGCAGACGTTTTCGACGGAAATCGCTGGGCTAGTTTAGCAAAGAGAATGTACAGGCCGGGGACGAGTACCAGTCCGAAGACGGTTCCAATAAACATACCCCCCGCAGCCGCTGTACCAATGGACCGGTTGCCTAACGCTCCGGCTCCTGACGCGATGCAAAGCGGAATCAGTCCGGCAATGAACGCTAACGAGGTCATTAGGATCGGACGCAAGCGCGTTACGGCTCCTTCAATGGCGGCATCCAGAACCGACAGTCCTTCCTGCTGACGCTGGTTAGCGAACTCGACAATCAGAATCGCGTTTTTTCCGAGCAAACCGATGAGCATCACCAGCGATACCTGCGCGTAGATGTTGTTTTGCAGCCCAGCCAGTTGCAGACAAACAAACGAACCGAAAATTCCGGCGGGCAGCGATAACAATACGGCAAGCGGCAAAAACAAGCTCTCGTATTGCGCTACCAGCAGCAGATACACAAAGACCAGACAGATGGCAAAGATGTAAATGGCCTGATCGCCCGACAACACTTCCTCCCGCGACATACCCGACCATTCGAAGGAATAACCACGCGGTAGTGTCTTGCTGGCCACTTCCTGAACCGCGCGCAGGGCGTCGCCACTGCTATAACCGGACGCGGGATCGCCGTTGATCAGCGCGGAGGTGTACATGTTGTAGCGGGTAATCTGCTCTGGTCCGTACACCCGCTTCAGGCTGACGAAGTTCGAATAAGGCACCATCTCCCCCTCGTCATTTTTTACCCGTAGGTTCAGCACATCTTCCGGTTTGGCCCGGTATTCGGGAGAAGCCTGCACCATCACTTTGTACATCTGCCCGAATCGAATGAAATTCGACGCGTAAAAACTGCCCATCAGCGTTTGTAAGGTATTCATCGCATTGTCAATGGACACACCTTTCTGGGCGGCCTTGTCCTGATCGACCTGCAACAGATACTGCGGAAAGCTCGGATCGAAGCTTGTAAAAGCACTGCTGATTTCAGGACGCTTCTTCAATGCAGCAATAAAATCGTCAGCAACTTTCTTGGTTTTCTGTAAATCGCCGGAGCCCGTACGGTCGAGCATACGAAGCTCGAAACCGCTGGAATTACCAAAACCGGGAACCGTTGGTGGGGGAAAAAACTGGATACTCGCATCCTGAATGCCTCGCGTATTTTCTTGCAGCGCGACAATCAAATCGTCCACCGTTTGCGTACGAGCGTCCCAGCTTTTCAGGTTGATCATACCCATTCCGTACGAAGCACCGTTACCATCGGTCATCAGGCTATAACCGGCCAGCGTCGATACGTTTTCAACGGCGTCCATCTTCGAGGCCACCCGCTGAATTTTGTCCAGTACATCTTCGGTTCGTTTAACCGTAGCCCCAACGGGTGTGGTTACGTTCACGTAAATCATACCCTGATCTTCCGTCGGAATAAATCCACTCGGTAGAAAGGACGTGATGCCCCACGTACCAGCCGCGAAGAGCAACAACATTACAACCGTCACCATACCCCGGCTGGCGATTCGCCGGAGTACTTTTTGATAGCGACCGGTCAGCGCATCGAAACCCCGGTTGAAGCGGGCAAAAAACCGACCCAGCAATCCTGTTGCTTCGTGTGCATGCGTCGGGCGTAACAGCAGGGCGCACAGAGCGGGCGTCAGCGTAACGGCGTTGATTCCCGAAATAACAATAGCGACGGCCAGCGTCAGCGAAAACTGCCGGTAGAAAATACCGACCGGACCCGACATAAACGCAACGGGTACAAACACTGCCGACATCACCAGCGTAATCGCGATCAACGCTCCGCTGATTTCCTTCATGGCGGCAAACGTAGCGGCTCTCGGCGACAGATGTTCTTCCGTCATTTTAGCGTGAACAGCTTCCACCACCACAATGGCGTTATCCACCACAATACCAATAGCCAGCACCAAGGCAAACAGCGTAAGCAGGTTAATCGAAAAGCCGATTGCACTCATGAAAGCAAACGAACCCACCAGTGCCACGGGCACTGCTAATGCACAGATCAGGGTAGACCGCCAGTCCTGAAGGAACAGAAACACGACCAGAAACACCAGCACAAACGCTTCAATCAGCGTTCTCACTACTTCGTGGATAGACGCATCCAGAAAGCGCGACACATCGTATGCGAAGTTGTACGTCATGCCGGGCGGGAAGTTGGTTTTCTTTAATTCCGCCATCCGCGCTTTTACGTTGTTGATGACTTCCTGCGCGTTAGATCCCGGTCGTTGCTTAAGCATAATCGACGCCGATGGCCGCCCGTCCGTTTTCGACAATACATCGTAATTGAGCGATCCGAATTCGACGTCAGCTACGTCTTTCAGGCGTAGGATCGAACCATCGGATTCGGCCCGCAGCACGAGGTTTTCGTACTGCTTCGGCTCGAAAAACTTACCGCTGTATCGAAGCACGTACTGAAGCATCTGCGGGGCTCGGTCAGCACTCTCGCCCGCTTTACCGGGGGCCGCTTCGACGTTTTGCTCGCGAATGGCATCAACGACCTCGTCGGCCGATACACCGTAAGCCGTCATCCGGTCCGGTTTGAGCCAGACGCGCATCGAATACTGACGAGCGCCCATGATGGTAGCCACGCCTACGCCATCGATTCGCTTGAGTTCAGCCAGCACGTTGATGTCGGCGAAGTTGTAAATAAACTTCTCGTCAACGCTCGGATCGTTACTGAAAACGTTGAGGTACAGCAGCATACTGTTTACCTCTTTTTCCGTCGATACCCCGGCTTTGATCACTTCCTGTGGCAACTCGTCCAGCACGGTTGTCACGCGGTTCTGAACGCTCATGGCCGCCAGATCGGGGTCGGTGCCTACTTTGAAAAATACCTGCACCAGCGTTGTCCCATCGTTACTGGAGGTGGAGTTCATGTACACCATGTTAGGCACCCCGTTGATGGCCCGTTCCAGCGGCATGGCTACCGCTTTGGTAGCCACCTCGGCATTCGCTCCCGTGTATTTAGCCGTTACCGTTACGGAAGGCGGCACAATGTCGGGGAACTGCGTAATAGGCAAACCGACCAGTGCCAATCCGCCCAGCAGGGTAATCAGCACCGATATGACCGCCGACAGCAGCGGTCTTTTAATAAAGAGATTAAACATGTTTTAAGGTTTCGGTACACGATTTATAGCCCACAACGCCGTTTTGAGGTAGCTCCGGAGGAACCACACCAAAACGATGAAGCGATAAACCAGCGGCTGTAAACTAGGTTAGTGCTGTGCGAGCGTACTCTGTGAGTCCACACTATCGGCAGGAACGGCTTCGGGAATAATCTGCATGCCGTCGCGGATATTTTGAATACCCTCGTAAACAACCCGTTCGCCCGGTTGCAGCCCCGACTGCACCAGATAGTAATGATCAACCCGACCCTGCGGCACGAAACTCCGTGATTTTACTTTATTCGCCTTATCGACCACGTACACGTAGTTTTTGTCCTGCACCTCAAACACCGCCTTCTGAGGGACCAGCAATGCATCATCTACATCGTTTGCCAACCGAACCTTTCCCGAAGAGCCATGCCGAAGCAGCTTCTCGGGGTTTGGAAACCGCGCCCGGAAGGCAATCGTCCCGGCTCCTTCTTCGAAGACACTTTCAACCGTTTCGATTTTTCCCGTGTGTGGGTACTTCGTATCATCGGCCAGCAACATCTCCACCGTCCGAACGCCCTGCTCCGGATTTTTGCGATGTTTCTTAACATAAGACAGGTATTCTTTCTCCGACACGTCGAAGTACGCGTAGACCTCGCGGGTGTCGGACACCGATGTCAGCAAGGCTCCTTCTTCGATCAGACTGCCCATTTTAAACGGAATCCGGTTGATGACGCCGTCAAACGGTGCTTTGATACTGGCGTGCGACAACCGAAGGGAAGCATTGTCCTGCATGGAGCGCGCTTCGTCGATAGCCGCCCGCGCTGCATCCAGCTTCGCTTTAGCCAGTTCCAGTTCAGAGGGTGAGACAACATTTTTATCGACCAGTAATTTCACCCGGCCCAGTTCGACTTCGGCCGTTTTGGCACCAGCCATTGCACTTTTCAGGTTCGCTTTCGCTTTGTCGAGTTCGGCGCGGTATTCGGCTTCATTTAATTTAAACAGCAGTTGTCCCTGCCGGACAGGCTGCCCTTCATCGACAAAGATTTTTTCGAGGAAACCCGACACCCGCGCCCGTATTTCGACGTTCCGAACGGCTTCGAGCGTACCAACGTACTCTTTTTTAAGCGTCGTCGATTGGCGCGCCAGCTTGACAACGGGCAAGGTAAGCTTCTCGGCCTGATCGGTTTGCGTTTCCTGTTTTGTGCAACCGATCATTACCGCACCCATCAGGAGCGCGGTCAACATCTCATAGTTTTTCATGGTTTTGAAGGTAGAATTGTACCTGTGTGCAAACAGTCCGGCCTGCCCACCTTTTCCGTGGTTGCCAGCAATTGATCACACCAATTAATTTATAGTGAAGATTTGGTCAATAAGCACACACCGTACGGCGTGTATCGATCTGTTTTGGACCGAAAGCACAGTACGTTTCTTGATTATCAACCAATCGTGAGCAGAAGCTAGACTAAATCAGTACAAACGCGAACCGCTCTGGTTATACGGCGTACTGGGGAGGAGGAGACGTAATTTCGGGCACGTGCGAAGGCACATGCGCGGGTTTGAAGGGCACGGACTGCCGAATCAAATACCAATAACGCGCGGGTAAGGTCGTGAATACGAAAAGTTGATGAAAGAAGTAATCGTGTTCGACGTTGGTTACTTCGGAATCGTCGTCCGATTCTTCGTGTTCGGGAATGGCGTTCTCGAAGCCGAAACATTCTTCCAGCAGCAGTTCGCCAAAACTTTCAATTTCGTTGATGGATAAATCTTCGCGTCGTTCGCCGGGATAGCGCGGGTGCGCGTATGGGTCGGGCGCGTCAATACTGACATTGATGACATGTAGAGCCATCAACAGGCAAAGAAACCGGTGCAGTATGACGTGACGTTGAAGCTTACCCATACACCCAATACGGTTGGTAGGTTTACAAATATAATCAGCGCCGGGAATAACCAATCTGAACGGACTCACCGAACGGTAAGATTGGCGGTATCGTTTTAGTTTTCCTTGTTATGCTACAATTTTGGCATTACTCAACCCGCTAAAATCAACGGTGAACTAGTATTGATTACTAGTTACTGGCAGTAAATAGTTTCCAGGGCGTGTCTTGTAAGGATGCAACAGCAATTTCCACCGTTTGACTGGTAACCGCAGCATTATCCGCATTTCGATCAAGCGCGTCGATCTTAACCGCTTGAAATGTCGGCGTCGCTTCGGTATTACTTACGAACAAAACGCTTGTTGAAGACGTATTCTGCTCTGTAGTCAGTAAACTACTATAATCCAGAACCTGTTCGATGTGTCTGGTCGTTAACCAGTTGCGCAGCTTACTCGCGGTACTGACCTGCATCCATTTTGCGGGCAACACATAAGCCAGATGTCCATCTGGTTTTAGCAGTCGCATTCCCAGTTCGACAAACAGGATGTACGGATCGGCCTTACTCGTATACGTGTTAGGGAACGCTTTTTGTAGGTACGGCTTGTACCGGCTAAAATCATCGGAGCGTGGGTAAACCGGACACCCGATCACAGCATCGAAACCCACGTAGTTACCAGCATCATCGAGAACGTCAGGAAATACAAACCGCCACTCAACCGCCTGCTGAAACAGCCGTTGCTGGTTAGCGAATGCCTGCTTACGAACCGCCAGTTGCTCATTCAGTTTGCGAAACCGGTCGTCGCTATCGACAAAATCAAACGTCAGCGTCGATTGCGCTAGTTTTGCTTCCATCCGCCTGATCGATGCGCTTTCTTTCTGATCAGTGGGTAAAAGCAGCTTTATTGACTCCTCGAATGCGTTAATGCGAGTACGAGTCTCGGTGTCCCCGGCGTTATCATGCCTTTGTTTACGAGTCAATAAGTCGGCTTTGTATTGCTCAAGATCGACCTGAAGCTTTTCGCGCGCCGATAGGCTGCTCAGGCTTTCTACCCGGAAATCAACGCTAATGCGCGACACCAACGAATTGCCCACGTTGCTATTCGGCGTGAGCCGCAAAGCCACCCCATCGGGTGAGTCATCCGCGTTGGGTACCATTGTCCGGTTAGCAGATTGGTCTTTGGGGACAGTAAGGTATTGCGGTTCAGCACTTGGCCGATATAGACTTTTTAGCAGTTCTATCCACAAACGAACCTGGTACGTTGCCACCGAACCAGGAGCACGATCTACTCCGAAAAGACAGTTTTCGATAAGCGTCTGCTTTTCGTGAAACATTGTTTTCTGAATCCGTTGCCGCTCGAAAGGCGAGTAGGTGGCATTGTCCTCTTCGGTTCCGGTATACGTGAACAGTTCACCGTCTTCGTTCGTCATCAGCAGATCACCATCAACGACACTTATTGCAAGCTGCGGCAAGCGTTGTCCGTTAATGTCAACGAGAATACCGAGTTCGGCTTTAAAAGCAATCAGTTCGTTGAGCGCCGAGAGTAGAAAACGTCCACTCCCTACGGCTGGATCGACAAGACGCAGGCTGTTGACAATTGCATTTAATCGAAGCAGCGCATCGGGTTGCGCATCCCGAAAAAGACTTTTTAGCTCAGCAAGGCTCGTCGCACCGCTCAGATTGGGAATAGAAGGATCGATCGATTCCGATAGCGTAGTGAACTTGGACAGTATTGCTCTACGGAGTGCCTCTTGAACCGTGTACGCCGTTACGGCGGCAGGTATGGGCAACGAGCCATTTCGATATTCGTTAAGCCGTTCGAGCGTTACACTAAGCGTAGCGGCACGAATGCTGGGCTTATCTGCGTCGATCACTTCAACAGACCCGTCAGCCGAAAAGTCGTAAGCATCCAGAAAAGTTAGCAAATAAGGCAGCGTCGCTAGCGATCCAGTCTGCGGCTCATTGGGCGAACTCCGCAAAGCGGTTTGTCCGAGCAGCGGTAATTCGAGCGTAGCAGTAAGCGCATCGACCGTCAGCGTTTTTTGTTCGAGATCCGTTTTGTCGAATAAAGAACTGCCCAAGTGAGGAACGCGACCAAAACGATTGATTGCATCTACGGAACGCTGTTCAACAGGTATGGTTAACGTGGCGAACAACTCACTCAACGAAGCGAACTTATCAATACATCGTACGCTCAGAAACGGGCGGGGCGGCTCATCCGGATAGCAATTGCCCAATTGCCCTTCCAGCACTTTAAGCAGAAAAATACGATTGATCCAGGTAATGCATAAGTCAAGTCCAACGGCAAAAAGCTGCTCGTCTTCGTTGGCTCCGTAATCCGTCCAGTCGTCGCCCGAGCCCAGTACGTTACGCGCCTGTAGCTGCTGAATCGTATTTTCCAGCAACGAGCCTTCTAACCGTTCGTCTTGGGGTAACCGGTCAATGCGCGTGCCAATCTTAGCCGTTGGCGTTTCCCGCAATCCGATTATCCACAGCAATTCATCGTAGAAGCGCTGATTGAACGAGCCGGTGCCGTTATCGAATGGACGCTTTACCAGATGTTCCGGCGAAAGCAGTTTAAGGGCCGTCAGTAAAGCGCGGTTACCCGGTTCGGAAACGCGATTGAGCGAGTCAGCCGTTTGGCGAAGGTTCAGGTACGTGACGGGGATTTCGGCGTCAAGGTCGCGTAAAATCCGGGCCGTTTCCGCAAAAAAGAAGGTGTTCTCTTTCTGTTGCTGCTGCTTGATCTGATACAGCTTTTTGAGCCGGGCATTGTTGTAGAAAAAACGGCGAAAATCGACTTCATCGAAAAGAAACCAGTTGTAAACGTCGGTGATAATCAACTGACGGATAACGGTAGGCTGATCGCGTTCGGCGTTTTCGAAGTAGTGCAGAATCAGTTCGTGCAGTGCCCTGACGTTGTTCTTAAGCGGTGTCATCATCTCACCGGCAAACACCTTTCTGGTTTCGACAACAACACTCGGCACCTCTACTGCCGACACGGACGCGCCGGACGACACCTTTTCAGTCGAAGCCTGCGTAGCTGATTTCGGCTGAATACTAATATCAACTCCTTGTTGGGCGCTCAGGTCGAATGCCTCCGCATCGAACACGTCACGCAGGAAATCAGCAATAATCGTTCGCTGATAGTCTTCGGACTCTTTTTCGTTTACCCGCGAAAACAAGCCTGCCAGTACCCGCCGGAATTTATCCATCTGCTCCCGCGTGACGGCCTGTCGAGCATAGGCTTTGTTGAGTGATTGAGCAGGTTTACGAAGTTGGAGCCTCATAAAGGCAAAGTTAGCTGTAAAGACAAAGGGACGGCGAACGTTGGGCGTACTTTTTAAGCCTTACCCGGTTCGCCGTCCCTTACGGTATTGTTTTTACTTAAAGAGCTGCTCCCAGAAGCTCTTTGCTTTTTCTTTGGCTTCTTCAATTTGAAGAGCCGCTTCGGCTTTCAGCTCGTCCAGTTTTACCTGAGCGGCTTCGAACTGCACCGAGGCTTCGGCTTTCAATTCGTCGAATTTATCTTCGGCAACCTCCGACAGTTGATCTGCTTTGGCCGATGCCGCAGCAAAAACCGTTTCGGCCTGAGCTTGCAGGTTGGCCAGATTATCGGCGGTGGATGCTTTAGCCGCGTCAAAATGCTCGGTTGCTTTTGTTTTGATGCCTTCCACATCAATGTCCTTTCCGAATTCCTGCGCCTGAGCAATCAGCTTGTCTTTTAACTCGTCCAGTTGCGCAGCGGCTGCGTTTAAGTGCTGGTTCGCTTCGGCTTTGAAAGACGCCAGCTTCTCTGCCGCCGTCGATTTAGCCGCGTTTACATCGTCAGCAGTGGTATTTTTCGCGTTATTTTCCATAGGATTGTGGGATTTGAGTAATGGGTAACTCGTGAACAGAGCCTTGCGGGTGCTTACCCTAACCGACGCACGATCAGGCTGTTCACTAGCTCAAACAGATTGACGGGTTTTAATGTTCGCCAGTTGGCAATGTCGAGCGTACCGCCAAAATTGATGTAATAATCCAGGTGGTATTTTTTCCATTCACGCTCGATAAACTCCGGCGAATGAATAGCCGCGATCCAGCCATCTTCTACATCCTCAAACCATTCCTCGTAATAGCTATCATCCGAACCGTGAAAGTTGAGAATGTTTTCGCTGATCAGAATAAAATATTTGATTTCCTGATACACCAACGGATCGATTACCTGCCGCTTCAGATACATGATGTCGTTGTGAAGCGTGTCATTCCATTCCCCAAAAAGCTCAATCACAACAAACTGTCGGTCATAATTGGCGTATAGTATTTTGCAGTAAAGCGTTTCCGATCCGATTTCGTCCCAAAGCGGGTGGATGTAATAACCATATATGTTGTTTTCGTACTGCTGCATATTATACTCCCGTTCATGAAACGGCGACCGTTCATCGTCGGCCGACGTATAATATTTTTCCCAGCCGTAGAAGGGCTCAATGTCCTGCATAACTGTTGACTGATTAACGAATTGATGTGCTGAGTAACTAATTTGGCCGACACCGATAAGGATTTTCGCTTACCAGAGCCGGATTCGTTTGTCAATTTACCGTATCCCTAACGAATTCGAAAAAGATAACGCCAATTTCCGGGCGTTTGTTGAGCCGGATTATGGGTATGTTTACAGCATGAAACCCGTCAGCAAAAACATTCTCATCTCCGGCGTATCGACCGGTATTGGCTACGGGGCAGCCCGGCAGTTTATTCAACGTGGCTATACGGTTTTTGGCAGTGTCCGCCAGCAGGCCGACGCCGACCGACTTCAGGCGGAACTGGGGCCTCGGTTTGTTCCGCTGGTGTTCGACGTAACGGATGCCAGCGCCATTGCTAAATCGGCGCAATGGCTTACGGATCAGCTCGGCGACAGCGGCCTGGGTGGGCTCATCAACAACGCGGGGATTGCCGTTGGCGGTCCGCTGCACTATCAGCCCATCGAAACCATCCGAAATCATTTCGACGTAAACGTGCTGGGACTGATTCAGGTTACACAGGTCTTTCTGCCTTTGCTGGGCGCGCGGGCGAACCATCCGGTTCAGCCGGGCCGAATTCTCAACATCAGTTCGGTTAACGGTCAGGTTGCGATACCGTTTATGGGCGCGTACGTTGGCTCCAAACATGCCGTTGAAGGCATCTCGCACAGCTTGCGCCGGGAGTTGAAACTGTTTGGTATTCCTGTCGTTATTGTTGGACCAGGTGCCGTCAAAACGCCGATCTGGGGAAAAGGGACGGATATTAGCGCTTATCGGGACACGGCTTATTATCCGGCCATGCAATGGTTTCTAAAGCAGGTTGAAGCGTCTGAGCAACGTGGTTTTTCTGTCGATTACCTCGGTGAGCGTATTGTGCAAATTCACGAAACAAAGCATCCTCATACGCGGTACGCAATAGTACCAAACAAACTAACCAGTTGGATACTACCAAGGCTATTGCCGGACCGAACTATCGACTGGATTCTGGGCCGGGTGAGTGGATTGCGGTATAAGCCGTAAGATTTTTCGCTTTCAGTCGTTAACGGTTCGCTTCCAGATAACAGCCCATGCTTAAACCTGCTTTTCAAAAAGACGACGCGCTACTGGCCGATATAGCCTCAGCGAGAGACAAACCGGATATGCTGCATATCTGGTGGCTTGGACAAAGCGGTTTTCTGCTGCAATACAACGGGAAACAACTGCTGTTCGATCCGTATCTGTCGGATTCGCTAAGCCGTAAGTATGCCCACACGGATAAACCGCACGTTCGACTATCGGAGATTGTCATTAATCCGGCCAAGCTCACGGATATCGACGTGGTAACGTCAAGCCACAACCATACCGATCATCTGGACGCCGAAACGCTGTTGCCGATCATGGCCGGAAACCCGTCGCTACGCTTTGTTATCCCCGAAGCCAACCGCAATTTTGTTGCCGAACGTTTGGAGCAGTCCACCCATTGGCGCGGACGGCACTGGCCCATCGGCCTGAACGACGGGCAAGCCAGTACGGTTGATGGGTTCGTTATCCGCGGTGTTCCCGCAGCCCATAATGAACTCGAACGAGACGCCGAAGGCCGCTGTAAATTCATGGGCTTTATGGTCGAACTGGGCCCCTATCGCGTGTACCATTCTGGTGATACGCTCTGGTATGATGGCCTGGTCGATATTCTGAAACCGTTTGACGTGGATGTAGCCTTTTTGCCCATCAATGGCAATAAACCCGAACGACGCGTAGCGGGCAATCTTAATCCCGACGAGGCCGCCCGGCTCGGTAAAGCCATTGGGGCAAAGCTCGTTGTCTCGCACCATTACGATCTGTTTGCCTTTAACACAGCTGACCCCGACGACTTCATCAAAGCCTGCAACCAATACGGGACGCCTTACCGCGTCATGCAGTTGGGCGAAGGAATCCATCTAAGTCGGGAGTCCGAAACGAATCTAAAACGATGAAACACCCCTTGTTGGCTTACTTGCTGGCTGCGCCCCTATTGCTTAGTCACGACAGTGCTGGTCAGTCTACCACGCCCAACTTTAAAATCCAGGTTGTCGATAATCAGATTGATATCGGTTACGGACTGGCGATTGGTGACGTCGACGGCGACCGTCGTCCCGACATTCTACTGGCCGATCAGAAAGAGTTTGTCTGGTATCAGAATCCAGGCGATAAAAGTAGCCCGTGGAAACGTCATGTAATGGCAGCAAATCTGACGCCACAGGATAATGTGTGCATTGCCGCCCGCGATCTGGATGGCGACGGGCGCGTTGAAGTGGCTGTTGGTGCTGGCTGGAATCCCGCCGAAACAACCGACAGTACGAAGTCAGGTGCCGTTTTTTACCTCGTTCGTCCCCAAGATCCGACCCAACGTTGGGAAGCCATTCGCTTGCCCCACGAAGTGACGACCCACCGAATGCGCTGGGCAAAGGTTAGCAAAGACAGTCACCAGTTGATCGTTGTCCCGCTGCACGGCCTGGGCAACAAAAACGGCGAAGGCCGGGGTGTTCGCATCTGGGGTTACGAGTTCCCCAAAAATCCAAGGGATTCCTGGAAGCGTCACCTGGTCGATTCGACGATGCACCTCACGCATAATTTCGAGCTGTGGGAAGATGGTGCTACTACCGGTTTGATTGTTGCCGGAAAAGAAGGCGGTGGCATTTTTGAGTGGCGAAAAAAGCGGTGGCGTCCGTACGATGATGAAGTGGCCAGCAATGCGTTACCGTTACTGACGAAAGGCACCGAAGGTATTGGCGAAATTCGCCGGCTAAACGGTGGCAGCGCTATTGCAACGATCCAGCCTATGCACGGGAATCTATTACAGGTCGAAAGCGGAGCGTACACGTTTGCGAAACCAAAACCGAAAGTTGAGGATAAAGTAGTCGATGTGTTGACGGATATACTCAGCCAGGGGCACGCCCTTGTTTGCGGTGATTTTCTGGGAATCGGTAGTGACCAGATTGTAGCCGGATGGCGCAATCCAAACGCAGCGGGAGCCGTAGGAGTCCGGCTCTTTAAGCCTAAAGAAGAAGGGAATCTGGAAGGGTACTCACTGGACGACAGCGTACGGATGGCCTGCGAAGATCTGCAAGCGGCTGACTTGGATGGTGATGGGGATCTGGACCTGATTGCATCGGGTCGTGCTACGCTGAACGTGCTTATTTACTGGAACCAGCAAAAGCCCTGATTGTCGGTATTCGGTTTACAGGGATGTAGCCTCTTTTGGAAGGCGTATCATGCGTGTAAACCGAATACCCTGACTTTTTTATTGATTCCCTAATTGACCGGCCAGCGAGCGTAGAGCCGATGCCAAGCCTTCGAGTCGGTAGGCAATATCCCCTTCCGATCCTAAGCGCGTGCTGAATTCAACCGTTTGGGTAGCCAACGTAGTAAACAAATCACTTAGCTCGCCCGCACTGATCTCACCGCTTTCTAGTTGCGTTTTCACTTGCTCAAGACTGTTTGTGATGTCGGCAGCGTTGTCCGCTTTGCGGAGTTCCTCGAGCCAACTGTTGATGACACCCGTTCCGCTTTGCGGTGTTGATGTAGCAGGATCTGCATTCAAAACGTCCATCGTGGAGTCGAGCAAATCCGATGATTTTTCGTGATCAAGCATATTAAAGTTGGCTGCTAAAGTTTCGTAAAATGTTTACTAACTGTTTCAGCTGGTCAGCGGTTGCCGGATCGACGCGCGGCTCGTGCGAAATAGCGGATGTGTGGCTAGCCAGACTCAACAGCAAATGCCGGACTTTATCGTTATCGCAATGGTCGGACTTGATTTGATCCCGTAGTTGTCTTAACTCATCCAGAATCCGTTCGGCACCGATATCACCCTGTAATGCATTTATCCAGCCTTCCAACAGTAGAATCCCTTGTTCCGCAGAAACTACCGTTGTATGTCCTTCTCCAAATGCTCCCAGCATATCATTGAGCATTCTGTGCTCTAGCGTGGTTTGCGTTTCCATATAGTAGTGAACAGTTTATACTTTTGAACTAAGGAATGTGGCGACTTTGAAGCCGCCACGTCCCTACAATTTATTACTAAAATTCCGTAAGATTTTTGACAGACTTTCCAAACCGCCGGTCCAGGTACCTTCGGCATTAGGACCTTCGGCAATGGCCTGCGTCTTGTCGGCCAGACTTAGCATCAGCTCCCGGACGCGCTGCTCGTTGGGCTGACCACTCTGCAACTCATTGCGGAGTTCGGTGAGTTCGGCTTCAAGCTGTTCCAGATTCGGGTCACCCTGAAGCGCTTGTAGCCAGCCATCGATCAGCATGACGCCCTGCGCTGGTGTAACACTCGACTGGCTATCGTCCCGGAACACCCCAAGTGTATCCTGGAGCATCCGTTCTTCCAATATGTTAGATCCCATCATGTGCAGTTTCGTTTTGTAAAGCCAGTTTGCTGCTAAGCAAGGCACATCGTCTATTTTTGATTCAGCGCGTGTGGCAGCAAACTGACTTTTTTGTTTTACAGTTGTTCGGCCAGTTTTTGAATCGAATCAACGACGTTTTCGAGCTTCTTGACGGTCGGCTCCTGAATATCCGATCCCTGGCTGACTTGCTCGGTATGATCCGCCAGATCCATCAGCAAACTACGAACGCGGTCCGCATCAGGATTGGCAAACTGCAACAAGCCGCGCAGCTCTTTCAGCTTTGCTTCAATCAGTTCAGTACTTTTATTTCCTTCAATAACTTTCAACCATCCGTTGATGAGCTGTACGCCATCAGCGGGTGATGCTGCCGTTCCATTGTCGGCTATGCCAATCGTCTGATCAAACAGACGCTGATCTAATGCGTGTGAAGCCATGTGTTTACTGTTTTTGGTTTACAAAAAAGCCGATCACCAATCACTGACAACAGACTTTTTATCCAAGTCTTGTTTTATACTGCCGTTGAAATCTGACCAGCGAAGTTGCGCAGCGCCGTTGCCAGCGTTTGCAGGCGTGATTGTAGATCGCCTTCCGCTTTCGGCGCTGCTTTTTCCGTTTTATCGGCCAGTTCGTTAAGCAACTTCTGGAGTTTCTGTGGATTTGGTTCACCCGTTTTCAACTCATCGTGCAGTTGCGTAAGCGGCTCTACCAGATCGCCGGTCGAGTGATTATTTTTGATGGATGAAAACCAGTCCGTAATAAGCGACATACCCTCTTGCGGGGTTGCAGCCTGTCCCTGATCGAAAGCCGCTACGGTTGCATCAAGCAATGTAGTGGCCGACGAACCAGTTGTCTGCGAGTGTTGATTTGCCATGTTCGTTAAGACCGCCGAAGCGGAGGTTAATTGGTTTTGTTATTTGTTAGAACCCGTCCAACGACGCTTTGTTTGTCGTCAACAAAAAGAGAGAGCCCGCCCTTTTAGCAAAGCCCTCTCCTTCTGTTGACAACGGTTTAGTACTGCGAACGACCGCCTGATGTTCCGGTACTGGTTTCCGATTCATCCCGGGGCGTATGGTCGGGCATTGGCCCGTTCGAAACCCCTGATGATCGTGTACCTGACCCTTGGCTGTAGTCATCACCCGTGCCGCCCGTACTCCGTGCATCGCTGCCCGTTGTGTCGTCCATTGCTGATGTACCGGTCCCGCTGTTGGTCGACTCACCGCCGACTGTGCTGGTCATCGGTGCCTGTCCTCCGGTATTAGCTGGTTTCGACGAGCCACCAAGCTGCTGACTAAAACCATCCAGTGCTTCAACAAGCGCGTCCAGTTTTGTTTTCACGTCGGTATCCGCCGAATCCGCCCTTTGTCGAACCTGGCTAACCAGATTTTCCATGATGCCCCGGATATGCCATCCGTTGGGGTTACCGCTCTGTAGCTCCGCCTTTAGTTCACTTAGGCCGTTGGCTACCGAAATTGTGTCCGACTCGCCACCATTACGCAAGGTTGTAATCCAGGTGTCAATAAGCGAGATTCCATCGAACGGCGAAATACTTGTCACATCGCCATTGAACGCATTGACGGTTACATCAACTAAGTTTGATGCATGCTGATTAATTGCCATATTATCGGGTTTAGCTAGGGGTGAATACTAGGCTTGTTCAGTAGCACGAGCAACCTGCCGGTGCAGGTTTTCGAGCGTGGCAATCAGTTGAGAAAGCTCAACCTGCTCGGCACTAGCTTCAGCCGAGGTAGCTACTTTCCGGGTCTGATCAATCAAGTCCTGCAACAGCGACGCAATTCGCTGGTTGTCGGGACGGTTGTATTGTTGCGCGGTGTGCACTTCGGCCCGCAGGCTTTCAAGCGTATCCGCAATATCGTCGGTATCTTCGTCGCCCGCTACGTCGAGCCGATTCAGCCACTGATCAATGAGTGATAAACCGTCGGTGGCCGTCGTTTCGCCGATAGCTCCGTCGAATGTATTGACTGTTTGCTCAATGAGCGAAGTCTGGTTCTGGTCTTGAGAAATCATGATTTTGTTTGTTGAGTAAAGGCACCCGGACTTTATTTGGCCAGTCCGTGCGCAAAGTCTTTTAGTGCTGTTGACAAGTTTTGCAAACGTACTTTGTATTCTCCTTCGGCAGCGTTATTTGCTAGGTCGACTGTTTCACCGGAGAGATCGTAAAGGATACGCTCTACTTCTCGAACAGTACCGGTATTAATTGCGTCCCGCAGCTTCTCGAGGGGTTCAGCGACCCATTGTGTACTCACGTTCGAGCGCACAATGAAAATCCACTCCTGAATAAGGTCTACGCCTGCATCGGGTGTTGTGGAGGACGCGCCACCACCGAGCGTTGCCAGCGTATCGTCCAGTATGGTATCGATTTTCTGATCGTGATGAGCCATAACGTTGAATCCATTAGTTTTGACAAAAAGAACCGCTACTACAGGCGATTGTTCGTTTACTTAGCGTTTTTTACACAAAATCTACTAATCGACTCGATTATTCATGGATGCAACCCGCTTACAACCCGACATACAGTATCAGTTTGCCCGGAGCGGGGGCGCTGGCGGGCAGAATGTCAACAAAGTGGCGACCAAAGCTGAACTGCGTTTCAACGTTCGGGCATCGTCTCTATTAACCGAGGAAGAGCGCGCTGTTCTGGAAGAAAAACTGGCGACAAAACTCACGACCGACGGCGAACTGGTGCTTACCCACCAAACCGAACGAACGCAGCTGGCGAACAAAGAAAAGGTTACCAAGAAGTTTTACCGACTGATTGAGAAAGCGTTTGAAAAGCCGAAAGCCAGAAAGGCAACCAAACCGTCGAAAGCGTCGGTGGCCGAACGGATTGCCGAGAAGAAGCGAAAAGGCGACGTAAAAGCCAATCGCAAAAAAATTGACTACTAAGTTTTGAGGTTACGGCCTGATGTTTAACGGTTTTCTGAGGTGCTGGGTGTGTGGTTGGGTGGTGTCGGCGGGGCCGCCCAACCACCTAACTACTCAAACATCAGCCTATCTATTACGCGTTCTACGGATTCCGGACAATACGGGTTCTCAAAACCGACACCACGAGCTTATACGTATACAACCCATCGTTCAGCAGAACAGTCAATTCTTACCAGCGCGTAACCTGCTAACAACTTCTGCCTCATTGCTCTAGTGCACTTCCTTACCGAATAAGGGTATTTCCCGATAGACTAGTAGACAATCGATTGATTGTCAAAATTTTACATTTTGCTTGGAAAACTAATCCCACCTACTAAACTTTGCCCACCTTTTAACTATAGTACCATAGCAAATTGGGGTTTTCCTATCTTTTTGCTCTTAGCTGGCGACTCTGTTTAATCGATTAACTACTCATCCTCTGCAATGTCCGATTACCGGACCGAATCAATTTTCATTTCTATGATAAAGCTTATACGCAAACGCTCTCAGGTGAGTCTTTTGGTAACGCTTCTGCTGATTGGCCCCAGGTTGGGCTGGTCACAGTCGGTGGTTTTCGCTCGCAACAGCGTAGCTACCGCCCAAGCCGGGACAACAGCGGGTCCTATTACGGGTACGGTCAAGAGTCAATCGGGTGAAACCTTACCGGGTATCAACGTGGTCGTCAAAGGGACGACGAAAGGAACCACCACCGATGTCAACGGAAAGTTCACGCTCGATGTACCCACCAATGCGGTTCTCGTTTTTTCGGGCATCGGCTTTACCACGCAGGAAATAGCCGTCAACAACCGAACGGTCATTGCCATTTCGCTGGCGACGGACAACAAACAGCTTGACGAGGTTGTCGTTGTCGGCTACGGCACACAAAAGCGGGAAAGCCTGACCAACTCAGTGGCGCAGATTGGCGCAGCAGAAGTTGCCCGACGGCCCGTTTCTAATATCCAGCAGTCCTTGCAGGGGCAGTTGCCCGGCGTTACGGTGCTAGACCAGGGCGGTTCACCCGGTCGCTCGAACACGGCCATTCGCATTCGGGGCGTAACGACGTTTAACATAAATGGTACCGCCGGTGCTGGAGCCAGTAACGCCAATGGTCAGTATGATTTAAGTAAGAACGACGCGCTGGTGATTGTCGATGGTATTGAGCAGCGATTGTCGGATATTAATCCCGACGATGTCGAGTCGATTTCGATTCTGAAAGATGCCGCTTCGACGGCTATTTACGGATCACGGGCGACCAACGGCGTGGTACTGGTCACAACCAAACGGGCCAAAGGCGGTAAGGTTCAGGTCGATTACAACGGCTATTACGCCATTCAGAAATCGATCAACGTACCACACATGATGGGGCTGGAAGACTATATGCGGATGCAGGTTGCCGCGTACACAAACGCCGGTTCGCCATTGCCCGCCCGCTTTACCGAACAGTCGATTCAAACCTACGTCAGTACCAGCGACAGGGAGAAATACCCGCTACCAAACACCTGGTTTCAGACCATGCTCCATGCGGCCCCTCAGCAGAACCACACGATATCCGTAGCGGGCGGTACGGAAACGCTTCGTACCCGGCTGAGTGTGCGCTATCAGGATCAGGCGGGTATCATCACGCATTACGCCAGCAAGATCGGCGAGATTCGTTTGAATTCCGATTATACCATTGCCCCGCGTCTGCGCGTCAGCACTGACCTGAACTACCGCTATAATTATTCGCAAGCGCCGACCGTCGATCCCATTGACCGCTTCCTACACGGTTCACTGTGGGCCGTCCCGAAATACGCCGATGGTACGTATGGCCTGAGCACGCAGGGTAATAACCCGTTGATGTACGCCGAAATTGGGGGCGATTCGAAGCGGTTCTCGGATTTTCTGGTCGGTTACGTCAAAGGTGAGTGGGACATTCTGGATGGCCTGACCTTCTCGACGCAGGTAGCGGGCCGGGGTTATTTCACGCAGGAAAAGAACTTTGCCAACGCATACGTCAACACGGACAAAAACACCAACATCACCAAGACCGTAGCGAACAACACACTGACCGAGGTACGCAACACGCTGAAAGAATACACGTTGATCAGCTTGCTTACGTATGACCGGCATATCCGTAATCATAACGTCAAAGGCTTGCTCGGTTATTCGCAGATCGGCAATACGCAAACGTTTCTGAATGCTTATCGCGAACGATTTTACAACAACGATATTCAATCAATTAGTCAGGGAACGAACGACGGTACGAAAAGCAATGGGGGTTACGACGCGGCTTTTGGACTACGATCATATTTCGGGCGGGTCAACTACGATTATGACGGCAAATACCTGGTTGAAGTAAACGGTCGCTTCGACGGGTCGTCCAAGTTTACGGGTGATAAACAGTACAGCTTCTTTCCGTCCTTCTCGGCGGGCTGGCGGCTGTCGAAAGAGAATTTCTGGCAGGGCTTGCAAACGACCGTCAATGACCTGAAAGTACGCGGATCGTGGGGCATTACGGGTAATCAGTCGGTCGATCTGTACAGCTATTACTCTTCCTTGCGGGCGAGCGGCTACACATTCAACGGTGCTGCGGCCCAAGGCTATCGCCAGACATCACTTGCTAATACGAACCTGGGTTGGGAATCGACAACTCAACTGGATTTGGGTCTGGACGCGTCTTTCTTCCGTAATCGCCTAAACCTGACGGTTGATTATTACCGCAAACTCACGAACGATATTTTGCTGAATCTGGACATTCCAGCGACGGTCGGTCTGATCGCGCCACCTCAGAACGCGGGGTCCGTCGAGAACAAGGGTTGGGAGTTTGCGCTCAACTACCGGGGCGCTAGAAGCTCGTCCGGTTTCCAGTATAATCTGGGCGCTAATTTCAGCATCAATTCAAACAAAGTCGTCGATCTGAAAGGGACCGGACCGTACATTACCGGCTCAGACATCGACCCGCGCTACATCATTGCCGTTGGCCTGCCGATCAATGCGTTGTGGGGTTACCAGACGGACGGTTTGTTCCAGACGCAGGAAGAAATCAACAACTACAAAGCCACCTATGCCGCCAACACCAAACCGGGCGACGTGAAATACGTGGACAGAAACGGAGACGGGAAGATCGATGCCAACGATATGACTACAATCGGCAACTCGTTTCCCAAATACACGTTCGGCTTGAATTCAAGCTTTTCCTTCAAAAATTTCGAGTTGAATCTGTTGTTTCAGGGTGCAGCTAAAGTCGATACACGCCTGGCGGGGGCTTTGGCCGAAATGGGCAATCAGGAAGGCTTTACGCATTCCATTTATACCAACAATTACTGGACACCCGAACGGACCGACGCGCGTTTCCCGCTCCCGCGAAAATTCGATTTGCGGAACGTTGCCACGTCCGACCGGCTGGTTATCAATGCCTCGTACGTCCGGTTGAAAAACGTTCAGCTAGCGTATTCGTTACCGGCTGCGCTGGCGAGTAAAGTCCGGTTGAGCCGGATACGGGCCTATGTATCAGCAACCAACGTGTTTACCATTTCGAAGCTGAACGAGTGGAACCTGGACCCGGAGGTTGGCTCCGGTCGGGCGGTGTATTATCCGCAAACGGCGCTGTATACACTGGGACTCAATCTGCAATACTAACCGCCACCCCTTTTGGCTTACAGAAATTTCATGAAATCAATCCGCTCTAGTTTAGTCTTACTCCTATCGCTTGCGATTGGCCTTACACTTTCCTCCTGCGACCGGGATTTGTTGGATACCGTTCCGAACGACCGACTATCCGAGAATTTGTTCTGGAAAACCGAAAACGACGCCCGGCTGGCGGTCAATTCGCTGTACACGGACCTCGACAGCACCAACATCATCAGCTGGGACGCCTTGACGGATATTGCCCATACGAACCAACCCTTCGACGTGCAGGCGTACATCGAACTCGGTCAGTACGACGCAACCAGTTCAAAGGTGTACGGCGAATGGGTAAAGGCGTACAAGGGCGTTCGGGCGTGCAATTACTTTTTGCAGAATGTCGATAAGGTTGCGTCGTCCAACCCGACGTTGATCAGCCAGTTTAAAGGCGAAGCCAGAGCGCTGCGTGCGTATCAGTACCTGAAACTAGCCGCTTTGTTTGGCGATGTACCGCTGATCACTACGCCTATCTCGCTGGACGAAAGTCTGAAATTAACGCGCGCTCCGATTGCGCAGGTCTGGGATTTTGTAGACAAAGAACTAAGCGAGGCCGCTGCCCTATTGCCGACAACGTACACGGCTGCCGACAAAGGACGAATCACGAAAGGTGCCGCTGTCGGTTTACAGGCGCGGGCCAATTTGCTGGCGGGTCGGTACCAGCAAGCGGCCACAGCTGCCGATCAGGTGATGAAGCTTGGCGTTTACGGCTTGAATGATTCGTACGAAAAGCTGTTTACCTACGCAGCCGAAAACAATAAAGAAGTGCTCCTGGACCGGCAGTTTATCAAGGATACGTACCCCGATATCGTTTTTAACCTGCTCGCGCCTTACAGTCAGAAAAGTGCAACAAGCACCTACGTACCGACAAAGGCGCTGGTCGATATGTACGAGACAACGGCGGGTAAGCTGATCACCGACGCTACCAGCGGTTACGATCCGGCCACTCCCTACGCCAACCGCGACCCCCGGCTTAAATTTTCCGTTTTTCTGACCGGCGATCCGCTCCCCAGCGGTATTACCTTCCGACCAGAGCCGAATAGCGGAACAGCCGACGCCGTGGGGAACACCTACATCGCTTCGACAACGGGGTTTAACATCAAGAAGTACGTCAACGCGGAGGATTACGCCAATCCAACCAACAACGGCATAAACATCATTCTGCTGCGCTACGCCGAAATTCTGCTGACCTACGCCGAAGCAAAAATCGAACTCAACCAGATTGACGCGAGTGTCTTTGCCGCCATCAATGCCGTCCGCAATAGCCGTACCGATGTCAAACAACCGTCGATCAGCAGCACGGTTAGCCAGGCTGAGTTGCGCACTATTGTTCGCCGGGAGCGGACGGTCGAGCTTGCTTTCGAAGGGCAGCGACTCTTTGATATTCGCCGGTGGAAACTAGCCGAAACCGTATTGCCAGGACCGGTTTACGGCATCACCTACAAAACCGCTACCGGCGACTTAGCGACGGTGCAGGTCGTGGGTATTAACCGAACATTTGACAAGTCGCGGCATTACCTTTGGCCGATTCCGCAACGGGAACGCTATCTGACACCAACGCTTACCCAAAACCCCGGCTGGTAGTAACGAACAGCCCACAACCACTTTTAGTAGTAAACCATCCTCTATGACTCTATTACCGCAACGATTATCGCATCTGCTCCTAAGCACGTTTGCCCTGATTAGTACCGGCCTGCTGATTACGGCCTGGGTTGAAAAACCGGCTCCGGCAACGCCCAACGTCGTACTGTTTTTCATGGACGATATGGGTTATGGCGATCTGTCGGTTACGGGCGCGCTCGACTACACGACACCGAACCTGGATCGTCTGGCTGCTGACGGTTCACGCTTCACCAATTTTTTGGTGGCTCAGGCCGTTTGTAGCGCATCGCGGGCGGCTTTGATGACGGGCTGTTACCCGAACCGATTAGGTATTTCAGGTGCGTTAGGACCAAATTCACCCATTGGTTTGAACCCAAATGAAGAAACGCTGGCGGATTTACTGAAAGAGAAAGGCTACGCGACTGGCATCTTTGGCAAATGGCATCTGGGCGATAAGCAGGCGTTTTTGCCCCTACAGCAAGGCTTTGACGAATACTACGGTGTGCCGTACTCGCACGATATGTGGCCGCAGCATCCTACAGTCAAGTTTCCTCCGCTGCACTGGATCGAGGGGAATGAGCCGAAAGGGGAAATCAAGAATCTGGACGATGCCAGTCACATCACATCGACCGTGACGGAGAAAGCCGTTTCGTTTATTCGGAAGCACAAGAAAGACCCGTTTTTCCTGTACGTTCCTCATCCCCTACCGCACGTTCCGCTGGCGGTTTCGGATAAGTTTAAAGGTAAAACCGCGCGCGGTCTTTTCGGCGATGTAATGACCGAACTCGACTGGTCGATTGGACAGATTTTGGGGGAGCTGAAACAACAGGGCTTGGACAAAAACACGCTCGTTATTTTCATCAGTGACAACGGCCCCTGGCTGAACTACGGTGACCACGCGGGTTCGGCGGGTGGTTTCCGCGAAGGCAAAGGCACGTCGTTCGAAGGCGGTCACCGCGTGCCATGTCTGGTGCGCTGGCCGGGCGTGGTGCCTGCGGGTCGCGTCAGTAACAAACTGCTGACGACAATGGACATCCTGCCGACAGTCGCCAAAATCTGCGGTGCCCGCTTACCCAAACAACGGATTGACGGTGTCGATTGGCTGGCGCTGCTGAAAGGTGACGAAACGGTAACACCCCGCGACCATTTTTATTATTACTACCGCAAGAACAGTCTGGAAGCCGTTCGGCAGGGCGACTGGAAACTGGTGTTTGGGCATCCGGGCCGTACGTACGAAGGATTCCTGCCGGGACAAAATGGCAAGCCGGGTCCGAGTACCGAAACGCACGAATTTCCAAAGGCACTGTATGATCTTCGACGCGACCCGAGCGAGCGCTATGATGTGCTGGAACAGCATCCTGAAATCGTCGCCAAGCTGGAAAAAATCGCCGAAGAAGCCCGCACCGATCTGGGCGATGACATTCAGCAGCGAACAGGTGCCAACGTACGCGAGCCGGGGCAAGTAACTAATTGATCATAAAAGCGTAATTCCCCAAAAGCAGTGGGGGCAGGTTTGAGAACCTGCCCCCACTGCTTTTGGGGAAACTGTAATTAGAATTACTTGCTGGCAACTTCCATGGATTTGCCTTTGTCAACCGCTTTCATCACCCGGAAGAAATTACCGCTCCAGATTTTTTCGATGTCTTTCTTCGAATACCCCCGGCGGACAAATTCAACCGTGAAATTTTCGTACTGGCTCACGTCGAAGCAGTCGGCCAATGCACCGCCCCCGTCGAAGTCAGCACCCATGCCTACGTGATCGATACCGATTAGTTTGACGATATGGTCGATGTGATCCACAGCATCTTTCACCGTCGCCAGTTGTACCGGATATTTCTTGTTGATATCCATAAATTCCTCGCGCAGCTTCTTCTGATCGTCTTCCGACAACTTGCTCATGGCCGCCATCATTGCCCGACGGTCCTTGACGCCCCATTTGTCCATCATGGCTTTCTGCGCAGCTTCACGCTCTGGGCTGGCCGGAATCGTTTTCACGTAATCGCTCAACAGATTTAGCTGCACGACACCGCCGTTTTTGGCCAGCGCTTTGAGCATATCGTCCGTTAGGTTACGCGGATGATCGCAGATCGCTTTCGCTCCCGAATGCGACGCAATGATGGGCACTTTCGATAAACGAACCACATCGTAGAACGTCGAATCCGACACGTGCGACACGTCGATCATCATACCCAGTCGGTTCATTTCCGCCACGACCTGCTCTCCTAGTGGACTCAAGCCCTGATATTCGGCTCCTTTCGGGTCGGTCGATGAGTCGCAGATATCGTTGTTGCTCGAATGGCAAAGCGTCATATAGCGGGCACCTTTGTCGTAAAACTGTTTGAGCATCGTAATGTCATGCCCCATCGGGTAACCGTTTTCGACACCGATGAAAATGACCCGCTTCCCCGTTTTTCCGATCTGAAACGCTTCTTCTGGCGTTGTCGCCAAAGCGGCTTCCGAAGCTGTATTTTTCAGCGTCGTGTTAACAGCGTCGAAAATAGCCAATGCTTTATTTTTCGCCGTTTCGTGTCCTTCGGGGGTGCGTGGCCCCTGTCCCAGATACACCGCCCAGAAGATCGCATCTAATCCACCGCGTCTCATCCGAGGATAATCGATCTTACTATTGGTCGTGCGGGGATCGTTGTCTTTGGTTACGTCGAAGCCACCGCGCGACAGCAGCATAGGCGTATCAGCGTGGGTATCGACGGTAAACGCTTTTTCGTGAATCTTATGCGCTTTTTTAATCAGCGCCTTGTCGTCCTGCGCCGACGCAGAAAAGACGGTAACAGCCAGGCAAGCCAGCAAGGGAGTAGCAATACGGTTTTTCATAGAGGAAGGGTAACGCAGAAATCCTATCCGCCTGGTTAGAGACGTTATTTTGTCAGCCCCCGACTAGGCGGACAGGATGTCCACGTTACGGTATTATTTGGCGAACCAGAGTTTGAGTTTCATATCGTTCTTTCCACCCTGGCGAGTGAGCGCTTCGTTGAAATTTGTCGCGTTCAACGATTCTTCAGAGCCGGGATACGGCAAACGGGTCGGGATGATTCCGCCGTTGGTGTTGATCACCGCAGGTTGCAAAGCTGGCAGGCCCGTCCGACGGAACTCGGTCCAGGCTTCCAGCCCCTGTCCGTACAAGGCGATCCACTTCTGCTCCATAATCTGCGTGTACCCATCCGCGCCCGATTTCAACGCGTTGGCGGTCAGGTAAGCAGGGGCAACCGTAAGCCCGTACTGGCTGTGCGAAGCCGTGATACCATTGGTGTAGTTCGTTGCGACGTCGCCAGCGGCTGTGATTCCTTTGTAAGCTAGTTCAGCTTTGGTAAACAGCAGATCGGCGTAGCTCACAATAACCCCCGGCGCGGTTGGCGATACGAAAAAGTTACCCACCTTCGAGGTTTTCGATAAGCCTAGCGCGTTAGCGTCTGCGTTGGACAAGCCGTTTGGCACACCTTTGTAGTCGCCACCGTCGGCAGGAGCGTTAGCATACACGGCTAACCGCGCATCGCTTAACGCCTTGAGCTTGTTCACCAGCGTGGCACTAACCCGGTGATCGTCGCGCGTTTTCCGATTCTGGTTGATCGGGTTGTTGTTATTTGTCGCGTCGAGGTAGTTCAGCTGCACGTTATCGGCGTTGGACGTCAAGACCGGGTATTTGGTTGGGTCGCCCAGAATCCGGTTGATTTCCGATTTTACATCAATGGGCGCATCGGCTTTGTTGATCATCCGGTTGAGCAGACGCAGGCTCAGGGTATTGGCGAATTTCTTCCAGCGCGTCAGGTTGTTATTGAGCAGAATATCGCCCGCAATGGCTTTGCTATTGTCATTGAGCACGATCATATCATTGGCTACTTTCAACTCGGCCACCAACCCTGCATAAACATCTTTTTGCGCATCGTATTTAGGCTGTAATGTTCCTTCCAGCCCTTTGATCGCGTCTTTGTACGGAATATCGCCGTAGATATCCGTCAGCACCGAAAACACCCAGGACCGCATGATGATCGCCACGGCCTGATAATTCGGGTTATTCCCATCAACGCCGAGTTTATAAATCCGTTGAAAATCGGCCTGTGATTCGATAAAGAAAACCTGCCACGACGCGGTTCCGTACACATCATTGGTGATGGTGTACTGGTCAGCGTCAGTGTATTGAATACGGGCCCAGTACTGCGAAATAAGATCACCCACATCCATACCCAGCGAACCACCCCAGTAGGCATCGACCGCGCTCTGAATACCGTGTGGCAAAAACAGGTCGGCAGTGCCAACCGTGGGCGAGTTGGGATTGGTGTTGATGGTATCAAACTCACCGGTGCAGGCCGCAGTACCCAACATAAGAGCGGCCAGCAATGCTTTATATCGTAAGGAATGAAAAATGCGTTTCATGAAACGAGTATGATTTTCAGTTTTGGGTACGGCCTTCTCAATACCCAAAGTGAGGATGGAACGCCGAACCCAAAACTCGTTTACAGATTGAAATTGATGTTGAAGCCGACGGTCCGGGTAGTTGGAATCTGACCGTTCTCGATTCCTTGCAGGTTACCATCGTTGTAGTAGCTGGTTTCGGGGTCGATGTGCGGAACGTTGCTTTGCAGCAAAGCCAGGTTGCGACCGACTACCGAAATGGCAATGTCGCGGAAGGGCAGTCGGTTAAACACTTTACCGGGTAGCATGTACGTCAGTTTCACTTCCCGCAGTTTGACAAAGCTTCCGTCGAAAATAGTTGCTTCGTTGTTTGTCAGTGAGTAGTATTTCTTATGCCATTCTTCCGACGAGATCCGCGTTGTGTTTGGCGTGTAAACCGGGTTGTCGGTGGTTCCGGTGTTGACTACACCCTGACCGACAATACCATCCTCACGACCGATCGTTGTTTCTTTCAACACTCCCGTGTAGCGACCGATATTGACCGTTTGCGAGAAGATGTCGCCACCGTGCCGCATGTCGATAAGCGTGCTCAGCGAAAGCCGCTTGTAGCTGAATGTATTCTGCAAACCACCGATCCATTTTGGGGTGAAGTTGCCCAGAATCCGACGCGTTGGGTCCAGCTGCGGATAACCGCTTTTGTCGTAGATGATGTTGCCCGACGGATCACGCAGGAACCCTTGCCCGAAGAACGTACCGTATGGCTGACCAACCCGCGCTTCGACCGACATGCCCCGGAACGAGTTGGTTGACGTAACCTGCGTCAATGGGTTGTACGACGTATTTAACTGGTAAGTCGTCAGACCCTCGGCCAGTTCAAGCACTTTGTTGCGGTTCTGCGCCCAGTTTAGCATAACGTCCCATTGGAAAGCGCCCGCTTTAACTGGTGTTGCGCTCAGTTGAACCTCAACGCCCCGGTTCTGCAATTTCCCGGCGTTCAACAACTTCGAGTTAAAGCCCGATGCCTGTGATACGTTTACGTCCAGAATCTGGTTGAACGATACCTTGTCGTAGTAGGTCACGTCCAGCCCAACGCGGTTGTTCCAGAGTTTTACTTCAGCACCAATTTCGTATGAGTTCGTCAGCTCCGGTTTCAGCGTAGCATTCAGCATCGCGTTGTTCTCTGACAGCGAAGGCGTTGATCCCCAGGGATTTTCGTACCGATACGACTGAATCAGGCGGTACGGATCGGTATCGTTACCAACCCGCGCAACACCCGCCCGAACTTTGGCGAAGGACAGCACCGGTGAGCTTACATTAAAGATGTCTGTTAAGATCGCACTTACAGCCGCCGACGGGTAGAAGTACGACCGATTGCTGGCAGGCAGAGCGCTCGACCAGTCATTGCGGGCGGTCAGATCGACGAACAGGTAATTACGGAAACCGATGTTAGCCGAAGCATAAAGGCTGTTGACGGTCTTTTCGGTGTAGGAGTTTTCCGCAACTTTAGCCTGCCGGGAGTTACCCAGGTTCCACACGCGCGGGATAGCAAGTTCCGTAGCGCCCATGTAATTGCGTTGCGCGTAGTTGTAGCGGTGGTTACCGCCGATGTTAGCCGTTACGTCGAACTCACCAAATTTGTGCGTCGCATTCAGCAGGAAGTCCGAGTTCGATTCGCGAAGGAAAATCTGTTCTTCGTTGTAACTGTCGAACTGCTTGGCACCATTGAGGTTGTCGATGCGAGCCGCATTTTTCGTCTTACGTCGATCTTCGTACACGTCCGTACCAGTGCGGGCGGTCAGCGTCAGCCAGGGTGTAAATTTGTACGTAGCTGACATATTGCCGTAGAGCCGGTCTTTGTCGTTGGCGCGGGTGCTCAGGTTGAGGAAATAATACGGATTAGCCCAGTAGTTGTAGTTCCAGTTGTATTGATAGATGCTATTTGGAGCCTGGTAGTTTTGCAGTTTCTCCATATCTACCTGACGACCGAACCAGATAAAGTACAATCCCCAGTTGGTGCGGTTATCGCTTCCGTCACGCACGTAATTACCCGTTGCCCGAATGCTCAGCTTTGGCGTCAGATTCCAACCGGCATTGATCGAAACCGTGCGTCTTTTGTAATCAGTGTTAGGCAGAATACCCGATTGGTTCAGATCGGTGAACGACACGCGGAAATCACCTTTCTCGTTCGCGCCCATCACCGAAATATTATTGGTCAGGGTGCGTCCCGTCCGGAAAAACTGGTTTACGTTGTCGGGATGAGCCACCCAGGGGGTTGGCGTGCGGGTACCGTCGGCGGCAATAGGCGAATCGAACTGTGGCAGCAGGCGACCGTCCAGTTTGGGACCCCAGCTTTCATCCACACCATCGTTGACGCCTTTACCGGTTCCATCGACGAATGAAAAGAGTCCTTTATTTCCCTGACCGTATTCGTTCTGCCATTCGGGTTGCCGGAATGGGCTGTCAAACGCCGTATTGGTGTTGACCGAAACCCCGATGCCTTTGCTGCCTCGTCCGCTTTTGGTGGTGATCAGAATAACACCGTTGGCCCCGCGAGACCCGTAAAGCGCAGCTGCGCTCGGTCCTTTCAGTACGCTCACATTATCAATATCGTCGGGGTTGATCGACGCGGCCGCATTCCCGTAGTCAACACCCGTTCCCGAACCGATGTTGCTGTTGTCAATGGGTACACCGTCCACCACAAAAAGCGGCTGGTTGTTGCTACCGATCGAGCTTGCACCACGGATCAGAACGCGTGATGAGGAGCCCGGTGCTCCATTCGATCCCGTAACCTGCACGCCGGCAATCTTACCCGACAGTGCATTGACAAAGTTCGTAGCCCGTGCCTGTGTCAACTGTTTGCCACCTACTTCTTGTACAGAATAACCCAAGGCTTTCTTTTCCCGCGTAATGCCCAATGCGGTAACGACCACTTCGTTCAGGTTTGACGCGTCTTCTTCCAGCGTGATGTCAACCGATGATTTCGAGCCAACTGCTACTTCCGTTGGCTTATAACCAATGTACGAGACGACCAGAATCGCATCGGCAGACGCATTCATTGTAAATTCACCATCGGCATTCGTTGTGCTACCCCGGTCGGTACCTTTTATTAGTACGTTTGCGCCCGGCAAACCAGTCCCATCCGCCTTGGACAGTACCCGTCCTTTCAACATTTTGTCCTGCGCATAGCCCGCTACACTAAGTAGCAAACAGGCGACCAGACAGCATCGCGTAAAAAATTCTCTCATTGTTACTAAAGAGTTAGATAGGTTAGAAGTGGCTAAAACGCTCACAAGTAGGCACTACACGGCTGGTTTCTGCGCATCGGCAAAGTCACGTTCCGTAAACAGTTCAATTGTATTGGCGTTAAAATAGATTCGAAGCTAATCTAATATAAAAGCTTTTATAGGTAAAATTATATTCTGTTTTTATAGGAAAGTTTAAAATAATTAATGATATAATTTATAAAACTCAGTATCTTACTTATAAGTAAATTACCATTACCGACTATAGCTACGACCAAGACCCGTATTGTTTGTGGAGCACTTAACACCGTCCAACAACCTGTGTGCCTGGAAAATAAAAAAGGTCTTAAGCGCTCTTTAAACAGATAGCCTAAGACCTTGTAATTATGACAGTGCTATAACCAATCGATGAAGTAGATCAGTAGCCTATGTCTGCTGAAATTACTCCATTCAATTAAGGATAAGCACTCATTTTCCGAGCTCGGTGAAAGCCCATCTTGTTCGCTGACGAAATACTGATCTCGGACACAACCGTTTTATTCGCTAGTTCCACTTCGACTACTTTGCCTCCTTCACCCGTAGTATTTGGGACCTGAAAACCGGGGGTGAACAGAATATGATTTGACGACGCCAAAAACTGCACGCCACTAACCACTTGCGAATACGTTTCGACTCCTCTTTCCTTACCGTAAGCCCAGGTTTGCTGCACAGTCATCTTGACAGGGTCAATTTTGTAGGCGACAGCACGACTATACTTGCTGGCCGTAGGGTTATACTCTCGTATCTCGCCGTTGTCAAATACCATGATATCGCCGTTGGGCAGGAATATAGTACTATGCTGATACCAGTTCCATTCGAAGTCAGACGTTATTTTTGATCCGTCGCTTACGGCGGTATCGGCAATGATAACACCACTTGCGTCAACAGGGCTCAGCAGAAATTTTCTCAGATCTTCACCACGTCGGTTTACGGTCCAACCTCTGTGGGCGCCCAAAATCCACTTCACCCGATTCTCGTAATCCAGTTTGACCACGCCCTGGTGACGACCCGATACAATGATGGTGTTGTCGGTTGAATCGTAGGCTACAGAATTACCATGAAACCAATCATCCGCATTAACCAGCGGGCTTTGGGCTAAGATCGTCCGTCGTTCATCGAGCGATTGTTTTAAATCCCACTCGTTGACAAGACCGCCCTCCGTTCGGTCAATTTCAATAACGTAATCTTCGACCATTGCTACCCCGTTAAGGCCCATACTACCTGGCTTACTGGCGGTCAGAAGGAAGTTGCCGTTCGGCTTTTCGATGACGTTGTGGTGAAATACATAGCCTGATAAGTTCCAGCTATCTATTACTTTACCTAGCAGATCGACTTCGTAAATTCTGGATGTATTTATATCGCCAAAAAAGAAGTTACCATTGCGTAACCGCTCAATGCCGTTGTCAAAACTTAATGTTTTTAGCTGATCGTGACTGCGGTAATCCAACACCCATCGTATGTCGCCGTACGCATCCATAAAGTAGGGAGTCGAAGGCGCACCCGTTCCGTATGTACTAAAGTTACTGACCAGAATAAGCCCTGGAGCCACCTTATTTTCGTCAAACGGAGCCGCCGTGATAGATTGCGGCATGTTGGGAGGCAAATCGCCCGTCTGGATCGTAAGCGTACTTTTAGCCAGTGTATCACCACCATCACTCAGTACACGTACGTCAACTGTGTTTGTATAATTGGCGTACAAGCCGATCACGGGTATAGAATGCGTAGTTCCCTTGTCGTTGAACGTATGCTCGACATTAGTGAGCTTGCCATGCTTGCCTCTAACCCGAATAAACGATCTACCGGCTATTGGAGCGGAGAAGTTGATCCTAGCTGACAATGGTGTATAACCGTATGGGTTTAATTGGACTGAATCAGAAGCAATCGTGAACTCCCGAGCAGCAACGGGAACAGGTGGGTTATCAATAGCATGCTTACAACCACTAAAAGCAACAGTTAAGAGAAAGAGGAGAATTAAATTTTTCATAGATTAATAAATTCACACTTACCAATAAGTTTGCAATGATACTAGTATTATTGGTTTGTTAAAATTCTATTATCCTATCCTATACTTATCATATACATATGATACAAAACGTAAAAAATTACTACTTTAAGTATTTATATACCTATGATTACCTATATAAAATGCCTTTGTCACGGGTATGGATAAGCAGTCTGTTGAACTGACTCCGTACTTTCTTATTGCTATTACGCACTTATCTTTAAACGTATGATTTACAGATGTGTAGCGCCAACTATCACTTTTACAAGATGACTTCCCGGCGTTCTTAGTAATAGACAATCAGTAGAGTTGCTTCACTGAGTTATAATACCCCAACGAAATCTTGACGTTGATAAGCATTTTTCAGTACTGCTTACTAGTAGCTGATTCATAAAATATAAATCCGTTTTCAGAAAAACGTACAGACTGTAGACCAAACCCAATACAGGTAAAAGCAAAAGCCCTGTATCTCGGTACAGGGCTTTTGCTTTAGAATGACGGCTGAGTGACCTTTTACTATCTCAACGCAACTGAAAGGCAGCTCTTACAATTCCCGAATCTGGATATTCCGGTACCAGACCTGCTCTTTGGGACTGTGGTTTTGTAAGGCGATCTTACCTTTCGCGTGCGCCGTAGCATACGGCCAGTTAGCAAATTTGCTTTTCGCAACCAGTTGCTTCCAGTTGTCGGAGCCGTATTCATAATCAACAACTTTTTTGCCGTTCAGGTAGTGCTCAACGTGGTTGTTGTTGACAACAATCCGGCCTTTATTCCATTCGCCGGGAGCCTTTGTAGCCGCCATGTCCGAAGGAGGAATCATATCGTAGTTAGCGCCCGTCATTTGAGTATCTTTTAATTTGTACGGTTTGCCCTCACCATCCACGTACCCTTTGTCATCAATCACCTGGTATTCGGGACCAGACATATACGTTGATTTAATATCGGGACTATCGATGATTTTGTACACAACACCGCTATTACTACCCTTCGGTATTTTAAACTCAAATTCGAGTTCGAAATTCTCGTATTCTTTGTCTGTTACAAGGTCCCCGCCCGTACCATCAGGCGTTAATGTACCATTTTCGACGTTCCAGCCAACGACGCCATCTTTGTGATAGCTATGCCATCCTTTGATTTCTTTACCGTCAAAAAGCGACGTCCACTTTGATTTTTTTCCGGGGGGAGTTGCCAGAGCTAGTGCACTCAGCAACAGACAGGGTATCAGTAACTTTTTCATGGGCTTAAAACGATTTAGCCGTTAAAAGTAGGAAAAAAGTAACGCGGGAGAAAACCTATGCCTCAGAGATACCATGATGGCATCCTTTGAGCGTAGATTCCCTCCCGCATTGGATAAATTCCTTCTGTTTAGCTCGCCATATCGCGGGCCGCTTCTGGGTCGTTGTATTTCCGATCCAACCCATCCGTTGATTTTTGGTCAGAACGGTCCGGGCCAGAGATGGCATCCTGAGCCATAACGCTGCTCTCATCAGCCAGTTCGCGGGGCAATTTCTCCGATTCTTTTTTCTCTTCGGGCCGTTCGCCTGGCTGATAGGTATCAGCATCTTTAGCATTTACATCATAAGCGTGAGCAGAGTCGCCTGTGTCAGGGTTTTCCTCCATGCCTTCGTCATCGGGACCGGCTGCTAATCCCTGGTACTGTGTTCCCTGAACCGCTTCACCCGACTTTACGTCAGACTGATCGATCAGGCCCGATGCTTCGGCGGTGTACGTCAAAAAGTTGGTCGTCGATACGCTATGCTGCGCCGTTGTACCAGCATTGATTTCGTGCGACCGGTCGGGCTGACTCGGTTCCTCAATCTCTGGTTGCGCTGGTTTTGGCGTTCCCGGCAGATCCGGAATTTCAGGTCCTGGCACGGGCGGTGCGGGTGGCGTCTCGGGAATGCCCGGCACGGGTTGCGTTGGATCGGGTGAAGGCGGAGTCGTTGGAATCATCGCCTGAATTGTTGTCGATCCCACGCCTGCCGGAAACGCCCATGCGCCAAATGAACTCGTTGGTGTAGCATCCGAATCTTTCTCGGTACGATCATTCGATTCGCCTTCCGAAGGTAATCCCGTATTAACCGTCGCTCCGGCATCCGGATTACCCGTGATATCGCCAACGGCTATTGGATCATTGGGCATCACTGACGGATCAAACATGGTGCCTACCCGAAGGGCGGCATCTGAATTTTCGTATTTCTTTTCATCGTCGCCAGTCAACGCCCGTTCTTCGTCACTTCCCAGGCGAATACGTGGCATATCGTCAGAGACATCATCATCGGTATCGCCGGTCGAGACTAATTTGCCATCCACCAACTTTACCATGTTTGTTTCGGCCTGGTCGGCACTGAACATCGTTTCCGCATGTTCGCTCGAAACTATATCAGCCTGTCTGGCTCCATCGGTAAGATTTGCGTTGCTTTCCATAATCGTGAATACTTTAGGTATATGGAAAACCACTGGCAGACGAAAAGGTTTTTTGACAGGATTTACAGGATGAATTACACTTACTAGATGAAGATTGCTGGCGGGCGGAAAGGTTTTCTGACAGGATTTACAAGATTGACAGGATTAAATGCTCACTAAATGAAAAATCCTGTCAATCTTGTAAATCCTGTCAGAAAGAAACTCATATAAGGGCGTCGAACAAAATCTCCGCCGGGTGTTGCGCTTTACGGCCGGTTCCATCTTTGATCTGATGTCGACAACTGGTTCCAGCCGCCGAAATAATCGCTTCGTTAGCCTGCCGGACCGCCGGAAACAGCACCAATTCACCAATTTGCATCGACAAATCATAATGTTCTGCTTCGTAACCAAACGAGCCTGCCATCCCGCAGCAACCCGACGGAATCAGCTGTACCTGGTAATTTAACGGCAATGACAATGCTTTTTTTACAGGCACCATCGATGATAAGGCTTTCTGGTGACAATGCCCGTGTACCTTCACCTGCCGGGTTTCGGTTGTAAATAGCTTACGATCAATGCGCTTGTTTTCGATTTCCTGAGCTAACCATTCTTCGAACAGGTAGGTGTGTTTGGCGATTCGTTGCGCGTCGGCTTTCAGTTCGGTCGGAACCAGATTGGGGTATTCGTCCCGAAAGGTTAGAATGGCGGAAGGCTCCAGACCAACTAGCGGAGTTTCCTCGGTAACACGATCTTTCAGTAAGGTTACGTTCCGAACGGCTATCTTCTGGGCGTCGTCAACGAGTCCTTTTGACAGGTAAGTCCGGCCACTTTCTGCATGATCAGGAATGATGACTTCGTAGCCCAGCCGTTCCAGCAACTGAACGGTTTTTTGCCCGACTTCTACATCGTTGTAATTCGTGAATTCATCCGCAAAGAGCAACACACGTGGAGCGCTTTGCGATGGCGTTTTCTTCCTACCGTCGAACCACTTCTTCAACGTCGTTTTCGACAGTTCCGGCATGGTTCGGTCGGGGTGAAAGCCCACGGTTCGGTTGGCCAGTTTACGTAGCGCGGGGGTCTCGTAAATGGCATTGTACGCCCACGGAACCACACTGGCCAGCGACATCAGCTTCGTGAAATTACCAACCAGTTTTGCCCGCAGCGGAACACCCTTTTCGCGGTAATGCTGCTGGGTAAACTCAGCCTTCATACGCGTCATGTCTACGCTCGACGGGCATTCGGCTTTACAGGCTTTGCACGATAGACACAGATCCAGCACGTCTTTGACGGCTTCGTAATCGTGCTCCGTTGGTTTTTGCGCATTGCTGTAAAAATGACGCAGGATGTTTGCGCGCGCCCGCGTGGTGTCGTGTTCGCGCCGGGTAGCCATGTAGCTCGGACACATCGTCCCACCCGACAAGGCCGTCTTCCGGCAGTCGCCTGAACCCGAACATTTTTCGGCCAGTTCGAGCAAGCCACCATCGCGCGAGAAGTCGAAAACGGTTTTAGGCTGTTCGATTACGACATCAGCTTCCGACCGCAAGAATTCGTTCATCGGGGGCGTATCGACTACTTTGCCGGGATTGAACGTATTATGCGGGTCCCAGAGGGCCTTCACGTCTTTGCACAATTGGTAGTTTTCGGGTCCGAGCATAAAAGCAATGCACTCGCCCCGCAACCGACCGTCACCGTGCTCACCCGACAGCGAACCACCGTACCGCTTGACGAGTTGCGCCGTATCCATCAGCAAATTTCTGAACGTGGTACGTCCCTCCGACGACTTTAGGTTGATCAGCGGCAACACGTGGATTTCACCGGCTCCGGCATGGGCGGAGTATTCCAGTTTCAGGCCGTGATTTTCCCACGCCATGCGGTCCAGTTCATCGATATAGTTAGGCAAATCGTGCACATCGACGGCAGTATCTTCGATAACGTTCGCAGGTTTTTCGTCGCCGGGAATGTTGTACATAATGCTTAATCCCGCTTTGCGCAAAGCCCAGGGCTTCTTGGTATCTTCATCGAAAAGAATCGGATAGGCATAGCCAAGCTGTTGAGCCTGTAAGTCGGTCACGAACCGCTCTGCTTTCTGCCGAACTCCGTCCGGCGTATCATCGAAAAACTCGACCATCAGAATAGCCTTCGGGTCGCCCTCTACCGGGTGGCGTTCCACAAACGCACGGTTTTTGGCCTGTTCGATGTTGGTTTTGGTCAATTGCAGAATGTAATCATCGACCAGTTCCGACGCGTAACATTGATGCTGCAACGCCACTAAATTCGCTTCGAGCGACTGCCGAATCGTCGGGAAGTGTGCGCAGACGAGAGCCGCTTCTTTGGGCGGCAACGGCAACAGATTTAGCCGGGCTTCGGTAATAAAGCAGAGCGTTCCTTCCGATCCGGCAATCAGTTGCGCAAAATTGAATGTCTTTGGCTCACCGACCTGGTCACTTGACGTAAAGAAATGCGCTAACGCATCCAGCGCGTAGCCTGTATTTCGCCGGGAAACGGTTGGTTTAGGGTACCCTTCCCGGATATGCTGCTGAATCGTTGGATTCGATAGCCAGTCGCGGAATTGAACGTAGAGCTGCTGTTCGAGTGGGCTAACGACATTCTCCCCCCGGCATTTAGCGTCGAACTGCTCGCGCGTTAGTGCACCAAACGTCACCTCGGCACCGTCGCTCAGTACCGTACGCACATCCAGCAGATGATCGCGGGTAGTACCCCAGACAATCGAGTGAAGACCGCATGAATTATTCCCGATCATTCCGCCGATCATCGCCCGGCTGGCCGTTGACGTTTCCGGCCCGAATAGGATACCATACGGCTTCAGGTACGCATTCAGATCATCACGGATAACGCCCGGCTGCACCCGTACCCAGCGCTCAGCGGCATTGACATCCAGTATCTGCCCGAAATACTTCGAAATATCGACAACGATTCCGCTGCCAACGACCTGCCCGGCCAGCGACGTTCCTGCCGCACGGGGAATCAGGCCCAGCTTGTGCTGCTGGGCAAATCGTAACAACTGCTTGATGTCAGCAACCGACTTCGGCAGCGCTACCGCGATAGGCATTTCCTGATACACCGACGCATCCGTTGCGTACAGCACTCGCTGAGCGGAATGTTCGGGAGACTCATCGAAATACAGATCACCCTCGAATGACGGCAACAGATTGGCGAAGGGCAGTTTATGGGCAAGACGGAACATAGTAAGCAAAGATACAACGAAACTCGTTAGCGTCCCGCCGACAACTGGTACCCTCGAATCAGACTCACCAGAACACTAAGAAAAATCAACGAAATAAAAAGAAACGAGGGCCACAGACTGACTCGGTTCAGATGATAGCTACTCACCCAGATGATTTGGCTAATAATGGCCAAAAACAAGCCAGCAACGATGACGCGAACAGTAGCCAGTAGCTGATCGAAGTTTTGGCGTTGCTGCGCTATGTTCGTGGGGGTGCGCGGACCAGGAAAATTCATAAGTTCGGTAGGTGTGCTTCGGATCAGCCAGAGCAAAGCCACCACCGATCCCCCTACGAAAGCCAAAACCAGTAAGGTTGATGGGCTTCCCCACCGATTTGCTTCTCCCTTACCGTTAAAATGAATAGGAATAGGGCCAGACAGTCGAATGACACCAAAGACGGCTAAGCCCGCTAATAATACCAGCAGAAAAACCGTCAATCGATTCGCATTACGTTCGTAGCTAGTCATCGCTTCCAGGCGGAAAAGTATCTACGTAAAGATAACCCCGAGCCGTTTATTTATCAACAGCTGTTGCCCCACACAAACAAGGGTCAGCTTGAGGCTGACCCTTGTTTGTATCACTAAGCTACTTCCGCTGTTTCATTACCGATTAACCGTAACGCTGCCGCTGCTGGCCGAAATATTGACCGCAATACCGCCACCGTTTAATCGGCCCCGAACGCGTTCTTTTCCAATCGTACCGTCAAACTTTGCCAGCGATTCCGGCAGGTTAACCCGATTGCCGCTCAGGTTCAAATCCATTCCTTTGTCAAGCGGCATCCGTACCCGAACACCACCCGCACTCGTATTCAGCCGGACGTATTCACCCAGTTTGACGATTTCTACCTCAACGCTACCGGCGCTTGTGCTGGCATCGATACTACCCGCCACGCGCGAAAGCCGTACCGAACCACCCGATGTTCCGGCTTTGATCTCCCCTTCAATATCATCACCGTTTACGCTGCCTCCGCTCGTCTGCGCATCAACGCTACCTTTCAGATCGGCCAGTCGAATGCTACCGCCAGAGGTGTGCAACCGCAGTTTGCCCGACGACTCCCGAGCATCGATTGATCCGCCCGACGTTTGCAGGTCGATGTCTTTGCGGCAGCGGTCGAGATGGATGGAGCCGCCTGATGTCTGACCATTGATGTCGCCTTCAATATCACTCAGGTGCAGGCTACCACCGCTGGTTCGGAAGCGTTGTGTTCCCGAAAGCGTTGTCAGGTGAATGCTCCCGCCCGATGTTCTTAGATCGGTCGATACGTTGCGGGGAGTGTAAAACCGGAAACTAATACTCAGCCCCCGCTTCCAATCGTTATTCTTTCGCTTGGCGGTGGCAACGATGGTATTGTTTTCTAAAGCAACCGTAATGTCGTAGTCGCGGAGTCGGTCTTCGATCTCGGATTTACTAAGATCGTCGTTTCCGTTGTTGGCTCGCACGTACATCTCCACTTTCGCGTTCATGTCCGTTCCGCCTTCAATCGTCAGACTACCGCCGGAGGTTTCCGCCCGAACCGCATTGATTCGTCCCGAAAAACTTTTCGTCAAATAAGGCTTATCATCGTTTATGCGGCTACTGCTCTTGATTTCGGCTAATGATGTCAGCGCAAAGGTGCTCGCGCTCAAAAGGGTTAGTAGAAACTGGGTGCGTTTCATAAGGTTTGTTGTGGTTTATAGCCTAAAGATGCGGTTGTCGTTGCCAAGGTTGCACGGTTCCAAAGATTTTCTGATTCGTGTTTCGTCATACAGCATGAACCGTCGCAACCTTAGCGCATAAAGTCATGCTACCGAATCCGAATCGTTACCCGCCGGTTTTTCAGGCGCTCCATTTCGTTCGTGTTATCCGCAATCGGCTGCGCGCTGCCGTATCCCTTTGCGTCGATTCGCTCTTCAGCAATGCCAGAGCGAATCAGGTAATTAGCCACTACTTTCGCCCGGTTTTCAGACAGTGCCCGGTTCAGACGCGCATCGCCCACATTGTCGGTATGACCACCGATCTCCAGTTGCCACTGCGGGTTCTGTTTCAGCGCCAGCACCAGTTTATTTAACTCTACCGACGATTCCGGCAGTAACACGTAGCTACTCTGCTCAAACTGAACATTGTGGAGCACAACGGTTTCGCCGGGTCTGAGCGTCAACGTAGCCTCCGTCGTTGGTGTTAATGAGGATTCGGAAGAGTTCGGTTCCGCCATTGCCTTGGTAACGGACTTTGCCGTACGAACCGGCGTTGACGCGACCGACGCGACAGGCTTAGGCGTTGCTTTGACAACGGGTTCTTTGGCCTTGACTACGACTGCTGCTTTTACCGACGGTGTTTTTGAAATCGTGTTGACCGGCTTGGGTGAGGCAGCTACCGGTGGAGCCTTTTGCCAGAAATACCGAGCCGCAACCGGTTCGAACGCAAACGGATCGGGAAACTGCTTCTTGGGGTCGGGCGTTGACCATTCCAGGAAGATTTCGCCTTCCAGCAGGTCATTAAAGTAATCGACGCGCAGATCGTAATAATAGCCTGCGCGTAAAGAAACGCTACCGGTGAAGCTTTTGGAGTCGTTCAACTGCCACACGTCCAAAACTTTTTGATTGCCCACCCAGAGCCGAATGCCATCGTCTACCTTCGCCGAAAAGGTGTACCGTCCGGTGTACGGAGCTAACAACTTGCCTGTCCAACGAACGGAGTGGTAAGACGTATTGACACCCGGCGCGGGGTTCCGATTCCGCCAGTTAAAACTAATCGTTGGGTCGATGCGCGTCACCACTTTTTTTTCGAAGTTGGTTCCGTTGTAGTACTCCCCTTTCAGCCCTGGCTGGGCATTAGCCAGTCCGCTCCAAAGCATCATGACGAAAAAAGTAAAAGCACGTTTCATGGATAAAGCTACGCTGACTAGTTTTCGTCACTCGTTTCGCAGACTTTTCACTGGATTAACCAGCGCAGCTTTGACCGACTGAACACTAATCGTCGTGAGCGCAATGCCAACGGCGATCAGCCCGGCCCCTACCAACATCCACCACTCCACCTCGATTTTAAAAGCAAACTCCTGTAGCCATCGATTCGCCGACCAATAAATGAACGGACTGGCAATCACGATGGCAACCAGAACCAATTTAAGAAAATCGCGGGAAAGCAGCAACACGATACCCGTTATCGACGCGCCCAGTACTTTCCGAATACCAATCTCTTTCGTGCGCCGTTCGGTCGTGAAGGCCACCAGTCCAAACAGCCCCAGGCAGGAAACCAGCACCGTAAGTCCGGCAAACCCGGTAAACACCGACATCATCAACCGATCTTTGCGGTACTGCTCATCAACCGAGTCGTCGAGAAACGTGTATTCGAACGGAAAATTCGGGTAATGGCGCTGCCAGATTGTTTTTACGATAGTCAGGTTTGCGGGCTTTATCCGCATCATCACGTTATTTACCGGTGCCGTGTTGTAGATAAGCACCAGCGGTTCGACCGGGTTATGCAGGGAGCGGTAGTTGAAATTTTTGATCACGCCGACTACGTTTCCTTTGTGACCAAAGCCTTCAATGGCCTGACCCACCCCTTCTTTCCAGCCGGCCAGTTTCACGAACGCTTCATTGACCAGAAAACCGCCGTTCAGATCCGCTTTCGACCGAGCCGACAGGTTACGACCCGCCTTTAAGCGTATGTTCAGGAGGGGTAAAAAACGCTCATCGATAAACAGGTAATTGACCATCAACTCTCGCTTCTTACCCTGCGTCTGAATGTTGGTTGACGCCATAGCCATTGGTCCGTTTGCCAAACCCGTCCCGAGTGTCAACAAGCCAATCTCACTGCGCGCTTCCAGACTATGGGCCATTGCCAGGGCATTGCTACGCGCCGTCGAATCGTCGGGCAGGTAGACACTGAGAATCTCTTCCCGGTTGAAGCCAACGTCGTATTGCTGAATGAATGTCATTTGGCGGTATACGATCAGTACCCCGGCAATCATGCTCACGGCCAGCGTAAACTGAAAAACAATAATGGTTTTTCGTACCCACAACCCACTTCCGTAGCCACTCAGCCTTCCTTTCAGCACCACCTCCGGTCGGTAACCCGCCATCACAAATGCAGGGTACAAACCACCCAGCACCGTTATCAGCAGCCACGTACAACTAATCAGTATGACCAGTTCCTGCCAGGAGAAAACCAGCCGGATGCTCAGCAACTGGTTAAAAAACGGGATGCTCAGTAGCAGCAGGCTGCCCGCTCCCAAAAGAGCCAGTCCGCTCATCAGAAACGATTCCAAGAGAAACTGAGCGATTAGTTGGTTACGCAACGCGCCGTTGGCTTTCCGAATACCCACTTCTTTGGCTCGCTCGGTGGCTTTCGCCGTCAGCAGGTTAATGTAATTCAGCAAGGCAACGACGAGCACGAAAGCCGCCAGAAAAACGAACAGGTAGATGTATTGCTTGTTGCCCTTCGGCGTATCCTCCAGCTTGCCCTGGCTGTAATGAACATCTTCCAGCATTTCCGCCGTGAAATTGACGAAGTAGCCCTCGGCATCCATCTTTTTCAGTTCGGGATTAACGTACGATTGGGCAATGCGCGTCAGTTTTTTGTTGAAGCTGGTCAGGTCGCCAGGCCGGTCGCGGAAAAGCACGTACGTATACGCCGGAAAATCGTCGGCTAGCCAGGTCGTGGTCGGCGGAAACGTTTTGGACAACAACGCCGTAAAGGGCAGATCGGTATTGCTGGGCAGATCTGCCATGACCCCCGTAATCTGGTAGGTCTCCCGGTTGATCCGGATCGGCTGCCCCAATACATCGGTACGCCCCAGGTATTTGTTGGCAAACGTTTCGCTTACAACGGCACTGTTGGGATTTACCAACGCTTTTGCCGGATTTCCCGCTAAAAAATCAAAGGCAAACACCGCGAAAATAGTACTGTCGGCGTAGTACACGTCGCTTTCACTGGCCAGTTTGTTTTCAGTTTGTACCGTCGCGGCCGTCATTCGAAACCGAACCGCTTTTTCTACTTCCGGGTAATCCCGGTTGAGCACATCCGCCAGCAACATCGGACTAGCACCGAGCGAAAACCACGATTCGGGCGTTTTCATCCCCGTGGTTACGCGCGCAATTCGGGCCGCTTTTGGCTGGAAGGAATCGTACGAAAATTCGTGATTCACGTACAGCACCATGAGCAGGCAGGCGGCCAGTCCGATGGCCAGCCCACCTACGTTGATGCCGGTATAGAGTTTGTTCCGCCGAAGATTCCGGAAGGCGATTAGCAGATAATTTTTGACCATGACCGTTTGTAAGTGATTGTCGATCAAGGTACGTACGCCTATGAAAACAGCCCCGTTAAAAAAAGTTAAGGTTACGGGGCGGCTCTATTCCGACCGTAACGAGGTCACCGGATTAGTTAGAGCCGCCCGGACGCTTTGGAAACTAACGGTCAACAACGCGATGCCAACCGCCAATAGTCCCGCTGCGGTAAACACCCACCACTCCAGATTCACTTTGTAGGCAAAATCCTGAAGCCAGCGATTCATAACGTACCAGGCAATGGGCGTAGCTACAACTAGAGCGATCACTACCAGCTTCAGCAAATCACGCGAGAGCAACAGGACAATGCTACTCACCGACGCGCCCAGCACTTTGCGAACCCCGATCTCTTTGGTCCGCTGCTCGGCAGCGAATGCAGCCAGACCAAACAAGCCCATGCAGGCAATCAACACCGCCAGCATCGTAAACGTCAGCAAGACTTGCCCCTGCTTTTGTTCCGCTTTGTATTGCTGCGAGAAGTTGTCATCAAGAAAGTGAAAATCAAGGGTAGCGGCTGGATCGAATGTTCGGTAAACAGACCGGATGTACGCCAGCGCTTCGGCGGTTTTGGCGGGTTGGATTCGGACGTACAGGTTATCTTTATCCGCAGGTTGAGGTAGTTGCAAAACCAGTGGCTCGATCTTGTGCTGAAGCGAATACGTGTGAAAATCGGCCACTACCCCAACTACGCGGGCTTCAGCCGTGTGATTGGCGGCATCCGTATAATAGACGATCCGCTTGCCGATTGGATCGTTCCAGCCCATTTCTTTCGTCAGCGTTTCGTTGATCAGCACACTTTTCTCCTGCTCACTTTTGGATGATCCGGCAAAGGTGCGTCCTTGCAACAGCTTTATTTGCAGCGTTTTCAGGTAGTCCTCATCCACCGCAAACCGTTGCACAATCTGCGTGTGGGTAGGTATCACGCCATTTTGCTCGATGAACATCCCAGATCCGCCAATATTGTTGTTGCCAATCGGGTTGCTGGCTGCGGAGGCACTTTCGATAAGGGGATTCTGCACCAACCGCTCTTTCAGCGCATCGACCCGCTGACGAACCGCTTCGTTGTCAATGTGGAAGGTAAGCACCTGCTCTTTGTTGAATCCGAGACCTTTATGCTGCACAAAGTTCATCTGTCGATACACCACACCCGAGCAGGCAATAAGCGCAATGGTTGCGACGAACTGAAACACCACCAGCGATTGCTTAAGCGTAATGCCTCCCAACTGATTACTGACCAACCCTTTCAGTGCGGCTACCGGTCGAAAGTTCGACAACACCAGGGCCGGATACAAACCGCTCAACGCCCCAATCAATACGGAAAACAGGGTAGCCGCTAGCAATAAATCACTCACCCCACCGACGGATAACTTCTTATCGGCCAACTGATTGAAATAAGGCAGAGCCGTCGTTACCAGCCCAATACTAACCAGTCCCGCCAGCCAGGCCATCAGCATCGACTCCGTTAGAAACTGTCCGATCAGTTGCAGCCGGTGCGAACCAATGGCCTTCCGAACACCCACCTCGCGAGTTCGTTTGAGGGAGCGGGCGGTGTACAGGTTCACGTAATTGATGCAGGCAATCACCAGAATCAGCCCCGCCACAACGCTGAATATCGACACGGTAGCCACATTGCCGTTTGGACTGGTTTCGTAATCCAGATGCGAGTGCAGGTGAATAGACGTAAGCGGTTGAAGCTCCATCCGATAATCGACTTCACCCATTTCTTTCCGGATGTATTTCTGGAAAAAACCGGGCAGTTTAGCTTCCAGCGTCCGATAATCGCTACCCTCGCGAAGCAGCAGATACGTGTACAACTCAAAGTTTTGCCAGCCACTCGTGTATTTATCGGGAAGGGACCGTAACGCCCTGAACTGCAAATGCGAGTTAGCCGGTACATCCTCGACAACCCCCGTTACCGTGTTGGGAAAATGATTGCTGAATTCAACCACGTTTCCAACGGCTTTGCCCGCATCGCCAAACAGACTCTCGGCGACGCTTTTAGTCAGCACAATGCTTTGCGGTTTGCTTAGTGACGTAGCCGGATCGCCGTACAGAAACGGAAACGTAAATACGTCGAACACCGTCGGGTCGGTGAAGAAGATGTTGGGTACGTCCATTTTCTTGTCCTTGAACGTAATCGTCCCCCCGCCTTCGGGATGGAACCGAACGGTTTTCTCAACGTCCGGGTAATCGGCTTGCAGGGCCGGTGCATACGGAGCCGAAGTCACGGCCAGATTGAGATTCCCACCCGACCACTGCGCGTGCTGAACCACCCGCACGATTCGATCGGCTTTCGCATGAAACCGGTCGTAGCTCAGTTCATCGACCACGTACAACACCATCAGCCATACGGCTGCCATACCAATTCCTAAACCGACGACGTTCAGACCGCTGAACAATTTGTTTTTCCAGAGTGTCCGGACAGTTATTTTCAGGTAGTTGCGTAGCATAGATCGCTTCGTTTAGGTATAGCGTTACAACCTTTGTCCCAAACGGCATACCAAAAACATAAGAATCTATTGATCAGCGATATACTAAATCAATGACTCCCTTATTGTCCGCAAATGGACGCTTTTTTTGACCACTTGCGGACAGTGCCCGAATACCAAAGGGCGTGTCTATTCGCTACGCAGACTTTTGACCGGATTCACCAGCGCAGCCCGGATCGCCTGGGTACTGATTACCAGGCCCGTCAGAAAAACCAGCGCACCCGCCACGCCCGCAAACGGCAACCACGACAGTTCGATGCGGTAGGCAAACTCAGCTAACCATCCGCCCAGGAAGTAATACGCCAGCGGCCAGGCAATGACATTGGCAATCAGCAGAATCAATGCAAACTCACCAACGAACAGGTTGACAATACCCAGCGTTGATGCGCCCAGCGTTTTCCGAATACCGATCTCTTTGGTCCGCCGGGTAACGTTGAGCGACACCAGACCCCATACGCCCAGGAGCACAATGACGAGTGCCAGTACGGTTGCCAGCGAGGACGCTTTTTTCAGTTGCAGTTCGGTCCTGTACAGCTTTTGAAGCGTATCGTCCATGAACGCATATTCAAAAGGCGAATCAGGGAAGAGCTGCGACCACGCTTGTTCAACAGCGGCCACGGTTTCGGGCAACTGGTGAGTAGCGAGTTTAAACGAGAAATAGCGATAGATCGGGTCTTTCCGAACGGAGGTGATAACCAGTGGCCGGATAGCATCGTGTAGCGAGCCGAAATGAAAATCGCTCAGCACGCCAGCCACCTGAAACGCTTCGCCCCGGAACCGAACAAACTGCCCTACCGCCTTCACTGGGTTAAGCCAGCCCAGCGCCTTCGCTCCTGACTCGTTCAGGACAACGTTTAGCGAGTCGCGGCTACCGCCGGTAAAAAACTGTCCCGCTTTGAGTTGCAGCCCGTAGGTTTGCGCGAATTGCTCGTCGGTTGCCAGCGCCGTAGCGGTTACGGCCTGTGTACTGTCGCCCCCCTGCGGAAACACGCTGACGCTACCGTTGCTCGCTCCGTCAGGAATTTCAAACGAGAAACTTACGTCCGCAACGCCCGCAATACGAGCCAGTTGGTTTCTGGCGTTCTCCATCCGGCAAACCCCCTCCGGCGACCAGTCGCGCGGTACGGATGCTACGGTCATGACCTGCTCTTTCTGATAACCCAGTTCTTTGGTAAAGAAAAACGTAACCTGCCGCCCAATGATCAAAGCACCCACGGCCACGCATACCGCAACGGAAAATTGAAAAACGATCAGGGTCCGACGCAGGCCAACGCCACCCCGTAAGGAACGGGTCAGCCGACCTTTCAGCGACTCGACCGAGGGCAATGCCGACAAGACGAATGCGGGGTAACTGCCCGCCAGTAGGGTAACGAAAGCGATTGCTCCCAGTAGAACCAGCCAGGCAACTGGCGACCAGTCGATCAGCGAGAGAAGGGGCTTATCAAGCAAACTGGCAAACAGCGGTCGAAACAGCTCATGGCAGACCAACGACAGCACCGTAGCGCCAGCGGTCAACAGCAGCACTTCGGTTAGAAACTGACCAACAAGCTGTTTTTTCAGTCCGCCCAGCGCCTTGCGAACACCGATTTCACGTACCCGCGAAGCCGACATGCCAATGGTGATGTTAACAAAATTGACGACGGCCATCAGCAGGATAAATAACGCGACGAGCGCCAGGGTCAATACCATTTTCTCGATCAGCCCATTGTTTGCTTTCAGATGATAGGTCCGTAAAGGGCTCGCATAAGCCTGTAAATTTTTCTGAACCTCCGGCGGAGCATAGGCTTTTATCGTTTGTGCTGCCGCCCGATTTAGCTGTTGCTCCGTGATACCGGGCTTTAATTCGAGGTAAGAAACAAGAGCCCAGTTATCCCACAACGTCAAAGCTGTTTCGTCGGAGAAATACCCGAAGTTACGCATCGGAATAAACGCCTGACCACCCTGATCGAATAGGTGCGTAACGCTGTTGGCGGGCAACTCCTGAAGCACGCCCGTAACGGTAAAAAGCTGTTTGCCCGCCCTCGGCGTTTGCATGACCAGCTGCCGCCCAAGTACGTTGGTTTGCCCAAAATACTTCTGAGCCAATGCGGTCGTAACAACGATTGAGTTAGGATCGCGAAGCGCCGTTCGCGGATCGCCATACGCCAGTGGAAACCCGTACATGGCGAGTAATGTGGAGTCGCCCACCTGCACCGACTCGCGGAAATGGGTTTGCCCATTCGACACGATGGCCGTGACGCCATAATTGCGGTAATAATTGGCCACCAGATCAGGGTACAGTCGCTTTAGCGTAGGTCCCAAAGGAGCCAGCGTGGCAATCTCATTACCCACTCCGGTTATCTTCCACCGGCTCTGCACAATGTACTGCTGATGGGCATTGCGCAGGGATTGGTTGACCGTCAGTTCACGTTGGATGTAATTGGCGATCAGTAACAGAAACGTAATGCCAATCGTCAGGCCGAGTAGCGTAACCAAGGCGTAGAGTCGCCTGCGCGCCAGCGTACGAAAGGCAATTTTAAGGTAATTTTTGAACATGGAGCGTACGTAAAAGATGCTCCGCCAAGGTACATATGCCAACGTAAAACGCTCTGTTAAAAAACGTTAAGGTTTATGTATCAGTTCTTCATTACTCACTCCGCAGGCTCTTCACGGGGTTCATTATTGAGGCTTTGATGCTTTGAAAACTCACCGTCAACACCGCAATTCCGGTTGCCAGCAATCCCGCCAGGGCAAAAATCCACCATTCCAACTCGACTTTGTAGGCGAAGTTCTGGAGCCATTGGTTCATACCCCACCACGCCAGGGGCGATGCAATAACGATGGCAATCAGAACCAGCTTCAGAAAATCTTTGGAGAGCAGTGTAACGATGCTCGCTACCGATGCGCCGAGCACTTTGCGAACCCCAATCTCCTTTTTACGCTGTTCGGTCGTGAAAGCCGCCAGTCCGAACAGGCCCAGACAGGCAATAAAAATCGCCAACGCCGATGCTACGGTAAATACCTGACCGTATTGCTGCTCACTTTGGTATTGTTCATTGAATCGTTCGTCAACGAAGTAATAATCGAACGGATTGCCCGGATAGCTGGCTTTGTACAGGCGTTCCAGCTGCGCTATTTTTTCGGGCATTCGGTCGGTGGTGAGTTGTACCGTTAGGTCGCTTACTGACCGGCGAGGCAGGAAAATGGCGGGCTCAATGGCCTTTTGCAAGCCCTGGTGGTGATAATCTTTGACTACACCTACCACTTCAAACGGTTGACCCCAGTTGATCAATTGCCCAACGGCTTTTTCGGGGGAAGCAAAGCCCAGTTGCCGGGCTGCGGTTTCATTAATCATTACTTTGGCACTTTTTTCGTAACCCAACTCGGCCTCTCCCACCGTAAAATTTCGACCGGCGGCCAGTCCGATTTCGTAGGTTTTCAGGAACCGGTCGTCGACGATCCCCATCGAATAGCCTTTCTTTTCGTCACCGGGCCGAGGAACTTGTTTGGTTATCCCGTTCGCCGAGAAGTTGTAGAAGTTACCCGGTACAATGCTTGTCTGACAAAAGCTTTTTACATAGGGCAAGCGGTTCAGTTCGTCTTCGAGGGCGGCTGTTCCGGCTTTAAATGAGCCGTTCTGATCAACCTGCGGACCTTTGACCACCAGCCGTTGGGCCAGTCGTACGCCGAGGTCTTTGTTTTGCATATACTGCAATTGCCGGTACAGCACCATCGTAGCAATAACCAAGGCTACGGATGCACTGAATTGCGCTACTACCAATGTTTTTCGCAACCACCCTCCTTTTCCTTTCTGTAAATTTCCTTTTAAGGTCTGCACCGGCTGAAACGACGTAAGCGCAAACGCCACATAGCCACCCGAGGATACGGCCCCAACGATCAACAGGAAAAGGCCAACAATCCAGAAACCGCCCGTATTTAGGCCACTCACCGACAGATCTTTCTTCACGAAATCATTAAACACACCCTGTAATGAATAAACCAATCCCAGCGCCAGACCAAACCCAACGATGTTCAACAAAAGAGATTCACCCAAAAACTGTCCAATCAGCTGCTGTCGTCCGGCTCCAATCACTTTCCTGACGCCCACTTCTTTGGCTCGTTTCAGCGCGCCCGCCGTTGATAGGTTGATGTAGTTGAACCAGGCAATCAGCAGGATCAGACCCGCAATACCGCTGAGCAAATACACAAAGCCTAAACTACCACTAGTCTGATACACATCGCTCAATGAGGCTGCCAGATGAATAGTCTCGGCAGGTTGCAGCAGATACCGGTTTTGCTCATCAGGATTACGCTGTTTCGCCAGCTTGTTGATCTTAGCTTCCAACGCTTTGTAGTCTGCCGGTGAGCCGGGTCGCTGCTCAGGAAGTTGTAAGAATGTGGTTAGGTATGTACCGTAGAAGCTGTCTAACCGCGCCCAGTCGTTGCCCGCCAGATTGGCCGGATTGGCCAGCGTTTGCAACGAAAAAATCGCATCGAAGGCTAGGTCGGAATTGTGGGGCATATCGGTATACACCGCCGTAACCGTGTAGAGTGTTTTACCGAACTGATTGCTTAGCGTCAGCGTGCTACCCACTGGGTTTTTATCGCCAAAATAGGTACGGGCCTGCGTCTGCGACAGCGCAACCGTATTAGGACGGGTGAGTGCTGTAGTAGACGTTCCCCGTACGAGTGGAAACGTGAAGAGAGTAAAAAAGCTGGCATCCGCGTAAGCCAGGCGGCCCTCCCGAAACGACTGAGGTGTACGTTTGCCGTCATCAACACTGACGATCCCATTGGCCGAATGTTCCGCAATCCGGCAGAAATTACGCACTTCCGGGAACGACTCTTTGGCCAGCGGTCCCACGGGCGGAGACATATCTACCCAAACGTCGCCCTCACGGTTCTGGGTGAGCAACCGATAGAGCGTGGGCAGATTCTGGTGAAACGTATTGACGCTTCGCTCGTAGGCGATGTATTCCAGAATAAACAAAAACGTGGCAATGCCCAGCGCGAGCCCGGCAATGTTGATCAGCGAGAAGACGCGATTTTTGCGCAGGTTACGCAGCGTGACTTTTAGGTAGTTGAAAAACATAGAGCGAGAAGTTTAGGATGCAGAAAGCACGCACAGGAATGAATCCCGTACGTGTCTGCTGATTATTCGGACCGTAACGATTTTACCGGGTTCATCAAAGCCGCTTTGATGCTCTGGAAACTAATTGTTAATAAGGCAATACCAACCGCCAGCACAGCGGCCAGTACAAACACCCACCCGTTGAGTACCGTGTGGTAAGCAAAACCGTCGAGCCACTGCATCATAGCCCAGCCTGCAACGGGCGAAGCAATCAGGATGGCGATACCGACAAGCTTTAAAAATTCCTGCGACAATAACGTAACCAGACTCGCTACCGACGCGCCCAGCACTTTGCGAACCCCGATCTCTTTGGTGCGCTGTTCAGCCATAAACATGGACAGGCCAAACAAACCCAGGCACGAAATCAGAATGGCAACGCTCGCAAAAACACTGAACAAGGTCTGCTGCGTCTGCTCATTGGCGTAGAGCCGATCAAAGCGTTCGTCCAGAAACTGATACTTGAACGGTCGGTTGGGAAACAGCCGTTTCCAGACAGCTTCGATTCGCTGGATACCCGTAGCCACATCCCCCGAAATCGGTACCGACAGCCAATTGAGCGAACTGGTCGTCATCACCATAGCAATCGCCGACACTTTCTGGTGCAGGGATTCAAAATGATAATCTTTTGTTACGCCGATAATCTGCCCTTTGGTGGGACCGTAACGAAATGCCTTGCCAATCGCCTGCTGGGGTGTCCAGCCCAACAACCGCACGGCTGTTTCATTGAGCACGATCATCGTTGTATCGGTTGAAAACGACCGGGAGAAGTTGCGCCCGGCCACCATACCAATCTGGTACGCCGGAATGAAATCATAATCGACGAGCAGCCCGCGCAGATTAACGTTGACCGGGGCCATGCTGTCGCCTTTTTGGGCAGAAGCATCGTACGAATCCAGCAACCGACCCGAAGGAATACGCGACGACCGGCCTACCTCACCGACAACGCCCGTTTCTTTAAGCTGCTGTTTGAGGGTTTCGTAGTTTACGTTCGCGTCGCCAACATCGGGCAGTAGCAACACCTGATCTTTGTTGTATCCCAGTTTGTACCGCTGGATGTAGCTCATCTGGTTGTAAACGACCACCGTGCTGATAATCAGCGTAACCGCAATAGCGAATTGCGTCACGACCAGCGTCTGCCGTAATCTCCCCGACCGAACCGCCGACGTAACCTGCCCTTTCAATACACCCAATGGCCGGAAGGAAGTCAGGAAAAAGGCCGGATAACTCCCCGCTACCAATCCCGTCAGCAAGGTTATTCCAATCAGAATACTCAGGAACAGTGGGTCATACAGCTGACTGATTTCGAGTTGCTTGTGCGCAAAATCGTTGAGTACCGGCAAACAGAGAAGCACAAGACCGATGGCGATACCCAGCGCAAACAAGACCACGACCAGCGACTCACTCAGAAACTGACTAATAAGCTGAGTGCGCAAGGCCCCTACAACCTTGCGCATACCCACCTCCTTGGCCCGCCCAGCCGAGCGTGCTGTTGCCAGATTCATGTAATTGATGCAAGCAATCAGTAGAATGAATAAACCGATTGCCGAAAACAGATAAATGTACTTGATGTCGCCGGTAGGTTCGATTTCTGAGTCGGTATGCGAGTACAGATGAATATCAGCTACGTTCTGCAAGTTTAGCACCGACCAGGCCGACACTTTACCGTCGCTCGCTGGAAAGTGCTTATCCTGAAAGTCGGGAAAAGCCGCTTCCAGCCGCTGCGGGCTCGCCCCTGCGCGAAGCAGTACATAGGTAGTAAAGGAGTTGTTACCCCAGTCCGTCCGCAGCCTTTCGGCCCCGTAGACGCGCGGATCGTTTAGCGTAGAGAACGACAGCAAAAAGCCAGGGTGAAAATGCGCCTGAGCGGGCAGTGGTTCGTAAACCCCCGTAACGGTGAAATCATACTGGTTGTCGAGCCGGACTGTTTTCCCGATGGGGTTTTCGTTGCCAAAATACTTTTCTGCCATCGGTCGGGAAAACAGAATCGAAAACGGGTTCGCCAGCGCCTGAGCGGGATTGCCGCGCACAACGTGAAAATCCAGCACGTCGAACAGGTTTTTCTCGGCGAATAACAAATCGTCTTCGTTGAAAGCATGTTCGCCGTAGCGAATCAGACCCCCATTTTCAAGCGTCCGGACAACTTGCTCGACCTCCGGAAAATCCTGCTTGATCAACGGTCCAAACGGGGGAGCCAGCCGCGCCAGTTTCAACGATGCAGCGCCCTGGGAAGACAGAAAGGTACGGCTCACCCGATACACCCGGTCGATCTTTGCATTGTAGCGATCGTAACTGAGTTCATCCTTAACGTAGAGCGCAATGAGCAGAAAGCAAGCTAGTCCCACCGCTACACCGGCAATGTTGATAAAACTAAAGGCTTTATGTTTCAAGAGATTGCGCAGCGCAATTTTAAGGTAGTTGCGGAACATAGCTTACAACGGATTAAGCAGTTTATCAGAAATCAGATGGTACCAATCATCAGCTTTCGCTGCGTTTCCCGGTCGCCTTTTTTCATAAATGCGATGGGGACAAAATCGTCGGTGGGTGCGCCGATGTAGTAAAGCGACCAGTCCTGATCGTAGTGCGAAATCATCTCACGCAAACATTCTACGCGATCGAAGGTCGGAACGGTACAATCACCCCAGTAAAATAGCTCCACACGGTAATGCAATTCGTGCTTTTTACCGTTGATCGTCACGTCGATTTCAATATCCTGTTTACCGGGTGTCGAGGGAATAGGAATAGCGATGTGTGCCATAGGTGTTTAGCGTTATGAAATTGAGATTGACAACGTATTTACTCGCTTCTCAAACTTTTAACCGGATTCGTCAGAGCCGCTTTCACAGACTGTGCCGAAACGGTCAGTAGCGTAATGGCAGTGGTCACCAGGATCGTCAGCAAAAACATCCAGCCTGTCAGTGGCGTACGGTAGACATAATCCTGTAGCCAGGTATTCATTAGCCACCATCCGAGCGGAGCGGCAACCAGAAAAGCTACGACAATCAGGCGACCAAACTCTCGTCCAAACAGCCACAGCACCTGCCCAGCACTAGCGCCGAGCACTTTGCGCACCCCAATCTCCTTGCTTTTCGACTCCACCATAAACGCCACCAGCCCGTACATGCCCAGGCAGCCAATCAGGATAGCGATCAGCGCAAACACCTGCGTCAGGGCTAACATGATGTGTTCGGCTTTGTAGAATTCGTCCAGCAGTTCATCGATAAATCGGTGCTCGAAGACGTATTCGGGAAAGACCCCGTTAAAAACAGCTTCGATTGCTTTTACCGTCTTTGGCAAGTCGTTACCATCCATTTTCAGCGCAGCCATGCGGCTGCGCATACCATCATTGACGATCATCACCGGCTCTACCGAACCCCGCAGCGAATTGGTGTGAAAATCATTCACGACCCCGACAATCGTTTTGTCGGTATTCCAGATACGAATCCGCTTGCCTATCACCTGGCCCGGTGCGCGCGCTCCCAGTCGGGAGACAACCGTTTCGTTCACGATCACGTCCTGCGAGGTGCTATCAGTAGTCAGAAAATTACGTCCGGCCACTAGTTTCATGCCGAACAAAGGCAGGTAATTTACGTCGCCGATCTTGGTTTGTATTTCGAAGTCTTCCGGTTTGGTGCGCGTATCGTACGAGAACGAATACTGGTTGATGGTTCCCGAAGCGGGGGGCTGATTTATTAACGCAACCTGCCGAATGCCGGGTGTTTGCAGCATCCGATGCCGCAGCATTTCCTGCTTAAGCGGATCGGCCATCGCCTGACCGGGCAGATCCACCAGCATAATGCCTTCTTTGTTGAAACCAAGATCGGCCTTTCGAACGTAACGCAGCTGCGCCATGATCACTACCACGCCGATCGTAAACAACTGAGCGATAAAAAACTGAACGATCACCAATCCCCTCCGCACCGGGAAGCCGCCCACCGCCTGCGTCGTTAGTCGCCCCCGCAAGGCCGTTATCGGATTGAAACCCGCCATCATCAACGACGGATAAAAGCCAGCCAGCAGAATTACGGCCAGCACCAGCGACAATAGGATCAATAGCCGTTTGGGCTGTGCTAAGTCAGCCAACGACATATGGGCGTTGAGTACCGACATGGCTTCATTCATCGCCGGAAGCCCCGTGTGCGTCAGAGCCAGCGCAAGTAGTACCGCCAGCAGCGTAATGATCGCGGTTTCAATCATAAACTGCCCGAACAACTGCCCGCGCGTGCTGCCCATCACTTTCCGAACCCCAACTTCTTTTGAGCGTTTAAGCGCGTGAGCCGTCGCCATGTTGATGAAATTGATGCAGGCTGAAATCACCAGAAACAACCCAACCAGATTCAGCGCGACCAAAAGCCTTCTGTCCACTCGACCACCATACTGAACGTTAAACTGAATATCGTTTAGCGGTTGCAGCAAGAAACTATACACTTTCTGATTGTCGGGCGTATAGGCTTTTCTCCGAATCGTCTGAAAAGCAGCTGTCAGACGATCAGCGGGTGCGCCGGTTGGTAGCACAACGAAACACATAGCCTCGCTGTTGACGTTGTACCAATCACGTAATGACTCGTTAGCGCCCGCCAGTCCGGCAATCGTACTGTAGGAGATATACGCTTCATAATTGAAATTCGTATTGGCCGGGTGATCTTTCAAGACACCGGTCACGTTCAGATCCAGCTGATTATCAAAGCGCAGCGTTTTGCCGATGGGATTCGCAGTGCCGAAGTATTTCCTGGCATATTTTTCGGTCAGCACTACTGAATTTGGCGTTGATAGTGTCGCTTGCGGATTACCGATCAGCCAGTCGGCGTCGATGATGCTAAACAGTTGCGGCTCGGCGAAACAAACCGTTTTCGTTTCGTTGAACTTGGCTAAGAAACCACCGTTGGGTTTGGGTACGCTGATGATCCGGTCATGCAACCGTTCCAACCGGGCCACCTGCTCTACTACCGGAAAATCGCGACGCAGTACTTCGGCCAGGGGCTTGGGCGTTCCGCGTGAGAACCGCACCTCGTCGTGCTTCATCTGCGTCACCACGCGGTAGATACGGTCGGCCTTGGTGTGGTAGGAGTCAAAGCCAACGAGAAACTGCGTTGTCAGAAAGATGAGGATACCGCAAGCCAATCCTCCTGCCAATCCAAGGATGTTCAGCAGACTGTACGTACGATACCGGATCAGATTCCGCCAGGCGATTTTAAAATAATTGAGCAGCATAAACGGGCAACAATGGATAGACGATTAGCTTATTCACCACGCAGACTTTTGACCGGGTTCATCAGGGCCGCTTTGATACTCTGAAAACTCACTGTTAGCAGAGCAATCCCTACAGCTAGCAGACCCGCCAGGGCAAACATCCACCATTCGATGTCGATCTTGTAAGCAAATTTTTGGAGCCACTGATTCATCACGTACCAGGCCAGCGGAGAACTGAGCACCAGGGCGATCAGGACAAGTTTCACGAAATCAATGGAGAACAAGCCGAAAATGTGGCTGGTTGACGCGCCCAGCACTTTCCGGATACCGACTTCTTTGGTTCTGGATTCGGCCATGAATGCCACGACACCGTACAAGCCCAGGCAACCGATAAAAATGGCGATCCCCGCCAGCAGCCGAAACAGCGAATACATCCGTTCTTCATTCTGGTAGAATCGGGCGAGCGTTTCGTCCAGGAACGTGTATTTGAAAACGAAGTCGGGATACGTGGCATTCCAGGCCGTTTCTACCTGGCTCATGAGTTGGCTAATGCGTTCGGGACTCGTGTAACCCGCTGCCAGTTTGATGCCCAAACTACGGTACTGATCGCGGTATGAGGTTAGGATGCTAGGATCAATTCGCTGGTGTAAAGAGAAGATATTGAAGTCTTTAACAACACCAACAATGGGTTTTCGGGTCTCCTCGCCATTCACCGTCATCAATTTACCGATAACCTGTTCGGGTTTCTGAAAGCCCAGTCGTTTCATAAAAGCTTCGTTGATAACAAACTCCCGCATGGTGTCCGCCGGTTGATACATTCGACCAGCCAGCAGTTTCAGACCGTACGTACGCACATAGGCCGTATCAGCGGGACGCATCAATACACCGTAGTCCGGTTCTTTATCCGTATGCTCGAATCGGAAGCCCGTGGTCCAGTTGCTGGTCGAGGAAGGCGTGGTCATGGCGAAGCTCATCGACTGAATACCGGGCAGACCCGTCAGCTTTGCCTTCAAGCTTTCCAGCTGTCCCGGTTTTTTTTCCGGAATAAGCACCGACAACACCGCGTCCCGGCTGTACCCCAGATCGGCAGACCGGAAGTAGCTCATCTGGCTGTAGGCAATGATGGTACCGATAATCAGCAACTGCGAAATGGCAAACTGACCAACAATCAATCCGCGCCGAAGCGACAGGGGCGCAATACCCCGTGAACGGCCGGGCGTCGACGCCTGCGTTTTACCTTTCAGTGCCAGAATAGGCTGATAGCCCGACAGCACTATTGCCGGATAAAAGCCTGCTAATCCGATTGTGAGAACCCCAAGCCCTACCAGGAAGATAAGCACCGTAGGGTCGGTTAGCTGAGCGGCTCCCGGTTTGATGTTCAGTAACTCGCCAACGTACGGCAACGCTAGCTGCGCAATCAGCAGAGCCAGTCCCATTGCCAGACTCGTCAGTACGCCCGTTTCGCCCAGGAACTGCCGCACCAGCTGACCGCGCGAACTGCCCAGCACCTTCCGAACACCGACTTCTTTGGCCCGCCGAATGGCCTGCGCCGTCGCTAAGTTGATAAAGTTGACACAGGCCGTAATTAGGATAAACAGACCGATCAGCCCCATCGCCCAGACCATTTCCTTGCTAATGGTCCGCTTGCTGTAGTTGTCCGTGCGCGTATCGAAATGAATGGCGGTTAAGGGCTGTAACTCGTAGCGCAGGTTTTGAGCATCTTCGGGGCGGTGGTATTTTTTGATGAAGGCCGCCAACTGCCGCTCCATCTGCGCCGAAGCCGTTGCCTGCTCGGCGGTAGTACCGGGCAACCGCATGTAAATCTGCGCTCCGCCGTAGGTTGATTGCCAGTCATCCCAATTTGTGGAGGCACCGTACTGTTTCAGCGAGGCAAACGAAAGAAGGACTTCAAACGGAACGCTCGTTGTGGCGGGTAGCTCCTGTACGACACCCGTTACCACAAAATCCATTCTATTCTCGACACGCAGCACCTTCCCGATCGGGTTGTCCGTACCAAAATATTTCTGAGCCATCCGCTCGCTCAGTACCACCGTATTTGGTCGGGAAAGCGCGGTTTGGGTACTTCCTTTTTTCCAGCCGTAATCAAACAGCCGGAAATATTCAGGCTCGACAAAAGCCAGTACACCATCGCCTTCCTGAAATTTTTTCGTTGTCCGGCTGGCTTTATCCCCAACGCTCACCACGACGTTGGTAATTCGGTTAACCATCGTCACCTGATTCTTTAGGTCCGGAAAATCGTTTCGCAAAGCAGGCAACGCGGGTAAGGGCATACCCACCTCCCGACGGTCGCCGTTCGACGTTACGTCAAACGTGATGATCCGGTATAGCTGATCCGCGTGGACATTATGCCGGTCGAAATTCAGTTCGTAGCGGATCGCCAGAAACAGCAGCAAACAGCAGGCAAGCCCCAGGGTTAGGCCCAGCACGTTGATAACGGAATAGCTCCAGTTTCGCTTCAGGGCCCGGAGGGTGGTTAGATAACTTTTAAGCATACAGTTCAGCTAGTTAGACAGTATCAATTTCTATTCACTGCGCAGTGATTTGACCGGATTCATCAGGGCGGCTTTTACGCTCTGAAAACTCACCGTCAACAGCGCAATACCGATGGCGAACAAACCGGCCAGGGCAAACATCCACCAGGCAATAGTGATCTTGTACGGAAAATCGGCCAGCCACTTGTCCATGACGTACCAGGCTATCGGCGAAGCAATGACCAATGCAATCAGAACCAGCCGGACAAAATCAATGGAGAACAAGCCGAAGATGTGACCGGTTGATGCACCGAGCACCTTGCGGATGCCAACCTCTTTGGTTCTGGATTCGGCCATGAATGCCACCACGCCGTATAAGCCCAGGCAACCGATGAAAATAGCAATCCCCGCCAGCAGCCGAAACAAGGCATACATGCGTTCCTCGCTCTTGTAGAAGTTCGCCAGTGTCTGGTCCAGGAATTCATATTTAAACACAAAATCAGGAAAGACCGTATTCCAGGCGGTTTCGATCTCGCCGATAAGTCGACTGATGGCTACGGTACCGCCCTGCTGAGTTGATAACTTGATACCAAGTATGTGATAGGCATCCCGCTGGGTGGTCAGTACACTGGGGTTTGTTTTCTGGTGCAGAGAGAACGTGTTGAAGTCTTTCACTACCCCCACGATCTGCTTGTTAGCGTTACCAGTACCACCTAAGGCCAGGTATTTGCCAATAATTTGCTGTGGTTGCCGAATGCCTAGCTTCTTCACGAAGGATTCATTCACCACCACTTCCCGCATTGTATCGGCAGGGTGGTACATTCGACCGGCAATCAGTTTTAAGCCATACGTATTTAGATAGGCCGTATCGGCGCAGCGCATAACGACACCGAAATCAGCCTCTTTGGCGGCATTGTTATAGGTGAAACTTGTCCACCAGTTGCCATCCGACGAGGGTATCGAAAGCCCATAACTCATCGACCGGATGTTGGGCAGGTCCGTTAATTTGGCTTTCAGGGCTTCCAATTGTCCTGCTTTGCGTTCGGGGATTTGTACCGTTAGTACAGCCTCTTTGTCGTACCCTACATCCGCCGACCGGAAGTAGCTCATCTGGCTGTAAGCGATGACGGTTCCAATGATAAGTATCTGCGAGATGGCGAACTGAAATACAATCAGGCTCCGGCGCAGAGTTAACTGGCTGTTGCCAGCCATTCGAATTTTGCCCCGCAGCGCCAGTACCGGCTGATAACCCGACAAGACCAGGGCCGGATAAAAACCAGCCAGCACGGTCGTCAGCACGGCCAGCAACACCACAAAACCAATCACGAATGGGTCGAGCAGCACCAGCGCAACGGCTTTTATATCGAGCAGTTCGGCGACGTAGGGTAATGACAGGTGAGCCAACACAAAGGCCATTCCAACAGCCAACCCCGTCAGCAAACCTGTTTCACCCAGAAACTGCCGGACCAACTGCGCCCGTGAACTGCCCAGCACTTTCCGAACGCCCACTTCCTTTGCCCGCCGAATGGCCTGAGCGGTCGCTAGATTGATGAAGTTGACACAAGCCGTAATCAGGATAAACACACCGATCAATGCCATTGCCCAAATCATTCGTTTGCTGACGGTACGATTGGCCGAATTGCCCGTGCGCGCGTCGAAATGAATGTTGGTCAGCGGTTGTAATTCGTACTGAAGTTGTTTAGCATCCTCTGGGCTCATGTATTTTTGGACAAACGGCACGAGCGAGCGCTCCATCTGGGCAGCCGAAAGGGTTGGCGGTAGCGTCATGTACAGTTGAGCACCACTATAGTTCGATTTCCAGTCGTTCCAGCCGCCGTTGGCTCCGAATTGTTTGAGCGACGCAAATGACAGCAAAACCTCAAACGGTAGATTGGTCGTGGCGGGTGGATTCGCGACGACACCCGTTACCACAAAATCCATTTTGTTCTCAACCCGAATGGATTTACCTACCGGATCAGCGTCGCCAAAATATTTACGGGCCATCCGCCCCGACAACACGACCGTGTTCGGGTTTTTGATCGCCGTTTGCGGATTACCTTCTTTCCACTGGTAATCGAACAACCGGAAATACGCAGGCTCGACAAAAGCCATAACGCCCCCATCCTCAAGAAACTTACTGGATTGGTTTTCGCCCGCTTTCACTAAGCCACCATATAATTCATACACCATCGTCAGCTGGTGTTCCAACGCGGGAAAGTCGGTACGAAGGGCTGCCAAAGTGGGCATTGGAACTCCTGTATTGCGGTCATCGCCTTCCGAATCCCGGTAATACGTGATCATCCGGTACGTACGGTCAGCGTTGGCATGGTGGCGGTCGTAGCTGAGTTCGTAGCGAATGGCAAGGAACAGAACCAGACAACAGGCTAACCCAAACGTTAGCCCGACAACATTGATTACCGTGTAGTTCCAGTTGCGCTTCAGAGCGCGGAGAGCGGTTGAGAAATAGCTTTTCAACATAACATCGGCCAGTATTGCGGTTGGCAAAGAACACAGGCGTGTAGCTTGCCAGCCCCACGCCCTCCTGACTCCTTATTCAGAACGAAGTGACCTGACCGGGTTGACCAGGGCCGCTTTGATACTTTGCGAACTGACGGTCAATAAGGCAATACCAACAGACAGCGCACCCGCCAGGGCAAACGTCCACCCGTCGATGCTGATCTTGTAGGCAAAATCCTGTAACCAGCGGTCCATCAGGTACCACGATACCGGAATCGCAGCCACCAGCGCAATCGCAACCAGCTTCAGAAAGTCTTTTGAAAGCAGCGCGATTATACCCATAACCGATGCGCCAAGGACTTTCCGAACGCCAATCTCTTTGGTGCGTTGTTCGGCGGTGAACGTAGCCAGACCAAACAAACCCAGACAGGCGACGAAGATGGTTAACCCGGCGAAGAGACCCAGAATCTGACCTATTTTCTGCTCGGCCCGATACGTGTCGTTAAATCGTTCATCGAGGAACGCGTACGTAAAAGGCGCATCGGTAGTAAGCTGGTTCCACTGCGTTTTCAGTGAAGCAAGCAACCCCGTTATGTCTTTGGTTTTCACTTTTGCAATCACGGTGCCTCCCGTTTGTCCCAGTGTCATGACCAGGGGAGAAATAGGCTCGTGCAGCGATTTGAAATGAAAATCTTTCACCACCCCAATCACCCGTAAGGAAGTCGTGTGGCCCTGATTATCGGCATGGGTAATAGTACGACCCAGTGCCTTGTTCGCCCAGCCCAACGTTTTGGCGGCTGTTTCGTTCAGAATTACCCCCGTTGAGTCGGTTCCGTACGCTTTCGAGAAGTTCCGTCCCGCAGCCAGTTCCATACCCAGCGTGGGGATGTATTCGTAATCGACATCGTAGCGAAGCGTCTTTACCAGTTGGGTCGAGTTGGCTTCGGGATAAACAAAAAAGTTGTTGTTGTTGCTGGGACCAGCTGGCAGATAGCCCGATGTACTCACGTTTACGACACGGGAATCGCGGGCAATCTGATCGCGGAACACGGCTTCGTTTTTACCCAAAAGACTGGTTTCGGTCATCACCAGCACCTGATCTTTCGAGTACCCCAGCTTCTTGTTCTGGATGTAGTCCAGTTGCCGATACACCACCGTCGTGCCTACCATCAGGATAATCGAAACAAAGAACTGAAACACGACCAGACCGCTGCGAACCCCGATACTTTTGCTGTTCCCCTTGAACAAGGACCCTTTCAAAACGGCCACAGGTCTGAACGAAGCCAGGAAAAAGGCGGGATAGCTTCCCGCCAGAATCCCAACCAGCAAACCAAAGAACAGCAGAGCAGGCAGTAACCAACCCGTAGTTAAGAAATTGAGCGTTAACGCCTTTCCCGACAGTTCATTAAACGCGGGTAAGGCCAGGTAAACTACCCCGACAGCCAGCAATAAGGCAATGGCAGTTAGCAGCAGTGACTCGACCAGAAACTGATTGGTCAGGCTTTGCTGCATTGAACCCAGTACTTTGCGGATACCTACTTCTTTCGCCCGCTTCGACGCCCCGGCGGTAGACAGATTCATGAAGTTGATACAGGCGATCAGCAGCATAAACAGCGCGATAGCCCCAAAAATATACACGTACTGAATGTTGCCGGAAGCCGATAAGTCATAGGCAAAATCCGAATGCAGGTGAATGTCCGTCAGCGGTTGCAGGTACAGGCCAATGTCGTTGCCTTTCTGACGGAACTGCGCCAGACTCATGCCCATGCTCTGCTGCAATTGTGGTCCTACGTATTTTTCAACCACCTGCGGCAGTTTAACTTCCAGTTTCCGGTAATCGTAACCGCTGGGCAGAACCAGATAGGTGAAAAATTCAGACGTAACCCAGGAAGATGATTTTGCTTCCGGGAGGCTGGCCATCGACAGGAACAAATCGAAGTGAAAATGCGAATTGACCGGAACCTGCTCGACAACCCCCGTTATCTGGTAGCTGGCGTTCCAGCTTTTCATGGTAATTACTTTACCCACAGGATCTTCATTGCCGAAGTAGTTACGGGCCATTGCCTTTGTAATAACGGCGGTATTGGGTCGAACCAGGGCTGTTTTTGCACTGCCTTCAAGCAGCGGCAGCGTAAACACCTGAAAAAAGTTGGAATCGGTGAACGCAACCGCGGCATCCCGAAACGTCTTTGTATCGACCGTCACGACCGGCGTTCCACCCAACCGAATCCGGGTCGCTTCCTGAACTTCCGGGTAATCGGCCTTCAGTGTTTGTGCAGTGGGTGGCATCACGTGCGCTTCGTTCATCTTTCCGCCGGCCGATGAGCCCCGGAAAATAACGCGTACCATACGATCTGCTTTTTCGTTGTACCGGTCATAGCTCAACTCATCGAGCACAAACAGGCTGATGAGCAGACATGTAGCGATACCAAGCGATAGTCCGATAATATTAATCGCCGAAAACACGCGGTTGCGTACCAAATTACGCCAGGCGATTTTTATGTAATTCTGAAGCATAAAGCGAAGAGTTTGAAACAAGACAGAAGGCATTGGCCCGGAGCAGGGAGGCCAGTACCCGCCCCAGGCCGCACTAATTTATTCGGATCGTAATGACCGTATGGGGTTCATCAAAGCCGCTTTGATACTCTGGAAGCTGACCGTTGCAAACGCAATCACAATGGCTATCGATCCCGCCAGAGCAAACATCCACCAGGATAGCTCGGTCTTGTAGGCATACCCCTCCAACCACTGGCTCATGGCGTACCAGGCCAACGGCGACGCAATCACGATAGCCAGCACAACAAGCTTCAGGAAATCCTGCGAGAGTAAGCCAACGATACTTCTCACCGATGCGCCCAGCGCTTTGCGAACGCCGATTTCTTTCGTCCGTTGCTCCGCCGTGAACGCCGACAAACCAAACAAACCCAGGCAGGAAATGAAAATAGCCAGGAAGGCAAAGTAGTTCGTCAGACTACCCACAACCGTCTCGCTCTTATACAGCTTCTGGTATTCCTCGTCCACGAACTTGTACGCAAACGGAACCTTGGGATTAAACGTTTTGCAGAACGTTTCCAGAGTAGCCAGAGCCTGTTTGGTCTGGCCGGGCTGCGTCCGAATGATGATGCTCTTTCCCACTGCATTGGGCGTGAGACGAACAATCAGGGGCTGAATAGACTCGTGTAACGACTGGAAATGAAAATCGTCTACCACCCCGACAATCTTGCCCGGCTTGCCCCACATGGTCAACGGCTGACCGATTGGGTTTTTATAACCGATTCGTTGCAGCGCGGCTTTGTTGATTAAATAGTTGCTGGAATCCGTCCCGAACTCTTTCGAGAAGTCGCGGCCTTCTACCTTGATTTTTAAGGCTTTCAGGAAATCGTAGCCCACCCCCACGTGGGTAAACAGGATATCCACATTGGGGTCTTTTCCGGGCCATTCGACGCCACCCGTGTTATTCCCCAAACCCGTCGGTGATTCATCCATGAAGGATACCGTCTGAACACCGGGCAGTTGCAGCACCTCGCTTTTAAACGTTTCGTACTTCGCACCAACCTCGCCATCAGACGACAGCAAAATCAGGTTTTCGCGGTCGTACCCAAGGTTTTTGGTTTGCACGTAGTTCACCTGCCGGTACACGACCATCGTACCCACAATCAGTAGCATCGATAGCACAAACTGGAAAACGACCAGCCCCTGCCGGAACAACCGCGCTCCCGACCCGAACTTAAGCGATCCTTTCAGCACCCGAACCGGATTCAGCGACGACAGAAACAAGGCCGGATAACTCCCCGCTACCACCCCCGTAATAAGCGTCATACCGAGCAGGATCAGCCAGAACGATGCCTGAGTAGGCTGTGGGCTGATGTGCTTGCCAGTCAGGGTATTGAAGCCGGGGAGAATCAGACAGACAGCGGCCAGCGCGATTACCAATGCCAACACCGTCAGCAGCAGCGCTTCGCCAACGAATTGTCCAACCAGCAGACTCCGCATGGCACCCACCACTTTCCGGACACCCACCTCCCGCGCCCGCCGGGCTGAGCGAGCCGTAGCCAGATTCATGAAATTGATGCAGGCGATCAGCAGCAGGAAAACCGCCACGATGCCAAACAAACGAACGTATTCGATGCGCCCACCTGATTGCTGCCCGTTCTCAAAACTTGAATACAGATACGCGTCACCATACGGTTGAAGAAACAGCTCGATGTTGAATTTAGGGCCAAGACCGGTATTGTATTTCTTCATAAATGGTTTCAGCTTGGTTTGCAGGCTGGCAACGTTCGCATCGGGGCGAAGCATGACGCGCGTCCGGGGACCGTTGCTATCCCATTCTTTCATCCAACTGTTTCGGCTGAGGCAATCCTGCCAGTTGAGCAGAAAATCGTATTTGTCCGTCGACTGCTCGGGCATATCGTCGAAAACGGCACTGACCCGGTAATCTTTTTCGTTGTCGATCCGCATCGATTTTCCTAAAGCCGCCTGGGCACTGCCATAATACGTTTCGGCTACTTTTCGGGAAATGGCGAGGTTATTCGGTTCAGCCAGCGCCGTTTGGGGTGTCCCGGCCAGGAGCGGGATACTGAACATCTTGAACCAGTCCTCACCAACCCACCGTCCCGATTCTTTATTTACTTTGTCGCCAACGGTAAAGGTCAGGCGCGCATCCCATCCGGTAATACCAGCGGCATACTGCACTTCGGGAAACTGCTTTTTCAGCTCATCGGCCAGCAAACCGGGTGTCGCCCCGTGCGTTACGATCTTACCGTCGTAAAACTGGTGCTCCATCACGTTGTACAGCTGAGGACCGTTGGCGTGATAATTATCCACGCGTAGCTCGTCCTGAATCCAAAGGAAAATCAGCAGACTACACGCCATACCGAGCGCCAGACCCAGGATGTTGATTGCCGAGAACGCTTTGTTGCGAATGATGTTTCGCCAGGCGATTTTAAGGTAGTTGCGTAGCATAAGAAAGAGGATTTATTCGCTTCGTAGCGACTTGACCGGATTGACCAAGGCGGCCTTGATACTTTGAAAACTCACCGTAGCAAAGGCAATCAGCACCGCCAGAACGCCCGCTAACGCAAACATCCACCATTCAATGTCGATTTTATAAGCGAAGCCCTGGAGCCATTCGTTCATGGCATACCAGGCAATTGGACTGGCAATCAGAATGGCAATCAGCACCAGTTTCAGGAAGTCTTTGGAAAGCAGCGAGACAATGCTTCCGACGCTGGCTCCCAGCGCTTTGCGGACGCCAATTTCTTTGGTGCGTTGTTGGGCTGTGAAGGTGGCAAGACCGAGCAGCCCTAAACAGGCTACCAATATGGCCATCAGAGTGAAGAAGCCGAATACCTGCCCAAACCGCTCATCGGCCCGGTATTGTTTGTCGTACCGTTCATTCAAAAACGAGTACACAAACGGGTCGGTTGGGAAAAATTGCGACCAAGCTTTCTTTACAGTAGCGATACCCTGCGTGGGATTACTGTCGGCCAGTTTGATGGATAGCTGCCCATTTACGCCAGGGTCCAGGCGCAAAATAAGCGGCTCGTAGGCTTCCCGAAGGGACTGCTGGTGAAAATCATCGACTACCCCGACTATGGTGAGTATGTCCCCCCAGAAATCTATTTTTTGACCCAGGGCTTTCTCCGGACTGGTGAATCCTAACTGTTTGATACCGGTTTTATTGAAAACCACGGCATCCTTTTCGCCTAGTTTCGTGTCGAAATTACGCCCGGCAATGACCTTCATCCCGAATGCGTTCACAAAATCATAATCGACTCCAATCACGCGATACTGTTTGCCAGTTTCCTGGGGCGTACCCGCTAATCGAATACCCCCTGCGTTGAACTCCACCTTTTCGCCGGGAATTGACCCCGATACGGCAACGCTTTTGATAGCCGACTGCTGAAGGAGATACGTTTTGAATGCCTTTGTTTTGGCTACGCGTGTAGAGTCGTTTATGGGCCTGTCCAGCACCAGTGTCTGGCCAATATCTATGCCCAGGTTTTGGCTACGCATAAACTGCAATTGACGAAATACGGTGATGGTGCCAACCAGCAGAAAAACAGAAGCCGAAAATTGAATAACAACCAACGATTTTCTCAGGAAAACACCTTCTTTGAACGCTGAAACGCCATTTTTAAGCACCGAAACCGGATTAAAATTAGACAGCACAAACGCGGGATAAGCCCCCGACAAAAGCGTCCCAATGGCATACATCGATCCCAGGCCGAGCCAGAAACGGGCCGACCACACAAACGAATAGGTTAGCTGCTGATCCGTAAACTGATTGAATAGCGGAAGGGCTAGTATGATACTAATGAACGCCAGTACGACGGCCATGAAGTTGAGTAAGGCTGATTCGACCAGAAATTGTCCAATCAACTGACTTCGGTATGACCCAACGGCTTTCCGCACGCCCACTTCTTTAGCCCGGCCAATGGCGCGGGCCGTTGCCAGATTGATGTAGTTGATCCAGGCAATGGAAATGATAAAAAAGGCCACACACAGCAACACATACACCGAATTTCCATCGCCATTGGGACTGGCTTCGAACATAAAATGGGAATACAGGTGAATGTCGGGTAGCGACTGCAAGTGCAGGTCCAGCCGGTTCCCCGTTTTTGGATCTACCTGCTCTTTACTCTGTAGGAAAGCGGGAAATTTTGCCGCTAGCTTTTCGGGATCTGTGCCTTGCTTTACGAGCAGATACGTCAGGCAACCATCCCAGTCCCAGGCATTAGCAAGAACTTTATCCGGCTCATTTTTGGGGTTCACCACCCGTTGAAAGGTACTGAACGACATCAGGTAATCGGCTTTCAAATGAGAGCTCTTGGGGAAGTCCTGATACACGCCGGTTATTCTGATCGGAAGCTCACGTTCTATCGTGATGATCTGCCCCATCGGATTTTGGGTTCCGAACAACCGCTTCGCCAATGAGGTCGAAATAACCCCCGTATTGGGTTCAGTTAACGCGGTTTGCTTACTACCCGTCAGCAGCGGATAGGAAAAAACGGTAAAAAACGACGGAGTGACGAACGCACCCTGCTCTATTTTGTACTTCCGGTTGTGTGCTTCCAGCAGCAGGTTGTTCCGAACATAAACTTGGGCATATTCTTCTATTTCCTGGAACGCAGCCTTCAGGTGGCTGCCAACGGCAAACGGCCCGCCTGCCCATTCGGTCGATAGAGCGCCTTTCTCATAACGGTCGGCTTTGACGCGAAAAATACGGTCGGCATGTTCATGAAACCGGTCATAACTCCGTTCAAAAGCAACGTACTGAAAAATGAGCAGCGTAGCCGCCAGGCCCACCGCCAGCCCACCAATATTGATGGCTGAATAAGCTTTGTTTGTGACGATATTCCGCCAGGCGATTTTAAGGTAGTTGCGTAGCATGAGCGTAAGGATTTATTCGCTTCGTAGTGACTTGACCGGATTGACCAGGGCGGCCTTGATACTTTGAAAACTGACCGTGATAAACGCAATGGCCAGCGCCAGGCTACCCGCAGCCACAAAGACCCAGCCCGAAATGTCGATCTTGTAAGCGAAGCCCTGGAGCCAGCGATTCATGGCGTACCAGGCAATTGGACTGGCAATCAGAATCGCTATGCCGACCGGTTTAAGGAAATCGCCCGAAAGCAGCCCGATAATACTGCCCACCGATGCCCCCAGGGTTTTTCGAACACCAATTTCTTTGGTACGCTGCTGGGCCGAAAAAGAAGCCAGACCAAACAGCCCCAGGCAGGCAATGAAAATAGCCAGACCGGCAAAAATACTTAAGATCGTTTGCTGACGCAGGTCAGCCTGGTACATCTGGTCGAACTGCTGGTCCAGGAAATGGTACGTAAGCGGATAAGCGGGTCTTGTTTTGGCGTACAGTTGCTGAATGGTCTCGACCGCAGCGGACAGATTGCCGGGCTTTAACTTGATCAGGGCAACCCGTCGGTCGTCGTTGGGCGCAATAATCAATGGTTCGATGGCTTCTTTCAACGACAGAAAGTTGAAATTCTCGACCACGCCAATGATAGTGCGTCTTGTGCTGTCGTGCCTTGTATTTCGCAGCCATTTGCCGATGGCTTGTTCGGGTGTCCAGCCCAATCGGGCAGCGGCTGTTCGGTTGATCAGAACGGCCTGCGCCGTGTCGGTGGGAAACGCGGGCGAGAAATCCCGTCCCGCAACCAGTTTCAGCCCCAGCGTTTTCACGTAATCGAAATCGGCAAATTCCGTCCGGGCTTTCCAGCGGTTGGCGTGCGCTTCGACATCGAACATATAGCCGTCGAAAAAACCACCCGGCTCGCCCGACATCATCGAAACGGCTTCGATCCGGCTCTGGGCCAGCAGCTCCGGTTTGTGGCCCACGAAAAAGTTATACGTGTCTTCGTTGTCGATGGGTACGACCAGCGTTTGCTCTTTGTTGTAGCCCAGCTGTTTGTTTTTGAGGTAGCTCATCTGCTGCGTACCGATGGCGGTGCCGAGCATCAGCAAAATCGCAATGCTGAACTGCACGATAACCAGTACCTGCCTCAACGAAACACCACCTTTGCCCAGCCGCAGCCGACCTTTTAAGGCCTGAATGGGCGAAAAAGCAGCCAGAACAAAGGCCGGGTAACTGCCCGACAGGAACCCCGCTACCGCAATGATGCCAAGCAGAAACAGTACGATTGGCAGGACGTGAGCCGTTATGGATAATGGATAGCCCAGCAGTTGTGTATACGCAGGCAGCGCCAGCGCCAGCAAGCCAATCGAGAGCAGACACGAGAGCGCCGTCAGCAAGAGCGACTCGCCAATAAATTGCCATACCAGATGCCCTTTGACGGCCCCCAATACTTTCCGGACGCCAATCTCTTTGGAGCGCTCCACGGCCCGAACTGTCGACAGGTTCATGAAATTGATACAGGCCACCAGCAGGATAAGAATCGCAATCGACAGAAAGATATAGACCACACGCTTGTCGCCGTGTTTGGCACTATCGATGACTCCTTCTTCAAAATAAATATCCCGTAACGGAGTGAGCGATAAGGTGAATTTGAAACCGGATTCTTTCATGAGAAGACCGATGTGCTTGTCCATGAAGCGCGGAAAATTGCGTTCGACCTGTGCTTCGCTTACCGTCGGCGCTAGTTGCACATACGTGAACAGATTATGGTTGATCCAGGCGGTCATCCAGCCCCGGTCTTTGTAGTTTTCCAGCGGAATGACCAGATCAAAATCGAGGTGGGAGTTAGCGGGCACATCCTGCGCAATGCCCGTCACTTTGACGGCCAGGTTTTTATCGACTTTAATAATCTTGCCCATTGCGTTGTCGACGCTACCAAAGTATTTTTTGGCCGTCGACTCCGTCAGAACCACACTCGCCGGGTCGATCAATGCCGTAGCCGGATCGCCCTTGAGCAAGGGGAAAGAAAAGAACGTGAAAAAGGTCGGGTCGACATTGATTATTTTTCGTTCGTGAAACGATTTGTTCTGGGACGTAATCAACGCATTCGTAGGGTTCACCCGAACCGCCTGGGTGATCTGCCCCTTAAAATCGGTTAGTAACGCAGCTGCATACGGCCCCGACAGGTAAGAAACAGCGACTTCTTTGCCTTCATGATCCATACCGCGCATTACACGGTAGATGCTTTTGCCATTTTTGTGGAAATTGTCTACGCTGAACTCGTTGCTGATGAACAGAAAGATCATCAGGCATACGGTAATGCCGGTCGACAAACCCAGCAGGTTAATGATCGAAAAGACCTTGTTTCGGATCAGATTGCGAAAGGCAATTTTGAGATAGTTCCGTAGCATAGCGGTTCGGGAAATTTAGTCGTACGCGTTAATCGCAACGCTTATTTGATGACAACGGTGTTTGCTTCGCCCGCCTTCGCCGTGAATGTGGATTGAATCTGCAATACGCCGTTCTGGTAGTACGTTAGCTTGTATTCACCCGGACTTAGGGCCAATTGGTAGGGGAACAGCCGTTTGTCGGTGTTTACTTTGGCGTCTCGTTCAATCGCGTAATCTTCGGTCGGACTGGCCACTTCCAGCTTGACTTTTCCCGCGCAGCTTTCGCATCGAAACGTAACCATCGTTTGTCCCGTATTTGCTGACGCATTCGGTTGAGCAGGTGATTTGGGTCCGCTTATCGGACCGTTTCCGGCAGGATTCGGCGGAGTCGGTCCGCCTACGGTACCTCTGACTGGCCGATCCCGGTTCGTAGCGGTTTCTGATCCGAGAGCCGACTCGCCAACGCCCAGCGAATCCAGCACCCGATTTTTAAGCGCATCCTTCTCGGCAGCATTCAATTTGCGCACATCAAATTTACGATCATAGTTGATGGTCCGTCCATTGCGATCCCCCTCGATCTGGATGGACAGTGTTTTTTCGTCGTCGTTAATGGTTGTGCTCAGCGTAGATGATGATTGGGCCAACGCGCCAAAACCAGCACCGAGCAACAGGAACGTAAGAATAGCTTTCATAAATTCGATTGGACTAACAGGGACTTGTTCAACAGCCGTGCCATGAACAAAAAAAGCCGTTTCTGAACCAGAAACGGCCTGACACCAATTCTTCATGTCCGAAAGTGGACAGTTTACGTCCGATTGTGAACGGTGGATTTATCCAGTATACGTACTAATCATAAAATGAAAAGCGAATTTTAATATTCCTAAATGCAGAGACTAAATAGACAGTCAATTTACACTTAAAGGATTTAGTAACATCATCTTAGAAGTACAGTGGTATCAAATTTCTGTGCTTCGACCGTGTGCTATATCAAAACCCACTTTTTAATAATAGTTTTACGAATAATCCTCAGAGCCGTGCCTATTGAAGTTCGCATCGCAAAATTCAATAGGCACGGCTCTGAGGATTATTCGTGAAATTTAAATAGTACTAGTATTGTAATGTGTGAACTCCTTTAACCTTAATAAATTTTCATGAAACTCCCTTATATACTAAATCCTTTCTATAGGTTTATGCGCGTTCATACTCCTGAGCCTATAAAGCCTACAGTACGAGGGCTTTATAATATGGCTAATAAATATGCCACCTATGGACGAACAGACATATTCACTGCTTTAGATATAGAAATCAACTCAAAATGTAATCTTAAGTGTTCTTATTGTCCTATATCCACAGAGAGTAGAGGGGATGAATACATGTCTGAAGAACTTTTTGGCAAGATACTGGACGACCTTTCCTGTTTTCCCTATTCAGGAAGAATAAGTCCTCATTTCTACGGAGAGCCCACACTTGATGAACGTCTTGTTGGTTTGATGCGCATGGCCAGAGAAAAGCTGCCTAAAGCCCAGCTCATTATTCACACCAATGGCATTAAACTCGATAGATCGAAATACAGACAACTTGTTGAAGCTGGTGTTAGTGGATTTCTAATAACCAGACATACGCCCAAATGGCCCAAAAACGTCATTGACATACAGGAAAAGGAGCTTGATGCAGCTAAATATTTGCGGTTACACGATTTTGAAGATGCAACCTTGTTTAATCGCGGAGGAACCGTAAAGCCAAAAAAAACCAGGACATTAAATCGTTGCTTTTATCTGTCTGATGAAATTGCAATAACTCATACAGGGGAAGTCGTCTGCACGAATGACTTTCATATCACAGAATCCTTCGGGAACGTTAAAGACAGCCATTTACTAAAGGATATATGGTGGGGCGATCATTTTACTGCTATTCGAAAAGAACTTCAATCAGGAACATTTAGACTTGAAGTCTGTAAAGTGTGTTCTGGACGATTAAAAGCTAAAGAGTAATCTACAAGCTAGGTGATACCTATTCAAGCAATTAGGGTAAAAAATGATGATAGAACAAGGCAGTGTAAGCTAAGAACATTCTATTCTGATATCACAAATGAAGCGAGTGAGTGTTTGTATGGCCACCTACAATGGTGCGTTATTTATTGAAGAGCAAATACGTTCCATTCTCGATCAATTGACAGTAGATGATGAGTTGATTATATCAGATGATGGGTCAACCGATAAAACAGTTCAGTTAATTAATTTTTTTGGTGATCAGCGTATACGTTTAGTTTACAGTCAAGGTCATAAATCACCGGCCCAGAACTTCGAGAATGCTCTTCAGCATGCCCAGGGAGCTTTTATCTTTTTATCTGATCAAGATGACATTTGGTACCCTGATAAAGTACAGACCGTATTGAATAGTTTGATTAATTATGATCTGGTTGTAACCGACTGCCAAATTGTAGACAAGGACGGCAAAATATTGCATGATTCTTTCTTTGAAAGCCGCCGAAGCCGCCGGGGGTTTTGGCGTAACCTATGGAAAAATTCATACATGGGATGTTGCATGGCCTTTAAGCGCGAAGTGTTGGCATACGCTCTACCATTCCCTCCTCAACTATACTTTCATGATTGGTGGATTGGATTGATGGTTGAACGTCAAGGTACTCCCTACTTTCTAACCCAGGCACTTATCAAATACCGTCGGCATGGATATAATGTAACACCTACAGGTGAAACGCCCCAATCTTATCAATGGAGGGTACGGTTTCGTAATCGCTTCTGGTTGAGTTGGTCTGTAATGAAACGTTCAATAGCATTAAGTCAGTAACTGATGTTATGCCAATTCCATTTCTGGGTGTTACTAAGTCGATTTTTAAGTAAAGGCAGTTGGCTATTGATTTTTTTCTCAAAAAAGGGTAATCTTATTCGCTTCGCAAACTTTTGACCGGGTTCATCAAAGCGGCTTTAATACTCTGATAGCTGATGGTCAGTAGCGCAATGCCCGCCGAGAGAAAGCCCGCCAGTACGAATACCCACCACTCGATCTCCATTTTGTAGATAAAGCCTTTTAGCCATTGCTGCATCACATACCAGGCCACGGGTGAGGCAATGACAATAGCCACCAGAACCAGCTTCAGAAAATCGGTCGAGAGCATCGCTACGACGCTGGCTACCGATGCGCCGAGTACTTTGCGCACCCCAATTTCTTTGGTGCGCTGTTCCGCCGTGAAGGTCGCCAGTCCAAACAAACCCAGGCAGGAAATGAAAATCGCTAAAATGGCGAAATAGTTGGCTAACTGACTAACCACTTGCTCACTCCGGTACAGCTTGGCGTATTCCTGATCGGAAAACTGGTACATAAAGGGCGTTTTCGGGTTCAGTTCCTTGCAGATTTTCTCCAGATTCGCAAGGGCTTCTTTGGTCTTACCCGCTTCGGTACGAACCAGAATAGTCCCCCATTCGGCGTTTTTGTCCAACCGAATAATCAGGGGTTCGATGGATTGCCGCATCGAGTTGAAATGAAAGTCGGCGAGTACGCCAATGATTTTACCGGTACGTCTCCCCCAATCCAGCGATTGACCAATCGGATTTTTAGCGCCAATCTTGGCCGCTGCTGTTTCATTGATGATGTAGCTTATTGAGTCCGTACCGAATTCGGGCGAGAAATCGCGGCCATCCCGCAGTTTCAGTTTCAGCGTTTTCACGAAATCGTAGCCAACGGCGGTATTGGCAAAGGCGGTTCTCAGATTCGGGTCTTTACCCGGCCAGCTGACATCGTCAACGTGATGCCCGATCTCGGTCGGTGATTCACGCATCCGGGAGATAGCCACAATACCTGCCTGCTTGGCTAGCTCGTCCTTGAAGAGGTCGTATTTCTGGATCAAATCACCTTCAATAGGTACGTAAATCAGGTTTTCGCGGTTGTAGCCGAGGTTTTTCGTTTGTACGTAATGCATCTGGCGGTAGACCACAATCGTGCCGACAATGAACAGAATCGACAAGCCAAACTGAAACACGACTAAGGCCTGACGAAAAAACGTTGTACCGGGGTTGAACCGCAGTCGTGCCGACGGGCCGCTGCCTTTTAACACGCTGATTGGACTCAAAGACGACAGAAACAAGGCCGGATAACTACCCGCAATAAGACCGGTCAGCGCGAGTAAGCCTACTAAAAAGGCCCAAAACACGGGCTGGCCAATCGGCAAAACCAGCATTTTCCCAGTGAGCGTACTGAAAGCCGGGAGGAGCAAAACGACCAGCAACAGAGCGATGAGTGTCGAAGCGAACGTGATCAGCAAAGCCTCCCCCACAAACTGCCCGATCAGCGATGAACGACCCGCACCAATCACTTTCCGGACACCCACTTCCCTTGCCCGTTTGGTAGACCGGGCCGTGGCCAAGTTCATGAAGTTGATGCAGGCAATCAGCAGAATAACGACCGCTACGATACTAAACAGCCGTACGTACTCAATCCGCCCCCCATCGAGCTGACCGTTTTTAAACGTCGAATGCAGGTATTTCTCCGGATACGGTTGCAGGCCTAATTCAACCACAAAGCCTTTACTCTTTGGCAAGTAGCGAGCAATGAAGTCCTTGATCTTCGCTTCGACTTTTGCCCTATCAGCGGGTTTACCATCCCGGTCCGGGCGCAATTGCACGTACGTCATGGGATCGGTGCTGGTCCAGGTTTTTGCCCACTCGTTTTCTTTGACGAAATCAACCCACGGCCTCAGAAAATCGAATTGTTGCGACGAATTGGCCGGTAGGTCTTCGAAGACTGCTGTTACGCGCAAATTCTCCTTATTCTCGTACCGGATCGATTGGCCCATTGCCTGCTCGGGACTCCCGAAAAACTGGTCAGCCATTTTTCTGGAGATGGCGATGCCGCCGGGACTGCCTAGTGCGGTAGCGGGGGTTCCCCGCAAAAAAGGATAGGAAAACATGCGGAAGAAGTCAGCGCCCGCAAACGTTCCGCTCATTTTGATGATTTTGTCACCGTTGGCAAACGTGGTCGGGTAACTCGACTCGATCGCACTGGCATACTGTATTTCGGGAATCGTACGCTTGAGTTCATCGGCCAGCAGCCCCTGCGTAAAATAGCTGGCCTGCGCTTTCCCCTCAAAATATTGTCGTTCGTAGACCTGGTAAAGGTGATTACCGTTGGCATGGAAACGGTCCACGTTGCGTTCGTCCTGCACCCATAGCATGATCAGCAGGCTACACGCCATACCGAGGGCAAGACCCAACAGATTAATGATCGAAAACGCTCTATTTCGACTCAGGTTTCGCCAGGCGACCGTGACATAATTTCGTAGCATATCCGGACTTAAACAATAAGGTGAAGCATACCCATTGGTGGTTTCGCGCTTGATCATCGATGGGCGCAGGTACGCCAGCATCTCTTGCCAATACAACCGTCGGGCTTTGGCGGGCCCCAGTTGTTGCAGGCGTCGGTAATAGCGTTCGTGGCTGTCGCCCAGCACCTCTTCCCGCAGGTGCGGAGCCACCAGCCAGTTCAGCAGCCGGTCGGCCCAGGTGGGCGGGGGCTGGGGGTTTCCGGATCGATTCGAATTCATACGAGTACCCGGTCTCTATTCACTTCGCAAACTTCTGACGGGGTTAACCAGAGCCGCTTTGATAGCCTGATAGCTAACCGTTGTTAACGCAATCGCGATGGCAAGAACACCCGCAACGGCAAAGACCCACCATTCAATCTGAATGTGATACGCAAATTCGCTAAGCCACTGATTAGCCTCCCACCAGGCAATGGGAAAAGCAATTCCATTAGCGATCAAAACCAGCTTCAGAAAATCCTTCGACAGCAAAACGCTTAAATTCAGCACGCTGGCTCCTAATACCTTTCGCACACCAATTTCTTTGATGCGCTGTTCGGCAGCATACGTAGCCAGCCCAAACAAACCCAGACAGGCAATGGCAATCGTAATCAGAGCCACCCAGATCAGCAGGGTTTCACGGCGTTGGTCTTCGGCATAGAAACGCGCTAATTGTTCATCCAGGAAATGATATTCCAGCAGGTGCGTCGGGTCCGTTTTGATCAGCACGTCGTTCATTCGGGCCAACGTCGCCGGAATGTCCCGACCTTCGATTCGGGCTGTAAAATAATCAATGGTATGCACAGGATTTTTCTGGTAGCCTAACACCAGCGGGGCAATTTTCTCGCGCAACGATTGAAAGTGAAAATCATTCACGATGCCGACGACTCTGGCTCTAAATGGCTCATTGGCCTCATTGAGTGGCCGGTAGCTCCCGCCCATCGCGCGCGCTGGTATTTCAACCTGCTGACCCGATGCTTCCTTGATGTGGAGCAGTTTAGCCGCTGTTTCATTCAGAATCACCGAAGACGAATCGCTCACTCCCCCAAAGTTTCGCCCCGCCACCAGTTTGACGTCAAAGGTCCGGGCAAAGTCTTCGTCGGCTCCGATCCAGTACGCCACATTATGCGGATCGGTATTGCCCACGGTTCTGATTTTAACCGTCGGAATGGCTTTCCATTCGCCGGGTACCCGCGACGTAACCGATACGTGTTTGACCGTTGGAATCCGGCTAAACTCAGTTTTAATCGTCTGAGCGTCTTTTCGTACGTCACCGCTATTAATATCGACGACCAGCAACAGTTCTTTGTTGAACCCCAAATCCTTGTTATTCGCAAACTGGACCTGCTGGAAAAGCACGATGGTAGCAATCATCATAATCACCGAAATTGTGAACTGAAAAACGACCAGTCCTTTCCGCAACGACAAGCTTCCGCTGTTCTGACTTTTGAGATTCCGGAGTAGCAAAAGCGGGCTAAACCGCGACAGTAAAAAGGCCGGATAACTCCCCGACAGCAAACTGGTAACGATAATCGCCAGAAGACTATAAAGCCAGATTCGGTAGTCGCTGTGAATACCCAGCGACAGTTCTTTGTTAGTGAATTGATTGAAGACTGGCAGCAGTAGATTGACCAACGCTACGGCCAGCAGAAACGAGATCGTGGTGACGAGCAGCGCTTCGATCAGAAACTGGTAAACGAGCTGGCTCTGAAACGCCCCGTTGGCTTTCCGAACGCCGATTTCCTTCGACCGGTTAGACGCTCTGGCGGTGGCAAGGTTCATGTAGTTGATGCAGGCGATGAGTAACACAAACAGCCCCACGATGGCGAAAATTTTGATGTACAGCAAAACGCCCTGGCTCATGGCGTCCACGTTAGCGTTTCGGGCACCGTCTACAATACCTTCGGAATACAGGTGAACGTCGGCCAGGGGTTGCAGCGTGTAATTCACCGCATGACCGGCCTCCCATTTTACGTGGGCGTTCAACAGATCCGTTAATTTCCGAGCCGCGATTTGGGGATCAGCCTTTTCTTTTAGCAGAAAAAATGTCGTAAAATTTTGAGAGTCCCAATCCTGTATCCACTCCGTAAACTCGTCATCGTTGCTGATGGTCGCTTCCGAAACGATTGCCTTGAAATCGAAGCTCGAATTGCGGGGATGATTTTTCAGAACAGCCGTTATTTTCAGCGGTTTATTCAACTCAAATTCAACGGTTTTACCGATAACGTCCGTTCGACCAAACAGTCGTTGCGCCAATTCTTCGACGATAATAATGGCGTTCGGTTCATTCAGTACCGACTTGTTGTCACCATAGATGACGTCAAAATCAAACATGGTCAGCAAGCCCGGATTGCCAAAGGTGACGGTTTCCTGAAACGAATGCTTGTTTTCGGGATTTGATAGGTTAGCGCGTCCGGTCCGGGCAATACGCGCCGAATTGTCTATTTCACCGATGTTTTTTTTCGCTTCTTCAGCTATTTTGTAGCTCGATGCCGCAATCGTCAGCGCATCGGTCGGTGTCTTTTTGTGCTGAATCGCCCGGTAGATCCGGTTCGTGTTGCGGTGCTGCTGGTCAAACGTCAACTCATCGAAGAGGTACAAGCCGATCAGTAAAAAACAGGTGATACCAAAGGTCAGACCCGCCACATTCAGGGCCGTGTACAGCTTGTGGCGGCTTAACGTTCGAACGGCGATTTTTACGTAATTTCCAAACATGTCTGTAGTCGTTGGATTGGGGTATTCGTTCGGTTGACGTTTTATAAAAGAAAGCCGCAGGTAGGCCAGCACCTCGCGCCAGTACGTAAAGCGGGCTTTGCGTTCACCCAGGCGCTGTACGCGCCGGGCGTAGCGTTCGTGAACGTCGCCCAGCACTTCTTCCCGCAGGTGCGGAGCCACCACCCAACCGAGCAATTGATCGACCCATTTGGGCGTTCCGGTACGATTCCGGGGTGTCGAGTTATCGTTCATACGGTTGATGCCCTACTCCATTTTCAAACTCTTCACCGGATTCAGTAAGGCCGCTTTGATGCTTTGAAAGCTGACGGTGAGCAACGTAACAACCATGGCACCCAGACCCGTCAGGGCAAAGATCCACCAGGACATCTCCGTCCGGTATTCGTATTTCTGCAACCAGTTTGAGAGCAGGTAGTAGGCTACGGGTGTGGCGATGAGAAAGGCGATACCAACCAGATAGACAAACTCTTTAGACAAAAGCCCCCAGACATTGAGTATCGATGCCCCCAGTACTTTCCGAACCCCGATCTCCTTCGTACGTCGTTCGGCCATGAACGAAGCCAGACCAAACAAACCCAGACAGGAAATAAAGATGGCCAGACCAGCGAAAATCCCAGCCAGTTTTCCAATGAGCGATTCCTGCTTAAACTTGGCAGCGTAGCTCTCGTCGGCAAACTGATAACTATAGGCATACGACGGATTGTAGGTATTGAACAAAGCCGTCATCTTGCTAAGGGCCTCCTGCGTCGTTAGACGGGGGGAAATGCGGTACAAAAGGACGTTGAGCGGGAACGACGTGCAGACAAACATCGTTGGGTCGGCTTTGGTAAAAGGCGATTGCATCAGGGCGTTTTTGGCGACACCGACAATGCGTAGCGGTTTTCCCTGCCAGGTAATGAGCTGACCAATCGGGTTCGGCAATCGGAACCGTTTAATGGCCGCTTCGTTAAAAATAACGCTGGTTGTATCGTTTTCACCGCTGAAATCCCGACCCTGCGCCAGCGTCATGCCTACCGTTTTGAAGTAGTCCTTAGCAACCAGTATAACGCCCAGCTCTACCGTTTCACCCGCGTTTTTGCCGGGCCATTTGTCCAGATCGGAATGCCACCAGATATCCGTCGCCGGACTCGATGACTGCGATACCTGCTCAGCAATGCCGTTTTTGATCAACTCATCTTTCAGAACGGTGAAATTCTGACTGAGCTCAAGGTTCATGTTGGTCATCAGCAGCCGGTTGACATCGTACCCCGTCGGCCTGTTCTTCGCGTGCTGGATTTGTTTAAAAACGATGATGGCGCTCAGGATCAAGGCAATGGAGCAGCTGAACTGAGCGACCACCAATACCTTACGCGGTAACGAAGCCGCTTTTCCAACCTGCATCGTACCTTTTAGCACCTTTACGGGTTGAAACGAAGACAGATAAAAGGCGGGTAAACTACCGGCCAGCAGCGCCGTTATCAGCAGGCAGCCCAGCACCGCCATCCAGAACCCAGCCGTCGTGTACGGAATAGCGATCTGGCTTTCAGTCAGGCTATTGAATGCGGGCAACAGGATCTGCATCAGGAGCAGGGAGAACAGGAAGGCGACAACCGTAAGCAGGAACGATTCGATCAGAAACTGGCCGATGAGCTGCTGCCGTTGCGAACCAACTGACTTTCTGACCCCTACTTCTTTGGCTCGTCTGGCCGAACGGGCGGTGGTCAGGTTCACAAAGTTGATGCAGGCAATCAGAACGACTAGAATACCAATCACGCTGAACATTCGGATGTACTCAATGAATCCACCCGTTTCTTTTCCATTCTGGTACGTGGAGTACAGATGCCAGTTTTGCAGCGGTTGCAGGATCACTACCGAATTCATCGCATTACTATTGTTCCGCTCTGTATGCTGAATCAAGGCAATTTTATTGGAAACCTGTGCATAGGATGCGCCGGGTTTGAGTTTGACGAAGATTTGATACCCGTTATTACCAAAGCTGCCGCTGCGATCCATCCGCACGTTGTTTACCGTGGCTTCGTAATAACTGAACGGAACGAGGTAGTTGAACTGCAACGACGAATTGGTGGGTAGATCCTTCAGAATCCCCGTTACTTTTAGATCGTTCTGGTTGTCGAACCGCACGATCTTACCCATTGGATTTTCGCTTCCAAACAGCGCTTTGGCGGTCGATTCGGTCAGCACAATCGAATAAGGGTCTTTCAGCGCCAGGCTAGCTTTCCCTTCGACCAGCGGGTATTGAAACATTTGCAGAAAGTCGCCCCCGATCTGGGCACCGTTCAGGTAAATTTTCTTATCGCCGACCTTGAGCCCGTGAGAACCCATATGATCGCTCTCGGCAACCTGTTCAACTTCTGGTATCTGATAACGTAGCGCGTCGGCCAGCTTGAGGGATGTCGTCGTAAACGTGAGCGTGTCGCCGTTGCTGTTGAAATTTCGTCGTACCTGGTACAGCTGCTGATAGTCCGGGAGAAACTTGTCGTATGAATACTCGTGGTGTATCCACAGACCGATGAGCATGGCAACCGCCATTCCGACCGACAACCCCGCGATGTTGATAAACGAGTAACCCTTCTGCTTGATCAGGTTGCGAAAAGCGATTTTCAGATAATTCCGTAGCATGTCTGTATAGCTTGGGGTAGAATACGGTGATGGTTTACGTGTAATGAATGAGGGTCTTGCGTAGGCGAGCACCTCGCGCCAGTACGTAAGACGGGCTTTGCGTTCACCCAGGCGCTGCACCCGCCGGGCGTAGCGTTCGTGAATGTCGCCCAATACCTCTTCACGCAGATGCGGAGCCACCAGCCAACCGAGCAGTTTGTCGACCCACTTCGACAAGGGCGGCTTTTGCGATTGATCAGGTTTCATACGGCTCAGGGGTCAACTCCACTTGAGTATCGTGTGGGGGACAATCCGGTCCCATAGTCGATTCCGCACGGCGCGTACCTCGCTCAGCACCCGTCCGCCCAGGGGCGTAACGGTAAACAGGCGTTTTCGTCGCCCGCCCCGCTCAGCGGTTGCCTCACCTAGTAGCGAGGTCAGGTAGCCTTTCTGCTCCAGCCGTTGCAGGGCCGCATGAACCGCTCCCGTGCTGACCGTATTGCCCGTTTCCCGCTCCAGTTCTTCAGCGATTACTACTGAATACGCCGAAGGAGAAAGGGCCGCCACCGCCAGCAAAACCACCTCTTCAAACTCGCCTAAATCACTCCGTCGCATACGGTAAATAGTAGCGTTAGCCTCGTCGTTTTATTTCCTCTATTTCGGTATGTCAAATCACTTGCCAAACTACAGAATGGCTCATTCTGCCACGTAGGAGCCTGTCTTGAGTGAATCGAAGAAAGACGGCTGTCCAGAAACGGACACTATTTGTACACCAACGGACAAAAAAAGCACTGCTTTATGAGTTGTTTATTACAAAACGAAAAGTGAGTTTCAACATCTCTAGATGTGAAGATTAGGTTTACATTCAGAATGCATTTAATGACGTCATAGTGTATCGTCAAATAATATTTTTGATTGACAACTTGGCATTCATAGAAGCGGTATTTTTGTGCATATTTGCTTGATCAAAATATCCACTTAATAACTACAAGATGTCTCTCTCCTTTACAATTAGTAAGCTATTACGGCTCAGCTTAGCTTTCAGTATTGCTATATGCCTGTTATCCTGTCAAGATCACCGTGTTCCTCAGCAGCGATTCAGATTAAAAGCAATAAATAAAATGGAGACAACTATTCCTTATCTCTATACCTTTGACTACGACAGCGCGGGTAGATTATCTAGCTTTACGTTCAGTAACTATCCTTCAATAGGAACTTTACTATCCCGCATTTCTTACGACGAAAAAGGACGGGCAACCCAATTTGACCTTAATTACAATTACGGTATTGGCTCACCGCAAATTCGATATATACCTAGCTACGATACAAATGGTAATATAGAAACATATACGTCTTTTATTAACTACCCAAATACGACCCAGTTCAAAAAGGATGGCGTCATGTCCCTCTATTATGAGCCTGGCCGCAAAACCCCAATTCGAATCACTTACGTGGACGGAGTATCCAATTTTGCAGAAGAGTTTACGTATGCAGGTAACAATGTAGTAAAGTTGCTTTACTACAACGGAAGTACACCTGAGCCCTCGGTGCAAACATTTACGTATGATAATGCTCCTAATCCTTTGTATGGATTTGGGCCAATATTTGGTTTCAGCGTTGATAAACTTAGCGAAAACAACCAAACAGGCACGTATCAGTTAACCTACAATGCAAACGGACTGCTGGCTAGGCGCTACAGAGCTGAACCGTTTTACAACGAGGAATTTATCTATGAAGCATACTAGCATTGGCAAAAAGTAAAGGCAACCATGCCGGGTAGGGTTAAATTGGTAATCTGGAATATCCGCTTATCGGCTACCAAATCGATGCACTAAACCATAGTTGTACCGAAGCCTAGGTACAAGTCCGCATCGACAAGATCATTTAGCGATCCATCCAAACGCCATAGGTAACCCATCTGGGCACTTACGACACCTTTCAAGTCGTTTCGACTTTTACAATGGCCATTATAGTTCAAATATTATAGCTAGAGCAAATACCCTCGAAGAGAATAATATAAGAAAGGAGGTATTCATTCAAGACCCCTTCCTGCAATCAAGCCTCAAAAAAAGATCGTTCAGCCACAAGGCTGAACGATCTTTTTTTGAGGCTTGATTGCGTGATCCATCGACATCCGTGCGCCCTCCAGGATGATGGTATCTCTACCATCTATCGTCATTACAAAAACCTGTGACTTGAGTGGTGCTTTTCCAGCGTGCAACCAATCAACTTATTCGCTTCTCAACGATTTGACCGGATTCATCAAAGCGGCTTTGATGCTCTGGTAGCTTACGGTCAGCATGGTAACCGCCAGTGCTCCCATTCCTGACAAAGCAAAAATCCACCACGACAGATCCGAACGGTACGCGTACTGCTGCAACCAGCTATTCATGACGTAATAGGCCGTTGGCGACGCGATCAGAACGGCAATGACAACCAGGACGATAAAGTCTTTCGACAGCAATTGCCACAGATTAAATACCGACGCGCCGAGTACTTTACGCACACCGATCTCTTTGGTGCGTTGCTCAGCCATGTACGAAGCCAGACCAAATAAGCCCAGGCAGCTGATAAAAATGGCGAGGATGGCGAACACGGAAGCCAACTGCCCAATACGCTCTTCGGCGCGAAACTTACGGTCGTACTCGTCGCTGGCAAACTTGTAATCGAAAGGACTGCCCGGATTGTATTTTCGAAAAATAGGTTCGATGCGTTCCAGAGCCTCGCTCATACTCAACTGCGGGTTTAGCTTTACGATAACGATATTGGCCCATTGGTAATCGAGCAGAAAAACCGTTTGCTTCACGGGTTCAAAAGGCGAACTCATCACCATGTCTTTAATGACCCCGACGATTGTATACTTCTTGCCGTTCCATTTCAGAATTTCGCCCAGGGGCTGCTTCAAACCCATAAACTTTACGGCACTTTCGTTGACAACCACGCTGAGCGAGTCGGTCGAGAAATCGCGCGAGAAATTACGCCCCTGCTTAAATTGCCAGCCGACCGTGTTGGCGAAATCGTGCGTGACGGCTACCGTACCAAAATCGCCCAATAGATCCGGATCTTTACCTTTCCAGTCGAAGCTAGCGTCGTTGGCCCACACATCAGTCGTTGGACTCGATGATTCGGCCATGTCGAGTACGGCACCGGTTTGGCGTAGTTCGTTTCGGATAGCCTCGTAATGCCCGTACAATTCGGGGGTGTTCATCGCAATACCCAGCAAGCCGTTCCGGTCGTAGCCAGTCGGACGGCTTTTAGCATGTTGGATTTGCCGAAAAACAACGACCGTACCAATGATCAGCGTTACAGACACGGCAAACTGCACCACAACCAACACCCGACGAGGAGTAGCGGCCAACCGTCCGAAACCCACCCGAGTCGATGAAGCCATTCCTTTCAACACTTTGATTGGTTGAAAAGACGACAAGTAGAAAGCTGGATAGCTACCCGCCAGCAAACCGGTCAGCAGACTGAACCCGAACGTAAGTGCCCAAAACAACGGATCAGCCCACAGAATGACCATCTTTTTGTCGGCAATAGCGTTAAACCACGGCAGCATAAGCTGTACCAGTCCCAGCGACACCACCAAAGCAATAAACACGACCAGTAACGACTCGCTAAAAAACTGGCTGATCAACTGACTGCGCATCGACCCGACCGCTTTGCGAATGCCTACCTCTTTCGCTCGTTTTTCGGAACGCGCCGTTGACAGATTCATGAAGTTGATACAAGCCAGCAGCAAGACAAAAACGCCAATGATTCCGAACAGCCACACGAACTGAATCCGCCCACGAACAGGCACCCCGTTTTCCCACTCCGAATACAGATGCCAGCGGCTCATTGGGTACAGAAAAACCCTCGGATCGAACTTGGCTAGGTCTTTATCGTGGGTCGCTTTGATCCGTTTGATTTGGTCTGAAACGCGGCTCAGATCGGCGTTCGGCGCCAGTTGCACAAACAGTTTAAACGAATTGTTGGACCAGTTCTCTTCCGACCGTTTTACCCAGGCCTGCGTGTTTATCCAAAATTGCCAGGGCAGCAAAAACGAGTTTTCGTTAAACGTCGTATTTTTGGCAAAATCCTCGTAGACACCCGCTACCTTGACCGTCTGCTTGTTATCAAATCGGACCAGTTTGTTGATGGGATCTTTTTCACCGAACAAGGCTTTCGCCACCGATGCCGACAGCAGAATAGTCGTAGGATCATTGAGCGCCGACCGCGTTCCGCTCACCATGTTCAGGGAAAGCATTTCGGGTAAATCAGGATCGACAAAACTGCCCAGCTTCATAAATTTGTTTGGCCCGGCCGCCAGGATGTGTTCAGTAGCCCACGACGACAGGGCGATATGGCTAAAGTTCGTTCCGTATTCATTGCGTAAAGCCGCCCGCATTGGAATAGGAACTACTTCGCTCGATGATGTTGTTCCGTTGAACGTCTGGTGCTGCATCACCTGCGCAATCCGGTCGTAGTTGGCAAACGATTTATCGAACGATAATTCGTCGTACACCCATAAACCGATCAACATCGCCACAGCCATGCCTACGGCTAGTCCGCCAATGTTGATCAACGAATACGTCTTGTTCTTGACAAGGTTTCGGAAAGCGATTTTGAAATAATTTCGGATCATGTCAGGGCCTAGGGGAAAAGGGGTTGAATACACGGTTGATCGCTTCCGACAGGCCAGCGGTCGCAGCAATTTCAGGGCACTGAGGCCGTAATGCCAGCGGGCACGACGTTCACCAACGGTCTGCACCCAGTAGGCATAGAGTTCGAGCAGATCACCTTCGACTTCTTCCTGGGTAGTGGGATCGCCCCACCACCTTAGCAGCGTCTGCGCCCAGCGGGGCGGTCGGGGTGCTCCGCTGGTAAACCGCGCATCACCACCATTTCGGGATTCGTTGTTCGGGATGCGCATGAGCTATTCACTTCGTAATGATTTGACTGGGTTCAGCAAGGCCGCTTTGACGCTCTGGTAGCTTACGGTTAATAAAGCAATTCCCGTTGCCAGTACACCCGCCAGCACGAAGACCCACCACGGCATAGCAATCTTGTACGCAAACTCCTCCAGCCAGCGATTCATCACGTACCAGGCCAACGGCGAGGCAATGCCAATAGCGACGATCACGAGTTTAACGAAGTCTTTGGAAAGCAGGGCCACCACACTGGCAACGCTGGCTCCCAACACCTTCCGAACGCCAATTTCTTTCGTTCGCTGATGAGCCGTCAGGGTCGCCAGCCCAAACAAACCCAGGCAACTAATCAGGATCGCTACGGCAGTGGCCAGGTTCACAACCCGTGACAGTTGTAGTTCCTGCTTATAAAACTCCTCTAACGTCTGATCGTAGAATTGGTAGTCGAAAGGAGCCTCCGCGTAGAACTGTTTCCAGACACGACGTATTTCGTCAATGGTCGTTTGCCAGTCCGTGGGTCGACCCGATGTTAGCTTGATGTTGAACGTACTAAGATTATCCCGGTCAGTCATCAGCGCAACGGGTTGAATTTCTTCTTTGAACGAACGCGTGTGAAAATCGCGGACTACACCTACAATCGGCACCGTCCGGTTTGCATCGCCCCCATTCTCTTTCAAAAAAGCGCCAATAGCTTGCTGGGGATGGTCGAAGCCCAACGCCCGGACCGCCGTTTCGTTAAGGACATACTCCCGAATGGTGTCGCTGGGTTGCAGATTACGCCCGGCTAGCAACGGAATTTTGTAGAACGGAATGTAATCGGTATCAGCGTGTTTGCGAAAGAGGGTTAATTCAACCGTTCCCTTCTTCCCAACGTACTGGTGCACATTGCTCGAATACGAATTGGAAGCCAGTTGATCACCCAGACTAACAGCCGCCACACCCGGTATTCTCTGCAACTCCTGTTTCAGCGCTAATCGCTTGTCAATCCGCTGGTTTTCGATGCTTTTCCAAGGCAGTTGCGCCATCAATATCGCATCCCGAACAAAGCCCATGTCGGCCTGAAGCGAGTAGGTTAGCTGCTGGTTGACAATGAGAGCACCGACGATAAATAATTGAGCAACAAAGAACTGAAATACGATTAAACTCTTACGGAGCGTTAGCCGATTTTGGCCTTCCGTCAGCGTGTAGCCCGTCTGCCCGCGCAGGACGACGACGGGCTTGAACCGGGTAATCAGCCAGCCGGGATATAGACCAGCCAGCATCGTTACAACAGCCAGTAGCACAACCAGAAATAGTATCACGACCACCCAGTTCGTATGCTGATCCATGCCTTCGGGTACCAGATCGCTGAAGTTTGTAAAAAAGAGCCCGGAAAGACCGTATGCCAGAACGAACGCTAGCAGCGTAATGACCGCCGTTTCGCCCAGAAATTGCATGATCAGAGGACGGCGACGGCTACCGAGCGTTTTTCGAATCCCGATTTCGCGGGCTCTTTGTGGTATCTGCGCCGAAGCCAGATTGACGTAATTGATCACCGCTAGTGCCAGGATAAACCCGGCGAGTCCAATTAAGCCGTACAAAACGTTTTTATTGGCCCGGCGTTCGCGCTCGTGGTATTCTACGCCAAAGTGTAAATCGGCCAATGGCTGAACCAAGTGCCACCGTTTGAAATGACTCCATTTTTTCGTAGCCGCTTCGGAGTTCTTGCGTGATAGGTCATTCAATTGCCCTTCCAGCTGCTTATAATTTACTCCGGCCTGGACCATCAAATACAGTTGCGTACCAGAGTTAGTGTTGCTCCACTCTTCGGGACTAGCCACTTCCTTGAACGTCGAAACGGAGACAAACTCCTGCGCTCTAAAATCGGATGCGTAAGGCAGATCCGCAACGATCCCCGCTATCTGCATCTGAAGCGTATCCTCGTACACCAGCGTTCGGTTCAGCAGTTGCCGGGGCGATAAGCCGGGAAAATAGCGACTCGCCCGGCTTTGGGTCAGCACAACCTGCTTAGGACGGACCAGCGCGTGAGCCAGATCGCCGGAAAGCCATTGGTAAGGTACCATTCGAAAATAGTTGGTGTCCGTAGCCACAATGTCTTCAACGTCTTTAAATCGTACGGGTTTGCCCACTGCCTGCGGAATCTGTACCGACTCCATCCACTGTTTCCGTACGGGAATAGCTCGTTCTACGCCCTCGATCTGTTCACGTACCGCGTCGGCCATCGGCAGGGGCGATCCCGGATTTCTGACTTCTTTTCCGTCCACTTCATACCCACTTACCACCCGGACGATACGATCCCGATTCGGGTTTTGCGTATCGAAACTGAAATCGAACGCGACGATGCGGTAAATAATCCAGCAGGCACTAACGCCAATCGACAAGCCCACTACGTTTAAGGCCGTGAAAAGCCGGTTTCGCCACAATTGACGGCGGGCAATTTTTAGGTAGTTCCAGATCATCATGGGATGGAGAAAGTAAGGAGCAGAATATTCGTTTGATCGCTTCCGGCGGGCCAGCGGTCGCAGCAACTTCAGGACACTGAGGCAGTAGCGCGTGTCTGCTTTTCGCTTCCCCACCGTTTGTAGCCAATAAGCGTAGAGTTCGAGCAGGTCGCCCTGGACTTCTTCCTCCGTGTTAGGGTCCCCCCACCCTCTTAGTAGCGTCTGCGCCCAGCGGGGCGGATTAGGCTGGTTCATATCCATATCAGCCCCCCATCAGTTGAAGTGTTTGCGGAGGCAACGCACTCCACAACTGCTCGCGTACCTGTTTCACTTCCTGCAAGGCTTTCCGGCCCGCAGCGGTTACGGCGAAAAAGCGTTTTCGTCGGCCTCCACGTTCAGCCGTAGCACCGCCCATTGTAGACGATAGAAACCCTTTTTCTTCCAGTCGTTGCAGCGTGGTGTGAACCGTACTGAATCCAACCGCACGGCCCGTTTGCTGCTCGATCTCCTGCGTTACCGTAACGCCGTAAGCACTCTCATCGAGAATCGCGACGGCTAGTAGAACGACCTCTTCAAATTCACCCAGAAAAGCCCTTTTCATACTTTGACCTATTTTATACGATAATGCCGATCAAATGCGATGCCAATTAACTAATAAGCCTCTTGCGGGCTACATTGGTAGTTTTGGGTAAGATAACGCTGAAAACACTGTCCGTTTTTGGACAGCGTTTGTCCGCTTTACAGACAGTAAGGGAAAGACGCCTGACGAGTCATTGATGACTACGCAGGCGCCCTGGTTATTTCTACTCGGACCGCAAACTTTTGACGGGATTCGTCAGAGCCGCTTTTAGGCTTTGCATCGAGACGGTTACCAAAGCGATACCAGTTGTCAGTCCACCCGCCAGCGCAAACACCCACCATTCGATGTCAATTTTGTAGGCAAAATCCTGCAACCAGCTGTTCATCGCCCACCAGGCAATCGGAGAGGCAATGACGAGAGCAATACCGATTAGTTTGAGAAAATCGTGGGAAAGCAGCATGACGATTCCCGCGACACTAGCCCCTAGCACTTTCCGCACGCCGATTTCTTTAGTCCGTACCTCAACCGTGAACGTCATTAACCCGAGCAATCCCAGACAGGCGACTAAGAGCGTAAGTCCCGTAAAGCCGTTGAACAGCTGCATCAACCGCGTTTCAGAAGCATACAGTTTGTTATAGGCTTCATCCAGAAAATAATAGTCGAATGGGGATGTTGGCTGATGCGCGTTGTATAATTCTTTGAGGTGGTCCAGCGCTTGCGGCACGTTCGTCTGCGGGTTCAGCCGCACCAGAATATAGCCGCCATCCGCCAGCATCGTCCGGTTGGTATCGCTCACTACGGTCAGACGCATGGGTGATACGGGACCGTGCAGACTGCGCACGTGGAAATCGTTGACAACCCCGTCGGTTGGTTCATTTTTAAAGGGAGCCGCCTGCTGTCGCGGATCGTCGGCTATACCAGCTTCTTTGATAAGCGTTTGGTTGTAAATATTCAATTCCTTGGTTACCGGACCAGCCTCCCACCCCATTGGCGGGTACTGCCATCGGATTCCCATCATGGCAAAGAACGGCTTATCGACGGTCATGGAATTGACCATAAGCTGTTTCTTTGTTTTTTCAGCTTGCAGGAAATAGGTCATGATGTTGTTGGTGAACAACTGGGTGTTTGTAACGGCCACGTTTTCACTACCCGCCCATTGCCGAATTTTGTCCCGTAAGCCGGAAAACTGAGGCACCATATCGCCGTCTATGCGTAAGCCGACAACCTGCGCCCGGTCAATACCCAGGCTCTTTGTCCGTAAAAACTGCATTTGCGTGTAAAGCACGACACTGCAAATCAGGAGTCCAATCGAGGCCGTAAACTGAACTGTCGTGAAGACCCGACGCACGCTGGCACCACTCTGCCGCGAACTGACATTTCCCTTCAGAACAAGGGCCGGTCGGAAACCGGACAACAACAAGGCCGGATAGCTTCCTGACAATAGCGAACAACTCAACCACAAGCCAATCATTACACCCCAATAAGGTCCCTGCGTCAGAACGCGCTTGTCCATGTGCAGGTCAAGCGCCTGATTCGCCCACGGGAAAAGCACCTGAAGCAGGATCAGTGACAGTAGAAAGGCCAGCGTTGTTGTCAAAAATGACTCCACAAAGAATTGCGAGATTAGTTCGCTACGTTGTCCGCCGATTGCTTTTCGAACACCCACCTCACGAGCACGTTTCGTTGCACGAGCAGTCGTTAGACTAACGTAGTTGATCACCGCTAACACCAGAATCACCAAAGCGACCGTCAACAAAATGTACAGCGACTGCCGCTCATTGCGAGCACCGTCACCGTGTCCACCCAGGTGAAGCGTTGGCAGTGGTTCAAGAAAGATCTTTGCGGACGCATCAACAAAATTGACGCCTACTTTTACTTTATCCAGTTTCTTTTCGACCTGACTCACTTTAGCACCTTGGCGCAGCACCAGATACGTAGTCAAGAAGCCGGTTCGCTGGTATGTATCCTGATGCCGGGCACCAAGGGCTGGCATGGAATTTAGCGACACCAACCCGTTGAACTGAATTACCGAATTGGTTGGCAGATCGTCAAGAACACCCGACACTGTGAATGGGTATTGTTTATCGAAAATAAGCGTTTTACCTACCGGGTTCTGCGCACCAAAATATTTCTCGGCCAACTGACGCGTCAACACCATTCGACTCGGTTCGCTCAGTGCGGTTTTCGCATCACCATGAAGCAACCTCAGCCCCATCACCGACAGCATCGACTGATCAGCAAAACCAATGGCAGACTCTTTGAAGCGGTGGTTTTGATCCGACTGCAACACAACCTCACCCAAACCCGCCGAAAAACGAACGACCGCTTCGGCTTCCGGAATCTGCTGTTGAATAGCTCGCCCAAACGATTCGTGCAATCCAGAGAAGGTAACCTCCTGATCACCGTACTTGGCAACCGATACGATCTGGTACGTACGGTCGGCAAAAGGCTCGAAACGATCATAATGGAATTCGTGCCACACGTAGAGCGCAATGAACATACTCACGGCCAGACCAACGGTTAGTCCTGTGATATTTATCAAGCTAAACAACTGATTCTTCCACAATTGGCGGAGGGCAATAGCAACGTAATTTCGAATCATGGCTGCGTTTAGGAAAAAAGTGGATGGATCATTACGCTGTCTTCGCTTCATAAAAGACGACCCTCCAGTCTGGGACCGTCCAGTCCGGGACCGTCCAGCCAGTGGCCTGATAAACCCCAGTACATCCCGCCAGTAGCGCCAGCGCGCGCGCCGTTCGCCAACTCGCTGAACCTGATAGGCAAACTCCTCGTGCAAGTCGCCCTGCACTTCTTCCAGTAGATACGGATCGCAGAAAAACCGAAGCAGTCGATCGGCGAAGCGAGGTGGGGTGGGTGTCATAAGCTCGTAACCAGTTTGAACGGACTAATCAGGCGGGTCCACAAACTCGCCCGCACATCCTGAATTTCTTGCATGGTCCGACGCCCATAGGCCGTGACCGTAAATAACCGCTTACGACGCCCACCCCGCTCGGCGGTGGGCTCCCCCATTTCTGATTTTACCATACCTTTCTCTTCCAGCCGTTGCAGTGCCGCGTGAATCTGATTCAACCGCACCGACCGGCCCGTCTCCCCGATAATCTCGTGCGTGATGGCTACCCCATAAGCCCGGTGTTCCAGTTCCAGCACGGCAACCGTCAGCAAAACCACTTCTTCAAACTCGCCCAAGTACGTGCGTTTCATTCCATCGGCAGGGTTACTTCTATTTTTGCTGAGCAAATGACCGGCCAGAAAACGAAAAAGCGGCTCAGATACGTCTGAGCCGCTTTTTATCACCTTGACAACAAAAACCAATGTCCGATTATGGACAATTAACCGTCCTGAACCGGACGAGCTTACAACCGGCTAGAACACTCGATTTCAGCGTCGATTATTCGCTTCGCAAACTTTTGACTGGGTTTACCCGAGCGGCTTTCACACTCTGTAAACTAACAGTCAGAAAGGCAATTCCCGTTGCCAGTACACCCGCCAGCGCGAACATCCACCACGACAAATCAATCCGGTAGGCAAAATCCTGTAGCCACTGGTTCATGGCCCACCACGCAATGGGCGAAGCAACGACAATAGCCAGGAGGACCAGTTTCAGAAAATCACCCGAAAGCAGCGAAACGATACTCGCTACCGATGCCCCCAATACTTTCCGAACGCCAATCTCTTTTCGTCGCTGTACTACCGCGTAAGAAACCAACCCGTATAAGCCCAGACAGCAAATCAGAATGGCAATGCCCGCAAAAATGTTTACTAATCGAAAGACCAGGCTTTCCGTTTCGTAGAATTTAGCCAGTTGTTCGTCCAGATAGCTGTATTCGAAAACTTCGTTCGGGAATAATTGCTCCCAGGTTTTTCTGATCTGATCAAGCGTCTGTTCCGAATTTTGTCCAGACACGCGAATGCCCGCCTGCCTAAAGAAAGGTGCGTAACTGGCGATCAGGCAAGGGCCTATTTGTTCGTGGAGTGAACGCTGATGAAAGTCCTTAACAACACCGACAATGGGCAAGGGCACTTTCGACAGATGATAGTGCAGTTTACGGCCCAGAATCTGCTGCGGGTTGCGCACGCCAATTTTCTGTAGAAACGCTTCGTTGACCAGATACTCCTGAATGGTATCACTCTGGATAATATTACGTCCGGCAACCAGCCGTAAGCCATATGTGTTCAGATAATTGGCATCCGCAATTCGTTCGCGGATGGGGTAAGCCTCCCAATCCGCTTTATTATCTAGCTTGAATGAACCGCCATACAGTAACCGCCCCGAAGGTGGATCACGACTAACGCTAACCGATTTGATTTCTGGATACTGTAGCAGTTCATTGCGGAGTGTTTCTAGTCGATTTTTCTGATTATCGGGAAGCGCCACCATAACGACGTTATCTTTGTTGAACCCCAGATCAGCCTCGCGCATGTACCGCACTTGCGTAGCGACGACCATAGCCCCGACAATCAACGCCTGGCAAACAACGAACTGAACGACGATCAATCCCTGGCGCAGCGAATAATTGCCCCCAGCCCGAGCAGGTAAACTTCCTTTCAAAGCCGCCCAGGGACTGAACCCTGACAACACCGCAGCCGGATAGCCGCCCGCCAGCCCAACAATACTACCGAACAGCAACACCACAAATCCGATCGTTGGCCAGTCCAGTTGAAGCGCTAATTGACTGGATAGCCATTGGTTGAATAACGGTAGTGTCACCAGAACCAACAGGAGCGCAAGAATCGCAGCCGCCACCACAATAAGGACGGTTTCGAATAAAAACTGTCGCACCAATTGCCCGCGCGTACTGCCGAGCGTTTTACGAATACCAACCTCCTTACTTCGCCGGATTGCCTGAGCCGTCGCCAGATTGACGAAATTGATGCAGGCCGTCAGCACCAGAAACAAGCCGACCAGACCCAGCGACCACAGCAGCGAGGAACGAACTGCCCCGCCTACAATTCGTTTGACATCGAAATGGACATCTGCAAGGGGCTGAAAATGAAACCGGTAAAACCGGGCCATTTTACCGAACTGTGTCTTTAGCAGGGCGGGCATGGCAGCCTCCATTTCTGCACCCGATTCCGGACTTTTGAGCGCAACGAAAATGCGGTCTGTGCTGTTGATATTTCCCCAATCCTGTCGGTCATAACCGGGATCGAGCTGTCCAATCGTCGGCAACGAAACAAAAAGATTGATGTCGGTATCGGTCGTTTTAGGCGGATCAGCGAGAATACCGGTTACGGTAGCATCGGCCCGGTGGTTCAGATTCAGCGTTTGGCCCATCGGATCAGCGTTGCCAAAATACCGTCTGGCCCACGACTCGGTCAGGACAACGCTATTGGGTTCGCGAAGCGCCGTTTTCGGGTTACCCCGTACCCACTGATAATCCAGAATACCAAACAATTCGGGCTCGACAAATGCCGTGCTTTTATGTTCCAGAAAACGGACTGGCGTCGTTTGATCGGACCGTTGTATACTGACCGTCAACTCACGAATCATTTTCAGGTAAGCCGCCTGTTCCACCGGCGCGTAGGCGGTGCGCAGCTTTTGTGCCATCGGCAGGGGCGCTTCAGGATAGTATTCGACCGAGCCATCCTCGAGGTGCAAATCGGTGACTACCCGAAAGATACGGTCGAATTTAGCATGGTGCCGATCTGTACTCAGATGATAATGAATAAACAGAAAAATAAGCAGACCACCCGCCATACCGACCGTAAGGCCAACTACATTGAGTAGCGTGTAAGACCGTTGCGAACGCAACGTGCGCAGGGCAATTTTAGCGTAGTTCTGAATCATCGTGCACGGACATTACCAAGTACTAGCAAGGTACGTGCAAACCTGTTTATCAGCGTGTTAAAAAACGTTAAGCTTATTAGTCAGAACGCAACGACTTCACCGGATTCAGTAGAGCCGCCTTTACGCTTTGAAAACTGACCGTAATGAGTGCAATGCCGATAGCCAGTATGCCCGCCAGCGCAAACACCCACCACTCGATAGCGACTCGATAGGCAAATCCCTGTAACCACTGATTCATAGCGTACCACGCAATAGGAACGGCTACGACAATAGCCACCAGCACGAGCTTTAAGAAATCTTTAGACAGCAATCCGACAATGCTGAATACGGATGCGCCCAGCACCTTGCGAACGCCAATTTCTTTGGTGCGCTGAACAGTTGTGTAAGCCGACAAGCCAAACAGACCCAGGCACGCCAAGAAGATCGATAAAAAAGCAAAAACGCTGAAAATACGTCCGGTACGCGTTTCGGCGGCATACATTTTATCAAATTCTTCATCCATAAACGCATACGTGAATGGCCGGTTCGGGATGAGCGTCCGCCATTTGCTTTCCAGAAATTGGAGCGTATTGCTCAACTGATTACCCGAGAGCTTGACGAGCAGAATTTCACCACCGTTCTGCGGGAAAAGTGCCATTGGGCCAATTTTTTGTTTCATGGACGCAAAGTGAAAGTCGGACACAACACCCTTGACCAGACCCAGTCGCCCGCTTACATCGAGCCGCTGGTTGATGGCTTGCTGCGGGGTCCAGCCTAGCTCTTTCACCGCCGATTCGTTCAGAATAAATCGGCTGCGCGTCAGGCTATCATTATCCGAACGCGCAATGCGGTCCATATCCACCGCATTTAAATCGCTACCCGCAATGAGATGCAAGCCCGTTGTTTTCACAAAATCCTCGTCAATGGTCAGCCCGGTCACCATCTTACGCTGGCCTTCCGGCATACCCGGCTGGCGCATCGCATAGCCACCGCCTACGAACACCGGCGAATTGGACGCCAAGGAAACATGCTGTACATCCGCGTTTTGCCTAAACTCACTTTTGATGGCACTTATTTTTTCGTTGACCTCCCTGTCGACGGGTAATAAGAGGACATGGTCTTTATTGTAGCCTAACTTTTTTTGCTGAACGAATTGCAACTGGTTCCGAACGAGTAACGTACAGACAATCAGGATTGCCGTGATGGCAAACTGAAACACAATCAACGCCCGCCGAAACTGCCCCGCACCTGTTGTTTTCAAATGACCTTTCAACACACGAATTGGCTGAAAGCCGGACAACACCAACGCCGGATAACTGCCGGCTAGTAAGCTGACCAGCACACTAGCACCCAACAACACCAGCCCGTTTTCCGGCTTAAAGAAAACATCGATGGCGAAATGGCGATCTGACACGCTGTTGAAAAGCGGTAAGGTCAAACAGGCCAATAACACCGCGAGTAGTGTGGCTACTGCGGTAACGATAACCGACTCGCCAATGAACTGTCCGAACAGTTGCCCGCGCATTGCACCCATCACTTTCCGAACGCCCACTTCCTGCGCCCGTTCGACGGCCCGCGATGTAGCCAGGTTGATGTAATTAACGCAGGCGATGAGCAGAATCAACACCGCAATGGCCCCAAAGATGTAGATGTAGGTTAAATCACCGTTGGGTTCAAAATTCCCTTCCACGTCAGAATGTAGGTGTACCCGCCGAATTGGTTCAAGATTGTACGTGAGGTAATCACTGGCTGACGGTGTTTCATCAGGAAACTGGGTCTTCATAAAGGCCGGTATCTTCGCCTGTAAAGCGGCTATATCGTCGGGCTTACGAAGCAGTAAATATGTGGCGTAGTTAGCGGAGTACCACTCTTCGGTTTTGGCAGCGGGCAATGTAGCAAACGAGGTCAGCAGGTCGTATTTAATCTGTGAATTAGCCGGACAATCGGCCACCACGCCCGTTACGGAATAATCCCGAAAAGAGCCGCCGGTATTGATGCGAAGGGACTTTCCGATTGGGTTTTCCATGCCAAAATAAGTACGGGCTTTTGTTTCAGACAGTACAACGAGGTTTGGCCCGGCCAGTGCAGTTTGCGGATTTCCTTTGAGCAGGGGAAAGGAAAACATCGTGAAGAAAGTAGAATCCGCGAACACAACGCGTTTTTCGCTGAACTGCTGGTCCCCTTTGATCACCACCGCATCCCGGTTGATCATCCGAACGCCCAATTCAACTTCAGGAAATTGACGACCAAATTCGGGGGCTACTTTCGTGCCGGTCTCTGGTACTTTACCGACCTTGCCTTCCATGCTGTATTCCATCGTCACCCGGACGATTCGATCCGCTTTCTGCTGAAAGTCATCGTAGCTCAGTTCATGCGCAATGTACACGAACAGTAACAGGCACGACGCCAGTCCGACCGCCAGACCAATGATATTAATACCAGCGAAAACCCTGTTTGTCACCAGGTTCCGAACGGCAATTTTGAGATAGTTTCTAAGCATAAGCTACACGTAAAGTACTCTAGAATGTCATTTTCAGATTGTTTTTGTCATTCCGAGGAACGAGGAACCTCCGCACGGCACAAAAAATAGGCGAGCGCGAAGAGTCCTCGTTCCTCGGAATGACAAAAAAAAGAGATTGACTAAAATTAATAGTACCCGTTTATTCTGCCCGCAGACTCTTCACGGGATTCATCAGGGCGGCTTTGATGCTTTGGAAACTCACCGTCAGCAGGGCAATACTGACGGCTACCGTTCCTGCCAGCGCAAACACCCACCACTCCAGATTAACTTTATAGGCGAAATCAGCGAGCCATTGGGTCATAGCCCACCACGCAATGGGTGAAGCCAGTACGATGGCGATCAATACCAGTTTAAGAAAGTCTTTGGACAGAAGCCCAACAATGCTGAAAGTCGTGGCTCCTAATACCTTCCGAACCCCGATTTCTTTCGTACGCTGTTCAGCCATAAAGGCCGCCAGTCCGAACAGTCCCAGGCAGGCGATCAGTACAGCCAGCAAGGCAAACGTCAGCGCAATGCTTCCAACCCGCTGTTCAGTCCGGTACATCTCGTCGAAACTGTCGTCCATGAACTGATAGCTAAACGGCTGACCGGGGGCAAGCCCTTTCCATTTGGCTTCGATCTGTTGCAGCAATGCGGGTAGATCGGTACTGCTAAGCCGGAACGAGACCGCACCCGTACTAGGCTCAAGGACTAACGACAAGGCACCAATGTTACGGCGAAGCGACTCGAAGTGAAAATTTTTGACGATACCCAGGACCGTGTACGTCTTCAATACCGTGTTTTGCGGATTATCGAAGGTTGCGATACGTTTACCAATGATATTTTTTCCGCCAAACAGTTTAGCCGCTGTCTCATTCAGGATGATGCCCGACGAATCGGAGCCAAACCCCCGCGAGAAATTTCGTCCGTTGGTTAGCTGCATACCAAGCGTTTGCACATAATCGTAATCGACAAGCCATTTTTGCATACTAACCGCTTTCTTCTGATCGACCTGCCCTTCCGGAAAAAACGACTGGTCGCTTCGATCGGATGGCGTTGGCAAATAGCCCGACATACTGCCGCTAACGACGCCCGGCAGCCGCAGCACTTCCTGCCTGAACGTTTCGGCTTGCTTGTTGAGCGCGTAGGCATCGTTGATCTTCAGCACCCGCTCCCGGTTGAAGCCCAGATTTTTGGTTCGAATGTACGTTAGCTGACGATAGACGATGATGGTGCCGACAATCAGGATAATCGACATCATAAATTGAAACACGACCAGGCCGCTTCGTAATCCGGCGCTTCGGAAACTCACGTTCAGTTTACCTTTTAAAACGGTAATCGGACGAAACGACGACAGAAACAAAGCCGGATAAATACCCGCCAGTAAGCCAACGCTTATCGGTAAAACGACCAGGATAGACAGCATAACCGGCGACATCAGTTGCTCAATACGCATCTCTTTGGCGGCCAGTGCGTTAAAGCCGGGCAAGGCGATACCGACGATTACCAACGCTACCAGCATCGCCAGTACGGTTGTTAAGACCGACTCGGTCATAAACTGACCAACTAATTGATTACGCTCCGATCCGAGAACCTTCCGAACACCCACTTCCCGCGCCCGGTTGGCCGAACGGGCCGTAGCCAGATTCATGAAATTGATGCAGGCGATCAGCAGAATGAAAAGCGCCACCGCCGAGAAAATGTAGACGTACTGAATATCGCCGTTGGGGGCTAGTTCGATCTGTTGTTTTGAGCGAAGATGAATGTCGGTGAGCGGTGTCATCCAGTAGTTCAGCCGGTTCCCTGATTTTCGAAATTGATCGATGGTAACACCAACCATCTGCTGGGCCTGTGGTCCGGCGTATTTCTGAATGACGGTCTCGAAATTTTGGGCAAAAACGGCAGGGTCCGTACCGGGTTTCAGCACAATATACGTATGATAATTATTGCTCAACCACTGCCCCCAGGGGTACTTGTCACTGAGCATGGTCACGAAAAAATCACTGTGGAAATGCGCGTTCTTCGGCATATCCTGCATCACTCCTGATACGCGATACGATTCGTTATTATCAAACACCAGAATCTGTCCGACCGGGTTTTGCTTCCCGAAGTGTCGCTTGGCAGCCGACTCACTGATGACGACGGTATTGGGTTCAGCCAGTGCTCGTTTAGGATCACCCGTCAGCAGGGGTAGCGTGAATACGTCAAACAGGGTAGAATCGGCAAACGTGATGTTATCTTCCCGCAAATTCGTTGGGCTACCAGCCCGCTTGACCAACCATGTACCCCGTTGGTGCAGGCGGACAAATTGCTCGACCTGCGGGTAATCTTTCTTGAGCGTTGGCCCCATTGGATCGGGCGTTACGGCAAGGTGAACATCGTTACCGCCGAACTTGATATCGGCCTGCACCCGGTAGATTCGATCGGCTTTCGTGTTGTACCGGTCATAGCTTAGCTCATCGAGCACATACAGCGTAATGAGCAGACAGCATGCCAGGCCGACCGCCAGGCCAGCGATGTTGATAAAGGTGAGACCGCGCTGTTTTTGAAGCGTTCGCCAGGCAATTTTGAGATAGCTTGTCAACATGAGGTTGCAAATTTATAGGCCCGTTTCCTCCACCGACCGTCGCCAACAGCCAACATCGTCCCGAAGAAATTACCCGCATGATGTGGTTGCAGTTTCGCTTGTATAGTCTCGGCAAACGAATTGATTGTCCATGAAGAATCAGGGAGCAAGATTACGCTTGCTCCCGGTGGCCCTTCTGAAGGTCGTATTTTTTATTGATTCACGGATTTAAGGCCCAGGCTACGCTCCGTTTCCCGGATGATCGCTTTCTTTTCACGGTCGCTTTTGCCGAGTACATTGGCCGTACGCTCAAACACGAGCTCGTCGCCATCCCGTTGAAACGTATACTGCATCCATAGCCGCCCGTTCTCTTTGTCTTCCCGGTGAATAACCGACAAAGGTGTAGTATCGCTCGCCGAAAGCTCACCCGTCGCTTTGGCCACCGCCGTTTCATCGCGACTCTCGGTAGTGCTGGTCGTAACGCTGACGGTATAACTCGATTCCTCCTGTTTTTTTCTGGGCTTCGCGTCGTGTCTGCGTTCGTTGAACATTCCAGCATACCGCCCCTCAAAGGCCTGATCTAGTGAATCGAGGATGTGATTTTCTAGTGCTTTGACAGCTCTGGCGTCCATTTCTGACACGTCGAAGGAACGGTTGTAATGAACCGAATGCTCCCCCTGTTGCGCATCAACACGAATACGAAGTTGCTGACCGTCGGTCGTCACTTCTTTACTAAACGACGACCGTTGCGCCATTGCGCTAAAGCCGATTACAAGAAGGGATAATGTAAGTAGCGTTTTCATAATCGGCAATGGGTAGGTCTTAATTAGAAGGCTTATGCGTAGCTATTCAAAGCCAGGATCATGCCAGACCAACAACTTACTATTAATCAGACCATTAACTAGAAAACGACATAAAAAATGTCCGATACCGGACATTTTCGTACGGCTGTGGACACTAGCCCAGACTCCAGCAATCAAGAATACGTAGCGGCAACTATAGAAATAATTTTAAAGGTAAAAAGTGCGAATATCGTACTTTACCTGTTCAACCAATTACAGTTCGTGGCATGGGTTTATTCTCCGCACTATTAGGCAACGCAGGTACCGTAACACCTGAATCACTCAGTAAAGAATACGGGCATTTACTGTCGGACAGCGAAGTCATTGAAATTGGCTTTACGCTTGTCCGAGACATGTTTATGTTCACCAACAAACGGTTAATCCTGGTCGATAAGCAAGGTGTTACGGGCCGTAAAATCGATTACCTGTCTATTCCGTATAGGGCCATCACGCGCTTCAACATCGAAACAGCCGGACATTTAGATCTGGACGCGGAGTTGAAAATATGGATCTCGAGTGAACAGACGCCCAGCATCACCAAGAAGTTCAACAAGAGCGTAAATATCTACGATCTGCAAAAAGTCCTGGCTAACCACGTCCTGGGGTAAAGCCTGTTCGTAGACGAGTATGATCGACCGCGCATCCCACACGCCTGTCAGATTTGCTGTGAACGGTGGTGTCGGCGGGGCCGCCCGCGCGGTTCTTAAAACATCACGTATTGTCCGGAATCCGTAAAATACGTGATGTGATGCTGGGTGAGTGGTGTCGGTTTTGAGAAACCGACACTCGGCGTCAACAATCCGTGTCGGTTTTGAGAAACCGACACTCGGCGTCAACAATCCGTGTCGGTTTTGAGAACCGCGCGGGCGGCCCCGCCGACACCACCGTTCACGGCAATCAATCCTACCTGAATTATATATTTTTTGACACAAATGTAATAGCCTCACGGAAAACTACCTGTTACTTTTACGCACTGATTTTTCGTTAAACAGAAAGCCTGGATACAATTGTGTCCAGGCTTTTTTTAAGAACAATAAACAGTATTTCTTTCCGAAGGCGTAGACCAGTGGTTATTTACTCACTACGGAGCGATTTAACCGGATTCATTAAAGCGGCTTTGATACTCTGGAAACTCACCGTCAGGAGCGCAATCACGATAGCGAGAATTCCCGACAGCGCAAACACCCACCACTCGATGTCAATTTTGTAAGCGAAATCGGCCAGCCATTGATCCATCGCGTACCAGGCAATCGGCGATGCGATGATAATAGCCGCAATGACCAGTTTGAGAAAATCGCGGGAGAGCAGTCCGACAATGCTAAACACCGACGCACCCAGCACTTTCCGAACGCCGATCTCTTTGGTCCGCTGCCGAATGGTAAGCAAAGCAATCGCGAACAGACCCATGCACGACAGCACGATAGCAATACCGGCGGCCGATGAGAAGATATTTGCCAGTCGTCGTTCTCGTTTGTACCAGCGTTCGGTGTTTTCGTCCAGAAACGAGCCGATAAATTCTTGTTTGGGCGCTATCAATTTCCAGGATGCCTTAATGGTTTCCATCGCGCCCGTTAGATTCTGGGGGTTCACCCGCACGAGAATGTACTGAATGGGCAAGCTCGACTGCATTTGTAAAGCAATGGGTTTTGCTTCCTGGTGCAGCGAGTATAGATTGAAGTCCGCAACGACACCAACGATCTGGAACGTCTTATTGTCAGGCTTGATAAACTTGCCCACCGGATTCGTTTCGCCTAACGCCTTGGCCATGCTTTGCGTAATCAGCACGCTCGAGCTGGAGTCGGTGCTGAAACTAGGGCTAAAGTCGCGTCCTTGCAGCAGCTTGATACCCATTGTTTTCAAATAATCCGTATCGACGCGTAGCCAGTCACAACTGACGTCGCGTTTACCGTACATAAATCCGTATATGGACCGCGACGAACTCCCGTCGAGCCCCGCGCCAATGTTGACGCCGGAACCCGACACAGCCACGATGTTGGGTTGATTGGACAGCCGGTCGCGCATGGTTTTCAGTACGTCGTTGCCGTTTAGTCCGTTGCCGACCGGTATGCTAACGACCTGCTCTTTATCCAGCCCCACCGGTTTCTGCTGAAGGTACGTAATCTGCTGGCGGACAATAACGGTACAGACAATCAGCAGACAGGCTATTGTGAACTGCGTTACGATCAGTGAATTACGCAGTAATCCGGGACGGCTCACTTTCACTTTTCCTTTAAGCACTTCCACCGCATTGAAGCGGGTTACAAACCAGGATGGATAACCGCCCGCGACCAAGGTGATCAGCAAAAAGCCCAGGATCGTTGTCAACAAAACGGTTGGCTGGAGAAAGTCGGACAGCGTCAGCTGGCTTCTGAACAGCCGATTGAATACCGGTAGCAGACCATAAGCCAGACCTAACCCGATGAGCAACGCACCGAAACACAGTAGCACGGTTTCGCCCCAGATCTGGCCGAACAGTTGCCCCCGCTGCGCCCCCAGCGACTTCCGTACCCCGACTTCCCGCGCCCGAGAAAGCGACTGCGCAATGGTCAGGTTGATGAAATTGATGCAGGCAATCGCCAGAATGAACAGGCCAACGAGCATCAGCGTGAATACGTAGGTGCGGCTGATACCGGCACCATGCGTCGTTTCAGTGTCGAAGTGAACGTCCAGCAGCGGTTGAAGTATCAGGCTTCGCTGAAAACCCAGTTCATTTTTCGGGTACCCCTGCTCCTGCCGTTCCTTCATATCGGAAGCAAAATACTTGTTCATCAGCGCCTGCGTACGTCGTTGCAGCGTTTGCGGGTCCGTACCGGGCTTTAGCTTGACGTAAACATCATGGCTACCGTGATCCCAGCGGCCTTTATTATCGGCATAGTCGCCCGCGTTCTCACTCCGAATAAACGCATCATATTCGAACGACGAGTTTTTTGGGGCATTGTTGATAACACCGGTTACGGTAAATGCCTTCCATTCATTGTTTAGCCGTAGTTGAAGTGGTTTACCGACAGGGTCTTCGCTACCAAAAATATCTTTGGCCATGTTTCCGCTGATGACGATATCACTTAGGCTGTTCATAGCCGTCCGGGTATTTCCCTTCTGGAGCGGAAACGTAAACATGTGCAGGAAATCGGCGTCTACCATCCGAACATCTTTGGTGTACGTCTGGTCATTCCGTCGAACGCTCGCGCTCCGATCAAACCAGCGCGTCACCCCTTCTAGTTCGGGGAATTCGGCTTTCAGCGCGGGCGAAATCGGGAAAGGCATAGGCGACTCTTTGTTAACCGAACCATCCCGATTTGACGACAGGAAATGCAGCCGAAAAATCCGGTTTGAATCGGTATGAAAGTGGTCGTACGACAGTTCGAAAGTAGCCGTCAGAAACAACAGGATGCATGTGCCAAACGCCACCGACAAGCCAATGACATTGATAAAGGTGTGCGTTCGGTTTTTCCAAAGCGTTCGGAAAGCAACCTTGAGGTAGTTACGAAGCATAAACGGTATGATAATAGGCCATACTTGTTTTCGTATAGCACTGTGATGTTATTCGGCTTTCAGACTAGTAACCGGGTTGACCAGAGCGGCTTTGATACTTTGATAACTTACGGTCAGGAACGCAATAACAATAGCCAGAGCACCCGCCACTCCGAAGAGCCACCACGTTAGCTCCGTCTGGTAAGCAAACGTATCGAGCCATTTGCTCAACGCCCACCACGCCAAGGGGGAAGCCAGCACGAGCGCAATCAGAACCAGTTTGAGGAAATCCTGCGACAGTAGCCCAACGATGTTGGTAACGCTGGCTCCCAACACTTTACGAACGCCAATTTCTTTCCGGCGCTGCTCGGCCGTAAATGCGGCCAGACCAAATAAGCCCAGACACGAAATCAAAATAGCCAGTACTCCGAAATAGTTAATTAGCGTATGCACCTGCTGCTCGGCCCGGTACAGCTTTTCGTATTCTTCATCCAGGAAATGAAAATTGAACGGGTAGTTCGGGTTGTATCCTTTGGACAGCTTTTCCAGATCCGCAATCGCCTGCTGGGTTTGCCCAGGCCGGGTCTTTACCAGCAGATAGCTTGTGTTCAGGTAGTTGAAGCAAAGTATAATCGGCTTGATGGTTTCGTGAAGCGACTGCATGTGAAAATCTTTCAGCACCCCAACAATCCGACCTTTTCCCATCCAGAATTGCACTTCTTTACCGACCGGGTCTTTCATATGCATCAACCGGGCCGTTGCTTCATTGATGATATAGTTCGATGAGTCGGCGGGGCTGCTGGCCTGAAAGTCACGTCCGTCGGCCAGTTTGATGTTCATCGTCCGGGCAAAATCACTACCCACAAACATAGCGAATACCTGATTGTCCTGACGCGGATCTTTCCCCGGCCATTGCAAATCGCCCGATGAACCCTGGATGTCGATTGGTAACGACCCAGCCGTAGTGGCTGAGGCAATCGACGGTAACCGGACAACTTCGCGCTGGAACGCTTCGTATTGTTTTGTTTCGGAAAAGCCCTCGATAGGCCAGTACAACACGTTTTCACGGTCGAGACCGAGGTTTTTGGTACGTAGGTAATTCATTTGTTTACTGACTGCCATCATACCGACAATCAGGAAAACAGACAGCGAAAACTGAAAAACAACCAGAGCCCGACGAAACAGCGCAGGCCCCGTGCCTACCTGAAGGCGGCCTTTCAAAATTTTAATAGGCTGTAACGAGGACAGAAACAGCGCCGGATAACTTCCCGACAGCACGCCCGTAATGATCGTTAATCCCAGCACAATGAGCCAGAGTACTGGATCGGTCAGATCGAGGGTTAATGTAGTACCGGACACCGTATTGAATGACGGTAACGCAAGCCATACAAAGCCCAGCGACAACGTAGCCGCCAGCAGACTTGTCAGCACGGATTCGCTTAGAAACTGCCCCGCCAATGACGAACGTAAGGCCCCAACTACTTTGCGAACGCCTACTTCTTTAGCGCGGGTTGCCGAGCGGGCCGTGGCCAGATTCATGAAGTTAACGCAGGCAATCAGCAGGATAAACAAAGCCACCAACGCAAAAACGCGAACGTATTCGATACGTCCACCCACGCTCTTTCCATTTTTGTAATCCGAATACAGATGTAGATCGGTAAGCGGCTGAAGCGTCGGTCGCCCAGTCGCGAAATTTTTACCCGCGTGGCGCGGATAAATGGTACTCATGGCGGCTTCGGCCTGCGCCACGGTGGTGTGTGGTTTTAGCCGAACATACGTTCTGAAAGAGTTATTTCCCCAGGTTTTCATCCAGTCCTGCGCCTGAACGTTCCAGTTGACAAGCCAGCCAAATTGCAGATTGGAGTTATGCGGAACATCCTCAATCACAGCTCCTACTACGTAGTATTTATCGTTATTCAGCTGAAGTTTTTGTCCTAAAGCCTCCCCATTCGGGAAGAACTTCTCGGCGACTGTTCGGGTGAGGATGATTTGATTGGGCTGTTTCAGAGCCGCTTTAGGATTACCGGCAACGACGGGCAAATTGAACACGCCGAAGAAATCATCGGTAGCAAAATGGCCGCGTTCTTTGGCTGTCTTATCACCGACTTTGATCAGGTATTCCGGGCCGTAATCCGTTTTAACAGTGGCCGCTACTTCGGGAACGTCTTTGGCGATGGCTTCCTGCAACGGGCCGGGCGTCACAAAATTGGTGGCAATGTCAGCCGCAGGATCATTTGGATTCGTGAAGTTGACTCGTACAAAGCAAATACGCTCCGCGTCGGGCAAAAACAGGTCATAGCTCAACTCGTCCTTTACCCACAGGCCAATCAACAGACTACAGGCCATGCCAAGCGCCAGCCCAAACACGTTGATACCCGAGTAAAGTTTGTGCTTGAGCAGACTTCGAACAGCGATTTTGAAGTAATTGCGGAGCATAAGGGTTCAGGATAAAAGTCGAAACAGAGCCATCAACAGCACTAAAAAGATGCGCGGAATTAGACAGGCCGTTTCTCAGCCGCCTATTTATTTCTAGCAATCGGTTTAAACCCCGTTTCGGGTTATACGTGGAAATTTTCGGTCACCACTTTACCATCGAACAGGTTCACGATCCGGTGCGCAAATCCAGCATCGTAGGGTGAGTGCGTTACCATGATGATCGTGGTGCCTTCGTCGTTCAGTTCGCCCAGTAGTTTCATCACCTCTTCTCCATTTTTCGAGTCGAGGTTACCCGTCGGTTCATCGGCCAGGATCAGCTTTGGTTTGGCGACAACCGCCCGCGCAATGGCTGTCCGTTGCTGCTGACCACCCGAGAGTTGCTGCGGAAAGTGATTCCGCCGGTGCATGATACTCATCCGTTCCAGAGCCTCTTCAACCCGCGCTTTACGCTCGTCGGGGGGCGTTTTCAGGTACAACAGCGGTAGCTCAACGTTTTCATAAACCGTCAATTCGTCGATCAGGTTGAAGCTTTGAAACACAAACCCGATGGACCCTTTACGCAGTTGTGCCCGCTGGCGCTCCGTCATTCGGGCAACGGGTGTTCCGTAGAAATTGTATTCACCTTCGCTTGGGTTGTCCAGCAAACCAAGGATATTCAGCAAGGTGGACTTGCCACAACCGGACGGGCCCATGATGGCAACAAATTCGCCATCGCGCACTTCCATGTTGATGCCGTTCAGGGCGGTGGTTTCTACTTCTTCGGTGGCGAAGAGTTTTTGAAGGTTGACTGTCTGGATCATATTTTTTTCTTGGCAGGATTTACAGGATCATGTTTTATTCGACAGGATTTACAGGATTGACATGATTAAATAGACAATTGAAATCATGGCAATCCTATGAGCAGCCCTACGATTCGTGTTTTTTGACAGGATAAAGCAGACAATTGAAATCATTCAATCCGCCCGGCGGCCCGGCTGTAAATCCTGTCAAAAAAAGATTAAAATTCAAGTACTTCGTTGTCACCAAAATTCTCGTAGGAACTCGTAATAACCTGATCACCGGGTTGTAGGCCGTCCAGCACTTCGTAATACTCAGGATTCTTGCGACCTAATGTGATTTGTCTCTTCACGGCCCGCTTACCCGACTTATCCAGCACATACACCCAGTTACCGCCCGTGTCGGAGAAGAAGCCACCAACCGGCAGCAGCGTTGCTTTAGCGGCTTTACCCAGTTCCAATTGAATAGGTGACGACTGCCCCCGCTTGATGCCTTCGGGCGCACCTTTTGGAAAATTCATATCGACTTCAAACCGGCCGCTTTTCACTTCGGGATACACGCGGCTGATCTCCAGCTCGTGCGTTTTACCGTTGAATTCAAATGAACCTTTCAAGCCCGAAAATACGCGGCTAATGTAATGTTCATCAACGCCCACGCGCATTTTAAACCCGTTCAAATCATCGATCTGGCCAATGTTCTGTCCCCGGTTGATGTTCGAGCCCACTTCTACATCGATGCTCGACAGCTGTCCCGAAACCGGTGCTTTCACAACTAGATTGTCCAGAGTCTGCTGCCAGAGCGCAACGTTGCGCTGCGTGCGTTGCAGTGTCTCTTCGAGTTGCTTGATCTGTATCTTAGCATTCTGCTCCTGGTACTTCTGCGTTTCGACTTCAATCGTACGTTGGCCCGCCATCCGCTCGTAGGCACGCTTGGCTTTCAGGTAGTCTTCTTCCGACACGACTTTATCTTTGTATAGCTTAGCCTGACGGTCGTAGGTATCTTTTAACTGATCGATTTGGGCATCGAGATCGGCCAGTGTTTTACGGAGCGTAAACCGCTCGACCTGTAAGCGCTGGCGGGTAGTTTGTAAGTCGTTGACAAGTCGGTTGGCTTCGGTCTCGGATTGCAGGAAGCTTAGTTTTAAGCTTTGGTTCTCCAATTTCAGCAGCACCTCGCCTTTTTTAACCATGTTCCCCCCTTCGACCAATTTCTGCGTTACATAACCGCCTTCGATAGCGTCCAGCCGAATGGTTTTTAGCGGCTGCACCACGCCCGTAACGGCAATAAAATCTTCGAAAGGTCCGGTGGCTACGTTCGATACGGTTATTTTATCTTTTTCGACGTTCAGCTTCGACCGGCGGTCGGCGAACAAAAATGTGTATGCTAATAAACTCACGACCAGCGTACCCCCTGCGAAAATGGCGATACGTTGGTTTGTCCAGAAACGTTTAGGTAAGACGCGATCCATGTTTAATAAGCGAACGAGGGAATAAAAGAGCAGTGGCCCAAGCTCGTCCGCCTATTTCACTTCGCCAATAGTCATGCCAATTAACAATACCCACTGATTAACAGACTATTGCGCACATGTGAAGCAAATATCATGTCCGCTTTCGGACAGATAGCTGTCCGGTTTCACAATTGCCCTCTCTACCGCCTGACATCGGCCAGTACGTAGGGCTTTAGTGTTGTTGACCGCGTGTTGTAATTCAGAAAGTCGTACGTCAGCTGACTGATATGAAAGTACGGAAAGATGGCGACCCGACGAACCTGAAACCCGTGCGCTTCGAGCGAATCCGCGTAGGTGTTGGTCGTAAAAACCTGTACGGGCTGCCGACGGCTCATTTGCTCCAGTACGGCAATCGAGTTTTCGTGAATGTACTGCGTTGGAGTCTGTACGTAGAATTCGTACGACCATGAGCTTTCGCCAAACGTTTCCGAACCGTAGAGCACAGTTGGCCGCTTCTTAAGCTGCGGTTGTTCGTTCACAAAACGGGCTGCGGCCAAACCCGCCTGGTACTGCATAAACGTCGGATACAGAAACAGATTCAAAATACCCGCCAGCAACAGCATCGCCCCGACCATGCGCCCCATCAACGAGAGCATCGTATTTTTCCGAAAAAAGGCAAACGTCGAAAAACCAATGAGCATTGTCCAGCTCAGGGCCAGACCCAGATGCGCAGGTTGCACAACGACTAATACCGCAACGATCAGCACAGCCAATAGCACCCCGATAACCGTCTGCGCATTGGTCCAGCGACGGAGATTCACGGGGCTCAGATCGACCAGAAACTGAGCGGTCATGATGGCATAAAACGGAAAAACGATGTTCAAATAGTGCGGCAATTGAAAGCCAGATAGCGAAAATAAGAGAAAGGTAGCGAGTCCTGACCCCAGCGAGACATACTCAGAACTAGTTCCAGTTGACCCGGTCTGGAGGGATCCGGTCTGGATTGACCCGGTCTGGAGGGACTGAGTTGGCCAAGGATTCTGTCGTTTGACCAGGGCTGTGATTGTTTTTCCGACGCCCAGGTACAGCGGCAACGACCAGGGCAAAAACGCCCAAAGCAGGGTGTGGACAAAGAAAAATTTGTCACCTGCCCCTTTGATGGGCCCCGTGTTGAAGAAACGGCCAAACTGACTGTCCCAAAAGAAAAACCGGATACCCGAAACGTTGGTATTGCCGAATACCACTTTCTCCGGATGCAGATCGAACTGCTGATACAAACAGTAAATTTCGGGAAGCGTAAACACAAACGACAGGACCACGGCCAGATACCAGCGCGGCTTCAGGAACTCACGCCAGTTGCCCGTCAGCAGCCAGTGAATTACCAATCCCCCACCTATCGGCACGAGTACAAACAGTCCTTTTGTCATCAGCGCACAACCCGTCAGAAACGAACCTAAGACGAGATGCAGCCAACTTCGAGACGTGCCAAGAAATACGCGGTAAAAATGGTAAACCGGACCAATGATTAGCAGAATCAGGTACGGTTCAGCCCGCACGTCGCTGTTCGAAAGCACACCGTGAAAGGCCGTCAGCAACACCAGAACGGCAACCTGAGCTGTCAGTTTGGCGTATGAGAGTCGAACGAATTTGTAGGTATACAAAACGCTACCCAGAAAAAACAGCAGCGCCGGAAATTTATAGGCAAACGTGTTGATGCCGAAAACGAGGTAGCTCAGCGCCGACACCCAGAACGGAAAGTGGGGCTTATCGAGCCAATCGTGACCAACGGCGTAGAGATCAACAAAATCACCCGTCTGGGCCATCGTCTTGGCGATGCAGGCGTACAAAGCCCCGTCGGGTTCGAGAATTGGCGGGAACAATCCCGTTGCGTTCAGGAAGACGCCAGCCGCTACCAGCGCGTAAAACCAGCGGTCGTTGAGTGGTTGAGGATTATCTGTCATCAGTTGGCATTAACTAATCGTTGGACGATTAATTGCCAGTAAATGACCATAAATCACGACCAATAACCGCTCAACGACTTTAGGGGCGAAAGTACGTAAGAAATGCTTAATTTAGTGGAAAATGGTGCCTGCGTGCAACAAATCGGCTGACTCTTTATCTTTGGTATATGCAAGATGCTAAACTCCTCCTCGTCGACGATGATCCCGACGTGCTGCTAGCGGCCCGGCTGCTCCTAAAAAGGCATGTTAGTGCGGTAGACATCGAAAAGAATCCCGAAAAATTGCCTTTTCTACTGAATAACAACCGGTACGATGCGATTGTACTGGACATGAATTTTCAGCGCGATGTAAGCAGTGGTCGCGAGGGATTTGCCTGGCTCGACCGAATTCTGGACATCGACCCAAAAGCCAGAGTCATCTTGTTTACCGCGTACGGCGACGTCGAAATGGCCGTACGAGCCATCAAAGCAGGAGCCGTCGATTTTGTGCTGAAACCTTGGCAGAACGATAAATTTCTGGATACGATCCGGGGAGCTGTTGAAGGCCGGAAGCCGGATAAAGAAGAATCCGAAAAAGGATCGAAGGAAAAACCCGCCGGAAAAACGAACGGCAAACACGCAACCATCATCGGTTCGGCAATGCGTCCTGTTCTGGAAACAGTCGAGCAGGTAGCCCCGACCGACGCTAACGTGCTGATTTTAGGTGAAAATGGTACGGGCAAAGATTTAGTAGCCCGCGCCATTCACGACCAGTCGGACCGACGCGACAAACCATTTGTCAGCGTTGACGTGGGCGCATTGACGGAAAGCTTGTTTGAAAGCGAACTGTTCGGCCATGTGAAGGGCGCGTTCACCGACGCCCGTGACGACCGAGCGGGTCGGTTCGAAGAAGCCAACGGCGGCACCATTTTCCTGGACGAAATAGGTAACCTTACGCCAGCCCAGCAAGCCCGCTTGCTAACGGTGCTTCAACAGCGGCAGGTTACCCGTGTCGGTTCAAACAAAGCCCGCGCAATTGATGTTCGGCTCGTTTGTGCGACTAACTCGGATCTGAACCAGCGGGTAGCTGAGCGGCAATTCCGACAGGATTTGCTGTACCGGATCAACACCATTGAGCTTCATCTACCTCCCCTGCGCGAACGTCCGTCCGATATTGGTACACTAGCCGACTATTTCCTAAAAAAGTACGCCAAGCAGTACAACCGTTCGGTTTCGGGATTAAGCCCGGCTTTGCTGGCTGAAATGAAACAGTACCGCTGGCCGGGAAACGTCCGAGAGTTGCAACATGCCGTCGAGCGAGCCGTCATTCTGGCCCGTCCGGAACTAACACAGGGAACGCTGCTGGAGCCCGATAATTTCGTATTCAGAAAAGATTCATCGGCAACAGCCTCGCCGGTCAACGAAACGCTGCAACTGGAAGACATGGAACGCCAACTCATCCAGCAGGCCATGCAAAAACACCGGGGTAGCATTACCGACGTGGCCCGCGAACTGGGCGTATCGCGTCAGGCGCTGTACAGACGGCTCGAAAAATTCGGTTTATAAATCTTCTTTTCTGAGGTAATGGAGGCAGGAGCAACTGTTACCTCAGAAATACGCCTTTTGGCTGTTCTAGGGCAATAAATGTTTGGATTCTACGGCCTTGTCTGCGCTGGTACTGGCTTACTCGCTAACGACACCTCCCGCAACACCAAGCTCCTGCGCAATAGCTTCCTGTGCCTGCCGAACAATATCATCTGGCGTCAGTCCGGCAGGTTCGATACCCGGCAGAACGTACCACGACATTTTTGAAAACGAGGTCAGCGGGAAGATTCCTTTGGGGTTGAAATGTCCTGTTCCCCGAACCGCAATGGGAACAACAAGCGCTGATGGAGCCCGCTTGAGCAGCATAGCCAGTCCGCCCGCCACGAAGGGGCGCATCTGACCGGACGATGACCGCGTTCCTTCGGGGAAAATAACCGCCGAATGCTTGGTTTGCTGGATGTGTTTGCCAAGCCGGGCAATCTCAACAATCGCTTGTTTCGGGTCTTTACGGTCGATCAGGGCGGCTCCGCTTTTTCGCAGGTTGTACGATACGCCCGGAATTCCCCGCGCCAGCTCGATCTTGGAAACAAAGATGGGTGTGTACCGACGTAAGAACCAGATAATCGGCGAAATATCGAACATGCTCTGGTGGTTGGCGACAAAAATAATCGGGCGGTCGGTTGGCAGGTTTTGCGGTTGCTCAAACCGGATGCTGCTTCCGGTCAGGTACCAGCCGTACGAAATAAACGCATTCATCCAGTCAACTACTTTCTTGTGCGCTGGCTTACCGAATCCATGAAATGCCACCACCTGAAGAACGTGAAATACACATAACGTTAATCCAAAGAAAAGCAGGTAGACACAGCTCAGCAGATAATCCAGAATTTTTTTCATACAGTCTTTTTCGGTAGCACAAGCGCCTGTAACGGCATTTTACCCCAAAAATAGCAATCCGTCCGTTTTAGTCTGCCATAAAAAGCAAACCATACCCAATCTATCGTTTGTTTTAAGCGTACCTTGCAATACGATTGATTGGATTGATCATTTTCTTTTATTATTCCTATGATATTATCAGCCTCACGTGTGGACGTAATGCGTTTCGTTGGTGAGAAAATAGATACCGTACTAGGTGATTTTCTTAAACCAATTGAAACAAACTGGCAACCGGCTGACCTGCTGCCTGACACCACACAGGACAATTTTCTGGACGAAGTTAAGTTGCTGCGCGAAAGCGTTCGTGAACTATCCTACGATTACGTAGCCGTACTTGTCGGCGATACAATTACCGAAGAAGCACTGCCCACCTACGAATCCTGGTTGATGGATATGGAAGGTGTCGATCAGAGTGGTCCGCAGAACTGGACGCAGTGGATACGGGGCTGGACCGCCGAAGAAAACCGGCATGGTGATTTGCTGAACAAGTTTCTGTACTTGTCGGGACGGGTCAACATGCGGGCGATGGAAGTATCAACCCAGTACCTCATTGCCGACGGCTTTGATATTGGAACGGGCCGCGATCCGTACCGCAATTTTGTGTACACCTCCTTTCAGGAATTAGCCACCAACCTGTCGCACCGCCGAACGGCTACGCTGGCTAAGAAAGCGGGTTGTACCCAACTGTCTAAAATTTGTGGTGTCATTGCCTCCGACGAGATGCGTCACGCCAAAGCGTACAAAGCGTTCGTGAGTCAGATTTTTGAGGTTGATCCTACGGAGATGATGCTGGCTTTTGAGGATATGATGCGCAAAAAGATTGTGATGCCCGCTCACTTCCTGCGCGAAACCGGCGTTAAAATCGGGCAGACATTTAGCCACTTCTCCGACGCGGCCCAGCGGCTCGGTGTCTACACGACGCACGACTATATTGAGATTCTGGATGATCTGTTGACGGATTGGAAAATCGCATCGATAACGGATCTCGACGATGCCGGTCAACGCGCCCGCGATTATGTGATGGCCTTACCAAACCGGCTACGTCGGATTGCTGATCGAACCAAAGTACCCACTCTTGAATACCCATTCACCTGGATCGCCTAAGCCATGAATCGTTTTGCCTTGGGGGTTGGGTGGCGTATCGCGGTGATGGTCGCCCTGACTATTGCCGTAACCTACTTTTACCTGCAAGGCAGTAACGGCCTGGTGTTCTTGCCCTTGTTTATTGTGCTGGTGGTCATATCGGTAAACCTCTACCGATATGTTACCAGCCTGAACCGCAAGCTAACGCGCTTTCTGGAGTCAGTGCGCTACTCCGATTTCGCCGTTGCCTTCCGGGCCGACAGCAACCTTGGTCCGTCGTTTCACGAACTCAACGACCAGTTCAACGAAGTACTGGATGCGTTCCGGCAGGCACGAGCCGAAAAAGAAGCGAACCTTCATTATGTCAATACCATTGTTCAGCACGTCAGCGTCGGTTTGCTGACGTTTGATTCGGCAGGGCAAGTGGAGTTAGTCAATCAGACCGCCCTGCGCTTGTTAGGCACGTACCGACTGCGCACACTCGGCGATCTTAACGCTACCCATGCCGATCTGGTCAACGTGCTTAAGTCATCCACGGCTTCGTCTACACCCGTTTCGTACCAAACCGGAACCGATGGCGAATTATCCGTTCGGTGCACCGCTGTTCGGCTACGGGGTCGGTTGGTAACGGTAGCGTCACTGCAAAATATCCGTACCGAGCTGCAACAGCGCGAACTGGACGCGTGGCAAAACCTGACCAAGGTTCTCCGGCACGAGATCATGAATTCGATTACGCCCATCGTATCACTGGCGGGCACGATGCGCGATATTGTCGAAACCGATCTGGTACCGATCACCGAATCCGGACTCTCATCCCTCGATACATCGGATCAGTTGTTTTCTTCTTCGGTTACCGATCTTCGGGATGCCCTGACCACCATCGAGCAACGCGGTGCGGGTGTGATGCGGTTTGTGGACGCGTACCGGCACTTCACAACGATTCCGCAACCCAACTTTGCCGACGTTTCGGTAGCTGAGCTGATGCGACACGCCGTACAACTCACCGAAGCGAACAGCCATAAACAATCGGTCAAAATTACGACGACAACAGCGCTGCCCAATCTGGCTATCCGCGCCGACGCCGATCAGATCGAAATGGTTCTGATCAACTTACTGAAGAATGCGGTAGAAAGCCTTGACAAAACGCCCGACCCGGCAATTCATCTGGAAGCCGTAGCGGATGGTCCACGCGTTATCATCAGCGTATCGGACAATGGACCGGGCATCGAACCCGAAGCGCTGGAACAGATTTTCATCCCATTCTATACCACAAAAAAAACAGGCTCCGGCATTGGCCTGAGCCTGTCAAGACAGATCATGCAGCTTCACGGTGGTCAGTTAACCGCTACGTCCACTCCCGGAACGGGCAGCACCTTTAACCTGGTCTTCTAACGTAACGCGGACCTCTGGTCCGCAGAGAGAAGCCGGTTGCTATAGTCACCAACAACACTCATCTTCACCCTGCGGACCAGAGGCCCACGTTACAGTTAATAACCGTCGTTCTGCGGAAAGGTGGTTTTGTTGTTATATACGTCGATTTCCGACTGCGGAATTGGGTATACAACCCGATTGGCGGGCATGGTGATTCCCGTTACCTTGATAGCCTCAACGGCGGTTCCGGTGCGGATCAGATCGAACCAGCGATCATTTTCCAGTGCTAGTTCCAGCCGTCGCTCGTTGATAACCGCCGTCCGAAATGTTTCTTTCGTTGCCAGTTGAGCAGCGGTGTAGGTAGCAACGCCCGCCCGCGTACGGACCCGGTTCAGCGCTTTGAACGCTTCGCCATCGGCCTGATACCCTACTTCGTTCAACGCTTCGGCGTACAGCAGCAGCACATCAGCAAAACGCAATACCGGAAAGTCGTTGCCGACGTCGTTGGTAGCCGATAGCTCATCGTAGAACTTTCTTGGTACAACGTTGATACTACTAGGTACCGGAACCTGAACCGTCAGGGGTAGCCGCTTGTCCGTTGCCGCGTAAGCCGCCCGTAGCGACGATTCGATGTTGTCGCCGATGCTCGTTCCGTACCAGGAGCCGTGCCCTTCGCCTAACAACCCGCCTTTTTTGAATTTCACCGCGAACAGCAATTCAGCGTTGTTTTTATTCGTCACCGAAAACACATCGGCGATATTCGGAAGCAGTTGGTACGTTGTTCCGTTTACCAGATCTCTCAGTACGGGTACAGCCAGATCATATTTTTTCTCGGTAACGTAAACTTTTCCCAACAGCCCTTTGGCCGCGCCCGACGTAGCCCGTCCGACATCGTTACCCGTATAACTGGCTGGCAAACCCGCTGCGGCATCGGTCAAATCTTTTTCAATCGCGGTATAGATTTCGGTTACCTCGTTACGCTTGTACGAACGAGCTTCGGTAGTCGTTCCGGCGGTCAGCACGAGCGGAACACGCCCCCACAACCGCACCAGATTGAAATACGACAACGCCCGAATAAACTGCGCTTCTCCTTTGTAACGGGCTTTCAGCGTAGCATCCATCGATACAGCGTCGATCTTGTCCAGGATCAGATTACACCGGTTTATGCCCGTGTACAGACTCCCCCAGGTATCCCGCAGCACCGTATTCGTTGTTGGTTCAATAAACCGGTCTATGTTGTAGCGCAGACCGGAACCGGACGAAGGGTCGTTATCGAGAACATTATCGCTCCGCGCTTCGCTCAAGGTGTTATAATCGCCACCGTACTGATTGGCACTTTGCAACGCGTCGTACGCACCGTTTACCGCATTGCCGAAATCGTTGGCGGTTTTATAAAAGTTATCGACGTTAGGTTGCGACTGAGGCTTTAAATCCAGAAAATCTTTCTGACAAGCCGACAAGCCGATCAGACAGGCAACAAGTAAGGTTATCTTTTTCATGGCTGTTTCAGAATGAAAGGTTTAAACCGACCGACGTTGTGCGCGGTAACGGATAGGTACCATAATCCTCACCCGACGATAAAGCACTATCGGGACGGCTGTTCACCTCCGGGTTGAAACCGAGGTATTTGGTGAAGGTGAACGGGTTCTGAGCGGTTACGTACACGCGTGCCCGGCTAAGTCCCAGACGCGACAGCAGCGTAGACGGTAGCGTGTAGCCGAGCGTAATGGTACGGATTCGTACGTACGAGCCATCTTCAATATGCCAGGTCGAAATTTCACCGTTCGATCCTGATGCCAGCCGATTGGCCCGGTTAACCAGTCCGTTGCCCGGATTTTCGGCCGACTGCCAGCGGTTCAACGCACCTTTGAACAGATTACCGTTTCCTTCCATATTATAAACGTAGCGACGCAGCAGATTCAGAATTTTGTGGCCCTGAACACCTTGTACAGCAACGCCCAGATCGAATCCACCGTACGCCAGATTGGTGTTGAACCCAAACGTATACTTTGGAAAATAACTACCCGTAACCGCCCGGTCGCTGCTGAAATCGATTTTACCGTCTTTGTTATTGTCGATAAATTTGAAGTCGCCGGGGCGGGTCGTAGACGTATGCGGGTAAGCATCGACCTCTGCCTGATTTTTGAATACACCGTCGTAGATCATGGTGTAGTACTCGCCGATAGGACGACCGATCTGCGTAATGAACTGCGCTCCGGCCACACCACCCGCCACAATGATCGGATCACCCGACGGTCCGAGGGCGACGACTTTGTTTTTGTTGGACGCAATGTTCGCACTGGCATCCCAGCGTAAACGCCCGAATGTCTGGCGCGTTCCCAGCGTAAACTCGATTCCTTTGTTGTTCACCTTACCGATATTCTGCAACTCCGTGCTGAAGCCGGATGCACGCGGAACAGGCACGTTTAGCAGCAGATCGGAGGTGTTGGCGTTGTAGTAATCGACGGTAAGGTTCAGTTTATTGCGGAAGAAACTAACGTCGAAACCAATGTCAAGCATCGCCGTTTTTTCCCACTTCAGCTTGTCGTTGGCCGAGTTGCTCGGTGCCAGACCGCTCACAATCGTTTCAGGTCCCAAAATGTAGTTTTGGTAGCTCAGCAGACTGATTGAACCGTAGTTTGGAATCTGAAAATTACCGGTCAGACCGTAGCTGGCGCGTACTTTCAGATCACTCATCCAGGTAGCTGATTTGAGGAACGGCTCCTGCGAAATATTCCAGCCAGCCGATACCGAGGGGAAATAACCCCACCGGTTATCACGACCAAACCGCGACGACCCATCCGCCCGAACGGCGCCCGACAGCAGGTATTTACCGTTGTAATCGTACTGAACCCGACCTAAATACGACAGCAACGACCACTCCTGAATATCCGAGCTACCCGACGAAACTTGCCCAGCGTTGAGCGTCGTTACCAGATCATTCGGGAAGTTGGTAGCTGTAAGTTCATTCGCAACCCGACGATCTTTCTGCGACGTAAAACCGACCAGCGCCGATACGTTATGCGCGCCGAATGCATGGTTGTAGTTAACCGTGTTTTCAACCAGCCAGTCCACAAAATTCTGCGCCCGTGAAAAACCCGTCGGTACCGATGCTCCCTTCCGGTCGCGCACTTCGAGGATCGAGGGTCGGTAATAATCGCGCTGGAAACTGTTGATGTCGGTACCCAGACTAAGCCGGTACGACAAATCTTTGGTGAAGTTATACTGCGCGTACACGTTACCCAGCAACCGAATCTGGCTCATTTTGTCCCGTACTTCATTGGTAATAGCCACCGGGTTCAGGATGGACGTAGCCCCGTAGCCCCAGGCGTTGCCACCCCAGTTATACGATCCGTCGGTATTGTAAACCGGAAAGATCGGCGGCATTTGCAAGGCCAATCCAATGATTCCTTCGCCCAGATAAGGCCCTTCGGCTTTGACCAGATCGTGGTACCCGTAAGTTGGGTTCAGGTTGATACCAGCCGTTAACCGACCGCTTTTCACTTCGACGTTAGCCCGCGCGCTATAGCGTTTGTAGCCAGAATTGATTACGACGCCCCGCTGGTTCAGGTAGTTGCCCGATACGTAAAAACGAACGTTATCTTTTCCGCCCGAGATAGACAGTGTATGATTCTGAATGGCCGCCGACCGGAAAATTGCATCCTGCCAATCGGTATTTGTCAAACCGGACTGACCCGACAGGTACGGCACAATTTCGGGCTGGATAAGCGTACTTGGCGCACCAACCCCCCGACTGCGAACGTCATTGGCATCGGTCGCTTTACCGTTCGGGTTGCGGTCCAGATACGCGTTATTTTTAGCTTCGTAGCTAAGCTGGGCATATTCATAGGCGTTGACCATATCGATCTTCTTCGACACCTGCTGAACACCCGCGTAGCCATCGTAGCTAACGACTGTTTTTCCTTCTTTTCCGCGCTTGGTCGTCAGCAAGACCACCCCGTTCGAGCCGCGTGAACCGTAAATGGCAGCCGCCGACGCATCTTTCAACACTTCAATCGACTCGATATCGTCGGTATTGATCGTACTGAGTACGTTGATCGGATTGTCGGGAAACTGTGTGTTGGTGCTCCCGGTCGCGTATTTGGTGTCGCGCGAAAGCGGAATACCGTCGATGACGTAGAGTGGATCGTTACCCGCACTGATTGAGCCGGTACCGCGCACCCGAACCGACAAAGCCGCCCCCGGAGCCCCCGACGTTTGCGTTACCTGCACCCCGGCAATCTTAGCCGCCAGTGCCTGATCGAAGCTGGCCACAGGCTGATTGGCCAGATCCTTCGACCGCACTGATCCGATCGAGGTGGTAATATCCCGGCGATTCTGCACGCCATACCCGACCACAACGACTTCACCCAGCGCATTATCTGAGTTCGTCAGCTTAACGTTGACAACACTTTGATTACCAACCGTAACTTCCGTGGGCTGGTAGCCAATAAACGAAAAAACAAGTATCCGTCCGTTAGCAGGCAGCGAAATCTGATACTGTCCCTTGGCGTCGCTGGTCGCACCGACGTTCGTTCCTTTAACCTGGACTGTTGTTCCAGCCAGTGCTTCACCCGTACCCGCGTCGGTAACGGTTCCGGTAATACTTGTCTGCGCGTAGCCGACCGAGGAGATCAGCAGCAAGAGGGTGAACAACCACCAGTGCCGAAGCTTTTTTCGGGCATGGTTAAGTAGATAAACAGACATACAATCGGGGTTTATTGGTAAAAGAATAGATCCACGATCTGTGCAAACGAGTCATTATCTCGACAAAGACACGTTTACCAGGTCTGGCGCTACACAATGATACCGACATCCTGTTATTTTCCGATTATCTTCTTATCCTTAAATTATACATCCAATATTTTATCCTATATTATCTTCCTTTAGCCACTGTTTAATTTGCCTAGTATAGTCTATACATTTAAGAGACATAAGGCTAAAGTGGTATAAATCTAGCAGATAGCTAGATATGTTCGCTCATCAATGGCTACCTGAACTCGGCTGTAGATCAATTCCGTTAAGATCAAAGCGACGGATGCGCCGAAAGAAACGGATCGTAAGCAAAACAGCGGCTATGCTCAACCCCATCAGTAGACCGATCCACACGCCAATGGCATCCATGCGAAACGAAAAAGCAAGCACATAGCTCAACGGCAGCGCGACGACCCAGTACGAAAACAACGTAATGATGGTGGGTACATTGACATCGGATAAGCCCCGCAGACATCCCAACGCTACAACCTGAACCCCATCGGAAAGCTGAAAGAATCCACCCACAATGACCAAGGAAGCAGCGATGCGCATAACAGCAGGATTATCGCGGATGTAAAGTGATACCAACCATTCGTTGGCTGTCAGGTATAAGACAGCGGCCAGGCTCATAAAGCTTACCGACAGCATAAAAGCCGCTATACCCGCCCGAAACACACCCTCGCGATTACCCGAGCCAACAGCGGCCCCCACCCGGATAGCCGCAGCCGACGAAATACCGGTTGCCATCATATACGTCACCGACACCATGTTTATAGCAATCTGGTGAGCGGCCAGTCGATCCTCACCCAGCCAGCCAACAATCACAACAGCCAATGAAAACGTGGCGACCTCGAAAAAGAACGTTAATCCACCGGGAACACCGAGCTTCAGAATCGTATTAACTTCCTCATTGATAGGTAGCTTTCGAAACGCTTGTTGCAGATACGGTTTAAATCGTGCTGATCGGTACACATAAGCCAACATGGCCACCGCCATAAACAGCCGGGAAAGCAACGTAGCCGTTGCCGACCCCATTAATCCTAATTCGGGAAATGGCCCGACTCCCTTGATCAGTACATAATTGAAAAAGGCATTCAGCGCCAGCGCCGACATGGTGATTGCCATGGCGATCCGTGGGTAGCGTAGGCCATCCGCCAATTGTCGAGTGGCGACAAAAACCAGCAAGGGCAACAGCGATACACTGACGATCAGCATAAAATCGCGGGCGAGCTTGGTTATTTCCGCAGTCTGTCCAAACAAGCTAAAATTAAACGCCAGCAATACCGACAAACCGCCGAATACTACGCTGAAAAGCAGCGATACGCGTAATCCACCCCGAAACAACCGATTAATGGCGGCTGCGTCCTGCTGGCTGTGCGCTTTTGACACCAACGCAGCGACAACACTTAGTCCGCCCACACCAATGCTCGACATCAGGAAAGACAGCGAATTGGCCAAACCAGCGGCTCCCAGCGGAACGGCTCCTAACAATCGCCCGACAAACAGGTTATCTGTAACACCCATCAACACAACGCCCAGCTGAGCAATGATAATAGGCACGCTCAATCGGAATGTATCGGTAAGCTCAGGTCGGTAGGTGCGAATTAATGACATGGTAAACAGCCTTAGGCCGGAATTTGACTATGGCCGGCAAAGATAGGGCTTTCCGCCCATCCTGTTCGGTTGCTAAAGGCTCTGTTGTTAAATAAGTAACGATATTGACTATTCTGCTTATACGAGTGCGGTTACTTGCAGATCAGTCAATGAACGCATCTATCACCGACTAGGTGCTGGCTGTCCCTTGCCCCTTGCGGCATTCTTTGTACTTTTGTTTTCTTTTCATAAATCAGTCAATGCCCTTGAAAGAATACGGCAGCAGTATCCAAAAACTGGTTGACAACATGGTCAACATCGAAGACCGGGAAAAGCGCACCCGCTACGCGCATATTCTGGTTGAGTTGATGCGTCAAATTCACCCCAACATGAAAGATGGGCAGGACTACTACAACAAATTGTGGGATGACCTGTACATCATATCGAACTTTACGCTGGATGTAGATAGTCCATATCCACCACCGTCGGAAGAAGCACTGGGCAAGAAACCGCAGCCCGTTCCTTATAATACGCACCATCTGAAATTTAAACACTTCGGCCGAAACGTTGATTTACTGATAGCGAAAGCAATTTCGGTAGAAGACCCTGAAGAAAAGCGCGCGTTCGTATCATACCTGATGCGGCTCATGCGGACTTTTTATCAGGCCTGGAACAAGGAGGCCGTCGAAGACGAAACGATCTACCAAAGTCTGATCGAACTGTCAAACGGGAAGTTGAGCGACGATATCAAACTGATTCGGGAACAGGGTCTGGTAGACGCGACTCCGCGCGAACGCACCGGTGACCAAAATCAACCACAACGCGTCGGTGGAAATTACGGCGGCAATCAGGCCCGGAACAACCGGAACGATAACGCCCAGGGCCGGTCTAATAACCGGAACGACAACAACCAGCGCAATTTCCGCAACGACGGACCGGGCAATCGGAACAACCGGGGCGACAACCCACAAGGGCGTCCCAACAACCGCAACGAGGGCGGTAATCAGCGCAACTTCCGCAACGACGGGCCAAACCAGGGAGGCCGACCAAACAATAATCGCAATAACGACCGCCGGAGACGGTAGTATCGACAGTAACGGGCGGTGAATGATGAATGTCCTTTTCCGAAAGCATTGATCATTCATCGTTTGTTATTTCATCATTCATTATACTAGCAATGGCTTCATTTCAAATTACGGGTGGGCGCAAGCTCAAAGGTGAACTGATTCCTCAGGGGGCAAAAAACGAAGCCCTCCAAATCCTGTGCGCTGTTCTGTTAACCAAAGAACCCGTCACGATTCATAACATTCCAACAATCCGGGATGTCAATCAACTCATCGATCTGCTGGGCGACCTCGGCGTTTGGGTAACCAAAATCGGCGAAAATTCGTACCGCTTCGTTGCATCGGATGTTAACCTCGATTATCTCGAAAGCGACACGTACAAGCGCAAGGCCGCAGCTCTCCGGGGTTCGGTCATGTTGCTCGGTCCCATGCTCGCCCGTTTCAAAAAAGGCCGGATTCCGCGGCCCGGTGGCGATAAGATCGGGCGTCGTCGGTTGGATACGCACTTCCTGGGCTTCGAAAAACTAGGAGCTCAGTTCAACTACGATGCTAACGATGGCGGCTATTATCAGGTGGATGCCAGCAATCTGCGGGGTACATACATGCTGCTCGACGAAGCTTCGGTAACAGGTACGGCCAACGTTCTGATGGCCGCTGTTATGGCCGAAGGCACAACGACTATCTACAATGCAGCCTGCGAACCCTATCTTCAGCAGTTGAGCAAAATGCTTAATTCGATGGGGGCCAAAATTTCGGGCGTCGGTTCTAACCTGCTCACCATCGAAGGCGTATCGGAACTCCACGGGACCGAGCACACCATGCTTCCCGATATGATCGAGATTGGCTCGTTCATTGGCCTGGCGGCTATGACCCAATCAGAAATCACCATCAAGAACTGCCGGATTCCCGAGCTGGGTATCATCCCCGACCAGTTCCGTCGGTTAGGCATTCAGATCGAGTACCGGGGCGACGATATCTTCATTCCGGCGCAGGACCGTTATCAAATCGAATCCTTCCTTGATGGCGGCATGATGACCGTTGCCGATTCGCCCTGGCCTGGTTTTACCCCCGATCTGCTGAGCATTGTACTCGTTACGGCGGTTCAGGCCCAGGGAACGCTACTCATTCACCAGAAGATGTTTGAAAGCCGGTTGTTCTTCGTGGACAAGCTCATCGACATGGGCGCGCAGATCATCCTCTGCGATCCGCACCGGGCAACCGTTGTTGGGCTGAACCGTCAGATTCCCCTAAAAGGTATTCGCATGTCGTCTCCCGATATTCGGGCGGGCGTTGCTTTACTGATCGCGGCTTTATCGGCGCAGGGCACCAGTATCATTGACAACATCGAGCAGATTGATCGGGGTTACCAACACATCGATACCCGTCTGAACGCTATCGGCGCTGAGATTATCCGGTTGTAATCACAGTCTTCCTGCAACAGCAATAAAAAAGAGGCTCTTAGTAGTCTCTTTTTTATTGTCAGGTCGTTACATCACAAACAATTAATCAATCGAAGGGTTATTGACTTTGAATTCATTAACTATCAAAGCAAAATTGTCATGATTGATAACAAAGAAATCGTTGATGACCTCAACGATCTGGTCAAAATCAACAATGACCGCATTCACGGCTACGAAGAATCTATCAAAGACAGCGAAGATGCTCAACTGAACGATCTGTTCCGCCACATGATCATCCAGAGCGAACAATTCCGCAGCCAATTAGCTGAGCACATCGTTCGGATCGATGGTACGGCTGTTGCTGACGCAGGTTCGACAGATCTGTCGAGCAAATTGCACCGGGCATGGATCGACATTAAATCGGCTGTTACGGGCAAAAACCGGGATACCATCCTGAGTTCCGTAGAATTCGGTGAGAACGCAGCGGTGGAAGCCTATCAGGATGCTATTGAGAAGGACAACATCCCCGCATACATCAAAGAAGATCTACAGAAGCAGTTGAGCGAGCTAAAAGGCGCTCACGAAAAGATCAAAGCTTTGCATCAGGCAGCATAAGATTATACATGCTTAAACAAAAAATGGAATGTCGTTCGACATTCCATTTTTTGTTGCTCGTTTATCAGCGATACAATCACGACTGAGCGACTCGGGCAGATAAACCATCAAGAACTTCGGCTAGTTGCAGCAATTGCCCAACCAAACCCACCTCCGACGATTCGCTGGCCGCTTGCTTGGTCAGTTTGCTAAGCGTGTGCAACGATCCGGCAATTTTAGCCGCTTTTCCTTCGGCGAGTGCCTGCTTCAGCGCGAACAGCTCATCAGCGACGTTTTCGAGCGTTAGATTACCTTCTCCCAGGGCATCACTCCATTGACTAATTAACTCATCGACCGGACTTATATGCTCGGCTCCCTGCTGTAACCGCTGTAGCGTTGAAACCAGCAATTGCTGGGTATCCTGATTGGTTGGTATAGCCATGATCGTTTAGCGCTTGATTTGTGATGAATAGCGATGCTCCATTCGACTTATGCACTTATAACCGTTCATAAGCCGAATGGAAGTACCTTACTGAGGAAGCGGCATATCTTGAAAATCTTCGTCCGTCAACTTGATGGTTGCGGCCTGCACGTTTTCTTCCAGGTGTTTGACCGACGACGTTCCAGCGATCGGCAGCATAACCGGCGATGCAGCCAGCAACCAGGCCAACGCAATTTGATAATCCGTTGCGTTGTGACGCTCGGCTACTTTTTTGATCGCCTGCTGAGCAGATACGTTACCGGCGTTCAACGGATACCACGGGATAAACGCGATGTTATTTTGCTCACAGTATTTCAGGACGTTATTCCATCGCTGCTCACCGAAATTATACATGTTCTGGACAGACACAACCTCGAAATATTGCTTGGCTTCCTCGATTTGCTCGATATCTACCTCCGACAAACCGATGTGCTTGATTTTTCCCTGTTGCTGAGCTTCTTTCAGAAAGCCTAAAAACTCCTCAGAAGGCACCTGGGGGTCAAATCGGTGCAATTGATACAAGTCAATTTGCTCTACTTTCAGTCGTTTCAGGCTACCATCAAGAGCTTCTTCCAGGTGTTTACGGCTCCCATCTACCGGCCACTGGTTTGGACCCGTACGAAGTAGTGCCCCTTTTGTTGCGATTACCAGACCTTCTTTGTACGGATGTAACGCTTCGGCAATGAGTTCTTCGGACACGTAGGGACCGTAGCTGTCAGCGGTATCAATAAAATTAATTCCGAGTTCGACCGTACGTTTCAGCACGCGAATGCACTCGTCGTGATCTTTCGGTGGTCCCCAGATACCGTCACCCGTCAAGCGCATTGCCCCAAAAGCCATCCGATTTACGGTCAGATCACCGCCAATTGTAATTGTGCCAGCCTGCACTGCTGGTGTTTCTGTTGATTGCATAACTATTTATAGTTGGTTAGTCAGAAACGGGACAAGTATGACTGTCCTGTATTCTCTTCATAAACCAACAGAAACGTTTTTTGTATAACCCGTGCTGTCAAGTTTTTAGATAACTCCGTCTAAGTGTCTGTCGGCAATAAAATTATTACCGTTTTTCAATACCGTCCAGTACGCGCCGAATGACGTTGGCTCGCTGCATAAACTCGAAGGAGGTCGTCAAATCCTGGTTGTCGATAACTTCTTTGAAACGTTGCAGAAATTCGATATAAGCCGTCAGCGCATCCGAAACATTCGCCCGATTCTGGTCAAAAATGGGTGCCCACATCTGCGGAGAGCTTTTGGCCAGTCGCACCGTCGAGCTAAAGCCGGTACTCGCCATGTCGAAAATGGCCTGCTCGTCTTTTTCTTTTTCCAGCACCGTCAACCCGAGGGCAAATGCGCTGATGTGACTCAGGTGCGATACGTAGGCAAGATGCAGGTCATGCTCTTTCGGAGTCATGTAAAACAACTTCATGCCAATATCCCGGAACAGGCTTTCGGTGAGCGTCAGGCTTTCTGGATTGCTTTTCTCCCGATCGCAGACAATCAGGTTCTTACCGGGCAGCAACTCTTTGAAAGCCGCGCCGGGTCCCGAATTTTCGGTTCCGGCCATCGGGTGAACGGCGACGAACTGCGCCCGCTTGGGGTGCGCATCGGCAATGCTACAGATCAGCCCTTTTGTTGATCCCAGATCGATTACGGTAGCCCCCGGCGGCAAATGCTCAAGCACAACCGGCAACAGATCAATAATAACATTGACCGGCGTAGCCATGACAACCAGCGTACTTTGCGCTACCGCTTCGGCCAGTGGCAACACCTCATCAACAATGCCTTTAGCCAACGCCAGCTGACCATTCACAACCGACGCATCGACGCCGATAAAGCGCATTTTCGGATATTTCTCACGAATTGCCAGCGCGAACGACCCGCCTAGCAACCCTATTCCCACTATACTTACGACCATGATGTTAAGCGTTTTACGGCCTCTTCAATGCGTTCTTTTGGCATGCAGAGTGACACCCGGATGTAGCGATTACCTTTCGGTCCAAAGATGAAGCCCGGTGCGATAAATATATGTTTCGTTTGTAGCAGATCATCCACTAGCTTCTCCGCCGACTCCACCGACTCGGGTAGTTTAGCCCAGATGAATAATCCTTCCTGATCGGTGGTATACGTGCAGCCAAGCGCATCCAGAAACGCGTGAATAGCATCCAATCGTCCCTGATAAACGGCGTTACGCTCCCGATGCCAGTCGTCGGAGTTGGTCAGCGCTTCGGAGGCTGCGTCCATCAGCGGTTTAAACTGCCCCGAATCGACGTTGCTCTTCATCGTCAGCACCGCATCGACGTACGCTTTGGTACCAGCCATCCAGCCAATGCGCCAACCGGCCATATTGTGCGATTTGCTCAACGAATTTAGTTCGATAGCCACGTCCTTCGCTCCATCGATGGACAAGAGACTGATGGGTGATTTTTTGTTTAGAATCAGGCTGTACGGATTATCGTGGCAGAGCAATATCCGATGATCATGCGCAAACCGTACGGCACGCTCGAACAACGCGTGGGTAGCAGGTGCGCCCGTCGGCATGTGCGGATAATTCATCCACAGAATTTTGGTCCGCCCGCTGTCCGACGACTGCGCCACCAGCTCAGCCATAACGTCCCAATCGGGTTGCCAGCCACCGTATTCCAGCAACGGATACTCATCAACCTTCGCCCCTACCATGCTGCTCACGGCCCGGTAGGCCGGATAACCCAGTTCAGGGACAAGGACCCGATCGCCTTCGTTCAAAAAGGTCATCGAGATATGCGTAATGCCTTCTTTCGAACCGATCAGCGGTAAAATTTCGGTATCGGCATCGAGGGGCACACCATAGGTATGCGCATAAAATTGCACTATAGCCTTACGTAGGCCGGGGGTACCTTTATACGGTTGATACCCATGCGCCGTTGGCTGTTGCGCCGACTGAATAAGCGCATCGATCGTATTGGCCGACGGCATCAGGTCCGGGTTCCCGATACCCAGGTTAATTACATCGTTTCCAGCCGCCTGTAAGCGACGGACTTCGGTCAGTTTTACCGAAAAATAGTATTCCTGCGTTTGATCAGCGCGGTGGGCAAGAGGGATGATCATTCCTAACGATTCGTCTTCAAATTGGGTTGCCTGTTCAACAAATCAACCCAATCCCAATAGTGAACCGCAAAGATACCGCGAAATAAGTCCAGCTGGTCAGGAAATATAAAGAATCATCGACCAGCCAGATACTTCAGCAAAGGAGCCAGATGAAGGCTCTGCATCATTTCGCCGTTATTGATAATTTCCCAGGTGCGTTCCGGCGACACCACATGGACCGTAATTTCTTCGGTTATTTCGAGATGCTGCGCCTGTTGCAATTCTACGCCCACTGCCAGAAAAGCATGGGTCAGGTTAGCGTGTGTCCCCGGATTGGCAGAGAGTGTCATCAACGGTGTCCACTGACCGCCCCCGAAACCCGTCTCCTCTAGTAGTTCGCGCTGGGCTGCCACAAGCGGATCTTCGTTCGGATCGACAACACCCGCGCATAGTTCGTAGTGAACCCCTGCGATGCCGTGGCGATACTGCCGGATCAGCACCAATTGGCCGTCCGTTGTCACCGCGACGACGTTGATCCAATCGGGGTATTCAAGAATAAAATAATCGGGAATTGAGCCGCCACTTTCCATTCGGATGGCATCCTTACGAACCGTAAACCACGGCAACTGGTGAATGTATTCGGAGCTTTCAACCGTCCACGGACGGGGATCGTTATCGGGAGTCATACCGCAAAGGTAGGCAGGACTACCGAACTAATTCATCCGCAAACCGCAGGTAATGCTCCCAGTCGTAGTCCGTAACGTCGTGCTTACCGGTGCGGTCGTGGTAGCGCACGGTTTGCCCAACCGGTTGATTGACCACTGGAAGGGTGGTCGTTCCCAGCCCTACTTTACCATACAGGCGGTACACAGGCTCGGTCTGAACCGCTCCCAAAAACTCTCCTTTCGGGTCCGACCATTGGTCTTCCTCCGCGCTGGCAACGTACAACGGTCGCGGTGCTACCAGCGCCAGCAGTTCATGCTGATCGACGGGCAAGTCAGAAACACGTTTGTTGTAGGTTTTGTACCGGTTGCAAAACCAGTGCGGGAAAGACGTATTGATTCGTTCAACGGTTTCGCCGTACCACCGTCGGGCTAGTGCCGAACCGCCTTCTCCGGCTTCATTGGCAATTACGGCGGCAAAACGTTTGTCCTGCGCCCCCGCCCACAAAGCAGCTTTCCCGATGCGTGAATGGCCAATACTAATAATCCGCTGTGCATCAATCGCCGATTCGGTGGCAAGGTAATCGGCAATACGGCTCATTCCCCAGGCCCAGGCTCCAATGGCTCCCCAGTTATCCGCGCGGCTGGTATCGCCCAAAACCGAGCGGATTCCCGAACGCCAACCCTGTGGGTGATCCGGTTCAATATCGCCGTAATAAGCCGTTGCCAGCGCGTAGCCCCGCTTCAAAATTGTTTCGATAGGCCAGCGCCGAACCTGCAAGCCACGGGCTTTTTCGGTAGCGCGGGGTTCGCCGTTCGGTCCGTCTGTTGTAACGTCCGCAGCTTTGCTCATCCATCGCGTCGAAAGCGGTATGTCAGTTTCCGTAGTTACGCAGTGATTGCCGCAGAAATTTAGCCCGAGAAATACCGGAACTGATTTTTTAGCGGACTTCGGTACGTACAACAGCACCTCAATCGGCGGAAGTTTCGGATAATCGACGAAGCGAATAGACACCTGTTTCCGAATCGCCAGCCCGTTCAGGGCATTGTTATCCGTCTTTACGGTTTGAAACCGCAATTTCACCTTGTCGGTGGGCGTTTGACCGTACACGTGTTGGGCAAACAGATCCAGCAGTTCGCCCCGGCGACGCTCCCATCCTTTTTTGTCCGTTACGCGCTGACCACTTTTTGTAAGCAGCGGGTCGGGTAGTGTGTAGGTTCCTACTTTTGCTTCGTCGTAGTTGTACGTCGGCTCCGTTGCCTGTCCGTTGACCAAACCGAGTACGCAAAGGTTAAGAGACAGTCCGATCAGAATTCGCTTCATGGAACGAGAGTTTACGACAAAAGAAAGATGCGCTACCGATCATACTTATCTAGCTTATTTTCAGGGCAAACGAAAACGGCTTAGTAGACTTTTTTTCTAAATTCATATCAACTAGCCATTCCGATTCGTTGTATGGGAACGTTTTGCATTTGCCATTTCCGCTCGTACAACATAGCCTGATGAAAAATACCGCCGTCCTTTTCGTTACTGCGTTATACTTTTCTCTTTCGTCCTGCCACCGGCCCGTCGCTTATTTTCAACACACAGCCCACCCAGCGGCTGCCCGGTTAGCCGTTGATCGTCCTGCTACGCTTCCAGCACCAGCCGTTCCGGATTCGGCTCTGGCCAGTGAACAGCCTATTATAAGTACGGCAGAGGCAGCCGCCCCGGCAGTTGCCAGTCGCGAAAATGAGTTTAGCGCATCCGTTACGAGCCGGGTTCAGCAGCGGATGCACCGGGTTCAGTCGTTGTTGTCGAAATCCACGGAATCGCTTAGTCAGCAACCGCGTCCGAAGCCCAAACCCAAAGGGCAACTCCGGCTTGGCAACAAAATCCGGCAAAGTTTAGGCATGCCGCTCCGCGAAGAACTTAACTGGTGGCAGCGCATCAGCTGGAAACTGAAAGCGTCCGTCATTGTGCTTATCGTAGCGGTGTTGTTCGCCATTCTGCACGTTACGATACTGGCTGTCATCTTCGGCATCATCGGTGCCCTGTTGCTGATCAGCGGCCTCAAGCGTTCGTTCAAAGTCAGACGACCCTGGTTCTAGGGCAACCCAAGAACCGAATCGTAGATCAGTTGAATGTATTTTTCGCGGTCGATGTCATAGACGACTTCGGCGTTGGGCGTCTTTTTAAGCACGTCGAAGAAATCAACGACCGTCGTTCCGGCAGTCAGTTTACCCGTCACTTCTACATCGACATAACAGGCTTTCGACTGAAACATGGACGGATCGATCAGCCACGCGATGGCGCAGGGATCGTGTAGTGCGGCACCACCGTCGAGTTCGGGCCGTTCTTTCCGGTAAAAGATCGAAAAAAAGTCCATCAGTTCGGCGATGACCTGCCCCGTCCGGTTGCCAATCGAGCGGAAGCGTTCGATGTCTTCCTGAAAAACCAGCGCCTTGTGCGTAACGTCCAGACCGCACATGGTAATCGGCACGCCCGACTGAAAAACAATGGCAGCCGCTTCGGGATCGACGTAAATGTTGAACTCGGCAGTAGGCGTCATGTTTCCCCGAAAAGCGCCACCACCCATCATCGAGATTCGCTCAATGCGCGGTTTCAGGTGCGGATAAGCCAGCAGAAACGTAGCAATGTTCGTCAGAGGACCGGTTGGTACAATCGTTATCTTTTCTGAACTCTCCGTCAGGATGTTGGCAATCGCTTCGATAGCCGACAAAGACTCTGGCGTGATGACCGGCTCCGGCAGGATAGGTCCGTCCATTCCCATTTCGCCGTGCACCTGATCGGCAATGATCAGATTACGAAACAACGGCTTGTCACTTCCTTTGTAAATGGGCGTGTCAATCGCCAGTAGCGTCTTTAGCCGAAGCGCATTTTTGAGCGTTTTTTCCTGCGTCTGATTACCCGCTGAGGTAGTGATCGCTTTTATATCAAACAAGCCACTGCCAACCGCCAGCATAAGCATTACAGCATCGTCGTGGCCGGGATCGCAGTCAATAATTACCGGTACTTTCTTCATTGTCAATTTACATTCAGTTCATTCGTCTCGCTACGATAACCACTCAGGTCGAATAGCTACGGCGATAAACGCTATCGCCCGTTTACAGGAAACCAACCGTACTGCGGCTAGTAGCTTCGGTACCATTTGATCGACACGAAATCGTCGGCTATCTTAGTCAATTGTTTTCGTATTTCAGCGTTGCATCATGCGTTTTTCTGTTTCTCTCCCGCTCACCCTACTCCTAAGTCTAGGTGGAGCGGCACTCTCTTTTGCCCAACCGGGTACGATACCCACCGAAGCCCAGGCCGTTGCCAAAACGGTTCGACCCGAAGCGATCCGAGCGGCCATGCGTTTTCTGGCCGACGATGCGCTCGAAGGTCGTAAGCCCGGTACTCGGGGGTTTGCCTTGGCGGCCAATTACGTACAAACGCAACTGGAAGCGCTGGGTCTGCAACCGGCTGGCGAAAACAACACGTACCGTCAGGCGGTACCGCTACGCCGGTGGCAGGTGCGGGAAAAAACCAGTTCGCTGACCTTGTCAAATAAAGGCAATAACCAGCTTTTGACGTACGGTAAGCAGTTTATCCTGAACCCTAACCCCGACCATGCGGATAGCGATGTCAATGCGCCCGTCGTTTTTGTCGGCTATGGCGTTTCGGCCCCGGAACTGGGTTACGACGATTACACCAACATTGACGTGAAAGGAAAAATCGTAGCGTATGCCAACGGAGCACCAACCGCTTTCCCGTCGAACCAGCGAGCTTATTATTCATCGGCAAAAGCCGAAATGGCTGCGGCTCACGGTGCCGTGGGCGTTCTGTCGTTTAGCCTGCCCACCGACCTGCGCAATCGCATCGAAACAGCCGCTCCACGCGCCCGGCAAGGCATCTACCGCTGGCTCGACAAACGCGGCAAACCCCAGCGCACCTTTCCCAGTTTGAAAGGATCAGCTTCGCTAAGCGATTCGGCAGCGCGGTTGGTCTTTGCCAATGCCGGAACTTCGTTTACCGATGCGGTTGCCGCTGCCCTGAAGAACCGACCACAAGCTTTCCCGCTGAATATTTCGGTACGGATGCGCACCCAAACCGATGTAGTGGAAGACGTCGCGGGACAAAACGTAGTGGCCGTTCTACCCGGCTCCGACCCGATTCTCAAGAATGAGTACATCGTTTACGTCGCGCATCTCGATCACCTGGGTATTGGCCGACCCGTGAACGGCGCATCCACGCCGGGCGATTCGATTTACAACGGTGCGCACGACAACGCATCGGGCGTCGCCATCAACCTCGAAACGGCTCGTTTATTTGCTGCATTACCGAAAGCCCCCCGACGTTCAATCGTGTTCGTTGGCGTTACGGGCGAAGAAATGGGGTTACTCGGTTCCGATTACTTCGCCAGCAATCCGACCGTACCGAAAGAAAAAATCGTCGCGAATTTCTGCTTGGACATGCCTTTCTTTTTCCATCCGTTGCTCGACATTGTTCCGTATGGCGCAGAACATTCGAGCCTGGGACGCGAAACGAAACTGGCTGCTGACTTTGTGGGCGTGCAAATTAGCCCTGACCCAATTCCCGAACAGACCGTGTTTATGCGAAGCGATCATTTCAGCTTTGTCCGGCAGGGAATTCCAGCTATTTACATTAAAAGCGGCTCTCAGACGGGCAATCCTAAACTCGACGGGACGAAGCTCAACCTCGACTGGCGGGCGACGATCTACCATTCGCCACAGGACGACATCAATCAACCGTTCGATTTTAACGCTGCGGCCAAACACGTGCAGTTGCAGTTTCTGATTGGCTACTTAGCCGCCCAGGCCGACAGCCGCCCAACGTGGAACAAGGCTGATTTTTTTGGGACCAAGTTCGGTCAAACCAGTGTCATAAAATAAACGGATAATCGGTCAAGCAACGAGAGAGGGTTTATCGTCAGGAGTCAATTGTTTCTGATGATAAACCCTCTCTTGTTCATGCTTCCAGACAACGCTAAGCCCCGATGAGTCCTGGAATCATCAATAAACAAGCAGCTTATTGATTCCAGAAGCCAGAGGCCGTTCCTTTAAGCAGTTTGTACATCTGGATTGTACCCAGAATCGCTCCCCACAACAACGCCACAACCGAGGCCAACACCACACCTGTACTCCCCCACCCCAAGAACTTCCCGAAAAACAGCGCTAAAGCAATGTTGGTCACCGCTGTCAGGAGGGCATAGTAGACTTGCAAGCGCATTTTGCCTAGTCCATTGAGCACCGTGCTGGCTACCAGATTCCAGTTGGTAATGATCACAAACAAGCCTAAACTACTACTTAGTTCTACCGGAACGCTTACCCGCTGACCAACCCAAAGCGTATAGACCGGCTGGGCGAACACAACCATCAAGGTCACCACGCCTACTAAGCCCAGCCACAGCTTGTACAAGTGCCGACACGTCTGTTTCATCCACGTTATGTCATTCCGGGTAGAGGCTTCCGTAAAGGCCGACCAGTAGGGTACAGCAACCAGCCCAAACAACGTGTTGACAATCATAAAATAGCGAAAGGCAATCGAATAGGTGGTTACCGCTACGGGGCCAAATAGATAATTGATCAGTAGATTATCGGTATAAAATACCACGATAAAACAGAGCTGAATCAGAAAAAACTTGTAGCCGAGCGATAAGATACTTCGGGCATGAGTCCAGTCGATGAGTCCAACCAATGGCCGGTATATGGTTAGGCGAGATCGATAGAACAGGATACCGCTCACCAGCAGCACCAGGATCGGACTTAGGGCCGTCACCGCAGCCAGATAAATCAACTTGTTGTGGCTAAACTGGGTGAGTGCGTAGGTAGTAATTAGCACTAGCCCGTTCGCCAAAAAATTAATCACGTTTACCTGACCCGACTCCTGCAACGCCAGCAGCACATACGTCAGAATGTCGAGTACCAATTTGATGGCCATAGCCACGATCATTACCAGCAGCACGAGTTGCAATTGCTGCTGATCAATAGTCGTATTGAGCAACCGCGCCCAGGGAATGTAATTAATGAAGAGAAAAAACAATACGATAAAGCCTATTTGCACGATACCGAAAATACCATAGGCGGTGCTTACCAACGTCTGTGCTAGCCTGCGATCTTGCTTAGAAACAGCCTCCGCAAATTTGTTGCGTAGACCATTACCAATGCCTAAATCGAAAAACATGAGCATAGAAGTCATTGAGCTAATGGTCACCCAGGTACCGTACGTAGCTTCCGATAAGTAATCAATCGTTAAGGGAACTAACAGCAGTGATACCCCCATGCTACCGGCCTTACTGAATAAACTGAATACGGTATTGATGTGTATTTTCCGGGTCCGGGGGTGGGTTGTATTAATATAAGTTTGTAGCTGATAACGTATCGTTGATAGCATGCGGATAGATAATTCGGTAAAGATCAGTTGTATGTTGCTCAGCACTCACTGGATTTTGCTGACAAAGAACCGCTCTTACAGGGTAGCTTAGCCCAGTGGAGTATCGCTGTCAATTACTCGATCTATGGCCTGCAACGCTTAGTTAAAAACGCCCAATTTCAGGCGGAGCAAGCCGAGATCCGGGGTTGAGTAACTGCTGTTGTTGCTATACGAATAGCCATCGCGCTGGTTAAACGTATTGCAGTCCTGCTTACAGAGCGGAACATCCAGGGGACCCCACTCATCCTTCGAAATCAGGTTGCCCGCTTCCGCATTGAAGCTGTATTCGATGTAGCCCGTGCTCTAACATTAACGGGACAGTCCTGGCTAAACACCTGGGGTCGACGGCAATTGTTGAATAGCCAAGACAGGCAAAGGTAACGGAGCAAGTCCTTTCTGGACTATAACATATGTATCAGCCACTATAACATTTATCCCAAAAGCTGTATTATTTGCCCCAAATCGCCAGATGAACCTATCGATGACTTACCCAAAGGATTGTTTCCAATCAATTCGGCGAACGTTCCTAGGAAGTGATATGAATCAGCCATCACCCTTAAGCTGTTGAGTAAATGAATTGGTGGTTAAACACCCACTACAATCAGCCTGTTGGTCATTATTTCGAAAACCGAACGGCGAGTTACAGTCGGGTTTAAGGTGTCGGTTCGGAGCTGGCTGCGAATCAGTACGTAATTTATTTGGTCGCTCGCGCTGAAAATCCTCAACGGCTTTATCATCTTTGCCGAACGAATCAAGCCGACTCCGGCCTCTCCATTACGCCCAACCGGCACTTACCCCTATGCCTGGCACCATCCTGATTATTGACGACGAACCTAAACTCCGTCAGTTGCTCGCTCGAATCCTGACGTTAGAAGATTATCAGGTTCTGGAAGCAGACGATGTCCGGAGCGGGCTTCGTACGTTGGAACGCACCGAAGTGCAGTTGGTCATCAGCGATGTAAAGCTACCCGATGGCAATGGTATCGATCTGACCGCGCAGGTAAAAAAGATGCAACCAGCTACGGAGGTTATCGTACTGACCGCGTATGGCACCATTGCCGACGGCGTGAAAGCAATTAAAAACGGCGCGTTCGACTACATCACCAAAGGCGACGACAACGATAAAATCATTCCGCTGGTGAGCCGGGCTATCGAAAAAGCGGAACTGCAATTTCGGATCAAGCGGCTGGAAGAGCAGGTCCAGCAGAAGTACGGTTTCGAGAAGATCATAGGCCACTCAAAAGCCATTCAACAGGCGGTGGATCTGGCGCGCCGGGTAGCGGTGACCGATACCACCGTGCTGCTGACCGGAGAAACCGGAACCGGTAAGGAAGTATTTGCGCAGGCCATTCACCAGGCCAGCCCCCGCCGGACGGGGTCGTTTGTTGCCGTCAACTGTAGTGCACTGGGCAAAGAAATTCTGGAAAGCGAACTCTTTGGGCATCGTGCGGGTGCTTTTACCGGTGCCGCACGCGACAAAAAAGGATTGTTTGAAGAAGCCAACAAAGGCACTATTTTTCTGGATGAAATCGGAGAAATGGCCCTCGACCTTCAGGCTAAATTATTGCGTGTGCTCGAAACGCACGAGTTTATGCGCGTGGGCGACACAAAACCCACGAAAACCGACGTACGCGTGGTTGCCGCTACGAATCGCGATCTGAAACACGATGCCGAGTCGGGCCTTTTTCGGTCGGATCTGTACTATCGGCTTTCGGTGTTTTCCATTGAACTACCTCCCCTGCGCGACCGGCGCGACGACATTCCGGCGCTTGCCCAAGTACTGACTCAGCAGGAAGCCGCCAAAATTGGCAAAAGGCAGATGAGCCTAAGTCCGGCTTTTATGGAAGCCCTTACCCGGTATAACTGGAAGGGTAATATCCGCGAATTGAAAAATGTCATTGAACGGGCGGTCATCCTCAGCGACGGACAAACCTTACTGCCTGAATACCTTCCGCTGGATGTTCAATCTCCTTCAAATTCCTCTTCGACCCCGTTTTCGTACGACCTGACAAGCGTTGAAAAAAATCATATTGAACAGGTTTTACGCCACACAAACGGTAACAAAGCGGAAGCAGCCCGATTACTGGGTATTGGCTTAAGTACGCTTTACCGAAAGATCGAAGAATACCGATTAGGCTAGCCTAGCGTTGGTCGTTTTTCGAGCCATCCCATACAATATCTCCTGTTTCTTCTTTCCCAAAATGAAAATTGACCTTCCCAAAATGAGAAGGTCAAGACAACTGTGTTTGCTAAAACACATAAGCCGAAAACATACAGTCGATTGATCACCAGTTGATTAGCTTACAAAGCAACTAATTATCTTTTCACTGGAATACTTTTTGGCATATCCTGTTCGAACCAAACAGAAATGCTTTCATGGAAACCGTCCTTTTGATCGTAACGGCCCTGCTCTGCTTCCTATTCTTTTATAAAGTCATCGAGTGGTTTGAACACATCTGAGCCAATGAGTGATCAGGCAATTAAAATCTGCCAATAACGCACTCGATGACTTATTCAATCCCGCACTCCATACTCATGCTTACCGGCTTATTCATCATCTCGCTTCTGGTTTTCGCGTACATGCTGTACGTACTGATAAAACCCGAAAAATTCTAATCACCCACGAGCAAAAGCTGACGTTGCTGATACTCCGCTGATTATTCACGCTTTCACTCTTTAAAACAAATGTCAACTGAATTAATAGGGGTTGTGGCTATGTACGGAATAACCGTTTTACTGGCTATACCACTAGGCAAATACATTGCCAACGTCTTTAAACCAGAATCCGCCAACGGCCCTTTGGAGCGGTTCATCTACCGCCTGGGCGGTATTGATCCGACCCGCGAAATGAGCTGGAAAGAAAATCTGGTAGCGCTCTTAACGATCAATGCGGTGTGGCTGGCGTTTGCCTTCACGCTGCTCGTGCTACAAGGAACATTGCCGCTCAACCCCGACGGAAACCCATCCATGCCCCCCGATCTGGCGTTCAATACGGCTATCAGCTTTCTGGTGAACTGCGATTTGCAACACTACTCGGGCGAATCGGGCGTGACCTACCTGACGCAGTTGTTTGTCATTAACTTCCTGATGTTTGTATCAGCCGCTACAGGCATGGCCTCGCTGCTGCTGATTGTCCGGTCTTTTTTACCCACGGTGGTCGAGACGGTCGGCAACTTCTACGTATTCTTCGTCAAGGCGATCACCCGGGTTTTACTGCCGATTTCCTTTATCGTTGCCCTGCTACTGGCCTTCAACGGAACACCAGCCAGCTTCGACGGCAAGGACAGCATTGTCACGATGCAGGGCGACACGGTCGGTGTTTCGCGCGGTCCGGCGGCTGGCATGATCGCTATTAAACACGTTGGTACCAACGGCGGTGGCTGGTTCGGTGCAAACTCGGCGCACCCCTTCGAAAACCCGAATTACTTCACCAACATCGTTGAGATGGTAGCGCAGGTGTTCCTGCCGATTTCCATGCTTTTCGCGCTGGGTTTCCTGATCAAACGGAGACGGTTTACCTGGGTAGTATATGGCGTCATGACGCTTGGCGTGCTTTGCCTGCTCGTTCCCACGCTAATCGCCGAAATACACGGCAACCCGGCGATTGCCCAGTTGGGCGTTAGCCAGCCTACGGGGGCGATGGAAGGCAAAGAAGTACGGTTTGGACCAATGGCGTCGGCTTACTGGAGCATTCTGACAACCGTTATTTCGACCGGCTCGGTCAACTCCATGCACGATTCTTCGATGGCACTTTCGGGTACGATGGAACTGCTGGGTATGATGACGAATGCGTTCTACGGCGGCTGTGGCGTCGGCTTCCTGAACTACTATTATTACCTGATCATTGCCGTGTTTATCTCCGGGCTGATGGTCGGTCGTACCCCCGAACTGTTCGGACGGAAAGTCGAAGCGCGGGAGATCAAGATTGCGTCCGTCGTAGCGCTCCTGAGTACGTTACTAGTCAAAGGCGGTACGGCATTGGCCGCGTGGTACTTCGTCAACGCCGACGGTGTTTCGGGAGTCGCGTCCGATTGGCTTGTCAAACCATCGGCCTGGCTCAATAACCCGGCCAATCACGGATTCACCGAAATGCTGTATGAATTTACGTCGGCCAACGCCAACAACGGATCGGGCTTCGAAGGATTGGGCGACAATAATTTTTTCTGGAACTACGCAACGGGTATCGTCCTGATCCTGGGTCGGTTCATTCCGATCATCGGACCAGTTGCGATTGCGGGGTTGCTCGCCAAAAAGAAATTCGTTCCTGAATCAGCCGGTACGCTTCCGGTCGACACCGCCACGTTTGGCCTGATGACTTTCGCCGTCATCCTCATCATCACGGCGCTTTCTTTCTTCCCCGCGCTGACGCTGGGTCCACTGGCCGAGTACTTTAGTCTCAAACACTGATTTTCTGATTCATTGATCTCGCTGGTTTCACCCGAAGCTACCACTCCTGAAATCAACGGAGTCATCGTTCATACCCATACAATGGCAAAGCAATCATCTTCTCCCTCTTTATTCCAGCGTGAACTCGTTGGTACCGCCATCCGGGAGTCATTTGTTAAATTAAGTCCGTCGATTCTGATCAAGAATCCGGTCATGTTTACGGTCGAAATCGGTACGGTGGTCATGGTGCTGGTAACAGCTTACATTGCCACAACGGGCGACACATCCCAAGGCTCGCTGGGTTACAACATTGCTGTTACCGCGATTCTGTTACTGACGATCCTGTTCGCGAACTTCGCCGAAGCCATTGCCGAAGCACGGGGCAAGGCACAGGCCGAATCACTCCGCAAAACGCGGCAGGAAACGCCCGCCAAAGTGGTTCGTCCGGTGGGCAACATGTACACCAACGAAGTAGAGATTATTTCGTCGGCGCAACTCGCTAAAGGGGATATTTTTCTTTGCGAACCGGGTGACATCATCCCCGCCGACGGCGAAATCATTGAAGGGCTGGCTACCATCGACGAATCCGCGATTACGGGCGAGTCGGCTCCGGTCATTCGCGAAGCCGGTGGCGATAAATCGTCGGTCACGGGCGGTACAAAAGTGCTGTCGGACCGGATCAAAGTACAGGTTACCACGCAGCCGGGCGAATCGTTTCTCGATAAAATGATTGCTCTCGTTGAAGGCGCCAGCCGCCAGAAAACGCCGAACGAAATCGCCCTGACGATTCTATTAGCCGGTTTTACCTTGATTTTTATTATCGTCTGCGTAGCGCTCAAACCGTTTGCCGATTACGCCAACACCCCGATCACGATTGCGGCCCTGATTTCTTTGTTTGTCTGTCTGATTCCAACGACGATTGGCGGGCTACTGTCGGCCATCGGAATTGCGGGTATGGACCGAGCTTTGCGGGCAAACGTTATTGCCAAGTCAGGCCGGGCCGTCGAAACAGCGGGCGACATCGACACTTTGCTGCTCGATAAAACCGGAACGATCACAATTGGTAACCGGAAAGCAACTCATTTTTACCCGGCTCCGGGCGTATCGGAAGACGACATGGTGCGGGCATCGGCGCTCAGTTCGCTGGCCGATGAAACGCCGGAAGGAAAATCCATTGTTGAGCTGGCGCGCAGCGGAGAGTGGGGTCCAACATTGACCAACCGCTTATCGACGGATGGCGCAACATTGATCAAATTCACCGCCGAAACGCGTTCGTCGGGTATCGACATTCCGACGGGTCAGAACGGCTCGGTTACCCGCATTCGCAAAGGGGCTACCGACTCCATTCGGAACATCGTGACGCGGGCGGGCAATCCATTTCCGAGCGCAACAGAAGAGCAAGCCAAAAAGATTGCCGCCAACGGGGGCACACCGCTGGTTGTCTCCGAAGATGAAGTTGTGAAAGGTGTTATTGAGTTGCAGGATATCATTAAACCCGGCATTTCGGAACGGTTTGACCGGCTTCGGAAGATGGGCGTCAAGACGGTGATGGTAACGGGCGATAACCCACTGACCGCCAAGTTTATTGCGCAGAAAGCAGGGGTAGACGACTTCATCGCCGAAGCCAAACCGGAAGATAAGATGAACTACATCCGCCACGAGCAAACCGGGGGTAAACTGGTCGCGATGATGGGCGACGGTACCAACGATGCTCCGGCACTGGCCCAGGCCGATGTAGGGGTTGCGATGAACTCAGGAACGCAGGCGGCCAAAGAAGCGGGTAACATGGTGGACCTGGACAACGACCCAACCAAGCTGATTGAGGTCGTTGAAATCGGTAAACAATTGTTGATTACGCGCGGTACACTGACGACCTTCTCGATTGCCAACGACGTAGCCAAATACTTCGCCATTGTACCCGCCCTGTTCGTCGTATCGATCCCGGCTTTGCAGGCGATCAACATCATGAAGCTGCACAGTTCTGAATCAGCGATTCTGTCGGCGGTTATTTTCAACGCAATCATTATTCCGATGCTGATTCCTTTAGCGCTGCGGGGTGTCGAATACAAACCGATTGGCGCATCGGCGCTACTCCGTCGAAACCTGTTTATCTACGGCCTGGGCGGTATTATCGCTCCGTTTATCGGTATCAAACTGATCGATCTGGTTATTGGCTTATTCATCTAAATAGTACTTCGCAACCGGCAAGCCCGGTTACGGCTCAATAAAAAATTAATCGTCATGAAAATGCACATTGGCCCCGCACTTCGGCTCACGCTTGTGATGCTGGTCATCTTATCCGTTATTTATCCGCTTGTGATCGCTGGCGTCAGCCGATTGGCCCCGGGTGGTGGTAAAGGCGAAACGGTCACCGTTAACGGTAAGGTCGTCGGATACGCGCTAGTCGGTCAGAAATTCACGGAAGACCGGTATTTTAACGGCCGTCCATCAGCCGTCGATTACAACGCAGCCGGTTCCGCTGGCTCGAACAAAGGGCCATCCAATCCCGATTACCTGAAAACTGTTCAGGTCCGCATCGACACGTTTCTGGTGCACAATCCGGGGATTCGGAAGGCAGACATTCCGGCGGAATTAGTCACCGCTTCGGGTTCGGGACTTGACCCGGACTTGTCGCCCGCAGCCGCTAAAATTCAGGTGGCTCGGATCGCCAAAATCCGGGGTATCGGTGCCGAACGCTTGAATCAACTGGTAGACGAACAAACCAAAGGTCCACTGCTGGGGCTTTTGGGTCCGTCTACGGTAAATGTCCTGAAACTGAATGTCGCCCTGGACCAGCTAAAATAACACCATCAACCCTCCCGTTCAGCGACGGAGCCTTCTGTCGCTGAACAATTTAGTTCTTTTTCGCTTCGTGCATTGAGTACAACAAAACAACCATGAAACCATTCGTTTACGTCGTGCTGACTACCGCGTGTGCTGCGGCTACCCTCCCCTGCTGGGCACAAACAACCACAGATACGACAATTGTTACAACCACGGCTCCAACCCCACCAGCTAATGGGGGGCTTACCATTAGTGGCTACGCAGAAGCCTATTATACCCACGATTTTACGGCTCCCAAAACCAGCCAGGAACGGCCCGGCTTTCTGTACAACCACAAGCGTAACCGAGAAATCAACATCAACCTGGCCTTCCTGAAAGCCGCCTACAGCGCCGAACGCGTACGGGCTAATCTGGCGATTCAGGTCGGTACGTATGCCCAATACAACTACGCGGCTGAACAACCATTGTTACGAAACGTGTTTGAAGCAAATGCGGGTGTTAAGCTAAGTAAATCGCGCGATTTATGGCTGGACGCGGGTATATTCGGATCGCACATCGGTTTCGAAAGCGCCATCTCGAAAGATTGCTGGACGCTGACCCGCAGCCTGGTAGCCGAAAATTCGCCTTACTACCTGTCGGGAGCCAAGCTGACCTACAACACGCCGAACGGCAAATGGACGTTGCTTGGCTCCGTCGTTAATGGCTGGCAACGGATTGCTAAATTGCCCGGCTATTCGGGTCCTGCCCTCAGCACGCAGGTGCAGTACAAACCCAACGCCAACGTTGTCCTGAATTGGAGCGCGTTCCTCGGTAGTGATCGTCCTGACTCGCTGAAGCAGACGCGTTTCTACAATAATGTCTATACTATCCTGAACGCCAACCGAAAGGTCAGCGCCATTCTCGGCTTCGATATTGGTGCTGACCGCAAACCCGTCGACTCCAACAATCAGCGGGTTGGTACTGGTAGCTACGTCTGGTATTCGCCCGTGGTTATCGTGCGGTACTCGATCAGCGACGCGCTGAAACTGGCGGGACGCGTTGAATACTACGACGACAAGAATGGTGTCATCATTGCAACGGGTACACCGAACGGCTTTAAAACCTGGGGGTATTCGCTCAACGTCGACTACTTTATCCTGCCCTCGGCGGTGTTCCGCATCGAAGGTAAACTCTACAATAGCCAAGACGCTATCTTTGAATCCACTAGCAACCTTAGCCGGACCAATACGTCGCTGACAACCAGTCTGGCTGTTTCGTTCTAGCCGTCAATCGTCCCATAATGCTGAGCGACAACCGCGATCAGAACGCCGAACATTTTTTGAACCTCCTCCGCCAGTCCAGGCGGGGGAAGTTCAAAATTTACATTGGTATGAGTGCCGGCGTAGGTAAAACATACCGGATGTTGCAGGAAGCGCACACCTTGTTGCGCGGGGGCATTGATGTCCGGATTGGCTTTGTCGAAACCCATAACCGGGCCGAAACCCAGGCGCTGGTTACGGGTTTACCCGTTATTGCCCGCCGTCGGCTGTTTTATAAAGGGCGCGAACTCGACGAGATGGATTTGCAGGCGGTGATCAATTTACACCCTGAACTGGTCATCGTTGACGAACTGGCGCATACGAACATTCCGGGTTCGAAAAACGAAAAACGCTGGCAGGATGTCCTGGAGATTCTGGATGCGGGCATCAATGTGATCAGCGCGGTTAATATTCAGCACATTGAAAGTCTTTACTCCGCCGTTCGTCAGATTACGGCCATCGATGTAACCGAACGCGTCCCTGACCGGGTGCTTCAGATGGCCGATGAAGTGGTCAATATCGACCTGACTGCCGACGAGCTAATTACCCGGCTTAAAGACGGTAAGATCTATGACCGAGCGAAAGTCGAAACGGCGCTGGGCAACTTTTTTCAGCCCGATAAGATCCTGCAACTTCGCGAGTTAGCGCTCAAAGAAGTGGCTACCGCCGTCGAGCGCAAGATCGAAACACAGGTGTCGCCCAGCACGCAGTTGAAGCCAGAACGGTTTTTGGCGGCTATCAGCAGTAACCACGAGGTAGCCCGGCGGGTCATTCGCAAAACGGCACGGCTAGCGAGTTACTACCAATCCCGCTGGTTTGTACTCTACGTTCAGACACCCGACGAAGACGCCGACCGAATCAAACTGGATGTGCAGCGCTATTTGATCAACAATCTTAAACTGGCGACGGAGCTGGGGGCGGAAGTAATACAGGTTAAAAGCAAGAACATTGTCAGCGCTATTGCCGAAACGGCGGAACAACGAAAAGTCACCACCGTATGCATTGGGAAACCACACATTACCTTAATTCAGGTCATTTTACGCACAAACGCCTTTAACCAATTGCTGAATAAACTATCTGACTCCGCTACCGACCTGATTATTCTGTCATGACGATCAAAGCAAAAATATCGCTCGGCTTAGGCTTTATGTTCGCCATCATTCTCGGACTCGGCGGGCTGGGAGCTTATTACCTCCATGAGCTAGCCGACGATTCGCAGGCGATTCTAAAAGACAATTACAGCTCGCTTCAGTACACCAGCGACATGCAGAAAGCCCTGCTTGATCGGGCTACCGACCCCGACGCCCTGCACCGGTTCAACGAGAATTTGATGAAGCAGGAAGCCAATGTGACAGAAGAAGGCGAGCAGGAACTTACCACCGCTTTACGACGCGATTTTAACCGGCTAAAGACGATACCCGCCGACTCAGCGGCCCTGAAACGATTGCAATCGGCTTTGCTCCAGCTTGATGACATCAACCGGCAGGCCATGTTCCGAAAGAACGGTACCGCCGAAAAAACCGCTACGGACGCGCTGCTGCTGCTGGCCGTGGTGGGTACTATCTGCTTTCTGATCGTCTTTTCGTTTATCATTAATTTCCCCAGCTACATTGCCCGACCCGTTCGGGAGCTAACCCGAGGGATTCGGGAAATAACCAGCCGCAATTTTGAAGAGCGATTGCATTTTCGGTCGAGTGACGAGTTTGGCGAATTGGCGCGGTCGTTCAACTCGATGGCGCAGAAGCTGGACGAGTACGAACATTCGAACTTGGCTAAGCTGCTGTTTGAGAAAAAGCGGATTGACACGCTGATTCAACTGATGAGCGACGGCATTATTGGCCTCGACGAAAACAAAAAAATCCTGTTCGCCAATCCGGTGGCGTGCCGCCTGCTCGGCATTGACGAAGCCAAGCTGGTTGGACGCTATGCGCCCGATGTGGCATCCGTCAACGACCTGCTACGCACGCTGATTCAGGACCTCATGGCCGAGCACTGGACCGAAGCACCCAGTCAACCGACTTATAACGGCCTGTTGAAAATTTACGATCCGGGACTAGATGGCGCTGGCAAAGAAAGCTTTTTCAACAAACAAATTCATGCGGTTACGGTCGCTCCCACCGGCGATGGTGAATTACGTCCGGCGGGTTGGGTCATCATGCTCGAAAACATTACTCCGTTCAAAGAACTTGATCAGGCCAAAACCAACTTCATTGCTACGGTTTCGCATGAGCTGAAAACACCAATCAGCAGCATCAAACTGAGTTTAAAACTCCTGGAAGACAGTCGCATCGGCGAACTGAACGTCGAACAAAAGCAACTCATCGGCCACGTCCGCGACGATGCCGAGCGGCTGCTCAGTATCACAAGCGAACTGGTCAATATGGCGCAGGTCGAATCCGGGCAGATTCAACTCAAGATCGAAAACGTAGCGCCGATGGACATTGTCCGGTACGCAACCCGGGCGCTTCAGGTGTCAGCCAGCCAAAAAAACGTTCATTTTGCCATTCATGCGCCCGCCGACCTGCCAACCGTAAAAGCCGATCCGGATAAAGCCTCCTGGGTACTGGTCAATTTTCTGTCGAATGCCGTACGCCATAGCCCCGAGGAAAACAAGATCGATGTATCGGTTTCTTCGCTCGGTAAGCAGGTCGAGTTTGAAGTCCGCGATTATGGAGCCGGGGTTCGTCCTGAGCACCGGGATCGTATTTTCGACCGTTATTTTCGGGCACCGGGCAACAACGGGCAATCGAGTGGTACAGGGCTGGGACTCGCTATCTCGAAAGAATTTATCGAGTCGATGGGTGGCGAAATCGGGCTACGAACCGACCCAGAAGCCGGAGCCGTTTTCTTTTTTCGATTACCCGGTACTTAACGCCTGATTAGATTTAATTTGCTTTGCAGCATGAACTCGGCTTCGCTACCTTCTGCCCATTCTCATCTCAATAAAGTTTCTTTACAAGGCTTACTAATTTCGATTGGTATCGTCTTCGGCGACATCGGCACATCGCCCCTCTACACCTACAAAGCCATCTTCGGCGAACGCATCCTGACGGAAAATCTAGTCCTTGGCTCGTTCTCCGCTGTTTTCTGGACACTAACGTTTCAGACTACGCTTAAGTACGTGATCATCACCCTCAATGCCGACAACAATGGCGAGGGCGGTATTTTCTCGCTGTATACCCTCGTGCGCCGATACACGGGACGGTGGATGCTTTATCCAGCAATTGTCGGTGGCAGCTTTCTCCTTGCTGATGGCATCATTACGCCCCCCATTTCCGTATCATCGGCCATCGAAGGCTTGCTGATTTATTATCCCAAACTCGACACCGTTCCGATTGTACTCGCGATCATCGTTCTGCTGTTTATTACGCAACAGTTTGGCACGCAATGGCTTGGCCGATTATTTGGCCCAATCATGGTTATCTGGTTTGCCTTTATCGGTATTATTGGATTCTTATCGCTGGTGCAGCATCCGGGGGTGCTACGTGCCCTGAATCCCTGGCATGTTGTTACCTTGCTGCGCGACTACCCCGGAGGATTCTGGCTGTTGGGTGGTGTTTTCCTTTGCACGACCGGAGCCGAAGCACTCTATTCGGACATGGGACACTGCGGTCGGGGTAATATCCGGGTTAGTTGGGGCTTTGTGAAACTGATGCTTCTGCTGTCATACGCCGGGCAGGCAGCCTGGTTGATGCAGCATTTGGGGAAACAGCTCGGCCCGACGAGTTCTTTCTACGAAATTGTACCGCCCTCGTTGCTGATCTTTGCCATCGGCATTGCCACACTCGCCACCATTATTGCCAGCCAGGCGCTTATCAGTGGATCGTTTACGCTAATTGGCGAAGCAATACGGCTCAAGCTCTGGCCCCGTCAGCGCGTGGTCTACCCGACTGATTTCCGGGGGCAATTGTACATTCCACAGATCAACTGGCTTTTGATGGCGGGTTGTATCGGCGTGGTACTTCACTTTCGGGAGTCGAAAAATATGGAAGCTGCCTTCGGTCTGGCCGTAACGCTCACCATGCTCATGTCTACCGTGCTGATGAACGCTTACCTTCGCATAAAGCGCGTTAATCCGTTGCTGACCCTCGCCATAACCCTGCTCTTCCTGGGTATCGAAAGCTCGTTTCTGATCGCCAATCTGATCAAGTTCGAAGAAGGCGGCTGGATATCAATTCTCCTCGGGTTGATTCTTATTACGGTGATGACGCTCTGGCACCGGGGTAAAGAGCTCAAGCACAGCTTTGTTCAGTTCGAACCGCTACCTCCCTTCCTGGAAACGCTCAAAGAACTCAGTAACGACACAACCGTCCCGAAATACGCGACTCACCTTGTGTACCTGACCAGTTCTGATAGTGCCGACCAGATCGAAACTGAAACAATTGAGTCGATCTTGTACCGATCGCCCAAACGAGCCGATGTCTATTGGTTGTTGCACGTAGAGGTTATGGACGAGCCGTTTACCATGCGCTACAAAGTAGAAACGCTGGCCGATCAGGACGTGTACTACATCAAATTCTTCCTGGGATTCCGCATCGAACCGCGCCTGAATTTGTTTTTCCGGCTTGTTGTCGAGGATATGGTCAAAGACAAGGAAGTTGAAATTACCAGCCGCTACCAATCGTTGAGCAAAAAGAAATTAACGGGCGATTTCCGGTTCGTGGTCTTTAAGACGTTTCTTTCCTACGAAAACGACCTGCCCCTCGGCCAGAAGCTTATCATGAACAGTTATTTCCTGATCCGGCGGACGGCGTTGCACGAAGCGCCAGCGTATGGGCTGGATACGAACAACATCGTGGTAGAAGACGTACCGCTCCTTTTCTCCATTCCTAAAAATATTGCGCTGATCCGAGAACGCAATTAATCAAAAACGACTCAGGCCATTTCTGCGAGGAATGGCCTGAGTCGTTTTTGGTTTCCTTATGTTTCTGAGTTACTCAATTACCTCCATTGCTATATCCGCACGAGAATGGCTGAACGGATAATCGTTCCGCTGTTCCTGCCGGAAAATAAGCTGAATGTTTCGCTGTTTAGCCACACCACCGAAATTCTGAATAGCCGTCACAACGTCGCTGTCGATGTACGAAGAGTTCGTTCCGTCGATCTCAACAATTGCATTGTCGGGTACTCCTTTCAGCAACTTCATCAGTCGGGCTTTGCTAAGAAATGATACGTGATCACCAAGCCGTACGTAAATCCGCGTTTTGTCTTTGTCGCTGTCCCAATGCGTCCGGACCCGGTGCGCGTTGAGGTAATGATCGCGCAGGATGAAAAAGATACCTGCTACCATACCAATCCCGATACCGATCAGCAGGTCGGTCAGTAATATGGCAACGACCGTCACTACGAACGGAATGAATTTCGACATACCCTGGGCAAAAACGCCTTTGACGACCTCGATCCGCGCCAGTTTATAACCCGTAACGAGTAAAATAGCCGCCAGACTTGCCCAGGGAATTTTATTCAGGAGCGTAGGCAGCGTTACCACGCACACCAGCAGCAATGTACCGTGCACCAGCGCGGCCACTTTCGTGCGAGCACCCGCATTGATACTAACCGAACTTCGCACAATAACCGACGTGAGCGGTATCCCCCCAACGAGGCCGCTAACCAGATTACCGATGCCCTGTGCTTTCAACTCATGATTCGTCGGTGTTTTACGTTTTAGCGGGTCCAGTTCGTCGGATGCTTCGATAGCCAGGAGGGCTTCCAGACTAGCAACCAACGCGATAGATACCGCCGAGGTGTATACAAGCGGATTATTCCATTGCGAGAAATCAGGGAACGTGAATAAGTTCAGGAAGGCAGCCGCGCTTTCGGGCACCGGCAACTGAACGAGGTGATTTCCCCGCAATGCCCACTCGGGAAAGCCCATCCGAAAAAACTCGTTGATCCCGATACCCAACAAAACTACCACCAACGCAGCGGGTACGTTTTTAACAAAGGCCCGTTGCCGAAGAGCCGGACGCTCCCACAAAAAGAAGATACCCAGCGATAGCACCGCAATCAGAATCGCTACGGCCCGGAACTGACCGAGTGCCATGCGCAACTGTTCAATAATATTGAAATTGCCGGGCTGAAAAAGTGCAAAGCCTTCTGCCGCATCGGCATCGTAGCCAACCAGGTGTGGCAATTGTTTTATAATCAAAATAATACCAATCCCAGCCAGCATTCCCTTGATGACCGAGGACGGAAAAAAGTTACTAATCATCCCGGCTTTGGCGAAGCCTAATCCGATCTGAATCAGACCGGCCAGACAGGTAGCCAGCAAAAAAGCCGGAAAGGACCCCAATGCCTGAATTGCACTGAGCGTCACGATGATCAACCCGGCTTCTGGCCCTGAAATACTGACGGCCGACCGACTAAAAGCCCCGACAACGATGCCCCCGACAATTCCGGCAATTATACCCGCGAAAAGTGGAGCGCCCGACGCCAGCGCGATACCCAGACACAGCGGCACCGCCACCAGGAATGAGATGGCTCCGCCCCGAAAATCACCTTGTAGATTACTAAAATCTATTGTTTGAAGAAAACTCTTCTTTGTCTCCATTTTTGCGTTGAGCTTTTTGGTTGTGCGGGATAGACGTATGATTTTACCTGCCTTATTTTTGGCGTTTAGTTTTGCATAGAAGGTACTGTTACTCGTTCGGCTATTACCCACGAAAGCCGATAAACTCCCGGAAGACAGTTCAGCCAGAGGATGTATTTCTTCGTTTTTTTGCCGTTGTTTCTCATACCTCAAGTCAGCCGATAAGGCACAGTTTTTCCACCCCAACAAAGTTAGCACAACGGCTAACGGGGTTCATTAGGGACTAGTTAGAAGGTGATGAGAAACCGATTAGAGATTGATTAGAAATCGATTAGAACTTTTTGGGCAGGTGAACGGTGAATGTAGTACCCCGGTTTATTTCGGATGTCACTTCGATCTGACCGCGATGAAGCTGAATGATTCGGTAGGTCAGCGGTAGGCCGACTCCGTGTCCGTGAATCCGTTTTACGTTCTCGGCGCGGAAAAATGGCTCATAGATGCGTTTGATGTCTGATTCGAGGATGCCGACGCCTTCGTCTTTGAATACCACGGTTACCCAGCGCTCGTTGGCACCAAGCGTGACCTGCACCTGCTTGTTTTCGGAAAACTTGCACCCGTTTTCCATCAGGTTGAAAAAAGCCGAATACAACAGCGACTTGTTACCCGCAATAGTCAGCGACGGTTGTATCGTCTCCATCTGTCCGGCAAAAGAGAACACGACTGAGTAATCGGGCTGGCGGTTAGCCAGCATCTGCGAAGCCTGATAAATAACCTCATCGACGGATACCTCGCTGAATTTCAACGGGGTCGATTCCAGATTCACCAGCGTCAGATCCAGCAAATTATTGGTCAGTTTATTCATCCGGTGAATCACCTCAAGCACCGCTTTCCATTTGGCTTCGTGCTCCTCAACCGTACGTCGTTTCAGTAAGGTTACTTCGATCTGTCCGGTAATGATGGTCAGCGGAGTTCGCAGTTCATGAGACGCGTTTGAAACGAAATTGCGCTGCATCTCAAACGCTTCTTGAACCCGGTCGAGCATCAGATTAAACGTGTGCGCCAACTGCGATAATTCGTCGTGATCATTCCCCGCCGATACCCGTTGATCCAGATTGGAAGCTGTAATCCGGCTAACTTGCTGAACCACATCCGAGATAGGCCGTAGCGAACGTCCCGCGTACGCCCAGCCCGCTGCACCCATCAGGGCCAGACTACACAGCAACCCCATCACCATAATGGCCCCCAAATGCTGCATTTCTTCCAATCCGTACTGATCGTGAGCGGATGCTACGAGTATGTACTCCTGCTTGTTGTGCACATGAATGAACCCGATGATTTCTTTTCGCTTCTCCCGGAAGAAAACCTCTTTCTTTTCGCGAATAAGCGTCAACACTTCCGGCTTCACAATGGCGCTATCCTGAGTCGCGTAGAGCATCCGGTTATCCTGACCGTACACGTTGATTTGCTCTTCGGGCAGCGCCGTCAGGTTGTTCTGCTCGATAACCCGCAACAGCCGCGTCGTAATCTCGTCTTCGTCGAGGAGAAGGCGGGCCGTCGTTTTGGCCTTATCGCTGAGCCTTAAGTAAAAATCCCGCTGTCGGTAATACTCAGCGGTAGCGTAGACGACAAACGAAAAAAGCAGAAGAATGGCAGCCACTATACCGACGAAGGTCAGCGAAAGACGCGCGCGTATTTTCATGAGTTAGTCGTCAGAAGCCTGCATGATGTAGCCAATTCCGCTGATTGTATGAATCAGTTTCGGCACGAAATCCTTGTCTATTTTCTTCCGCAGGTAATTGACGTACACATCAACGACATTGGTCCCCGTATCGAAGTTAAGGTCCCAGACCTGCTCGATGATTTCGTTTCGGGTAAGCGCCCGGTTCTGATTTTTGAGAAAAAATTCGAGCAACGTCAGTTCACGCGCTGTCAGCAGAATTTTCTGATTACCACGCTTTACGGTTTTACTCTGCTGATTGAATTCAAGATCGGCAATGCGGAGAACGGTCGCTTCGGTGGATTGGGCGGAGTTGCGCCGGGTAAGCGCCCGCAGCCGGGCAACCAACTCCCGAAACTCGAACGGTTTTACCAGGTAATCATCCGCCCCCGCGTCGAATCCGTTCAGTTTACTGTCCGTGTTGCCCAGCGCAGTCAGCATTAGAATCGGTAATGTATCAAATCGATTGCGAATCATTCGGCATAAATCAAACCCGCTGATTACGGGCAAATTCACGTCAAGTACCACAATATCGTATTCGTTTTCAGCCAGTCGTTGTTGTGCTTCTTTAGCGTCGCCGGCAATGTCGGCCATAAAGCCACAATCTTCCAAACCCGTTTCGATGAGCGATGCCACTTCCCATTCATCTTCAACGATTAAAACTCGCATAATATCCTGTGTCGATAATTGATTTTTACAGCCTGGCTGTGGTGTCGGCAGGGCCACCCGCATAGTTTACCAAACCTCACTGTCTGAAATTGGCAAAATAGATTGAACACCAAAAACCACGAATGAGTACTAGCTTCAGTAGTATAGACCCACGACGGAATTGCTTTCGGCACGGTGTCGACGGTCATCGGCGTGGTGTCGGTTTCTTAAAACCGACACTAACCGCTGCTATGATGTATCGGTTTTAAGAAACCGACACCACGCCGATGATCACTGTACAGACTCATTCATGGATAAACCAATTAGCTTAGCTGTTCACGCAAAAAAGCGATAAATTTTTTGTAAACGGGCAAGAAAAATAGGCATTTACCGAGAAGCGTTTCTTCGCAGTTACTATCAAGTGTTCTAAATAACACCAACCCTAAATCCAAAAAACTATAAATAAAAGTATATCGCACAGTAAATCAGTTGGGAGGAACAAAAAAAAGTGCCAAAACCGTTGACTGGCAATGACAAACGGCTATGTTTGCAGACAAAGCGTTTCAACGCATAAAAATAAATCTATAAACTCTATAGAATACATTTACTTACTAACAAAGCTACTCTGTCCTTGCACAAAAAATACCATGAGACACCTGATGAAACGTACTTTCCTTTGTTCACGCTGGCTGACGGCTTCATTATTACTGACGCTTATAACCGCTTCTGGTTTCCGACTGATAGTTGATGATCCAGCGTATCGCACCAGGATAGATCAATGGCACCAGGAGCGCGTAACCTCCTTGAAAAGTGAAAACGGCTGGCTTAATCTGGCGGGCTTGTTTTGGCTCGAAGCGGGAAAAAACTCGCTTGGTCGCGGCACTAACTTTGCAGTATCTTTCCCCGAAGCCGGCGCTCGCGTCGACCTGGGAGCGTTATATCTGGAGAAAGGCGAAGTTCGCTTCGTACCACCCAAAGAAGCTGAAGTTTCCGCAAATGGCAAGGCCGTGACGGCCCCCATTACAATTTTCAGTTCCGATGACAACTCTATAACGTTAGCACACGGATCGCTGCGGTGGTTTATCATCAAACGGGGCGATAAATACGGTGTGCGGCTACGCGATCTGAACAGCCCATACCTGAGCGAGTTTCACGGTATCGACCGCTTTCCGGTGGATGAAAGCTGGCGGGTGAATGCCAAACTCGAAGTTCCATCCGTCCCCAAAACGATTCCTATTCTGGACGTTCTTGGAATGACGTCGCAGCAAGCGCTGGCGGGTACGCTTGTTTTTGAGCGAGCAGGAAAGACCTACCGGCTCGACGCAGTCGGCGACGGACCCAAGCTGTTCATCTTGTTTGGCGACTTGACCAACGCGCATCAAACCTACGGTTCCGGTCGTTTTCTGTATGTTGATAAGCCCGGTGCCGACGGCACGACTGTACTTGATTTCAACCAGGCGATCAATCCGCCCTGCGCCTTTACCCCCTACGCCACTTGTCCGTTGCCACCCAAGCAAAATAAATTGGCTCTATCGGTTACCGCCGGAGAAAAGCGTTACGGTGATCACTGATTGGCAGGTGTGCGATGCAAAACGACCGAAACCTAAACAAAGCGGCTTATTTTAACCGCCTTACCTATCAGGAACAGCTGGAAGCCATCGAGCAGCAAGGTCAGGCACTGCAAGTAAGGCAAATTCCTGACTTCTGGATTCATCTTTATGCCATCGGCGCTTTGTTTGTGGAATTGTGGGTTTGTCAGCAGAACCATGACGTAATGCTGCTACGGGTACTGTCAGCGTCGAGCGAATTAGACCCTTACCTGCAACCGATCGACCTGGCGCTTCACGAACTATTACCTTAATTACCAGTAAACTTATGAATACGATAGCCGGGCCAGGACTTGTCTCGAAGCTTCCCCACGTTGGTACGACCATCTTCACGGTCATGTCGAAGCTGGCAGCCGAAAACGGAGCCATCAACCTGTCACAGGGGTTTCCGGGGTTCGATTGCTCGCCCGAATTAGTGGCCTTCGCAGAACGGTACTTGCGAACTGGCTTCAACCAGTATGCGCCGATGACGGGTGTACCAGCCTTACGCGAAGCCCTTGCTCAGAAAACGTTCGAACTTTACAACGTTGCCTACGACCCTGACAATGAAGTAACTATCACATCAGGCGCGACGGAAGCTATTTTTGCGGCTATTACGGCGGTGGTCCGGCCTGGCGATGAAGTGATTGTGTTTGAACCTGCTTACGACAGCTACGTACCCGCCATCGAGCTGAACGGTGGGATTCCGGTTTACGTGTCATTGACACCACCCAACTATAGGGTTGACTGGCAGGCCGTAAGCGAGAAAATCACGGACAAAACCCGGCTGATTCTGGTTAACACACCCCACAATCCAACCGGGCGCGTCTGGACAGCGGACGATCTTCAGCAACTGGCTACTCTGATTCAGGAGCGCGACATTTGGGTAGTCAGTGACGAAGTGTATGAGCATATTCTCTTCGACGGTCGTGTTCATCGTTCGCTGATGACGCACCCTTTGCTACAGGAACGCACGTTTGTGGTCGGCTCGTTTGGTAAAACATTTCACATCACCGGCTGGAAAATTGGGTATTGTCTGGCCCCGAAGGAGTTAAGTGCCGAATTCCGAAAAATTCACCAGTATCTGACGTTTAGCACCGTTACACCGATTCAGTACGCACTGGCCGATTATTTGAAAGAGCCGGAACACTATCTGCACTTGTCGGACTTCTACGAGCGGAAGCGCGACTTATTTCTGGACGGTTTACGCCAGTCGCGTTTTCAGTTCCAACCGGCGGAAGGCAGCTTTTTTCAGACGGTTTCCTACGCTGCCATCAGCGATGAACCCGACTACGAGCTGGCGGTGCGACTGACCAAAGAAATTGGTGTAGCTTCCATCCCCGTGTCTGTTTTTTACCAGCAAAAGAACGACTACCGAATTTTACGATTCTGCTTCGCCAAAGACGATGCCGTATTGCAGGAAGCCGCCGAACGGCTCAGTAAGCTATAGCATCCCCTATTTTCTCAAAAGAAAAGCCCCACCAATCCAATTTGGCGGGGCTTTTACTGTACATCAGGTCCAGTTTATTAATTAACGGCTACCAGACGACTAGGCATGGTTGGTTTTTTAGTTGATAGCGTTACGTTCTGCTTCGTCATCTCTACGCCATTGGTAATTTCCAACTGGTAAGCACCATCCGGTAACTCACTCATGTCCAGGCGCATTCGGCACGTACTTTCGTTCTTGCTCAGGCGCTTACTGTACACAATTGCACCTTCCGAGTTTTTCAACCGAACATCGACGGTGCCCCCCGTCTGCTTATCGAGTGCGATGCTTAGTTTACCCTGCGTTGTGGTGTACACACCGGATTTAAACGAGGCTGCGGCTGCGGGACGTTCAGGGTTACCTTCGGCCAGGGCTGCGAATGAAGTAAGTACACTTACTGAAAGAGCAAAGAACAGGGATTTGATGATCGTTTTCATGGTAGTAGATTTTTTGCTGTGTTCAAAAGGTAGTTAATGTTGTTCTGATTGGTGAAACAAAGATATAGGCTCTAGCTAGTACTATGCATTACAAACTACCGGAGCGGTTGCTTGCCGGGATGAGTGGTATCAAAGCAAGGACGACTGAGCAAACGGACTATTGGGCGGCTTCTATTTGATAACCGCTTCTAACAACTAGTCTCGGCTGACACTGTCGTGAACGGCTCTCTAAAATACCGATCTCTGACAAATACCTACCAGCTAAGCAGGGTTATATAGCCCCGGAAGTCAAAGACTTACTTTAAGCGATTAGTCAGAAAATACTAAGTATATTTAACAACCTTTTAATTGACCTTATAACCGTTTTGGCATTCGATCCATGTTATTTTGTTGAGTTCTTTTTGATCGAATGCTTCCAAAAAACGTTATCCATTGTCTGTTGTGGCTGAGTTTCCTAAGCGTAGCAGCTTCGGCTCAGACGCCTTTGACGTTACGCCAGGCTCTACAGCAAGTTCGTACGAACAGCCCAGCCTTGCGCGTTGAGCGGCTAAATATCAATGCGGCTCAGGCCGACCAGGTAACGGCCAATCTGCGTCCTAACCCAGTTCTGAACAACCAGACCCTGATTCAACTCACGCCAACGCCCGGCGCTGAAGCGGTAGGACCGTTTAGTCGGCAACGACGGCAGTTCTGGCTTCAGGCTACCAAAGAGTTTGATATTCACAACAAGCGTCTCTATCGAAGCCGTTTTGCCGAAGCCAATACCGCCTTGGCAACCCGGAGCGTGGACGAAACCGAACGTAATCTGCTCTTCGATGCGGCCAACCGCTTTCTGGACGCCTGGTACGCCCGTATTCAGCTTTCGCTGTTGCAACGCGCTAAGTCAAACGTCGATACGCTTGTTCAGTTAAATAAGGTGCGGCTGAAAAATCTGGTTATCAGCAATACGGATCTGACCCGTACACAACTGATTTCGGATCAATATGACCTTCAGACTCGTACCGCCCAGCAGGAACTCCGTAACCGCCTGAACGAACTGAGGCTGATCTTGGGAACAACCGACAGCGTCAGCGTGGCGATGAATGATTCTATTGTCAGCGCAACCGTTTTTAATCCGCTTAAGCTCTACCCGACGGTGATCGCGAGCGCTGATAGTCTGCTCCACCTGGCGACTACTACGCGCTCGGACGTGAGAGTAGCGGAAGCCAATCTCGAAACGGCCCGGCGCAACGTGGATTTACAGCAAGTGCTGGCGAAGCCCCGCAACGAAGCGGGTTTTATCTGGAACCCGCAAAATGCAATACCCTACGCCGGTGTTTTCATTACGCTGGAACTACCGGTGTACAGCCGAAATCAGGGTGAGATTCAGAAGTCGCGAGTGTTGCAGGAGCAGGCCGGTCAGCAAGCCGCTTTTGTTCAGGCTCGCATCCAGGCGGAAGTGCAAACAGCTTACCAGTCTTTTATGACCAGCCGCCAGAACGTTGATCGCTATACCGGCATCCGGCGCGACGCCGATCAGGTGCTGGCTTCGGTGCGCTACGCGTATCTGCGGGGAGCAACTACCTTGATTGACTTGCTGCAAGCGCAAACGGCCTGGTTCGACACGCAAACCGCTTACTACGAAACGCTCTACACCTACCGTCAAAATTACGTTCGATTGCTGTATGCAACCGGCCAGATCAACTCGTACTGACCATGAAGCTCTATCCCCTATTTTTCTTCATCTTTCTAGCAATCGCGGGCTGCAAGGATAAACCTAAACCAGTTGCTAACTCGATTCCGCGCCCCACGGTCAGTCCCGACGGCAACCGCATAGCGTTTCCGGATACGGTTATGATGCGCTCGTTCACGACACAACCGACCCGCTCAGAAACCATCCGGACCGACTTTGCGGCACCGGGACACGTAGCCGCGATGGTCCTGAAGTCGAGTGAAAACCCGGCAGAACGGCTCGTATTATTTGATGATCCGAGCCTGTCCAACAACTACACCGCCATTCTGCAACACCGGATCAATATCCAGACCGAGCGGGGTAACCTTGAACGGGTAAAAGATTTGCAGGCTCACGGTGCGGCATCGGGCAAAGAAGTGATCGAAGCCCAAACGCAACTCGCCAACGAAGAAGCGGCCATTATATCGGATGAAGCGACGCTTAAGTTAGCGGGTTTCGACCCCGAAGAGTTAAGACGCGCCCGACCCAACACGATTCTGGTGGTTTGCGAAATTCCGGAAAACCAGTTTGGCGCCATCACGAAAGGGCTGCCCTGTACGCTCAATTTCACATCGTTCCCCAACGAGCGGTTTGCGGGCCGTATCGATAACGTCAACGACTATGTCGATAACACGACCCGACAGATCAAGCTGCGCATTTCGGTACCCAACCCCGACGGACGGCTCAAGGCGGGCATGTTTGCCACGGTAGGCTTTGGCGTAACGGAAGGCAAGTTTATGACTGTCTCACGCGATGCCGTCGTGACGGTGCAGGGCCGCGATTACGTCTTTGTACAAACCGGTCAGCAGGCGATTGAACGTCGGGCAGTACAGCTCGGTCAGCAACGCAATGACCGGATCGTTGTTCTTGGCGGTTTACGCGAGAATGAGTCGGTTGTCGTCGTCAATACCCTACAATTGAAAGGCTTAAGTTTTGGCTATTAACAACGGGGCCAGCTTCTGGAGTTAGCTCCGGTCTGTATACATGATTCAGAAACTAATAACATTTTCCCTGAAAAATCGCTGGGCCGTAGTCGGTCTGGCTATTGCGCTAATGGGATTGGGGTTATGGTGCTTCAAACTTCTCAAGATCGAAGCCTACCCCGATATTGCCGACACCAACGTTATTATCATCGCCAAATACGACGGTCGGGCCGCCGAGGAAGTCGAACAGCAGGTGACGATTCCCATCGAGCGGGTACTCAACAACGTGCCGCACGTAACGGACCGGCGCTCCCGGACGATCTTTGGCTTGTCAGTCGTTCAGTTGAATTTCGACGAAACCGTTACCGATTACTTTGCCCGTCAGCAGATTATCGAACGGTTGAGCGGAGCGCAGCTTCCCGAAGGTGTCGAACCCGAACTGGCTCCGCTGACGACGGCGGTTGGTGAGATCTACCGGTACGTTATCGAAGCACCGTCGAGCATAACCCCCATGCAATTGCGCGATTTGCAGGACTGGACGATTATTCCGCAGTTGTTGCAGGTACCGGGTCTGGCAGACGTAACAACCTTTGGCGGACCTATCAAGCAGTATCAGGTCATTCCCGATCCGGCCAAGCTTCGCAAGTACAGCCTGACCTTGCAGGAAGTCATCGCGGCTGTTCAGAATAACAATCAGAATACGGGAGGAAATATCATTGCTCGAGGAGGACAAGGTTTTGCCGTTCGTGGGTTGGGCGCATTGAAATCACCGGAAGACATTCAGAACATCGTCCTGAAAACGAACGAAGGCGTACCCGTGCTTGTCCGTGATGTGGCCAGCGTCGAGATCAATCCTCCTTCGCCGTCGGGTATTCTGGGTTATCGGATTCCCGACGAGCATCTGGATGAGGTTGGTTCTACCGAGGGCATCGTGCTGCTGCGCCGGGGTGAAAACCCAAGTGAAGTACTCGAACTGCTCAAGGCTAAAATTGCGGATCTCGAAGCCAACGAATTACCGAAGGGTGTTCACCTGCGGGTTCTTTACGACCGGGGCTTTTTGATCGATCACTCGCTCGAAACCGTTGCCCATACGCTTATCGAAGGCATCTCGATTGTTGTGATCCTGCTGGTGCTGTTTTTGGGCAGTCTACGAGCGGCCCTGGTCGTTACGGTCACGATACCGTTTTCGCTTCTATTTGCCTTTATCCTGATGAAGCTGGTGGGTATTCCAGCTAACCTGTTGTCGTTGGGCGCGATTGACTTTGGTATCATTGTGGACGGAGCCAGCGTCATGGCCGAACACCTTATCCGTAGGTATCGGTCATCAGGACCCGCCGAACGCAACCAGGGCATCGTCAACGTTACGGCCCGATCTGCCGGTGAGGTAGCCCGCGAAATTTTCTTTTCGGTTACGATCATCATCCTGGCCTACATGCCGATTCTGTTGATGCAGCGGGTGGAGGGCAAGCTCTTTAGCCCAATGGCCTTGACCTTGTCGTTTGCCGTTATCGGTTCACTTATTTGCGCACTAACGGTTATCCCGGTACTGATTTCATTTGCGTTTCGTAAAGCCCTTGCTCCTGACGGCAAACCGCTCAAAGAACACAAAAACTTCTTGCTGTCGCCGTTGGAAAAAGGGTACCAGTGGTTGCTCCACTCGACCTTGTTCCGATTCCCTCGGTTCGTCGTAGGTGCGGGTCTGGCAATCGTACTGGTTATGATTGGCTTTGGTCTTAAGCTGGGAACCGAATTTCTGCCGGAACTCGATGAAGGCTCCATTTTTATGCGGGCTTTTATGCCATCAGGCATTACAATTCAGGAAAACGCCAAGATCGCGCCCAAAATCCGCGATATCATTGCCAAATACAAGCCGGTTAGCTTCGTCATTACACAGTCGGGACGCAACGATGACGGAACCGACCCCTTCCCCTCCGACCGAACCGAAATTCTGGTAGGTTTAAAGGATTACAGTACCTGGTCGGACAGTATTTCTAAGAAAGAAATTGTGCGGCTGATGCAGAACGAATTACAAGAAGCCTTTCCGGGTGCCTTCTTTTCGTCGGGCCAACCGATTATCGATCAGGTGATGGAAATCGTAACGGGAAGCGCGGCAGATTTAGCCATATCGGTCGTCGGCAACGACCTAACGCTTATGCGCGCCAAAGCCGACAGCATTGCGGCACTCGTGCGGGGCATGAACGGAGCGGTTTCGGTAAATATCGAACAGGAAGGACCGCAGGACCAGCTTGCTATCACGATCAACCGTCCGGCAGCCGCCCGTTACGGAATCAACGTGTCCGAAATTGAGAATATGATCGAAGCCGCTATCGGGGGTAAAGCCGTCGGCACGATTTACGACGAAGCCAAGCGTTACGATATTATGGTTCGTTTTACGCCCGAAAGTCGAGGCAGCATCGACGCCGTTCGGCAATTGCAAGTTCCCTCCGCCACGGGCGCTTTGATTCCGATGAACGAACTAGCCGATATCCGGTACGTGCAGGGGCAGACAAACATTTACCGCATCAACGGCAAGCGTATGATTACGGTACGTACCAACATTCGGGGTCGCGACCAGGGCGGTTTTGTCAAGGAAATCAGTCAAAAAGTTAGTCAGCACGTCAAGATTCCCGAAGGATACAGCGTTATCTACGGCGGTCAGTACGAAAACCTCGAACGGGCGGGTGGTCAACTAAGTATTTCGATTCCTCTGACCATTGTGGTCGTATTCTTATTTCTCTTTATGCTCTACGGCAACGTACGCGATACGCTGCTTACCTTAACCTGCCTACTTTTTGCCCTGGCGGGTGGCATTGGTGCGTTGTTGCTACGAGGCTACAATTTCAACGTTTCGGCGGGGGTTGGCTTTGTGTCTATCTTTGGTATATCCGTGATGGCGGGTGTGTTGCTCGTATCGGCCCTGAACCGAAACCTGCTGGCTAGTCAGAAACCGCTGCTTGACATTACGATCGAAACGGCGCAGGAGCAATTCCGGGCAATCATGGCGATTATGGTGGTAGCCATCATTGGTCTTGTACCGGCAGCTATTTCAAGCGGTATTGGCTCCGATGTACAGCGTCCGCTGGCTACAGTGATTATTGGTGGCCTAACAACGACGCTAGTGCTTACACCTTTGATTATCCCTCCGCTTTTTTACCTGGTCAACCGTCGTCGACCACGGCCAACTGCGCTGGACTCTACCGGTAAACACATACCGGAGCCGATTGAAGAAGGAACTGAACTATAAGCGCTATGCCGTGCCGTCGCTGACAAACAAATGACGGCAGCAAACAAACCGGCCTGATTAGCCAGTCTGATTGACGGTATCGGATTAGCTAGTCAGGCCGGTTTGTTTATACTCTATCAGTAACTTAACCACTTTATAGGGAATTGTCTGGCATGCGGGCCATTTCTTGATTCTGGCTGAATACTTGCTACCACCAGATTTCAAAAAATTCCCAGCTTTATATATGAAATTATTTCGTTATATTCATTTACATAATTTACCAAGTCGATTATATAAACATTACGCCTAAAAATGATCCGTAAACAACCAGCGTAGCCATATTTTCGAATATAGATACATAGCTAAAATCTTTACTGGCAAACAAATCCAATCCCCCTTTTTGGTATAGAATTTGATTCTTTCAGAAGCAACTCAAGCTATTGAGCGGTTTTAGCTGATTATCTGCCCTGTCGTAACCCGTAATGCGGGTACTGTAAACCAGCGTAATCAGCCAGACCTTTACGAACAATAGCAAGTTAGACTACTTCTTATATGAAGTATATGGATTATGTAAACACTTTGATTACCAATCCAGGCTACTCATTTTATTTAGTATTCTTCTTGAGTTCGGAATATATTAAAGTGTTAGCTTTGTTTAACCGATGTATTACAAATGATCCTTTCTGACCAAGTATCAACACATCACCCAAAACGTACAATGAAGACACGAACTACTGGTTTAACAGCGCTGGAGCTGGCTCGCTACTTAGGCGCCCGCGTACAGGTACTGGTTGAAGGTACAGATGCCCCCAACCGTAACGCTAAACTAGTGGCCGTGAACATATCCAACGATGAGGTAAAAGTTTGCTACGAGGGAAGCCGCACGGAGCACGAATTGTCGCCTGAGCAGGTCCGTCCGGTACTACGAAAACTGGTAACCATCACCAATGAAGAAGCGCTTGACTGCTTCAAATTGGCCTACGCACTGGAAGAAGATGCGGACCTATCAGTAACGCGGGGTAATGATTATATTGAACTATACGCCGATCCGATAACGCTTATTATCACGGCAAAAGGTGTAGTGGCCTCAAGCAAAGACAGTGGCTACCGGGTTGGCCCCGCGCGTATAAACGCCCGTTCGATAGTAACTTACCTTGAAAAGCAAGCCTTTGATCTGGAAGGACTGATCGAACAGGGCCTTGCAGTAGACGACGAAACACGGACAATTTAATCAGGAACGGCAGCATAAATAGCAGGCAGCAAACCGCCGGTAAGCTGTATCTTTGTCCAGTCGAAGCCATAAACTTCTGACTAAAGAACTATAGCGAACTTATCCATCCTGACAGGTAGCCATTCAGGCGTATTCGGCCGGTCAGGATGTGATTAAATCGGCCTTGCTGACTATGAAAGCTCTGATACCATTTCTCTTGCTATTTTCCGTTAACGTACTGGCTCAGGTTAAGCTACCAACCAACGAAATCGGGCAGGTACAATACCAGGAACTAGTGCGCCTACCTGACGCCACACGCCCGGCCCGCCAGATTATCTTTCAAGCGCGCGCGTGGCTCGATACAGAGTTTCCGAACGAAAGCGACGCCGAGCAACAGTTCGACCAGGAGCACAACATCGTGTTTGTAAAGTCCGCTTATCGTATTCAGGATCAGGTGATACGCTACACGCTTACCATTGAAGCCAAATTTGGTCGCTATCGGGCGACCATCACGGATTTGATTACGGAAAGTAAAGGGCTTTCGTTACCCGTTCAGCCGACTAGCCCGACAGCAACAGACCTGGGCCGAACGGCTGACAACAAAACCAAGAATACCAGCGTGATCAATCAGGCGGTAGCCCAGCAGGCTGAGTTGTACAGAGAGCTCGACAAAGACTGCCGCGCTACACTAGCCAGCCTGAAAGAAAACATGACCTCCTGGGGCACCAAAAAAGCCGAGTAACCCGCACGTACTTATCGATGCCGCTCGACGCCAACCTGCTCGCAGAACTCTAACACCGGGCAGGTTGAACAATGAGGAAGCGTACCCGTGCAGATGTGCTTACCAAACGGCATGAGCAGACGATTGATGTTTACCCACTGCTCGCGAGGCACCTGTGTTTCCAGTACTTTCAATGTCTGTTCAGGCTGCTTGGTCCGCACAAAGCCCCAGCGGTTAACGACCCGATGCACGTGCACATCAACGCTGATGGCGGCTTGTCCCGTCGCGACGCCGAGCGCCAGATTTGCGCATTTCGGACCAACTCCTTTCAACGAGGTCAGTGTAGTATAATCAGCGGGTAGTTTGCCGCCAAATTCGTTGACCACACGCTCGGCAATGCCACGCATCGTATACGCCTTCTGATCGGGGTACGTTGTACCATACAGAAGATCTGTAAGCGTCGGTATATCGAGTGCCAGCAGTTGTTCCGGGGTACGGGCTACGTCGAAAAGTCGTAGCGAGACGGGGATAGTCGTCTCGTCGAGCGTACGGATGGATACGATGCAGGAAATCAACTGCTCAAAGAGTGTGTTGTACCCACGTTCGAACAAATCGAACATAGCCGCTTTGGGATAGGGACGAACAGCCTCTTCGATACGATCCAGAACGACGTTGAGGTCAAAGTTAGGTTTCATGGACTAGCTTTCGGTTGTTGCTTACGCCAGTCGGGTTAGCTCACACACCCAATCGGTGTTGGCCATTACTGAACGGACGTAAGCAATCTAACCCAAAGTTTTACAGCAAGGTTTTTACACCTTAATGATCACCATTTCTACGCGTCGGTTTTCGGGTCGTTCTTTTAAGCTTTTATTGGTATTAATGGGTCGCGACGGTCCGTAACCAACCGTGTCGATCCGCCCGGCATCTATTCCTTTCGAAACCAGATACCGTTTCACTTCATTGACCCGGTTTCGGGATAGTTCAACATTGGCGTCAAAATCGCCGACGGTATCCGTATGCCCCTCAAGCCGGATCGTCATCGTCGAGTTCTGCCGCATGACGGTCACGAGCCGATCCAGTTCGGGGTACGATTCCGGCTGAAGATCAAACTTAGAAACGTTGAAATAAATGTTTTTAAGCGTGATCGTGGCTCCGGCTTCAATGGGTACTAAATCGAAATTACGATTGAGCGCAACACGGTTTGTCGCCAGCGTGTCGCTCTGACTGAAATAGCCTTTCGCCGAAGCGGTTACAGCATAAACTCCTCGCTGGGTAACTGGAATGGTATACGCGCCGGTTGACTTGTTGCTGCGTACCGAATCGGCAGGGCCATCACTGACAGATTCGGCTCCCGAAATTAGCCGGTAGGTAATGGTTGCTCCTAAAAGCGCTTTGGTTTTGGCATCACGCGTAATCCCGTTAATGGCCACAGCTGCCGGCGCGGGTGCTGGTTCGGCTTTAGGCGGTGTAACGGGCGGTGTTGAAGCGGGTGGACTTACCCCCGGCGACGTGCGCGGTATATAACGGGGTTGCTGCGCTCTTGGCTGTACTTGCGGCTTAGGCGTCCTCTGAGAATAAGTCTTCTTAAGCGGGTTGATGATATGGACGCCCCAAAAATTAAAGCAGATATAGCCCCCTCCATCCCGGCATTCAAATAAGTCGAACGTTGTGTAGCCGGGATCAATTCGTTCAAAATAAGCGACAAAGTCAACGCGTTCTCCCGGCTGAACTTGTCGCCTTGTTTCGAGCGGAATATTTTCGGCCCGCACGAATTTATACGACCGTTCGCCCTGATTGACGTACAGACGCGACGTTGGCTGAAAACCAATGTTGTTTGTCGACTCCATCTGTTGCCCACGCCCATTCGGCATTGGAATTGAAAAAGGAAAGCTTCGTCGTGACGAACCGCGTTCGCTGGACACGAATTTCATGTAGATGATCGTATACTGCGCAGTCAATTCTACGCGCTGAATCGACACGTCGCGGTCGTTAATGTCATCGATGCGCGGACTTTCGGTGGTGTATTGAACCTGCGCCCGCAAGCCTGACGCAGCCAGCAGCAAGACAAGGAGTAAACGTAATCGGCGGTTCATGGTCGTTGTTTACAGGAATTTATACCTAATAAACGTTTGATGCTGCCGAGTAGTTTATGGTTTAATTTTTCTGTGAGTTAAGTGATAATTTGATCAAAAATATAATTAAAACTATAATTATCTTACTTTATCCTATTAGGCACTCTTGAAAGGTGTTTTATTCTGTACACATATTATTTTTCCAATGAATATTTTGAATCACAACTTATAATGATTCTATGTTGTAAGTTTATTATTCCAAATTTTATCATTGCGTTGTACTTTTACGGTTATTTTCAAATTTCAGCACAAAGAATATGAAGAAACTCTTCTTGATTAGCCTTCTGATGCTTGTCGCAACTTGGAGCAGCTTTGCACAGGGTCAGGTTGTTTCGGGCCGAGTCACCTCCTCCGATGATGGGTCGGGCTTGCCGGGAGTGTCCGTCAGCGTAAAAGGACAGACACAGGGTACCTTGACCGATGCCTCGGGTAATTATCGCCTGTCAGTTAGCGGAGACGTTACGCTTGTTTATAGCTTCATCGGCTTTACATCGGTCGAAGAACGCGTCAACAATCGATCGGTGATTAACATAACCTTGCAGACCGATGTTCGCAATTTGAGCGAAGTAGTGGTCACGGGCTATGGTCAGCAGATCAAGCGTGATCTTACGGGTAACATCGCCAAAGTCAAAGCCGCTGACATTCAGGATCAGCCCGTTACTACCTTCGATCAGGCGCTTCAGGGAAAAGCAGCCGGTGTACAGATCAACGCCGGTTCGGGTAAACTGGGGCAGGGAATTCAGGTACGGGTACGGGGTCAGTCGTCGGTATCGGCGTCGAACCAGCCGCTTTACATTGTCGATGGTATTCCGGTTACTACGGATAACCTGAGTATCAACAGCGGCTCGACCAACCCACTGGCCGATATTAACCCGCAGGATATTGAATCAGTTGACATTCTGAAAGACGCGTCGGCGGGTGCCATTTACGGAGCGCGGGCCGCCAATGGTGTCGTACTGATTACCACCAAGAAAGGGAAAGCGGGCCGGACCAACATCAATTTCGGCGCGCAATACGGTTCCAGCAAACCAACGCGCAAACTCGAGTTTCTGAATACGGAGCAGTACGTCAACTTTTACAACAAGGCAGCGGCCAACGCTGACCGCCTGGACGGTCTTGACCCAAGCGATCCGTCATCAAACACGTCGTATATGAAAAGCTTCTACGAAACGCAGGGGCTGGGTACGTACGGAACGCCGAATCAGGTAAGCACCAACTGGGGTGATCTGGCTTATCAGGATGCCCCCTATCAGCAATACGACCTGAACATAAACGGCGGTAACGAGAAAACGACGTTCTATCTATCAGGCCAGTTGCTGGATCAGAAAGGAATTCTGATTGGCAATGCCATCAAACGGTATGCCGGTCGCCTGAACCTCGATCACCAGGTATCGAGCCGGTTCCGGGTTGGCCTGAACATGGGTCTAACCCGCACCTACAACGAGCGCCTTTCGGCTGACAACCAGTTCGACAACCCGATGCAGATGGTTGCGTTGCCCCCAATGACACCCGCCAACGACCCACAAACGGGACTTCCGGTTGGTACTCCGCCTGGTGACATCAGCATTCCGGTTTATTATGACCCGCTGATCAACATCGGCAACTCGTATTTCAACACGACGGTTTACCGGAATATCAGTAATGTGTACGGTCAGCTGAACATTGCCAAAGGCTTATCGTTCCGCTCTGAATTCGGCGTTGACGTCCTCAATCAGCAGGAAGAACTGTATTACAACAGCAAAACACAACGGAACTTTAGCGCTCCGCTAGGCTACGGTCGGAACCGTTACGTTCGTGTTGAGAACTACAATACGAACAACTTCTTCTCGTACAACACGTTGTTCGGCCGCCACAACATCGACGCTACCGTCGGTATGTCGTACCAACAGTCGCAACAGAAGACCAACTACACAGAAGGACGTGACTTTCCCTCGGATGCGTACCGCCAGATCGCCAGTGCCGCCCGGAAAACGGATGGTAGCTCGACTCAGTCGGATTTCCGCTTTCTGTCGTATTTTGCCCGTGCCAACTACAAGTTTTCGGATCGTTATCTGGTAGGCGTCAGCGCCCGGATCGATGGATCGTCGCGTTTCGGTCGGAACAGCCGTTACGGTTTCTTCCCGGCGGTATCGGCAGGCTGGGTATTGTCGGAAGAAAGCTTTCTGAAAAATAATCGCGCCATCAGCTTCCTGAAACTGCGGTCGAGCTATGGCCGGACGGGGAACGCCGATATCCAGACAGCGGGGAACGTATCGCTGCAAAACTTCCCCCAGTTAGGTCTGTTCACGGGTGACGCCAGCTATGGCGCACAGCCCGGTCAGCGCCCATTCCAGTTGGCCAACCCTGATCTGAAGTGGGAAACTACCGATCAATTCGACATCGGTATCGACTTCGGTATTCTGAATAATCGCATCAATGGCGAAATCGACTATTATAACAAACAAACGTCGGGTCTGCTGCTGAACGTCAACGTACCGGGTACAACCGGGTTTGCTACCCAGTTCAAAAACGTCGGTAATCTGCAAAATAAAGGCTTTGAGTTTGTGTTGAACACGGAAAACCTGACGGGTGCTTTCCGCTGGACCACAAGTCTGAATGCCGCAACGAATCAGAATAAGATTACGAATCTACAAAGTCAGATCATCGAAGGCGGTCTTAACGCCATGAGCCGTGCCGTTGAAGGGCAACCGCTCGGTGTGTTCTTTACACAAGAGTATGCCGGTGTTGATCCAGCTAAGGGTGATGCGCTTTGGTACAAGAATACGCCAAATCCTGACGGCAGCCTGGATCGGTCAACAACGAACGTGTACAGTCAGGCACAACGCGTAGTAGTTGGTAGCCCACTCCCAACCTGGACGGGTGGTGTCACCAACACGTTTAGCTATAAGGGTATCAGCCTGAGTGTTTTCTTCAACGGTGTGTTTGGTAACAAGCTGAACTTCTACGGTGTAGGACGCTTTTCGTCGGCAAATGGCCGATTCGAAGATAACCAGACGGTGAACCAGTTGGCCGCCTGGACCCCGGAAAATCCGAATACCAACGTACCGGAAGCCCGCTTGTTTTACAACAATGGCGCTCAGCCTTCGAGTCGTTTCGTGCTCGATGGTTCATTCGTTCGATTACGCACGGTTACCTTGTCGTACAACCTGCCCAAGCTGCTTGTCAACCGGGCGAAGCTGAACACGGTACGTGTGTTCGTAACCGGCCAGAACCTGCTAACGTTCACCAAGTATGCGGGTTGGGACCCTGAGGTCAATACAGACTACGCCGTTTCGAACATTGCCCAGGGTTATGATTTCTACACGGCTCCGCAGGCACGTACGATCACGGGTGGTATCAACATCGGTTTCTAATCGGGTACATCGCAACGGATACAATCACTTTTCCTACGAATTTCTTTCTATGAATACATACATAAAACACTGGTTGTTCGCTGGGGCCGTTAGCTTTCTGGTCACGGCTTGTGGTAATCGCCTGAATGTCGAACCCACCCAGAGTGTTGAGCAGAGTCAGGCGTTGAATACCGAACAGGACGTACGAATTACACTCGTAGGTGCCTATGATGGCTTGAGCGACGTAAACCTGTACGGCGGTGGCATTCAATACATCGGCGATCTAACCGGCGACAACCGCGACGTCGTTTTTGGTGGTACATACTCTACGCTTGACGAAATCTGGCGTAAAACGGTAACGACCTCAAACACGGTTACGCGGGATTTCTGGCTGGATGGTTACAACGCCATTAACCGGGCCAACAATGTATTGTCGGCGCTTGATAAAGTCAGTCAGGCGAATCGCAATAACATTGAAGGACAGGCTCGCTTCATCCGCGGAGCTTTGTATTTCGAGTTGGTAAAGGCCTTCGCTAAGAGCTGGAATGACGGTACGCCAACAGCCAACCCCGGCGTACCACTGGTACTGACCCCTACCAGCGTTGTTACAGACGCTGATTCTCGGGCGCGCAATACGGTAGCCGAAGTATATACCCAGGTACTGGACGATCTGACCAAAGCCGAAAGCCTGTTGCCGCAAACCCAGTCGTATGGTAGCGCGGTCAGTAGCGGTTTTGCCACTAAAGATGCCGCTGCGGCTATATTAGCTCGTGTGTATCTTCAGCAGCAGAATTTTGCATCCGCGCGCGATGCCGCGAACCGGGTAATCACATCCGGTACCTATTCGCTGGCCAGTACCTTTGCGGACGCTTTTACCGACGCATCGCCCGAAACTATTTTCCGGATTATCGTAACCGATCAGGATGGTACGAACGACCTAAACACGTTTTACGCATCAGTACCGAATCAGGGCCGGGGAGATGTACGGGTGCAGCCCAAATTCCGCCAATTGTACGAAGCGAACGATGTGCGTGGCTCGTTCTTCAGCACGGCTAACCAGAACACATTCACCAGCAAGTTCAATGACCTGTATGGCGACGTTCCTGTCGTGCGCCTGGCGGAGATGTACCTGACCCGCGCTGAAACGAACCTGCGACTGAATACAGCTGTCGGGGCCACACCATTGGCAGATGTTAACCTGATCCGTAACCGCGCCAAAGCTACCCCGCTGACGACGGTTGATCTGGCAGCTATTTTGCTCGAACGCCGGTTGGAATTAGCATTTGAAGGTCAACAAATTGCGGATATCAAGCGGACAGGCGGTACGGTTGGGACAACGGCTTATAACGCGAACAATCTGGTCTTACCGATCCCACAACGGGAAATCGACACGAACAAAGCGTTAGTACAGAATCCGGGGTATAACTGATCTGAGCCGTAGTGTCGGCGGAACTATGGTGTCGGTTTTGAGAAACAGTATTGTCCGGAATTCGTAAAATGCGTGATGGGATACTGGGTGAGTGGTGTCGGTTTTGAGAAACCGACACTCGGCGTCAGCAATCCGTGTCGGTTTCTCAAAACCGACACGGATTGCTGACGCCGACACTACCCGACTCGCATTCGCCACAAATAAAAACGGGAGCTATCATTGCCTGATAGCTCCCGTTTTTATGTCAACCCTAATTTATCCGATCAATTACCACTCGTAGCGGCTACCGAAGCCGGACCAGTAACATACAGTTGATTAAACAATAGCTTGAACGTTCCGTGCGACTGTGCGCGGAATGTAATCTCAGGCCCAAAGGCGTACAGTTTACCCGAGCCGATGGGAGCAACAAAAGCAGCTATGCCATCCTGCAAATACGATTGTCCCCAAGCCCAACCGCTGCGCAAGGGCTTGTTCGTTGAGAACCAGGCTAGCGGTTTTACTTTGCCGCTGGCAATGGCTTCGGGAGCCACTTTAAAGACCGGACTTGCATCGAAATACACATCCGTCAAGGTTGGTAAGCCCCAGGTTGCCTGTTGCGTCGAATCGACGTTCATCTGCAATACGCTGCCCGGAATGTAATACTTCTCGCCTGGCAGTGGTTTCTCTACGCCTGTATTCGTCATCTCGGTTAGAGCACTCTTGACGGGCAACTTCAAATGATAGGCCAGATTCGTACTTGACCCGATGGTTACCACCGTACCGCCGTTTTCCAGGAATGTCTTCAACTGCGGAACTGACTTATCAGCCGTAATTTTTCCTAACCAGGGTCGATACTCCGCAGGCGTGGTTTCGGTTTTTGGCTCCGACCCAAACAGGCTGTAGAGGTCAACTTCTTTGGTATTGGTCGATGGAATAGCCCGCGTAACGAATACGATGACGTCGTACTTTTTCCGTAGCTCGCCCGCGTCAATATCCTGTGCGTAAATCACTTTCATCGGGAAGTGATACTGCTCCATCAGCCAGCGCACCCAGCCCGAAGGCATCGATCCGCCGTACGTATCCCACAAGGCAATGCGCATGGGCGTCATTTTCGTCATGGTTGTCGTTGGTCGCTTCGCCAGTCCAACAACGTCGATGCCCAGATCCTTGACCGACTTATCGAGCAACGATTTAGCTTTCGCCGAAGCCGGAACGTAAAACGCACCCGACTCGCCCGACGGTTGCAGACCGGTTCCGTTCGGTAACCGAAACACTTCTACACCCGACGCCAGCAGATCATTAACCGCAATAAACGAGTTGTTGGCACGTGCACTCAGCAGATACCCTTCTCCCGCCGTTCCTGCCAGGTGTCCTTCCGGCGATTGCAACTCACCATACGGCAATTTCTTAAAAGGGCCATCGAATGCATCCAGAATCCGGTCAAATTGCACGTTCATCAGGTAGGCCAGCGTCCAGCCAGCCGCGTCGTACGGACGAACCGGTGGACCGCCTGGATACTGAAAATCGTTGGGGTGATCTTGTGGCTCGAACATGTCCAACAGGTGCGGGCGGAACGCCTGATCGGATTTAACCACGTACGAACCAGCGGGATATTTCTTACCGGCAACGGTGAAATCGCCCGTGGCCTGCTGTACCTGAATCCCCGTTTTGATCAATGCGTTGACAAACTTCACCGCCGTCGCAAAATCGGCCTGATTCGCCGGAATGATAAACCCGCGCGGATCGCGCAAGGCGGGCGCTTTCATGATCGTATCGTAGTATTTCAAGGGCATACCACCGCCTTTGGGGATGTAGCCGTACTGCGCCAACGCTGCGTTCGTGGGCGTCACTACTTTTTTGGGATCAGAGTCGTAGGCTTGCGTGATGGCATCAATCCGTTTGGGGGAAAGCGCCCACGTGTCTTTACTACCCCGTTCGATTGAGTTTTTACCCATCCGATAAATGTTGAACAGCACCTCGTCACGATACCGGGCTGCGTAATTCAGCACGGCGTAGTTCAGTGATACGGAATAATCAATCGACTGCTTGAAATGCCACTTCTGCGGAGTTACCGGGAACGGGGTAGCCCCGTTTGGGATCAGGCGTTTTGGCACCAGCGGTACGTCTTCGGGCGTCGGTCCACCAATAATTTCGGTCAGTAGACCGATCATATTGTGAAAGTGGGTCGTTGTGCGCAAACCACCGTTATACCAGGTTGAAAAGACCGAACCACTCAAGCGTGTAAAACCGGGTTTGTTTTCGACATTCATTCGGTTGATCATAGCTGCGCCCAGGGCGTCGATACCCGTTACCATCAACGGATCGAAGACGTAGTTGAACGGATCGCGGTACGGCGGCCCCGCCAGGATCGACCCCGCCGGGCCGCTCTGGTGGTGGTTGTACATGATCTGCGGAATCCACTCGACAAACAACTGCCGACCGATGTTCTGCGTTTCTTTCATGTTCATGATAAAGAAATCGCGGTTGTTATCGTGGCCGACGTATTTCTGATATAGGCGAGGCACATTATCCAGCGAGCGCTTTTCGGGCTTCGCTTCGCGCATGTACCAGTTCGTTACGATCTCCTGCCCGTCGGGATTGGCGTGGGTCAGCAGAATCACAACGTCGTCCAGAATGCGAAGCGTTTCGGGATCTTTCCGGCTAATCAGTTGGTAGGCCGTTTCGATCAGCTGATGCGTACCCACCGTTTCGGTAGCATGAAGACCACCGTCGATCCAGACCACGGCTTTTCCTTCCAGCGCCATTGCCCGCGCCTGCTCGTCGTTGAGTCCTTCGGCACGGGCCAACTTCTGGGATATTTCCTTGTAACGGCTCAACTTTTTGAGGTTCGCGGGCGACGATACGATCAACATCAATTGCCGCCGTCCTTCTTCGGTAGCACCGATATCGACGAGCTTAACCCGATCCGACGACGAAGCCAGTTTTCTGAAATACGCTTCGGTCTGGGTATACGTTGCAAGCTGATAATCATCGCCGATGGCAAAGCCAAAATGCTGTTTTGGCGATGGAATCTGCGCCCAGACCATGTTCAGGCTGAGCATCAGGACAGCCAATGATCGAAAGAAGTAACGAGTCATGTGGTTAACTTAGAGAGGTAGTTGTTTTGAAAAAGTACAGAGAAGCCTTCAATGAAAAGATGTCGAGAGAATTTGTCCTTATTTAATAAAGAAGCAATTATACTTGATTAAATTTTATTATATATCTTTGTATCAGAATAAAATACGGATAAATATCTTTATTGAAATACAATCTATATAAGTTTACATACAAGACATAGACTAGTATACCGTGACTTCAACTTTGCCCCTTTTCTCATGAAAAAAGCCTCCCGAACATCGGGAAGCTTTTTTCATGATTAACTGTATAGACTAGCGGTTCGACGCTTCTTTCTTCATCTTCTTGTGCATGTGCTTCATGCTTTTAGCCGAATCCGCTTTCATGTCGTCGCCCATTTTCTTGGCATCTTTCTTTGCTTGCTTGGCTTCTTTCTTCATTTCCTTGTGCGCCATTTTAGCATCGTCCTGGGCAAAAGCAGCACTCGTCAAGAACAAAGCGGTGATAGCCGCCATCATTACCTTTTTCATCGTGTTAGTTAGCTAAGTGAAATAGTATCAACGATAGCTTAACAGTCTATCGACTAAAAGGTTATTAAACTTTGCTTAAACCAATACGGCCCAACAAACAGTATCACTGATTGCTCGATTTGGGCGCTTTCTTTTTCGCCTTTACATTGGGGGCACTGGTCTTAACGCTACTAGTAGGATCGGTCGTTGTCGTACGAGCACCACCCGCACCACTGACCTGCGCTTGTTCGGCTGTCGTTCCGGTTCCTGTCGATATGCCCATCGTTCCGTCGTGGGTATTAGCGGCTGACGGATCGGAACGGACAGCGTCCGTTGATGATCTGGTTCCGGTTTTCGAAGTTGAGCCGGACGATTTCGATTTTTGTTGCGGTTGTTGCTGCGCTATGGCTGAACCGGATAGCAGTAAAACAAAGGCAGCGGCTGCAAGTGAATTCATCATCAGTAAGGTTTGTCTAGTGATGATCAATTAACTGCTGCCGCTGCCGGTAGTTTTTACGCAATACAGAATCCAAGCGAACGGTTTACACTACACCGCCACGTTGAACTCCGACGTGAGGTGAAACTGAATGTCAGGATTATTTTGCTGGTTCATGCGCAGCATCCATTCCGACTCAGCCAGAAACACCGGATTGTTATCTTTGTCAAACGCGATCTGGTTACCTTTCAACCGGATAAACTCACGCAGCTTGATGGGGTCTTCGGCGGTAATCCAGCACGCTTTGGTATAGTTCAGCGGTACCCAGCGACACTTGGCTCCGTACTCATTTTCCAGTCGGTACTGAATAACTTCGAACTGAAGTTCACCCACCGTTCCAACGATTTTACGGTTACCGATTTCAAGCGTGAACAGCTGTGCAACCCCTTCGTCAGTCAACTGCTGGATCCCTTTATCCAGCTGCTTCGACTTCATCGGGTCCAGATTGACCAGTTCTTTGAAGATTTCGGGCGAAAAGCTAGGAATACCCTGAAACTGCAACTCCTCTCCTTCCGTCAGCGTATCGCCGATCTTGAACGTACCCGTATCGTAAAGACCGACAACGTCGCCGGGGAAGCCTTCTTCCACGACACTTTTGCTATCGGCCATGAAACTGAATGGCGAAGCAAAGCGAACGTTTTTATCCAGACGCGTATGGTGGTAAAACTTACCCCGCTCAAATACGCCCGAACAGATACGCAGAAAGGCGATCCGGTCGCGGTGGCGTGGGTCTAAGTTCGCGTGAATTTTAAAGACAAAGCCGCTGAAGTTTTTCTCTTCGGGCAACACTTCCCGCTTGTCGGTTGGACGAGCAATCGGTTCGGGCGAAATGTCGCAGAAGCCTTCCAGCAATTCTTTTACGCCAAAGTTGTTGACCGCCGAGCCGAAAAATACCGGAGCCAGCTTACCGTCCAGATACGCTTGCCGGTCGAAAGCGTCGTACACACCTTCAATCAGTTCAACGTCTTCCCGAAGCTGAGCCGCGTCCCGTTCACCCACTTTCTGGTCCAGCAACGAATCAGCCAGTTCGATGGGCAGCACGTCGTCTTCGACTTTCGTTTTGTTGACTTTAAAGAAATATAACTTTTTCTCGATCAGGCTATAAACGCCTTTGAAGTCCGAGCCCATGTTAACGGGCCAGGTCATGGGCCGAACCCGAATGTTTAGTTTCTCTTCCAGTTCATCGAGCAAATCGAACGGGTTGCGGCCTTCCCGGTCAAGCTTGTTGATGAAGATGATAACCGGCGTATCACGCATCCGGCATACTTCCATCAACCGCTCGGTTTGTTCCTCAACGCCTTTTACGCAGTCGATCACCAGAATAACACTGTCTACAGCAGTGAGCGTCCGGTAGGTATCTTCCGCAAAGTCTTTGTGACCAGGGGTATCAAGGATATTGATTTTGAGATTGTCGTACTCAAATGTCATCACCGAAGTAGCAACCGAGATACCCCGTTGCTTCTCGATTTCCATAAAGTCGGAGGTAGCCGACTTTTTAATTTTGTTTGATTTTACAGCCCCCGCCGTCTGGATCGCTCCGCCAAAAAGCAGTAGCTTTTCCGTCAGTGTTGTTTTACCGGCATCGGGGTGGCTAATGATGGCGAACGTCCGCCGACGAGCGGTTTCGGCCTTTATATTTGTTTGCATTATTCTCAGAATCAGAACACAAAGATACGAATATATATAAAGATTGACGCGCCAATCGGTAGAATCAAGAACGGCCTACCCGTGGCGTTGTGCACTTCTTCGTATACGTTATAAAAAGGCCCACAGCAACAAGGCCCAACCCGCAATCAGGGCGACACCTCCTATTGGTGTAATGGCCCCCAACCAGGTTATACCCGTAAAACACAGGATGTACAAGGAGCCGGAAAAAATCAACACACCCCCAATAAAGGAATAACCCGCGTAGTTGAGCAGTTTAACAATCGACGGATTACTACCGAACAGCTGCATCAAAACGCCAACCAGCACCAGCGCCAGCGCATGATAAAACTGATATTTCACGGCGGTCTCGAAGGTTGCTGCGCGGCCGGATGCTTCCAGCATAGTACGCAGGGCATGCGCACCAAATGCACCAAGGGCAACCCCTAATAAACCCAATACAGCACCTGCTTGAATAAAAAATTTCATAAGGTTAAATCGCGACGGCGGTCGGTATGATTGAGATACTAAACTTTTTAAGCAACACGTCAATCTATTCTAGAAACAAAATCAGAGGGTAGAAACATTCCGCGCGCCAAAAATAGCGCTCCCCACCCGAACCAGCGTACTGCCTTCTTCGACAGCGATGCGGTAGTCACCACTCATGCCCATCGATAGCTCGCTAAACTGAATGCGTTCACCGTTGCCGTGCGGCCATGATGTCGCAGCCAGCTTGTCGTACAACTGCTTCAATCCGCGAAACTCTTGGCGAATTTGCGCTTCATCCTCTGTGTTGGTCGCCAACCCCATCAGGCCAACAATCCGAACATTCGATAGACTCGTTAAAGCCGGATCGTTCAGCAGTTCCTCAGCCTCGTCGGCAGAAAGACCAAACTTGGTTTCTTCGTCGGCAATATAGATCTGGAGCAGGCAGTCAATCACCCGGTTGTATTTGGCAGCCTGCTTGTTGATTTCCTGCAACAGTTTCAAACTATCGACCGAGTGAATCAGCGTCACAAACGGAGCGATGTACTTCGTTTTGTTTGTTTGCAAGTGGCCGATCAGATGCCATTCGAGGTCGGCAGGAAGCTGCGGCTGCTTTTCAACCATTTCCTGCACTTTGTTCTCGCCAAACTTTCGGCAACCCGCGTCGTAAGCCTCTTGTAGCATCGCAACGGGCTTCGTTTTGGTAACGGCAATCAACTGAGCGCGCCCGGCTAGTTCCGTCTGGATTTGGTGAATAGCATCAGCAATCATATATAACCTGAAAGTAGGCCAACTGGGACCGTTTATTAATATTGTGCAAAGATACGCTTGAGAACTACGCGAAATCCTGTAGTTTTTGGCCGTAAAGCATCCACTTGGTACAATAAACGAGTAGATGATATAGTTTTGGAAAGGATTTAACCGCAACCCTTCAGTAATAATGAATCCAATGGAACCTAGAACCCAACCCCGAAACAATAGTCGCAGCTACCTGCTGGCCGCCCTACTGATTCTGGCTGCATTGAACATTCTGTTACTCTACTTCTATTATCAGGAACGGCAGGACAACAAAACGAAAGACGCCACCATTGCCGCCAAAACCGAAGAAGTGCTAGCAGCGAAAACAAAGCTAGATTCCATTTCAGCTCAGTTGGATGCCAAAATTGCCGAGATTCAACGACTGGGTGGTAATGTGGATTCGCTTATGAAAGTGAGAACGCAGTTGGAAACGGATAAGCGTGAACTACGGAACGTGAACTCGTTCGACGGCAAAAAATATGACCAGAAGATCCGGAACTACCAGGCACTTTTGGCCCAGAAAGACCAGGAGATCGTCCGGCTAAAACAGGAAAATGGCCTACTGACCCAACGCAATGACTCGTTGTCAACGGAGAATACGAGCCTAAAGGCCGAACGGCAAACGTTGAGTGATTCGGTGGCAGTGGTGACCACCCGGAATCAGGAGCTATCCGAAAAAGTGACCATAGCGGCAGCATTGCACGCAGAAAGCGTTACCGTTAATGCCATCAACGCGCGCGGCAAAGAAAACGACGGTGGTAGCTACAAAGCCAAACGCATCGATAAAATACGGGTGTCGGTTCGGTTATCCCCCAACGGCTTGGCGAAACAGGAAGAAAAAACAATGTACATGCGTGTTCTTGACCCGAGCGGTGCGGTGGTGTCGGACATGGCTACTGGCTCCGGCGAGTTTACGTACAACGGAGAAGGCATGATTTATACCGCGATGCAGCGGTTTACTTTCGATAACAGCCGCCAGCAGGTTGACTTTATTTACGGTCGGGGTGGAAAGCGATTCAACGAGGGTCGCCACACGATTGAAATTTACTGCGAGGGTTTCCGCATTGGTGAAGGCGACTTTACGGTCAAGTAATTTTCGAAGCACAGGTACTCACAAACAATTGGGGCGGAAGAGATTCCGCCTTTTTTCATACTATTTATAGACAAGTACTATCAACTAAACACTTTTTTTCTTACCTTTGCGCCCTCATTTCAAACCAATTACGTACAATGTTTCCTAATAACTACGAAACGGTGTTCATCTTAACTCCCGTTTTATCTGAGACTCAGATAAAGGACGCCGTTGACAAGTTCCGCAAAGTGCTGACCGATAACGGTGCGGAACTCGTTCACGAAGAGAGCATGGGCCTTCGCAAACTGGCTTATCCGATCCAGCACAAGAACACGGGTTACTACCAACTCTTCGAGTTTAAGGCTCCCGGCACGATCATCGAGAAACTCAACACTGAGTACCTCCGCGATGAGCGCATCATCCGTCACCTGACGGTTTCGCTCGATAAACACGCCGTTGCTTACAATGACCGCAAGCGTAATGGCTTGGTGGGCAAGAAAAAACAAACCGAAAACGCTTAGGCTACGTAACCATGAGTTTGCAAAACGAATCTGTCTCGAAAACTGAGACCCGCAAAAAATACGACCGCTTTAAAAAAGCCGGCATCAAATACATCGATTATAAAGATGGTAACTTCCTGCTGAAACTGCTGAACGAACAGGGCAAGATCCTTCCCCGGCGGTTAACTGGCACGAGCCTGAAAAACCAGCGTAAAGTGGCACAAGCCGTTAAACGCGCTCGTCATCTGGCCATCCTGCCATACGTAGGAGATTCACTGAAATAAAGTTTACTGCTTTCAGTACACCGTGAGCCCTCAGCGGATCACCCCACTGAAACCAGAAAACGGAAAATTATTCTGAACAAATGGAAATCATCTTAAAAACCGATATTGCCGGCCTGGGCTATAAAAACGACACCGTAGCGGTGAAGCCAGGTTACGGCCGCAACTACCTGATCCCTCAGGGTTATGCGGTTATGGCTACTTCTTCGAACAAGAAGATCGTTGCCGAAAACATCCGTCAGGCTGCTCACAAAGCCGAAAAAATCAAGAACGACGCGCAAGCAATTGCAGATGGTATCGGCGACATCACGCTGACGATTCCAGCAAAAGCGGGCGACAGCGGCAAAATCTTTGGTCGTGTTACCAACACCCAAGTTGCTGATGCCCTGCGTGAAAAAGGCTTTGACATTGACCGGAAGAAAATCACGGTTGATGACGTTAAGACGCTTGGTACCTACGAAGCTTCGCTTGACCTGCACAAGGACGTGAAGCACAAAGTGAAATTTGAAGTTGTATCGGCTGAATAGGCGTACACGCTTCTAACTAAAAGGTCGGTCTTGAATAAATCAGGACCGACCTTTTTTTATGCTTACATGTTTCCTTCTACTTCACTGTAGTACCAGTCCAACGGAGCTTTGTAGGTTTGAAACAACGACTGTATCTCATCGAAGACTTTGTTGTTCTTGTACTTTATTGATCGCCAATCACTTTGTTCCAACAGTTTTAGCGTTTCGCCCAGTGTAAGTTTCTGGGCGTCCTGCCAGTAAACAAGTTTTTTCTTTTCGGCAATCGTTCGGTATAACAGATCACGGGCACGAACGGAAAAGGCAATCTCCTGTAGTTTTAACGGTGGAATTCGCTCAATAAGCGCTTGTCGGCGGTCAATTTCCTGATGAGCTTGCGTGATTAATTCATTTAATGACTCGAAACTGAGGGTTTTAATGCGTTTTTGAAAGGACATCGTTACGTAATAGCGGAAAAAAGGATTTCTCTGTGAATGTAAAGAAAAGTCGTGGCTCTTCACGGCGAACGCAAGGCATTGCCAAAATTGAGGCTATACGCTACTTACTCAGAATCAGCTTTAGAAAGAAACCCTGACTACTTCTCAAACAAAATGTACTCATCACAAATAACTGTAAATCAATAAATTAACTAGTCGATTATATTTCATAGGCAGAACCTAATTGCCTTTGTTTTGTGTTCTTTCAGTATGCAGTTTCATACCGAATTAGTACCTGAATCGCTCCCCCATTCGATCGGCCTGAACAGCCGTATTGTAACGATTGGGTCGTGCTTTGCGGAGGTCATGGGGCGTCGGCTGGCCGATCATAAGCTAACTGTGCTGGACAACCCCTTCGGAACGATCTTCAACCCCGTCTCGATTGTCAGGCTGTTAACGATGGCGCTCTACGGAACACCACCGGATGAAGATCGCTACATCGAACGCGATGGAACCTGGTTTCACTACGACTTTCATTCGTCGCTCTGGGCTACCAATCGGGATGAATTACGCACTTTACTCATCCGTACATTAGCACAAACCGGCTTAGCCTTACGCGAAGCTAATTTTCTGTTTCTTACGCTCGGCTCGGCGGTTGTTTATCGGCACATCGAAACGGGTAAAGTCGTGGCAAACTGCCATAAAATGCCGGGGCAACTGTTCGAGAAATACTTATATCAGATTGACCATCTTCGCGATGAGCTGACACGGCTGCTGAAAATACTACGCAAAGCCAATCCGAAGCTCAACGTCCTGCTGACGGTTAGCCCCGTTCGTCACACCCGCGACACGCTACCCATCAATCAGGTCAGTAAATCGACGCTGCGCGTGATCGCTCACGAGCTGACGGTCTGGAACAACTGGGTATCCTATTTCCCGGCTTATGAGCTGATGATTGACGATCTGCGGGATTACCGGTTTTACGAAGCGGATTTGATCCACCCGAACGCACTGGCCCATGATTATATTTTCGACAAACTTGCTGAAAGTGCATTTGACGCCGAACTTCGTGACTTTATTGTTCAGTGGTCCAAACTAAAAAAATCGCTGGCTCATCGTCCACTTTATGGCAACAGTCCCGCTCACGAGCAATTTTTAGGACGGTTGCTAACCCAATTAGAAAGCTTATCTGCGCAAGTAGACGTTTCGGCGGAACTGGCAGCGGTGCGTAGTCGTTTAAAAGGCGGAGAACAGCCCGAAAGCCAAAGCGCGGACAGGAAAGATGGCGAAATAGAATTTGCCTGATTTTCAACTATCCCGGCCTTCCTCCCTTCTTTTTTCCAATATTATGTCTGATTACCGATTATCCAAAGAAGCTGTTTTACAAGCCCTAAGTACCGTTGAGGAGCCTGATCTCAAGAAGGATCTTGTTTCACTCAACATGGTCAAAGATATTGAGTTAAGCATCGGTCAGGTGCGCTTTACGGTTGTACTGACAACACCTGCCTGTCCGCTGAAGGAAGTCATTCGGAAACGATGCGAAGATGCTATTCACACGCACATAGGTCCGGAGATTGAAGTCAAGATCGACATGACGTCTGACGTAACGTCAACGCGTAACAACGCACCGACGCTGCCGGGCGTAAAAAATATTATTGCCGTATCATCAGGTAAGGGTGGCGTTGGCAAATCTACCGTTACAGCAAACCTGGCCATTGCGCTCCACAAATCGGGGGCTAAAGTTGGGATCATCGATGCGGATATTTACGGTCCTTCGATGCCAACCATGTTTGGTGCCGAAAACATACAGCCTCGTATTTTTCAGGTAGATGGTCAGACGAAGATGGAGCCCATTCAGCAGTTTGGCATCAAAATTCTGTCGATGGGCTTTCTGGTTGCACCGGGTCAGGCCATTATCTGGCGCGGTACGATGGCGGGCCGGGCCTTGCAACAATTCTTTTCCGACGCCGATTGGGGCGAACTGGATTATCTGCTCATCGATTTACCACCGGGTACAGGCGACATTCACCTGACGCTGGTTCAAACGGTACCGGTAACGGGGGCAATTATCGTAACAACTCCCCAGAAAGTAGCCTTAGCCGATGCAACAAAAGGGCTTGCCATGTTCCGGCAGCCGCAGATTAACGTTCCGGTACTTGGCGTGATTGAAAATATGTCTTACTTCACCCCTGCCGAATTACCTGATCATAAATACCACATTTTTGGTAAAGGGGGCGGTAAAGAGCTGGCCGAGCAGTTCGACGTGCCACTTTTAGCCCAGATCCCGCTTGTGCAAAGCATACGGGAAGCGGGCGACGAAGGCCGTCCTGCTGTCAGCATGGGCGATCCGGTAACGCTTGAGGCATTCCGGTCGGCAGCGGAAGCGCTGGCACAGCAAGTAGCCATCCGGAACGCATCGATTGACCGCACCAAGCGCGTAGAAGTAGCGTAACCTGTTTATTTGGACCAAGTCTGAGCTTGGTTTGTTAGTTGCATAAAACCTCGATATCCTGTAAATTTACCGTAAATACAAAATTCATGGAGACGGTAGTTAATAACGACCAACTGATTACGAAAATCGAACGAGCGCTTGATGGCATGCGGCCTTACCTGGCTGCCGATGGTGGCAACGTGAAAGTGCTGGAAGTGACCGACGATAAAACCGTACGACTCGAGTTGATCGGTGCGTGTGGCTCTTGTCCCATGTCGGCCATGACGTTCAAAGGTGGCCTGGAAGAAGCAATCCTGAAAGCAGTTCCTGAAATCACCAAAGTAGAAGCAATCAACATTACGCCTGCGTTTTAACGAACTGGCTGCTTCTTGCTCTTGATTTACATTCAATGGCCTGTTTGTAGCGCTTGCCAAGTAGGGTTGCCTGCTTTTGATAAGCGATTATAGAACAAGCGCCCGGAATTTCATATCGTATTGACTTGAGCCGTCTGTCCATAAACAGGCGGCTTTTTCGTTTATTTGCGAATCGTAATATTCTCAAACCAGTGAAAATAGGCATTTTCTTCGGGGGCCCAGCGCGGGAGCGCGAGGTGTCGTATGCAGGTGGGCGCACAGCTCTGGCAAATTTAGACAAAGGCTTGTTCGAGCCAGTTCTGGTATTCGTAGACGGGCGCGGACGGTTCCGACTCGTTGAACCTGAATTTCTGATGCATCCGTCCCTGCGCGACGCTTTACCCCAGGACAAATCAGGATTCTCGGTGTACGACGAATCACTCGACCAGGACGTACTGGAAGCAGCCCTGCCTGAGATACGTCCAGAACAATTCCGCGATCATTTCGATATGGCATTTCTGGCCATGCACGGACCCGACTGCGAAGACGGTGCGATTCAGGGTTTACTCGAATGGTACAAAATGCCTTACACGGGTCCTGGTCTGGTTGGTTCAGCGGTAGGCATCAATAAAATTTTACAAAATGAGTTGATCGCGCTCGCCAACGGGCAACAAAAGAAAACGGCTACCATTAGCCGCGATGCGTATGAACAGGCCGATAAAGCCCAGTTCTTTCAGTCACTGACCGAGCATCTGGGTTTGCCCATCGTTGTGAAAGCACCCCATCAGGGTTCGTCCATCGGCGTAGCCATCGTGCGGGAAGCTGACCTGGCGCAGTTCTGCCGGGCGGTCGAGCAGTGCTTCTTTACGATGAGCATTCGTCCCAACGGATGGAGTAAATTAGGCGAATGGTCCGACCTGTCAGCCGACGAGAAGCGGGAAATGGCTCAGACAATGGTAAGCCTGGATTCGGCTATTAGCTTTCCCGTCGTGATCGAGCAAACGGGCGAAGTAATTCATCACCCCAACGATTTCATCGAAAAACTTGATGCGCTGGCTTCGAGTGGCTCCTCCATTACGCTGGCCTCACTTAATGCGGAAGACGAAGTGCTGTTCGAAGAATTTATCAGCGGGCAGGAATTTTCGTGCGGAGTTATTCAGGATGACGACCAAATGGCGATTGCGTTGCCACCGACCGAAATTTACAACGTAACCAGCTTTGATTTCGAGTCGAAGTATAAACTCAACACCACCAAAAAACGGATTCCGGTCGAAACGACGCTGGAAAACAACCGGAAGATTCAATTAGCGGTAGCCGAAGTATTTACGCGCTTAGGGATTAATGTGTACGCACGCATTGATGGGTTCCTGACGCCCGACGGTCGGGTACTGCTTCACGATCCGAACACCATTCCGGGTATGTCGCCGTCCTCCCTTATTTTCAAGCAAATGGCCGAAATTGGTCTGAACCTGTCGAACTCATTGACTTACCTGATTCGTCAATCGCTACGTGAACGGATTCGCTCGGGAAAAGACACTTTCCACCTCAAACGATTGCTGGCCGATCTTGACGCTCAACTAGCCAACCGCAAAGCCAATCCGCTACCCGAACGGGTTATTTCGTTTGGATCGAGCGACGAGGAATTCTTGGCAGCCAAGCAGCAATACAACGAGTTAGCAGCCTCCGGAGTCGTTCGTCCGTCGCTTATGTACATCAAAGGGAAGGCTGAATCGCACGAGATTCCGGTTTATCTACTTTTCAAAGACACGATTGCCGAGTTGGAAATAGCGCTAAGCCAGCCGCGCCATTCGCTACTTATTGAAACAGCGGAACAAACTGCTCATATTACGGCGAGGTATATTTAGTAGTTGTGCAGGCAACTAGGCTACTAACTGTTCAGCTGAATGGCAAGTTTGTGTAAAGTTGATCAAATCAGTAATTTTATGAATATTTAAGTTACAACAATTATAATTTCTAGATAATACGTAAACTTATCCACATTCTTTACGCAATCTATTGTAAGGATTTGGTAGGCAGTTGGGGAATTGTAATTTTGGCGCACAATCATTTATAGTTTTATAAGCCTTTTCGTATGACAACGACCCTTGACGCTTCCACACAGCAGCGCGTAGACCAATGGCTGGGCGGCAATTATGATGCCGACACCAAAGAAGCCATTCAGCATTTGATTGATTCAGGCAATGTCACGGAGTTGACCGACTCGTTTTACCGTGATCTCGAATTTGGAACGGGTGGCCTGCGCGGGGTGGTTGGCGTTGGTTCAAACCGCATGAACCGGTACACGGTTGGAGCCGCTACGCAAGGACTTTCCAACTACATCAATGCAGCGTTTCCCGATGAGGATATTAGCGTTGCCATTGCGCATGACAGTCGTCGGATGAGCCCCGAGTTCGCCCGGTTGGTGGCGGATATTTTCTCGGCCAACGGCATTAAAGTGTATCTGTTCAGCGCGCTTCGCCCGACACCCGAACTGTCTTTCGCAATTCGGCAACTGGGCTGCCAAAGTGGTATCGTCGTAACGGCTTCGCACAATCCGCCTGAATACAACGGTTATAAAGTATACTGGAACGACGGCGCGCAGGTCGTTTCTCCGCACGACAAAGCCATTATTGCCGAGGTAAGTAAAATTACGTCGGTCGATGACATCAAGTTTGAGGGCGTTCCCGAAAAAATCCACCTGATCGACGAAGAAATCGATGCTCCGTATATCGAACGGATCAAGTCGAACGCCGTTAATCCAGACGTGATTAAGCGTCAGGCCGATCTCAACATTGTTTACACGCCCATTCACGGAACCGGCATTACGCTCGTTCCCCGCGCGCTCGATGGGCTGGGCTTCACCAACGTTCACATTGTTGAGCAGCAGGCAACACCCGATGGCAATTTCCCGACGGTGAAGTCACCGAACCCGGAAGAACGGGCTGCCATGCAGCTCGCGCTCGATCTAGCGTTGTCCATCAACGCGGATCTGGTTATGGCAACCGATCCCGACGCCGACCGCGTAGGCGCTGGTGCCCGTAACCACCACGGCGAGTTTGAGTTACTGAACGGTAACCAGATGGCCAGCCTGATCATTTATTACCTGCTCAACGCCTGGAAAGATGCGGGTAAGCTGACGGGTAAAGAGTTCGTTGCCAAGACCATCGTGACGACCGATCTTATTGACCAGATGTGCGAACGGTACGGCGTCAAATGCTACAACACGCTAACTGGCTTTAAATACATTGCCGAAGTGATTCGGGAACTGGAAGGAAAAGAGAAATTTATTGGTGGTGGTGAAGAAAGCTACGGCTACCTCATCGGTGATTTCGTCCGCGACAAAGACGCGATTGCTTCCTGTGCCATGATTGCCGAACTGACGGCTTATGCCAAAGACAATGGCAAGAGCCTGTTCGATTTACTGATGGCGATGTACCAGGAAAACGGCTTCTACTACGAAGCGCTGGTGTCGTTGACCAAAAAAGGAAAAGCGGGCGCTGAAGAAATTCAGCAGATGATGGCCGACTTCCGGGCTAACCCACCGAAATCAATTGCTGGTTCGCCCGTCGTTCGGGTTGATGATTACAAAGCATTGACACGCCTGGATGCCCAGAGTGGACAAACTTCAGCCATTGAAGCAGGAAAGCTAGGTATCGAATCATCGAACGTGCTGCAATTTTTTACGGAAGACGGCACTAAAGTATCGGCTCGCCCATCGGGTACCGAACCGAAAATCAAGTTTTACGTTAGTGTGCGTGAACCGCTCAAGAGCAAAGAAGCCTTTGACGACACCTACGCTCAACTAAAAGAAAAAGTACAGCGCGTGATTGACGAGCTACAGCTTGTTTAGGTAGCGCATACGGATCATCAGAAGCAAAAACCCCGGCCGTTCACACGGCCGGGGTTTTTGTATGTTCAAGATTAGATGATTGGCTGTTATCTCATAGAATCATCTCATATATTTTTGTATATACCTTTTGATAAAAAGATTACAAAATGTAGCATAATAAATATATTAAATTGAATATTTGCACGATAAAAAATCGTTTAACTAAAGCAAAATAACTATGAAAAAATTATTCTCTTTTAGTCTGCTTTTATTTACAATTGCGCTGAACAACGGAATGGCAGTGAAACTACCAGCGACCTTTTATACTTTTACAATAAGTGGTCCCACTTACCTATCAGCCTGTCAGTCTGGTACGCTGCAAGTGCTAAAAGACGGTGTTCCCCCTTCCCAGTCTTATTACTATGTTTGGCGCATGTCCATAAATAACGGAGCATCATTCGTCATAAACCAAGGTCAGAATATTTCATCAATAGGAATTGCTGCCACAAGTGCAGATCCAGAATATAATACGTACACGGCCAATGTATACACAAATTACGCTGACCGTGAAGTTATTGGGATGGGATCTGCCTCAACAAGTGTTTATCAGTCGAGTTGCTCAGATTATTAAAATTAGTCTACACATCTAGTGTTATTATTTGCTCTGTATATTTTTACGAGTATCCTAACAAAAGGGCTGGCTTATGACAAGCCAGCCCTTTTGTTAGGATACATACACAGCTTCGAGGTAGTTGCTTTTTGCATAGTCAGTACTCACACGGGCAACACTTTCATTCGCCTACCGGATTCAGCCCATCATTCCGGTCTACGACGTGGCCGGGAATTTTGCGGGTACACGCGGGGGCGATCTCGACAACGCCAACAACCCTCTTGCCCTGCTGTATTGGAACAAAGACAACATTCAGAAAGAAGTTCGGTTATTTGGCAATGCGTTCGCCGAAGTAGACATCCTGCCCAATCTGACGGCTCGTACTAGTTTCGGGATTGACTACAACAACTATAACTTCCGCAACTATTCGATCCGGAATATCGAAGCCTCAGAAGCACGTGGATCAAACAGCCTGACAACCAATAACAACTACGGCTGGACATGGACCTGGTATAACACGCTGACCTATAACGTCAATCTGGGAGATCGGCACCGGTTCAACGTCATTGCCGGTACGGAAGCGATCAAAAACTACTTCGAAACCTTCGATGCTACCCGTACCAATTTCTTCGTGGATGACCTAGACAACCGCTACCTCAGCTCAGGTACCGGTATTCAGACCAACAACGGCACCGCATCGAACTGGAGTCTGGCCTCCGAGTTCGCAAAGATCAACTATGGCCTGGACGACAAATACCTGCTCGATCTGACGGTTCGCCGGGACCGCTCTTCCCGTTTTGCCCCAGAATATCGGTCGGCGGTGTTTCCGGCAGCCAGTGCGGGTTGGCGCATCTCGAAGGAGAATTTTTTTAAGCCTATTACGCTGGTCGATGACCTGAAATTCCGGGTAGGATTTGGTCAGACAGGTAACCAGGAAATCGGTAACTACAACTCCTTTACGCAATTCAGTACCAACCCGATTACGTCGTTCTACGACATCAACGGCACGCGCACGTCGGCCGTATCGGGGTACGAACTAACGCAGTTCGGGAATATTCAGGCCAAGTGGGAAACAACGACCAGCCTGAACATTGGCTTTGATGCGTCCTTGCTAAAGAATCGGTTGAGCGTTGGTTTCGACTGGTACACCCGCACGACATCAGACATGCTTTTCCCCGTTCAGCCCCCGCTTACGCAGGGCGTAGCGACCAATCCGTTCCGGAATATCGGTTCGATGCGCAACCGGGGTGTCGATCTTATGATCGGCTACGGGGATAAGATTGGCGCAAGTGGTTTAACCTACAACATCAACGCCAACTTCAGTACGTATCGCAATGTCGTTACGAAAACAAATGGCGATCCCAGCACCCAGTATTTCGGCATCAACGATGAGCGCATCCAGAACTTCGTCGTCACGCAGCAGAATTACCCGATTGCTTCCTTTTTTGGCTATACCATCGACGGTATTTTCCAATCGAACGAAGAAGCCAAAGCACATCCTGTGCAATTTGGGAACGCTGCTTCCGAAAACGTAGCGGGTCGGTTCAAGTTCCGCGACGTAAACGGTGATGGCGTCATTAACTCCCAGGATCTAAGCATCATCGGGAGCCCGCACCCAAAGTTCACCTACGGCCTGAACGTTAGTCTGAACTATAAAAACTTTGGGCTGACCGTATTCGGACAGGGCGTTCAGGGCAATCAGATTTTCAACTACGTTAAATACTGGACCGATTTCCCTACGTTTGGCGGTAATCGCAGCACCCGGATGCTGTATCAATCCTGGCGTCCGGGCAGTACGGACGCCGTTCTGCCCCAGCTGCGTTCGAGCGATCAGGTGAGTATCCAGCCATCGACGTATTACCTCGAAAGTGGTTCGTACTTCCGGATGAAGAACATTCAGCTCACGTATCAACTCCCGCAGGCCCTGCTATCTCGACTGAAACTGGGCGCTACGTCGGTTTACATTCAGGGTCAAAACCTGTTCACCGTCACGAAATACTCGGGAATGGACCCAGAAATCAATCTGCGTTCGTACTCGTCTGGTAACGATCGGCAAATTGGTGTCGACGGTGGTTCGTATCCCGTAGCGAAAACCGTATTGGTTGGTCTGAATCTTTCTTTTTAACGTACCCCATTCCTTGCCATGAAAAAAACGACTTTATTTATAACAATAGTCTCGCTGGCTATCGCTACGTCTTGTTCCGACAAATTTCTGGATGTTCAGCCCAAAGCTGCGTTACTAATCAGTCCACTACAAAACAAAGCGGGCGTCAATGCGCTGCTTATTGGTGCCTACTCCCTGCTCGACGGGTGGGCAACACCCGAAGGAGCCTATCGGTCTTATCAGGTGGGAGCCGACAACTGGGTGTACGGCAGCGTAGCGTCCGACGATGCGTACAAAGGAACCATCGCCGGTGACCAACCCCCTATTTCGCTCATCGAGCAGGCAAACATTCAGTCGGATAACATTTATTTCCGGGGTAAATGGCGGGGCATGTACGATGGCATTGCGCGGTCGAACGACGTATTGCAGACCTTGGCCGTCGCGAAGGATATGACCGATTCGGAAAAGCAGCAGGTTACGGCCGAAGCTCGTTTTCTGCGGGGACATTACCATTTTGAACTCAAGAAGATGTACAACATGGTTCCCTACATTGACGAGAAAACGTACAACCCCAATGACCTCGAAAGTACGAAGCTACCAAACACGTCGGATATCTGGCCCAGTATCGTAGCCGATCTAAAAGCGGCTTATGACGTATTGCCCGCCAAGCAGTCGCAGGTGGGTCGCCCGACAAAATGGGCCGCTGCGGCTGAGCTGGGCAAAGCGTATCTTTTCCAAAAGAAATATTCCGAAGCAAAACCGTATCTCGAAGCGATCGTAGCCAGCGGCCAATACCGGTTAATGGATCGCTACCACGACAATTTCAGAGCGGTTACCAATAATAATGCCGAGTCGATTTTCGAAGTGCAGTATTCGGTTAACGATGGTGCATCGGGTGGTGAAAACGGGAACATCGGCTCTACGCTGAACTATCCCTATGGTGGCGGTGGCGTAACGACCTGCTGTGGTTTTTTCCAGCCTTCTCAGAACCTGGTAAACGCCTTCAAAACCGACGCCAATGGCCTGCCCTTGCTCGACTCGTTCAATTCGACGGATGTACCAAATGACCAGGGAATCGAATCAACAGCCTCATTTACGCCTTACACAGGAAACCTCGACCCTCGCCTGGACTGGACGGTAGGTCGCCGGGGGATTCCCTTTCTGGACTGGGGCGTTCACCCCGGTAAGGCGTATATTCGTGATCAGTCGTACGGAGGTCCGTATTCACCCAAGAAACACCTCATGTATCGCTCGGATGTGGGCACCAATACGTTCGCGGGTAACCCCCGGTTGAATGCTAATAACTACCGCCTGATTCGCTACGATCACGTGCTACTCTGGCTGGCTGAAGTGGAAGTAGAAGTCGGTGATCTGGAAAAAGCGCGGTCTTACGTCAATCAGGTGCGTCGGAGAGCCGCCAACCCCGACGGTTTTGTTAAAAATTCGGACGGAACAGCCGCTGCAAACTATGTTATCAAAGAGTATACCGCATCCTGGACCGACAAAGCCACCGCCCGGAAGGCCGTACAGTTTAAAGAGCGATTGGGGTTTGGCATGGAAGGCCACCGTCGGTTCGATCTGGTTCGTTGGGATCTGGCCGATCAAACGCTAAACGCGTATTACTCGGTGGAATCGGCCAAACGCTCGTATTTGAAAGGAGTTAAGTTCATCAAAGGTCAGCACGAATATTTCCCCATTCCGATTCAGGAAATTTTCAACAGTAAAAAAGGGGGCACAGCCACGCTAACGCAAAATCCCGGCTACAATTAGAAATTAAACAGGTTCTCATAGACGGGTAAGCTGACCGGAAACAATCTAGGGGGTAGTGAGTAAGTATAGCTTGCTCGCTACCCTCTTTTGCTTGCATCAACTCTTAGTCCCATGAACGACTCTTCTCAACCCAACCGGCGCGCGTTTCTTAAGCAAGCGGCTGGACTGGCCGTCTTTTCTATTGTACCGCGTCACGTGCTGGGTCGCGGCTTTCTGGCCCCCAGCGATCAGATTACCGTAGGATTTATTGGGCTTGGCAAACAAGCGGGTGGTTTGCAACGTCAATTCCTTAAAAATGAAGCGCGTGTCATAGCCGCCTGTGACGTTGACAAACCCAAAGTAGCCGCCTTCGCCGAAGCCGTGAACAAACACTACGCCGAGAAGGCCGAAAAGACAACCTACAAAGGTTGCCAGGGGTACGACGATCACCGCGCCTTACTCGCCAATAAAGACATCGATGCGGTAGTTATTGCTACGCCCGACCACTGGCACAGCGTATTAGCGATTCAGGCGGCCAAATCGGGCAAAGATATCTACTGCGAAAAACCCCTGTCACTTACCATTCAGGAAGGGCGCGATATGGTGAACGCCACGCGGAAGTATAAGCGCGTATTTCAGACCGGCAACATGCAGCGCTCCTGGAAAGAGTTTCGGCAGGCGGTCGAACTGGTACGCAACGGTTATATCGGTCAGGTAAAAACGGTGAACGTAAACGTGGGCGGTCCACCACGCGATTTCGATCTGACAGCCGAACCCGTTCCGGCTGGCTTAAACTGGGACGCCTGGCTCGGTCCGAACACCATTGCCCGACCGTACAACAACGTGCTCGATCCTGCTCTGGGCGCTGATTTTTGGGGGAAATGGCGCGACATCCGCGATTTTGGCGGGGGTGGCATGACCGACTGGGGTGCCCACATGTTTGACATTGCGCAGTGGGGTCTTGATATGGACAATTCCGGCCCAACCGAACTGCAACCGGGAAAAGAAGGAAAAGGATTGATCTATCGCTATGCCAACGGCGTAGAAATGCACCATACCCCCGTCGAGGGTCCGCAATTCTGTCACTTTATCGGTACGGAGGGCGAAGTAAAAGTGGGACGGGGTTCGCTCGTCACAACCCCCGAAACGTTGAAAGACAAGGTCATTGGCGAGTCAGACAAGCGCGTTTACTTTAGTGACAATCACTACAAAGACTTTCTGGATGCGATCAAGAGCCGTAAGAATCCGATCTGTGACGTTGAAGTCGGCCATCGAACCGCTTCGGTCTGTACGCTTGGCAATATCGCTTACCAACTCGGTCGTCCGCTGCGCTGGAATCCGGCGAAAGAGAAATTCGAAAACGACGCCGAAGCAAACAAGCTGTTAAGTCGACCGATGCGAAAGGAGTGGACCTCCTAAAATTATGTATCTTTGTTGGCCATTAGCGCTCATTTAGCATCAATACCAGGCGGATTGTTTCTGTCTGGTTTAAACAACGCATCTATGACGGTACACTTTCATCGGCTCGAAGAACTGGATACAGTGGCTCGTCAGTTGCTGGCCGAAGGACGTAAAAACCCGGTGTGGCTGTTCAACGGTGAAATGGGTGCGGGAAAAACAACGCTTATCAAGGCGCTCTGCCGTGCTTTGGGGGTTGTCAGTATGGTGCAAAGTCCAACCTTTTCCATTGTCAACGAGTACACGACGCACGAAGGAAAACCGGTTTATCACTTCGACTGTTACCGACTGCGCAACGAAGCCGAAGCACTGGACATTGGCATTGAAGAGTATTTTGATTCGGGCAATTATTGTTTCATCGAGTGGCCGGAGCGCATCGAATCGTTGTGGCCCGCTACTTATTATCAAGTCCATCTGTCCGCCGATCACGTTGGTCGTCGCACGGTGGAAACTTTATTGGTTGACTAGCGTTCAGTGTTCAGCTTCCGGTTATGGCGATACATCTTATATACGCTCATGAACTGGAAGGCGAACGCTGAAAACTGAAAACTAAAAACGCGTGACTGGATTCGAGGAATTGGCCAAACAAACGGCCCTATATCCACAGGAAGCTCCGCTGGCGGTAAAAACCAGTCGGAACGGTTTACTTATCGGCTTGCCGAAAGAAGTATCGCTTCAGGAGAACCGTATTGCACTCACGCCCGAAGCCGTGGCGATTCTGGTCCGCAATGGCCATAACGTAATCGTTGAAAAAGGCGCTGGCGAGAAAGCGAAGTTTTCAGATACGGAATACAGCGAAGCGGGAGCGCAAATAGCGCAATCGCCCCAGGAAGTGTACGAAGCTAACGTGATCCTAAAAGTCGAACCCCTCGTTGATGGTGAGTTTGAACACGTTAAATCGGGCAGTACCGTTATTTCTGCGTTGAATCTACCCGCACACGACCGGGGCTACTTCGAGAAAATCAATAGCAAAAACCTGACGGCGTTCGGCTACGAATACATCGAAGACCAGGCGGGCAACATGCTGATTATTCGCTCGATGAGCGAAATAGCAGGCAGCACGGTTATGCTTATTGCGGGTGAATACCTCAGCAACGCCGACAATGGCCGGGGCATTATTCTGGGTGGTATCACGGGGGTTCCGCCCACAAAAGTCGTTATGCTGGGAGCCGGAACCGTAACCGAATACGCTGTACGAACGGCATTGGGCATGGGTTCCGATGTCAAAGTGTTCGACAAGCACCTCTACAAACTCCAGCGGCTGAAGTATTCTGTCGGTCAGCACGTCTACACGTCAATTATCGCTTCCGATACCCTGGCCGAAGCCATCCAGCGGGCCGATGTGGTTATTGGAGCCATGCGCGCCGAAGACGGCCTTAGCCCGATTGTTGTCACCGAAGAAATGATCGGTCGGATGAAACCGGGTTCGGTCATCATCGACGTATCCATCGATCAGGGTGGTAATTTCGAAACCTCACGAATGACCACGCACAAGGATCCTACGTTCAAGCACATGGGTGTCATTCACTATTGCGTGCCCAACATTGCGGCCCGGGTGGCTTATACGGCCAGTATGGCCCTTAGCAACATCTTTCTGCCTTTCCTGCTCGAAACGGGAACAACAGGCGGTATCGAGCAGATGATGTACGCGAACCGTTGGTTCATGAAAGGTGTTTATGCCCATAAGGGAACGCTCACCAACGCCTACATCGCGCGTAAATTCAACATGCGCTTCAAAGATTTAGATTTGTTGCTGGCAGCCCGGTTCTAACAGCTAACGGTAGATAGCCAACAGTGGTCTAACACCCCGACGTTCTGAGCCATGCTAGCTGTTGACTACTAACTGACAACGGATATGATCAATCATAGTAACGAAAATACGCTACTTGACGACGCCAACTCGTACGACGTCAACAAAGAGCTGATGGGAGTCATCTCGTCGGACTTTGTTAAAGTAGCTGACCCGCTTAAAGAAGCGTCCTATCAGATTCGAACACGTGGGTTTTCGGAATACCCCATTTTTGTGGCTTCGCGCCGGGATGTACCGCTCGGTCAGCTATTGTTCGGTTCCACTGAACTCGAAAATCAGTGGAACTACAAAGCGTCGTTTTTGGATGAATTCATGCAGCGCGGGCTTATCGGTCCTGAGTCCGTCGATTTGTGGAAAGAGAATTATAAGAAGCCGGACGAGTACTGCTGCTTATTTGTCGTACACGGCGATTTTGCCGGTTTCGTTTACATTCCCTACCCCGAAGATTAACGACCAGCAGACCTTATTTTTTCAGAAAGCCGGAGCTGTACGCTTCGGCTTTCTTTTTTTAGAAATAGCTCAAATTCTCTCGATACGGCTTCTTTTCGGCGAAAAAAGGCTTCCTCAACCGGCAGACCTTTTGGGAATAAGCTAATAATACTTTTTTGAGAAATACCTTCGAATAAGAAAGGGATTAAAAACCACTTGTTTAGAAGTTACCTGAGGGGTAGGCAACCGTCCTACAGAACAGCCAAAATCGTCCTAAAAACCGCAAAAAACCGCTAGTTATCTGACGGGTTGGGACTGAAAGTATTTTTTTGTATATTATGCCAATCTTACCAAAATGGGTAGGAAAAGACAACTTTTTTTTGTATTTTTACAATCTGTTAGGCTCACCCGAGTGTGCTGTTTATTGAGCCCTAAATAACACATTTTGACACGCTCCCATTCCAATATGACCAACGAACTGATTGACGCAGAAGCCCCCGTTGAAACCGCGTTAGGCAATTACGGTGCCGACAATATCCAGGTTTTAGAAGGACTGGAAGCCGTTCGCAAACGTCCTGCTATGTACATTGGCGACGTTGGCATTCGCGGCCTGCATCACCTCATCTGGGAAGTCGTCGATAACTCGATTGACGAAGCGCTGGCGGGCTATTGCGATAAAATTACTGTAACCATCAATCCCGATAACTCCATCACGGTACAGGACAACGGCCGGGGTATTCCGACTGGCATCAACACCAAAATGGGCAAGTCCGCCCTGGAGGTCGTTATGACTGTATTACACGCGGGTGGTAAGTTTGATAAAGATACATACAAAGTTTCCGGTGGTCTGCACGGGGTCGGCGTTTCCTGCGTTAACGCGCTGTCGACCGATCTACGCGTCGAAGTTCACCGCGAAGGCAAGATATTCGAACAGGAGTACAAAATAGGCTATCCTCAATACGACGTTCGTGTTGCTGGCGAGGCAGAAGATACCGGAACTACCGTGCATTTCAAGCCGGATGACAGCATCTTCACCGAAACCGTTTACCGGTACGAAACGGTAGCCGGTCGTCTGCGCGAACTGGCTTACCTCAACAAAGGCATCCACATCTTCCTGAAAGATCTGCGCGAGCTGGATGAAAACGGCGAGCCGATCAATCAGGACGAGTTCTTCTCGGAAGGTGGCCTGGTGGAATTCGTTCAGTTTCTGGATGAAACGCGCCCTGCGCTCGACGGTATGAAGCCCGTCTACATGGAAAGCGACAAAGGTTCGACGCCTGTACAGGTTGCCCTGGTGTACAACTACGAAGCGGGCGAGAATGTCCTTTCGTACGTTAACAACATCAACACGCACGAGGGCGGTACGCACGTGCAAGGCTTCCGTTCGGCGCTGACGCGGGTTCTGAAAAACTACGCGGACAAAAATCCGGGGGTGTTGCCTAAAAACGCGGGCAAAGTAACCTTTAGTGGTGAAGATTTCCGAAAAGGGCTGACGGCCGTTATCTCGGTGAAGGTAGCCGAACCTCAGTTTGAAGGACAGACAAAAACTAAGCTGGGCAACCAGGATGTGGTTAGTGCGGTCAGTCAGGCAATGGCCGACCTGCTGGAAACGTGGCTGGAAGAAAATCCAAAAACGGCAGCCGGTATTGTCAAAAAAGTACTTGTGTCGGCTCAGGCGCGGATTGCTGCTGATCTGGCCTACAAGCGGATCATGACCGAGCGGAAAGACTTTATGGGGGGCATGGGCTTACCCGGTAAGCTGGCCGACTGCTCGGATACCGATCCAGAAAAGTGCGAGCTTTATCTGGTAGAGGGCGACTCGGCGGGTGGAACGGCCAAACAAGGCCGCAACCGGGCATTCCAGGCTATTCTGCCGCTGCGGGGTAAAATCCTCAACGTAGAGAAAGCTATGGAGCACAAGATCTACGAAAACGAAGAGATCAAAAATATCTGGACGGCCCTCGGCGTTCGACTGGAGAAAAAAGATGATGAAACGGTAATGAACCTGGATAAGCTTCGTTATCACAAAATCATCATCATGACTGACGCCGACGTTGACGGTAGCCACATCCGGACGCTTATTCTGACGTTGTTCTACCGGAACATGAAAGCGTTGATCGACAACGGTTATATTTATATTGCGCAGCCTCCGCTTTACCTGGTCAAAAAAGGTAAAGAAGAACGATACTGCTGGACCGAAGCGCAGCGGGAAGCTGCCGTTAAAGAACTTGCCGGTAGTGGTCGAGAAGAAAATGTAGGCGTTCAGCGTTATAAAGGTCTCGGTGAGATGAACGCTGAACAGCTTTGGAGCACGACGATGAATCCTGACACCCGGAGCCTGAAAGTGGTGACGGTAGAATCGGCGGCAGATGCTGATCACGTATTCTCAACCCTGATGGGCGATGAAGTGGCACCCCGACGCGACTTTATCGAACGAAACGCTAAATATGCCCGAGTGGATGTTTAACCGAATGATAACATAGAGCGGGCTGAAAAGCCCGCTTTTTTGTTGTACTTCAAAGTTTTATTGCTGTATGCGCTATTCCCTAAACCCAAACCGTTCGTTACTGGAAAACCTCGTTTCCCGTTTCACCCACCGTCAGCAAGATCAAACGAAGTCGTCAACTGATAAAATGGCAAAAGTTAGCGAAAAAGTTAGTAGCGTTATTGACCAGAGCGATTACCTTAGTCGCGATTTAAGCTGGCTTAAGTTTAATGAACGTGTTCTGGATCAGGCGCGTAGTGAAAACCGGACACTCATGGAGCGGTTGAAATTTCTGGCTATTTCGGCCTCGAATCTCGACGAGTTCTTTATGATCCGTGTCGGCAGTCTGTACAATTACCTCGACTACCACAAGCAACGTATCGATTACTCAGGCTTACGCGAAGTACCCTTCCGGAAAGCCCTGTACACCGCTTCTCAACAATTTTGCCGCGATCAGCAGGCTGTCTTCACGGATCAGTTGCTGCCCTTGTTTTTCGAAAACGGACTCAAGCTAGCCAGCTACGATGAGTTGACCGACGACGAAAGAACCGAAGCTACCAATTACTTTGACCGGGCCATTTATCCGACCCTGACGCCGATGCTCTATGACTATACGCACACCTTCCCGGTGCTGCTGGCCAAAGTGCTTATTTTCGGGGTTGTTACCCAAAATCCGGACGGGGCGGATCTGCAAAGCCTTCGCTCTGAAGACGAAGATGATCGGCAACGTTTATCGTTTGTCCAGATTCCAGCTAACCTCCCCCGTTTTCTTTCGTTCGAACGGGAAGACCTAACGCTATTTTTACCCATCGAGACTATTATTCGGCAGAATATTAAAAAGCTTTACCGCAATGTAGAGATTCTGTCCGTCGATTTGTTTCGCATCACCCGGAACGGCGACTTTACCTTAGAAGAAAATGACGACGACGAAATAGACTTTCTGGATGAGGTACGGCAGAAGATCAAGAGTCGCCGATTGGGCCGCGTTACCCGCATCGAGGTCGAAACAAACGGGAAAAGCGAAGTCGGTTCTCCCTGGATGATCAACCTGCTTAAAAAGCGCTGGGAGATTGACGAGCTGAACATCTTTGAATCGAGCACATTACTTGACTTCTCGGCGTTCTGGCAAGTCATTGGCCATCCGGAATTCAAAAATGACATGCCGCGTCCGCACGCGCCGGTGCCACCGCTTGGCTTCGGACGCGACCGGGATAAAAATGAGAATATTTTTGACGTGATCAAGCAACGGGATTTGCTGTTGCACCATCCGTACAACAATTTCGAGCCGGTACTGCAATTGCTCGAACAAGCGGCTGAAGACCCGAACGTGCTAGCGATCAAAATCACGGTTTATCGTCTGGCGAAGCGGTCACGGGTCACCGAAGCATTGTTGAAGGCAGCTGAGAATGGCAAACACGTTTCGGTTTTGTTCGAAGTAAAAGCCCGTTTCGACGAAGAAAACAACATCCGGGAAGCACAGCGTCTGCAAAAAGCGGGTTGTTTCGTGATCTATGGCATCAGCCGGTACAAAACGCACACCAAGCTGCTGTTGGTCGTACGCAATGAAGGCAGCCGTGTGGTTCGCTACGCCCACATGGCCACCGGAAACTACAACGAAGATACCTCACGCCTGTATACCGACATCGGGCTGTTGACAACCAACGAGATCTACACGCACGACATTTCGGAATTTTTTAACGTCATTACGGGTCACTCGCTGCCAAACGAGTACCAATACCTGATTACGGCTCCCCGCGATATGCGCGAGCAGTTGCTTCGGCTGATCCGAATTGAAGCGGACAACGCCCAGCGTGGTTTACCGAGTGGGATTTGCATAAAAGTGAATTCGCTGGAGGACAAACAGGTTATCGATGAACTGTACAAGGCATCGCAGGCGGGTGTTCCCGTTCGGCTGATCGTCCGTAGCATCTGCTGCCTACGTCCGCAACGCGCCGGACTGAGCGATAACATCACCGTTCGGTCGATTGTCGGCGATTTTCTGGAACATACCCGCGTTTATTATTTCCATAATAACGGAGATCCAAAAGTGTACGGCGGTAGTGCTGATATCATGGTACGAAGCTTTGACAGACGTATTGAATCGTTGTTTTTCCTAGCCGATCAGCGCGTAAAGCAACTCGTTATTGCCATCCTCGACTATAACCTAAGGGATAACATCAACGCCTACGAGTTGATGGAAGATGGTAATTTCAAAAAATGCGAGGTTGCTGCCGGTAGCGAACCGTTCAACATGCACCAGCGCTTCTTTGATATCACCGAGAAAGAGGCTATGGACACCCGGCTGTTTGACCCTGAGATCAAACCTGCTGAAGTAGCCAAGCTGGAAGAAGAGTATCAGGAAGGAGCGGAACGGGCCATCGCCGATATTTAGCCTACAAGTAGGAAAATTATCAGGTAGAGATCCATGATCTAGCAGCCCGTTAGACTTGGCAGCGTTGATCAGCTGGCACCGTTCTAAGACCGAAAAGAGATTGAATTGGCAAATAAAATTCGTCAATTCAATCTCTTTTCGTTTACAAAGCCGTAGACAAGACTTATTGCTTTCCATCTTTTTGTATATTCGCCAACCTAACTGGATTTGTATTTTTTCTGAATGGATCGTTTTACCGGCCTCATTGGCGTTGTGTTGATTTTGGGTATTGCATATGCCCTCTCCGACAATAGAAAAGCAATAAATTATCGTACTGTCATCGTTGGGCTTTCCCTTCAATTTGGCCTGGCCGTTTTTGTATTAAAGACTGACGTGGGTCGCAATCTTTTTCAGGCGCTGGGTTATTACGTAGATGGTCTGCTGCAAAAAGCAAGTTCGGGGGCCGAATTTGTGTTTGGGCCTCTGGTCAAGCGGTATCTGCTCTCTCAGGCGTTTGGAAGCGACAATAACCTGATCTTCTTTTTCCAGATCATTCCAACCATCATTTTCGTCGCGGTACTGGTTAACATTTTCTACCACTTGGGTATCATGCAACGGGTGGTGGCCATCATGGCGCGGGCGATGAAATGGCTGATGGGCGTTAGTGGTGCCGAAGCCTTATCCAACGTAGCCAGTACGTTTGTGGGACAGGTTGAAGCGCAGATTATGATCAAACCGTACCTGAACGGGATGACCAATTCGGAGTTGTTGGCCTCCATGACCGGCTCGTTTGCCTGTATTGCGGGTGGGGTACTGGCGGTTTATATTTCGCTCGGCGTTCCGGCTCCTTATCTGTTGGCTGCGAGTATTATGGCCGCACCGGGTGCGCTGGTCATCAGCAAGATCGTTATGCCCGAAACGCAGGTGTCGGAAACCCAGGGTACGGTAAAGGTCGAGATTAAGAAAGCGCACGCGAACCTGCTCGATGCCATTGCCGCCGGTGCCAGCGAAGGACTAAAAGTTGGTTTCAACGTCATTGCCATGCTGATCGGGTTTATTGCGTTGATCGCTTTGCTCGACAGCCTGCTGTTCCGATTGGGCTTCTACGTGCTGAACATGGACAACCTGAGTCTTAATTTTCTGCTGGGCAAACTATTCTCCGTATTTGCCTGGGCAATGGGAGTACCATCGAAAGATATTGAGGCAGCGGGGTCGCTGATGGGTACCAAAATGGTAGTAAACGAATTTGTCGCTTATCTTGAACTGATCAAGATCCGGCCAACGCTCGAACCCAAAACCATTGCCATTACAAGCTTTGCCTTATGCGGTTTCGCTAACTTCAGTTCTATCGCCATTCAGGTTGGCGGGATTGGTGAGCTTGCCCCCAAACGCCGGAGCGACCTGGCCCGACTTGGTTTCAAAGCACTTATATGTGGTACATTAGCCAGCTACATGTCGGCCACGCTAGCGGGTCTGCTTCTGTGATAAATCACTAGTAAATCCATCATTGCAGGCTGCTTATGAAGATAGGCAGCCTGTTTCGTTTGTGTAACTGATTCAGTTTTTATAAATCGCACTGCTTACATCATTCGCAGCGCTTTTATGACGATCAGAACAGTTCTGTTAGCGGCTCTTGCCGTCATTTCGTTTTCTTCTCTCCACGCCCAGATCGAGCCGAAAGCGCTGAAAGAATGGAAAGACCAGAAGTATTCCATGTTCATTCACTTTGGCGGGATCTATTCGGTGTTGGGTGGCGTCTGGAACGATAAACCCGTTACGGTTGGCCTAAGCGAACAGATACAGGCCCACGCGGGTATTTACAGCGATACGTATGCGCGCGTAGCCCGCCAGTTTAATCCCACCCACTGGAACGCTGACTCGATTGCGCTGCTTGCTAAACGGGCGGGTATGCGCTCGATTGTGATAACCTCAAAACACCACGACGGTTTTTGCATGTTCAAAACGGCAACGACTGATTTTAACGTGGTTGACGCTACGCCCTTTAAACGCGATGTAATTAAGGAGCTTTCGGATGCCTGCCGCCGACACGGGATCACGTTTGGCTTATATTTCTCCCTGATCGACTGGCATTTTCCGGAAGCATCACCCATTTCGAGCCACAATTCTGATCTTATTACGCCCGCCCATCATACTTACAATAAACAACAGATTACTGAGCTTTTAACGAACTATGGTCCCGTGGCCGAACTCTGGTTCGATATGGGTTCTCAGTCGCTGGAACAAAGCCGCGACATGCGCAATCTGGTTCATCGGTTGCAACCCAACTGCATGATCGGTAGCCGCATCGGCAACGACATGGGCGATTTCACGGTGATGGGCGACAACCAGGAACCCGACTATACCATTGGTGTACCCTGGCAATCACCCGCGTCGTTTTTTGATGAGACGTGGGGGTACCGGTCCTGGCAGAAGCACGTGCCGGAAGATGAAAAATACCGGGAGAAGCTAACCAGCCTTATTCGAGTCGTCAGCCGGGGTGGCAAATATTTACTCAACATCGGCCCCAAAGGCGATGGCTCGGTTGTTCCGTACGAGAAAGATATCTTGCTGAAAATAGGGAGCTGGCTGCAAAAAAACGGCGAAGCGATCTACGGTGTCGATCCCGATCCTTTTTATACGACGTTTGCCTGGGGCAGCGTGACCAGCCGTCCCAACAAATTGTACCTTCACGTGCTTTCCCGACCGGAAGGCAACAAAATAACACTATCTAATCTGACAGGAACCATCAAGAGCGTATCCGTTCTGGGGGAGAAAACGGAATCCATGCGTTTTAACCAGGAAAAAAATGGCCCTGTAATCACGCTTCCTTCCGGCCTGAATCCGAAAAAAGAAGTCAATGTACTTGTTGTTGAGTTTGCCGATGGCTACAAAGTAGCGCCTTACAATCCAGTTTCGGAATCGGACAAGAAAATTTTACTTACCAGCGCCAACGCTTACAAGCACTACAGCAATTCGGGCGTCGATTACAATTCTCGCTTCCAGAGTACCGTAGCGGAATCCTGGACCGTACAGCCGCGTCAGTCGGGCCGCTTCCGGCCAACGCTCGTGTATACCGACGAAGAGAAAGGACAGAAAATCGATTTAACCCTCGCTACCAACACATCGGTTGTGACCTTGGATGGTGATAAGCCGATCAAGCTGGCAACCGATCTGTCAAAACTAACCTTTGGCCCAATTTACCTATCTGGCCCCTTTGACTCAGGTATCGGCGACCTAAGCAGCGACGCCCAAAACATCGATCCTGCTAAACCCTGGCCTACTGCTAAAGGACAGCTTTGGCAACCGAAAAGCGACTGGAAAAATGGACAAGTCTACCCCTTACCCGCCGACATGACAACTGCGTATTATCTATTGCAGGAAATCACGGCTCCCGCTGATCAATCCGTACTGGTCGGTATTACCAGCGGTGACGGCTTGGTCGTTGCGCTCAATGGGAAGCAATTGTTTGTGCGCAACAACCCGGAAAAGAAGCCCTCAGAAAAAGATGTCCTGCTGCTTCCTCTGCAAAAAGGAAAGAATCAACTGCTGGTCAAGCTATTCAATAATTTTCAGAAGCAGACGCCGGCTGGTATAGATTATGATGTCCCGCAGGTTATTTACCGGAAACAACTATCGCCCGTTTCGTTGAAAGGTGGGTCGTATTATCCCGTTCGCTGGCAGGCCCACAACCCCGTTTCGCCCCACCGGACGCTTCTTTTACCAAATATGGAAGTAGAATGGATAAAAGAATAAAGTTAGACTCTGTTACCTTGCACCTTTCGGTAACGTCATTTAACGTAGCTCTTCGTCACAGAAACACGCCATGAATCAACAAGACATCATCGCCTTCATCAAACAAAACGACAACGCCAAAATCAAGTATGCCTTTGCTGACATTGATGGTGTGTTACGCGGTAAAATCATTAGTCGGCAAAAATTTCTGGATGGGCTGAACGATGGCTACGGCTTCTGCGATGTTGTCTGGGGTTGGGACTCCTCCGATACGCCTTACGATAACGGGCGAACGACTGGCTGGCATTCCGGCTATCCCGATGCGCCTGTTCGCCTTGACCTAACCACATTTCGGCAAATACCCTGGGAAAATAACATTCCTTTTTTTCTCGCGGATTTTAGTCAGCCCGATGGCAACGATCTGGCAGCCTGCCCCCGGTCGCTGCTAAAACGAATTGCGGCTCAGTGCCAGGACATGGGTTATCATGCCGAATACGCGCAGGAATTTGAGTGGTTCAACTTTCGGGAAACCCCGCAGAGTCTGCACCAGAAGGATTTTCGCAACCTCGAAACGCTGACGCCGGGGATGTTTGGTTACTCGATCCTGCGTCCGTCGCTTGAGCGTTCGTTTTACCACGACTTATTTGATCTGCTGAGTCAGTTCGATATTCCTCTCGAAGGGCTTCATACCGAAACTGGACCGGGCGTATACGAAGCCGCGATCATACACGACGATGTGGTGCGGGCTGCGGACAAAGCCGTTTTGTTTAAAACGGCGGTTCGGGAAATTGCGTACCGACACGGGCTTGTGGCTACGTTCATGGCGAAGTGGAACGCAGACCTGCCGGGTTGCAGCGGCCATATTCATCAAAGTCTGTGGAGTGCCGAAAAAACGAAAAACCTGTTTTACGATCCGGCCCGACCCAACCGCATGAGCGAACTGATGAGCCAGTTCATTGCGGGTCAGTTGTACTGTCTACCGCACATTACGCCTATGTTTGCCCCTACTGTCAATAGCTACAAGCGGCTGGTTGAAGGAGCCTGGGCCCCCACAACCGTAACCTGGTCGGTGGATAACCGCACCACGGCGTTGCGCGTATTGAACCGTACCGAAGCCTACACACGCGTTGAACATCGGGTTTCCGGATCGGATTCCAACCCTTATCTGGCCATTGCTGCGGCTCTGGCGTCCGGCCTATATGGTATCCGTCACCAGCTAACTCTCGACATTCCGGCTTCCGTCGGGAATGGCTACGTCGATAAACAACACGGCGTTATACCCGCCAACTTATCCGAAGCGACGCGGGCAATGGCAAAATCTTCGGTGGCAAATGAACTGTTTGGGGCCGAATTTGTTGACCATTTCACCCGCTCGCGTGACTGGGAATGGCGGCAATACGTCGGTCAGGTCAGTGATTGGGAATTAAAACGATATTTTGAAATTATATAAAAGTTTTTAGTCCTTTGCTTTCCATATCTGTTTAGTACTTCTCCTGCATGGTACACAGTCCGGAAACAAAAATTGAAAGCTATAATTCGTTCATGCGTCTTGTCGATTATCCCTCTATTATAAAAAAAGCCTGGGCGAGTTTCGATCCGTCGGTCCAGATTCAAACCATTACGGATATAAGTGCCAAGGTTTCGACCAATCACGTTTTTAAAGTTGTCTTTGAGGATGGTGAAAGCATTATTGCGAAGCTCTCCTACTTTGGCAAGTACGAACACTTTGTCGAAGATCATCGCATTATTCACGCCCTCTCAAACAATTTACTATATCCGTTTGAGAATGTGCTCGCTAAATCGCTGGTGCGTGATGGTCAGGTGTATACGTATCGCCACAAAGAAGGCATGGTCGACGCCTGGGTCGTGTTTTACAATCCAATCCGTAGTCAGTACAAATTACCGCGTCGGCTGGAAGAGGAGCATATCCGAAAGATGGGGTCGCAGATCGCTAAATTTCATAAAGCCTGTTCACGCGTTAGCACGGTCCTGCCCCAATCGTCGAAAACCTTGCGCTCCGACGTATGGGATTTGCTGGATATGCTGGAAACGGAAAACGGCCAGTTTGAACACCGGCTGCACATCGAGGAGCTAAAAAGGCAGTGTCATCTGTTTCTGGAAAACCGGCAAAAGCTGGTCGCCAAGACGGTTGAAACCATGCCTGTGTTTGTTGACTGGAATATCGGTAATTTCTCGGTAACGGAGAATCTGGAGTTGTATTCCCGTTGGGATTACGATTGGTTCAGAATCAGTTATCGCGTGATGGATTTTTACTTTTTCAGTCGGGTTACCTCCAACATTGGCGACCGTACGGTATTTAGTTACGTCATTGGGCCACTCATGGAAGACCGTTTCCTGATGTTTCTACAAGAATATCACAAGGTATATCCGTTGACGGAAAACGAAATCCGCTTTCTGCCCGAAGTTTACCGCTTCTTTATTCTCAACTACGTCATTAAGTACGGTCGGTATTTCTTTCACCGCACCTACGCCACGAAACTTCAGCGGGAAGCCTACCAAACGTATTTCCCGTCTATCGAAACCTTCGACGCCGATAAAATTCTCAGAGCGTTAGGCATTTGATCAGTAAGGCGGCTTTGAAAGCCGCCTTACTCTTTTTCAGGTTGTGCCCCAGGCGTACCAATGGCCACTGATCTTGGCCCATCGGATCAGTTCGCCACAATCGTTGTAGGTAGGCATCGTTCCGGTTTCTGAATAGGCTATACCGTAACAGTTGTCAATCAGCCCATCCTCTGTAAACGAGATGGTTCCATCTGGCAAAATGGCAAAACTCATGTACTCCGTTTCAATCAAACCTTGCCGAATGGCTTCAAAATGCTGTCGATCAACGCCTTCCCGAGCCAATGCTTCGTTGAGCAGGTATTTTTTGGGAGACGTTTCGAATTCGCGGACGGTGTCTTTGCTATTGAACTCATAAGCCGTACCGTTAAGGATCTTCCAGGATCGCTGTCCATCTGACATCTTTTCGATTTTCCCATAGCTTTTTATGTCGCTGACCATCTTATTCAGCGCACTCTCGTTAAGCTTAAAATAAATAAAATCACTTATGTGAGCCAGCAAGCCACGGCTGTACCAAAACAACACGATAGCACCTATCGCTATCGGTAGATAGTAGAATCTATGGGGATTACCCGTTTCTGTAATGGTAAGTCTGATCGCCGAAAGAATCAATAGGATGAGCGACAGAAGCAATAGAAAGGCAAAGAGAAAAGGACCAATTAGCCGCCCCCCAAAAGCCAAAAGAAGGTAGGGTACCGCAGCACCAATGATAAAAAAAACGGCAGTAGTTCTAAGCTTAATTTTCATTCCTTACTAGCAAATTGGCACAGCTCCAAGATACATAAAACGTTGGTTCACGAGCTCTGTTGGCATCCGGCTAGCGAAAGCCATACTCCTCCCATCCCCTATCCAATCCTATTTAGCTATTTTGGAGGACATACCCTTCTATTATGATAAGCCATTTTATCAGAATGACGCACTATTATTAGCATCCTAAGTTCGCTTTCCCAGTAATTGGTTGATTATCAACGGTGCTCTTAAGCCTAAATAATGTGGCACGAAATTGCTAATTAGTCGGAAAGAACGTCAATAATCATCGCTATGAATGATGTGATTAGTAAAGCCGATTTGCTCAACCTACTGATCAATCGGATACCAGAAGCCCGGCGAGAATTTATGTGCTTACCGCGCGAAACCAGTATCTATACAACACTGCATAAACTTTGCGAAGTCACTTCCGTCTTGGCCCACCAGAATAAGTTCAGAGCCGTAAAACGCTGTTTGCTGGCCGCTGAAGAACTCTTGAAAGATGGCGACAAACAAGTAAGCAACGCAGTCTGTACGGTTTTCATCTACCGACTGGCTATGCTGATGGATAAACGGGACGACCGCTCGGAAGTGATTCACTACCTGTTGCCACGCAGTCTACGCACCGAATACCATCGCCAACTAAATGCCTGTATTCCATGATAGCCTTTTCAGATAGCCGAATCAACGAAAACGCAACGGTGGCCAGTGGCTTAACGGTTGTAGTTGCATCGGATGCCCACCTGATTCACGTAGAATCGATCTGTCGTACAATAGCCGAGAGCGCCCACGCCCGAGGAACGGGTATTGCCGGGCGCTCTCCGGCTTATTTGCGCCAGAAAATACAGGATGGTAGAGCCATCATCGCCCTGCTGCCAGACGGCCAGTGGGCTGGATTTGCTTATCTGGACGTTTGGGAAAATGGTCAATACATTTCGCATTCCGGTCTGATCGTGGCACCAGATTTTCGCCGACACGGTGTTGCGCAGCACACCAAGCGAGCCTTGTTTGACTTAAGCCGCTGCCTTTTTCCAAACGCGAAACTATTCAGCATTACAACGGGTCAGGCGGTGATGAATCTTAACAGTCAACTAGGTTTTCGCCCCGTTGCCTTCAGCGAATTACCACAGGATGAACGCTTCTGGAATCAGTGTTCATCCTGTCAAAACTGCGATATTCTGGCCAGAACGGATCGAAAATATTGCCTCTGCACCGGTATGTTATATGACCCGGCAACGGCATCCAATCCACGGGTTGACGGTCTTTGTTAATACCGGATTGTCCAGTACGGATTACGATGAGCGGTCATGCTTTCGGCAATATGCTGGCGGATTATGGTATCGTACTGAGCGTCAGTTATCTTTTTGCCTTTTGTTTTTGGGAGTTTCAAGTCTTCGGGCGTCAACGTTTTGAAGTTGACGTTCGTTGCTTCGACAACAACATCGCCATCGTTCACATTCAGTTCCAGAATCAGGCCCGGTAGCCCCGTGTAGCGCTCGGGGCCTGCCGGAACCGGAATATCCTGCGCGAACCAGGCTACAATTTTCTGCTTTTTGATAGGGTCTTCGGCTTCGGCTTTCATGCAGATATAACCAGCGACTTCTTTGATCTGGTTACCAATTTTCCAGGTTGGGGTGTGCAGCGAATCGTCGATAACGTACGTTTTACCAAGCATTTCGATGATGTCGGTTTTCTTGTCTTTCTCGAAGTTTCGATACAGTAAGAACTCCGATCTGCGCCATGAGTAACCGCTCTCGGAAGGCTCATCACTGCTGTATGTGTAGATGCTTTCGTTGGCGTTAAACGCCAGCTTCATTTTTTCTTTGGATTCATCATCGTTTTTCCAGGTTTGAGCGGCCCGATCCTTCTCTTCCTGACTCAAAAACGACATGCGATTGATGAGTTTAGTCCAGTACGTTTTTCGTTCGTACGTCGCGATACCCTCGGTTTTCTGGGCCTGGGCTGTTACCGTAGCCAGTATAGCAAAAAGTAAAACAAGAAGGCGGTTCATAATTATTTCGGTTTGGGTTTATGGCTTCAGGGTTCGTAGTCGTTAATATCCATCCCGGCGCATCTTTGCCTGAACGCCACGCATGTTGTAAGTAAAGCTGAGCATAAAATACCGGGCCAGCGTCGCAATCCGTTCATCCTGCACATAGTTTTGCCCCGCGTACTGCGACACCACTACGTTTCGGTTCAGCATATCGACAGCCGTCAAACGCACTTCTGCTTTCTTAGCCTTACCCATGATTTTGTACACAGACGCATTCCAGATGGGGATTTGCTGATGGAAATCCAATCGGTCGTTTCTGTAAGTCCGGTAGTTCAGCGATGTGTTCACGTAAAAATCAGCGGGCAGCTTCAGGTTTAAGTCGCCCCGGTAGTTGTTATTGATAATAATCTGGTTCTGCGCTGTGTTGATCGAGTAGCGCGTATCGATGATCCCCCAATTGGCGTTCGCGTAAAAGGTTAGCCATTCGGTGGGCGTCAGGTCCAGCCGCGTACCGATGTTGTAATTCTGATTATTTGTCTCGTTCAACACCTGGTTGATTCTCGTCAGATTCTTCCCGAAGTTTAGTTGTGTGTTGAGGTTCAGCGTCGCTTTGGTTTTCTTGAGGGGGAAGCCAAAATTTAGGTACGAACCAATGCTACGGCCACCAGTGAGGTTTTCGGGCCGCGTTCTCGTAATCAGCGTCTGTGGATCTACCGTTTGGCTGTAGACAATCTGATTTTCGAAATACGATCCGTAGAGGTTGACGTTTACGTTGGTAAAGTTTCCGGGGTTAAAGTAATAAAATCCTGCGTTCAGGTTATGTTCCAGCTGAGGCAGCAAGTCAGGGTTTCCTTCGTTGATAAACAAAGGATTGCTGTTGTTGATAATCGGTTGCAGATCGCGCGACGAAGGAATACGGACGTTGAGCCCATAACCACCGTAGAGGTACCGATTTTTCTTCATGTCATAGTTGAGCGACAGATTCGGCACCAAGGTGGTAAAGGTTCGATTGATCCGGTTAAATTGAGTCGATGTCTGATCCGGCGCGTACTCCCCGTCGAGTGTAAATTGCTGACCAGCCAAACCGGCCGATACGTTCATTCCTTTGAACGAATAGCGGATGCTGGAGCCAAGCCGGTTGTAGAGGTAATTATTTTTGTAATAGCGGCTCAGCGAGTCATTGCGACTCATACCGGCATCACCTACGTTCAATACGTTGCGATCAACTTCATCGTACCGGAGGCTGAAATTGTAAAACGTCTCCCAGAAAAACTTTTTGGCAAACGGCTCTACGTACTGCAAGCTAACCTTATACTCGTTACGCAGGCTATTGGTATTCTGGTCCTGCCGAATCACCCGCAACATGTCGTTTACGCTCGTTGCCTGTAAGAACTCGTTGCGCGCATCGAGATCAAGCGTCGCATCGTTCGTATTGATCTGATACGTAGCACTGGCGGCAAACGAACGCCCCATTTTCTTAAATTTCAAGCGGTAAAGCGCTGTATTCGCCATACCAAACTGCCGCGCTGTACTGAAGTTCTTGGTTCGGTTGCGCGTCGAAAGCGCTTCTCCACCGTTGGCTCCGGCGCTCCGGTACAGATCCTGAAACGTCAGCAGATTCGTGTTTCCGTTGTTTAGACGAGCATTGCTCAACACAACCAGCGTATTAGTCGAATCGAGCATCTGTTCGTAACGCAGGCTTACCCGATGATTGCCATTGAAGTTGATCTGGTTGCTGTTCTCTTCGGTCCGGTACGAGCTAGCTTCCAGAAGGTTTCTCCGGTTGCGCTCCGCATCCAGCTCAATTCGACTCTGATTGTAGTAATAACTGGTACTGAGCTTGGTCTTTTTTGTGTCGTAGTTGTAGTTGACGCCCCCCGCCACATTGTTTGAAAAACCCCGACCATCGCCCCCGCCGACGGGTATTCCGAGCGTTTCATCGTCATTGCCAAAGTAAATAGACCGGCCACTTCCTCCGAATCCAAAGTCGGCATTGTCGTTCCAGTTGAACGAATTGCTACCCCGAAAGTCCTGATAATCGTTGAAAGATAAACCGTCCTGATTCGTATTGTTGGCGAGTCCGATAACCGAAAACTGCCGCTTCGAATCAAACTTGTTGTAATTGCCTTTGATTTCCCCGCGCGCCGATACATCGTTGGATGCCGGTCCGCCACCAGCGGTCAACTTTCCGAACCCTCCTTTTTTGAACTGTTCTTTCAGTTCCAGATTTACGGTTTTTTCCTTTTTACCGTCTTGTACGCCCGTCAGTTTGGACTGTTCGGTTTTATCGTTGAACACCTGAACTTTCGAGATGGATTCGGCTTGTAAGTTCTTGGTAGCCAGCTTCGGGTCATTGCCAAAGAAACTTTTCCCATCAACCGTCACCTTTTTTACTTCCTCCCCCTGCGCCCGAATATTGCCATCCTGATCGATCTGCACGCCCGGCAGTTTACGCAGCAAATCTTCGACGGTCGAACCGGGGGGCACTTTAAACGAACTGGCATTATACTCAATCGTGTCCCCTTTGATTGTGAGTGGAGCCTTGGCCGTTCTGACGACTACTTCGAATAGCTCTTTCGTGATCGGTTTCAGCTTTAGCGCGCCCAGGTTGACAACCGATTCACTGCCTGACTTAATCACCTGATTGTAGGGGATAAAGCCGACGAACGAAATTTTCAGCACGTACGTCCCCGATTTAACATTCTTGAATGAGAAAGCCCCTTTTTCGTCGGTTCGGGTAAAATTAACAAGCGACGAATCTTTGGGGCTTAGCAACATGACTGTTGACGAAGGTAGCGGAGCGGCAGCGGTATCAACGGCTTGCCCCTGTAACGTAAAGCGCGACGGTGCTGCCGGGTTTTGGGCGTAGACAACGGCCGCAAATAGCCATAGCACGGCCATGACGAAAAGGTTTTTCATTAGGGAATAGGTAAAGGTTGAACGGGTGTATTACGGGCAAATATAACCGGCTTCGAATGGCCGGTTATACGGTTAACGTTTTTTAACTATTTTTATAGTAGCGTATTTAGTAAGCGGTATACCGGACTTACAACAAGCGCATTTTGTTAAAAAACGGCACTTTGCTCATAGAAGAAGGAGCGAAATTTGGGTGGATTCCACACGGAAAAGGCAATAATATTTTAAACGGTAGCTGCTTGACTAAGTGCGCTTGGCGTGCAGATAGCTCTCGACTACTTCTCGAATGGCTCGTGCTTTTAGCAGGCATTCCTCCCATTCCTGTTCAGGGATCGCATCGTAGGTTATTGCGCTTCCTACCGAAAAAGATGCGTACTGACGCTGGGCATCATACAACAGCGTTCGAATGACAACGCTGAAATCAAAATCACCCTCAGGCGTGATGAACCCAATGGCCCCCGAGTAGAGCCCCCGCCGACTGACTTCCAACTTGTCGATCAGTTCCATCGACCGAATTTTGGGTGCACCCGTCATACTACCCATCGGGAAAGCGTGGCGAATAGCATCGGCCCAGGTAACTGTATCGCGTAAGGTTGCCGAAACGGTGGAGATCATCTGATAGACCTGCTGAAAGCCATAAATACCGAAGAGTTCATCGACCTGTACAGAACCCGTTTGAGCGCTACGGGCCAGATCGTTACGCACCAGATCGACAATCATCAGGTTTTCGGCCCGTTCTTTTTCGGAATGAACCAACTGCTCGCGCAGCATGACGTCTTCTTGCGCGTTACGCCCCCGCCGAATGGTTCCTTTGATGGGCTGCGACAGAATTTTTGGTCCCTGCTTCTTTAAAAATCGCTCCGGTGAAGCACCGATGCTATACTGATCGCCTAGTTTGAGTAGGCTTGAAAACGGCATGGGCGACCGTTCATTCAACGCTCGGTAGACAGTTAAAGGATCAAGTAGGACCTGCTCGACGAAAAACTCGATGCAGTAGTTTAGTTCATACACATCACCAGCTCGAATATGCTGCTGAATCCGACGGACATTCGCCTGGTATTCTTCAGGCGAAACACGGCATTGGACACCCTTGCTGGTGCGTTGAGCTGTCTTGTCTGCGTACTCTTTTTGGAAACCCGTAAGCTTGATCGCTTCAATTAGCGAATCAGGATCATTGCCACCCCAGACGATTATGCCATCTTCTTCAAAATCAATGACCCACTCGGGTTCGACAAAATAAGCATTAGGCAGACCCAGTCGGTTCGGATTACGGCTGCCTAGCGTTTCAAGCTCATTCTTCAGGTCGTACCCTAAGTAACCAACCAAAAATCCTGGCTGCTCCGTGTACGCTTTGTACAACTCCTGAAACGTGTCCGTATCTGAAAATGAAACGACCCGTTTCGCCCCGACAAACAGTCGATTGGGAAACGGGTCATTGGGATAAGCAATCTTATTACTGTTTAGAAAAGCCACGAAGCCGTGCTGGTGCGCCTGCTGGTCCAAAGCCCACGCTAGTGCTTTCCACCGAAACGCCAGTGCATCATCAATGGCCACGCGCTTTGTGTTCATACTTACGAGCGTAATAGCCGTACGTCAACCGCGATATCTTTCCCTTCGGCGTTCTGACCAACGGTGAACTCAACTTCGTCGTCTACCTGCAATTCGTTGAAATCGGTATCAATCAGGCTTGTGTAGTGAAAGAACAAGTTGTTGGGCGGAAAATTCACGAAACCGTAACCCGTCTTTAAACTACGAATGGTACTGATTTTACGACCTTCCGGATCGGGGTCTATGCCGTCCGCGATGTTATAATTAGGCTCATCGGACTGTAAATAATCGTCGTATCCTTCTTCGGGAATCCCACCGCTGAAGCCATTGGTGTAGCTTCCACTATTGCTGGTTACTGCCGTGAATGTCGGGCGGGCCTGCTGCTGTTGCGGCTTGACAAACAAGTTTTGGATAACGATATCGTTTCGACGGCTCCGGTCGTCGATCAGGCCGTGCATAGCTACCGGATAGGATACTTCTTCGAGCAGATCCTGCGACGTACGGGTTACCTGCTTTTCGCCCTGCTCGTTCAGGAACTCAAAGTCCCAACTCAGCACCATAATCCGTGAGCCAAGCGTATTCAGCTTACGGATCAGCGGCACATAATCGCCGTCGGAAGTTATCAACACAACTACGTCAAACTTCTTGTACTGCGCCAATTCAAAGGCTTCGAGAGCCAGCCAGACATCGATGCCTTTCTCCTGGCGATACCCCTGGTAGGTTTTTACGGGCAGATAATGCGTAACAACCCCCTCCGACATCAGAATGTCGTCGAATAAACGGTCGTAGAATAATTGATTCCCCCGCTGGTTGGCTTCGTGGGCATTCAGGCGTCCTCTAAAATAATGCGCATCTACAATCTGACATAAACGCTCATTGACCCCTTCTTCTTCGGCAACCTGACGGCGTATAAATGCGTGTAAACCGGATATACTGATTCGACTACGTCGTTCGTGAGAATAATTATAATAATTGCTTACGTGTAAAAAATAGTTTCCGTCATAAAAAACCCCAATACGGGTCAATCTGGATGCTGTTGTAGGCATAGTTTATCTTGCAGTATATGTATGGTACGAAATGCACTTTTATTAATATCGTTTTCTATGATGGGATAGATAGCTTACTTTTTTACCAGTAAAGCGAGTTACGAACTGATAGGACTTTAAACGTATAAAACCAGAGAGGGTGTAACAGAATCCTTTTTGTAAGAGTATCGAAAACGCTAAGACACCGCAAAATTAATAGGTTTTCGCTTACAATACGGTCGGTAAGGTATCTTTGTCAGCCAGATATTCTTTTTATGCGAAAAATATTATTCATTGACCGTGACGGTACACTTATTATTGAGCCTCAACCCGATCAGCAGGTCGATTCCCTAGCGAAACTCGATTATATTCCTAAAGCGATTTCGGCGATGCGTAAAATTGCCGAGGAGACCGACTATGAGTTGGTGATGGTTACTAACCAGGATGGCCTCGGCACCAGTTCGTTTCCGGAAGATACGTTCTGGCCGGCACATAACAAAATGCTGGCTACGTTCTCGAGCGAGAATATTTCGTTCTCTGCGGTACACATCGACCGCCATTTTCCCCACGAGAACTCGCTTACCCGCAAACCCGGTATCGGAATGCTCACGCAGTATTTAAGCGATGCATACGACCTTGCCAACAGCTACGTTATCGGCGACCGCCTGACCGACGTACAACTAGCCGTTAATCTGGGGGCTAAAGCCATTCTGTTTTTGCCGCCGAACGGATTAGCCACGGTACAAGCTGCCGATGTTACGGGCCTAACCGACGAAATGAAACAGGTGATTGCCTTCACAACCGACGATTGGGATAAGATTTACGAATTTTTGCGCTTGCCCGCCCGCGTCGCTACCGTTGAACGCAATACAAAAGAAACGCAGATTCGGGTCGATCTAAACCTTGATGGCCGGGGTCAGGCCGACATGCATACGGGTCTTGGCTTCTTCGACCACATGCTCGATCAGGTAGCCAAGCATTCAGGGGCGGATCTTTCCATTCATGTAAAAGGCGATCTGCACATTGATGAACACCATACCATCGAGGATACGGCCCTCGCGCTGGGCGAAGCGTACCGACGTGCGCTGGGCGACAAACGGGGAATCAGCCGCTACGGTTTCTTACTCCCTATGGATGAAGCACTTGCTCAGGTAGCTATTGACTTTTCGGGCAGGCCCTGGCTGGTGTGGGAGGCCGAATTCCGGCGCGAAAAAGTCGGCGATATGCCAACCGAAATGTTCTTTCACTTCTTTAAATCATTCTCCGATGCGGCCTTGTGCAACCTGAACATCAAAGTAGAAGGTGACAATGAGCATCATAAGATTGAAGCGATTTTTAAAGCGTTTGCCAAAGCCATAAAAATGGCCGTTGGACGCGATATTAAAGAACTTGACAACCTTCCGAGTACGAAGGGCGTTCTGTAATAAGTCGTTGATTTTAGAACCCAGCAGACGATTTTTACTTTTTGTCTGACTCCCGGTGCTTAATATCCAACGTCTATCGTATTTTTGCATCCGAATTCAACTGAATACCGACATGGATTTATCAACTCCGCTAACTATTCTGTTCTACGTTGTTTTACTCTCAGCAGCCTTCGTTACGGGTCGCTGGTTAGAGCGCAAAGACCGGAAGTACTAAATACGTTTTCAATTTATAGTTTTCAGCCAGCGACACCCACTGAAAACTATAAATTGGAAACCACACATCAACTGATGCTAAGTGCTCTAACCCGTTGGTTATTTAAAATTGCCGGATGGCGGGTAGTTGGTCCTATACCGCATTTACCCAAAGGTATCTGGGCGGTTGCTCCTCATACGACCAACTGGGACTTTTTGATTGGTCTGGGGATTCGCCCTACCATTCACATCTGGATTCAATATCTGGCTAAAAGCTCGCTTTTTACGTGGTATGCGGGCTGGCTTTTTCGCCTGTTAGGCGGCAAACCTGTTTATCGCGACAAATCGCGTAACATGGTTGATTCGGTGGTTAACGTGTTTAACCAGAACGAACAACTTCATATTTGCATTGCACCCGAGGGGACTCGCAGCAATGTGGAAAAGCTAAAAACGGGCTTCTATTACATTGCTCTCGAAGCCAACGTACCTATCATTCCGGTTGGTTTCGACTGGCCCCGCAAACTTGCAATTCTTGGCGATCCCATCTACGTGACAGGCGACTACGAGAAAGACATGATTCCTTTCTACGAATTTTTCGCCCAGGTTCACGGTATCAAGAAGGACTGGTTGAAGAAATGGGAAGAAACAGGAGTCATGCAGTAATAGCCTTCCTATCCGTTTTTGTTCGCTTCTGCCAACTCAACCATTTGCTGTCCGGCCCGCTCCGACGCGCCCGGCTCCCCCATTTTCGCTTGTACTTCTGCGTAACCTGCCAATTGTATTTCCCGCCGTTTGTCGCCCGGTAAAATGGCCTGCAATGCATCGGTAACCCGCTCTGTGTTCAAATTGCTCTGGATCAGTTCCGTTACTACTTCCCGGTTGGCGATCAGATTGACGAGCGATATGAACGGTACCGCAATCAGGCTTTTGGCAATGGCGTAAGATATTGTTGTCGTTCTGTAACATACGACCTGCGGGATGTTTAGCAGCGCCGTTTCGAGCGTGGCGGTACCCGATGTAACAAGCGCAGCGGTAGCAATGTGAAGCAGATCGTAAGCCGCATCATTGACCCGTTTAACAGTTGGATAACCAGCCATCAAATTACTGTACAGGGGCGAAGGCAGATTACTGACCGTCCCGACTACGAACTGATAATTCGGGAACTGACGCGTTGCCGCCAGCATAACGGGAAGTATCGAGGTGATTTCCTGCCGACGGCTGCCGGGAAGCAAGGCAATAACCGGCCGATCATCAAGCTTTAGCGTTGACCGAAACGAAGGATTGGGTTTGAAATCCGCAAGCGCATCCAGCAACGGATTGCCAACGTACGATACGTCGTAATCGTACTTGGCAAAAAACTCAGTTTCGAACGGTAGAATCGTGAAGAGCCGATCCACCGTAGCTTTGATTTTCAGCGCACGCCGTTGATTCCAGGCCCAAACCTTTGGCGAAATGTAATAGAACACCCGAATTCCGTGCTTCTTGGCAAAGCGCGCCATGCGTAGATTAAACCCGGCGTAGTCGATTAGAATCAACGCATCCGGGCGATGCTGGAGCACATCGGCCTGGCACTCGCGCAAGATCCGACGGATAGTACCCAAATTTTTAGCGACTTCCAGAAAGCCCATAAACGCCATCTCGCGGTAGTGGCGGACCAGCACAGTCCCAGCCTCCTCCATCTGCTCACCGCCATAAGCCCGACACTGCGCAGCGGGATCATGACGCCGAATAGCCCGGATCAGATTGGCTCCATGTAGATCGCCGGAGCGCTCACCAGCAATTAGATAGTATTTCATCTACAGTCGTAAGTTGTCATCGGTAGTCATTGATATGGCATAAAGTCATTTAATGTTACTGACAACACATTGCTGACCGTAACGATCAATGACCACGAATGACAATCATTGCCTATTCTCCGAAATAATCGACAAAATTTTTCGGTGTTTCGTACAGTCGAAGTTGGTGCAGATGCGCTTCGGTTACGGGAGCCAGTGCCCGCTCGAGAATTTTCCAGATCTCCATGATAAAGATTTCACAACTGGCCATTTTGCCTTGCATAAAATCAACATCAAGGTTTAGGTTTTTGTGGTCAACTTTCTCGATGACTTCGCGCTTAATAATATCGCCCAGCACTTTTAAATCAATGACGAAGCCGGTGTCGGGATCGGGCTCTCCTTTTACCGTCACAATTAATTCAAAGTTGTGGCCATGCCAGTTTATGTTGGCGCAAGGACCAAAAACTTCCTTATTCCGCTCCTCAGACCAGGCCGGATTGTAGAGCCGGTGGGCAGCGTTGAAATGTTCGATTCTGTTGATATAGACCATTTTTCTGGTTTAGATGGGGCGGTTGCCAGAAACGCCGATTTGTAAAACAAGCCGCAAAGGTACGAACTCTTTAGGCGTTATAAAACCATTTGCCAGCAGAAAGAGTTCGAGTTTAGCGCTTAGGTTAAAATAAGAAAAATACAATTTAATCCTAAAAAACGCTATTCCTTTGTTCGTTTTAAATGCTGTATCTTTACACCCTCTTTCACTTCGTCCCGGCCGAAACTTAATTTATTATCGCAGTTAATACGTTTACTCCTAGCATTTTATGATTATTGTTACGGGGGCCGCTGGCTTTATCGGAAGCTGTTTAATCAGCAAGTTGAATCAGGAAAATTTCAATTTTATCATTGCTGTCGATGACTTCTCAGACCCTCTTAAAGAAGCTAATCTGACGGGTAAACGCATCCAGGAACGGGTTGACCGCGAAGAGTTTTTCAGTTGGCTGGACGATAACTATCAGGAAGTCGAATTTATTTTTCATATCGGTGCGCGTACCGATACGACCGAATTTGACCGGGAGATTTTCGAGCACCTGAACGTCGAGTATTCGAAGCAAATCTGGAATCGCTGCATCGACTACCAGATTCCCCTCGTATATGCGTCATCGGCGGCAACCTACGGCTTGGGCGAGTTTGGTTACGACGACAACGAATCTGTAATCCCGCACCTGAAACCGCTAAATCCCTACGGCGATTCGAAGAACGAGTTCGACATCTGGGCGCTGGAACAGGAGCGTAAACCTTTCTTCTGGGCCGGATTGAAATTCTTTAACGTCTACGGTCCGAATGAGTACCACAAAGACCGGATGGCGTCCGTAATCTTTCACGCGTACAACCAGATTGGTCAGACGAGCCACATGAAGCTGTTCCGCTCACACAATCCCGATTTCACGGACGGTGGGCAGATGCGTGATTTCATTTACGTGAAAGATGTTATCAATGTCTGTTCATTCCTAATGCATCACCGCCGTAACTCGGGCATCTATAACCTGGGTAGCGGCAAGGCTCGAACCTTCCTCGATCTGGCGACTCTCACCTTCCGCGCGATGGGTAGCGATCCACAGATTGAATTCATCGATACCCCCGTCGATATTCGCGATAAGTACCAGTATTTCACGCAGGCCAATATGGCCAAGCTTCGCTCCATTGGCTATGATCGCCCATTCTGTACATTAGAGGAAGGCATTTCAGACTACGTAAAAAATTACCTGAAAGAAGGGAAGTATTTATAAGTATTCGCCAAGCTGTCTCAACGCTGTTTATAGAAGCCTCGGTTTACTTTTTTCAAGACAGAAAGACGCTCTGCAATAGAGCAACAAGCTAGCCTGGGTTACTGCGCGTGAAGCAATAGTTCAGGCTAGCCTCGTAAAGTTAGTTGATGAGGTAATAGACGCCTTTTACTCTTCGGGCGATTTTATTCCCAGATCACTTCGATTACTTCTTTTTTCAGATCCACGGTTGTCTGCTTTTCCGTTGCCGACCGACGAAGCGCCAGCTTCCCGTTGTTAACTTTCATGGCTTCCTGCTGCAAGATATGCGTCGCATCTTTTTTGTGAAAAACGGACACAACAGTGTCATCGGTAGAAACCGGTAACGAGAACGATTTACCCGACGCTTTCACGGATCGGGCCGTGGGTGGCAAGGGTTGGTTGCGCAGTAAAGCAATAGCCCGCGAAGCCTGAGGGACGCCATACCCCACATAATTATTGCCGTACGGGTATAAGTGCGACGACTTCTCGATAATAGCCATCACTTCCTTATTCGTCAGTTTGGGATTTGCCTGCATGATACAAGCCGCAAAACCCGTAATCACCGGAGCCGACAGGGACGTTCCATAAAGCGAGAAGCACGAAACATTGGGTTTCAGATAAGGTAGACTCTCCGGGCCAATGCTGCTGTAGCCAATACGATTCCAAAGCTTGGCGTTAGTAGCGCCAATCGCTAATACCCCTTGCGCATCGGCGGGTGTGCTAATGATGCGCCACGAGCGGTCGTCGCCCTCGTTACCAGCGGACACGACAATTAAAATTCCTTTCTTATCAGCGGCAATCTGCGCGGCCCGGCTAATGAGGCTTGTGTGACCGTCCATCTGACTCGGCTGGTAGTTTTCCTTTGGGTTGCTCATGCCTTTGGCGTAGCCCAGCGATGTGTTGATGAGCCGAACGCCAAGACTATCCATCCATTCCATCGCAGCTACCCAGTTATCCTCTTCTCCTCGGTATTCGCGATTGCCCTGATCGGTTCTCGCCAGATAAAACGTCGCATCGGTAGCCAGACCGTACTGCGTTTTTTCAATAGGATCATTACCCGCAATGGCGGCCAATACTTCCGTACCGTGAAAATCGGACATGGTTTCGAGCGTATGAAATAAGTCACCGCGCGTCTTTTTGTCATTCACGTAATCGCGGACTCGCTTTACCCCGTCACGCGTAAATACATGCTTCAGCGCATTCGCCGAATCAGCGCCAAAAAATCCGGCGTCGATAACACCAACGTTCACGAAACGGCCTGTCAATCCAGCCTGCATAAAATCAGGTGCCTGAATCTGCGTCATCACTGGTGCCATGTGCGGGCTGATACCCTGGTCCTGCCCCCCTATTGATGTAATGATAATTGCCGGATCAATCGCCTGAATGCCTGCGACAAAAGGTAAGGCCGCTACCCGAGCGTACTCGTCAGCCGAAAGCCGGGCCGACACCGCGTTTAACCAGCGTGATTGCGTAATCGACTGAATACCTTCGTGTTGTAAACGGCTAACGTAATGAGCAGAAACCGGTTGATCTGTATCGTCCAGCGGTAGATTCTGCGACCGTCTCCGTAATAGAGCGGCTTCCGATAAGGCGGGCTGAGTACCTTGATCTTTAGCGTTGAACAGAATCCAATACTTTGGTTTATCGGAGTTTTGTTTACTCGTGTTTGGTCCAGTTGGTTGGGGCGACGACACCCCCGAATTCGCCTGAATCAACAGGGCAACCAGGCAAATGAATGAGGTTAAGCGAAACGTCATGAACGAATGAAAGCCGTTAAACGTGTTTTGTAGTAAGCGTTGTATAGAAAGCTAAACGCAAAAACACGCGAAAACTCTTATAGCTTTGAGTTTTCTTTGCAATTTAGTTAGAAAAGCAGTTTCAACGTCCCCATATGCGATACTTGCCCATTGACAACCAACTATTCGTTCACAACCGCCAGCGGCTTGCCCAGCTCCTGAAACCAAAATCGCTGGTGGTACTGAATGCCAATGACATCCTGCCGACCAATGCCGATGGCACGATGACCTTTCGCCAAAACAACGATTTATTTTACCTGACCGGCGTTGATCAGGAAGAAACCCGGCTTGTTTTGTTCCCAACGCACCCGGACCCGAAGTTTCGGGAGGTCTTATTTCTGCGCGAAACCAGCGAGCTGATTGAAATCTGGGAAGGGCATAAACTGACCAAAGCGGAAGCCGAACAAACATCGGGTATTTCGCAAAAGCAAGTTTACTGGACGCATCAGTTTGAGCAGATCTTCCAGCAAATGATCTTCGAAGCCGAACATGTGTATCTGAACACAAACGAACACACCCGTGCTACCGTGGACGTGCAAACCCGCGATGCCCGCTTCATCGAAGAATTTAAACAGAAATACCCATTGCACCATCTGGAGCGGTTGGCTCCGCTGATGCACTATCTACGGGCTATCAAGCAGCCGCAGGAGTTACCACTTATCCAAACAGCCATTGACATTACGGACAAAATGTTCCGTCGGTTGCTTGGTTTTATCAAGCCGGGGGTGTGGGAATACGAGATTGAGGCCGAAATGATGCACGAGTACCTGCGCAACCGATCGCGGGGGGCCGCTTATTCACCGATTATTGCGTCGGGAGCCAACGCCTGCGTGTTGCACTACATCGACAACAGCCAGCAGTGTCAGGACGGTGATGTGATTCTGCTCGACATTGGTGCCGAATACGCGAATTACAATGCCGATATGACCCGTTCCGTTCCTGTCAATGGCCGATACACGCAACGCCAGCGGGCAGTGTACGACGCCGTACTACGTGTTATGAGAGAAGCGACACAGATGCTTCGTCCGGGAAATCTTTGGGATGAATACCACCGTGAAGTGGGCAAAATCATGGAGTCGGAATTGATTGGCCTTGGTTTGCTTGACCGTAGTGAAGTAGAAAAGCAGGACCCCGACGCACCGTTGTACAAAAAATATTTCATGCACGGCACATCTCATTTTCTGGGACTCGATGTACACGATGTCGGCAACAAATACCGCCGAATGGAGCCGGGTATGGTCTTTACCGTTGAGCCAGGCATTTACATTCCAAGCGAAAAGCTAGGCATCAGGCTTGAAAACAATGTGTTGATTACCGAATCAGGCAACGTAGACCTGATGGCGAATATTCCGGTTGAAGCAGCGGAAATTGAGGAATTGATGAATGCGTAATGTTGCTTAGTTTGTCGTTTATACGGTATGTCCTGTGTTTGTTAACCAAGCGTTCATACCGTATAAACGACAAACAGTAAAGCTATTTCGCTTCCACTTTTTTGGTTTCTTCCAGCTCGAGTGCAATACTCAAGCTCGAATAAATACGACGGACTGCGGTTTCCAGACGTTCCCAGCCCGCGTCGGACGTTAAGTCGATATCAACAATGTGGTCGCGCTGGGTGCTGGTCAGCACAATGTTCGTTACGGCGGCAACCATCAGGCTTGTTATAGCGATAGGGTCATAGTCGGAGTACGGTGCCAGGCGATCAACCAGTTTTTTGTACGAATTATCACGAAATTCAGCCAGTCGACGGGCCAGTTCAGTTTCGCCATTGCTCATCTCCCAACGGATAAGCTCCTGCGATGGCTTGCGAGTGCGAAACTCCCGCATAAACTGGATCGTATACTCCGACCATATTTTACTACGCGTTTCAGCGGGAAGTTTTTCGGGTACAGACTCCATAAACTTCTCGTTGAACATTGACAGGAAGAAGCCGCGTTGGACATAAGCTTCTAACAATCCATTCCAACCGCCAAAATACCGGTAGATGAGCACTTTATTAACACCTGCTTTTTCGGCTACAGCGTTAATACCAGCCTTCTCGGTTCCCCGTTCGGCCATTACATCACCCATCGCCCGCAAGATGCGCTCCATAGTCATCTGACGGTTCCTACGCTTGACAATTTTCATTTCGTTAAAGTTTTTGTGTTAAAGAGGGATAAAGATGTCGTTGGATTTCGCGAAGAGACCAACAAAGAAATCTACTGAATTCTCCATCTGGCGACAAATATGAAAATAACTAATGATGTTACCAAGCAATAATCTTACCAACGTACAGGAAATTCCGAAAATTGTTGCTCTAATTGCCTGACAGCCTCAGCAACTTTGAGTTTGGGGATTACTACGGGGAGCCAAAAAGGGGAATAAGGGTCGTGATGCCATACCGGAGCCACATCGTGGGCCAGCTTGACCTGAAGTAAATACTCATTAGTACCTGCCGAAAGGCACTCGATGCTCAGAGAAGGCTGGGAAAAAAGCAGCCGTGGCTCAGGCCGTCCTGTTTTGTGCAGATGCCGTAACCACTTGATCAGCAAGTCAATTTCGTAGGTGTAGATAATAGCAGCGGTAGATACTGATCGGTGATGCTGCCAACCAGACCGAACGGCTACCTGCAACAAATTCCGATCAGCAACCGAAACGCTGGTAGAAGGATTGCTGTAGTTTAAAAGATTTAGCTCAAAAAAGCTGCTTTGGCCAACCAAAAGCATAAGCTCAGGGTCTATTTAGCAAGACATGAAAACATGAGCGTATCTAACGCCATGTATATACGTCAAAAGTAGATCCGAACGTATAGAAAGCAAAACTTAACAAGCTCGCGTACTTACAAAAAGGTTTCTCTCTGGGCAGTTTGGTCTACCGCTCCGGATACGTAGCCAGCTGTCCCGACAGATCCCGGATCGCTTCATCCAGTTGTTTTCGGTTGAGCACCATATCCATTTCCAGCGGAAAATCGGGGTAAGGATGCCAGGCTGGCGTCAAAGCATGGTCCAGTTGAATCTGCAACCGATATTTATCACCGGGCAACGCCGTCGCGTCAAGGCTTAGCCCAGACTGAGAGAACGTCAGGGTAATATGATTGGCTGCTTTGTGCGAGAGCGAACGCAAGCCGCTCAGCAGACGCTGAACCTCCCACGTTTGCAACGGGGTCGCCTGCGAATCGTGGTGCTGCCGCCAGATCGTTGATACCTGGCACTGCAAATTGTTACGTTCGCGCCAGTTTGTGGTCTTGGCACCATAACCCACTATGGAAAATTCGAAAGAGCCGGCAGAAGAGATAAATTTCATAATAAAGAGCAGCTTACAACAGCTTAGTAAGTTAATAAACAAATAAACCGGCAGTTTGTTTGCCGACAAATTCGTCAGCGAGTAATTAGAGGTAGAGTGAAGTCGTCCGCTAGTCCGGTTTGTGCGAGATCACAATCTATTAACCGACTCTCTGCCCGACTTTCTTTATCTTTGCGGCCAAAAATCTGATCATAACAATATGGCAAATGTGCTCATTATTGGAGCGGGCGGAGTTGGTAGTGTCGTTGCGCATAAGTGCGCAATGAACAACGAAGTCTTCACGAATATAATGCTGGCTAGTCGCACCAAGTCCAAATGCGACCGAATTGCAGCCGAAATTCAGGAGATGCACGGCGTAACGGTGCAGACGGCTCAGGTAGACGCCGATGTCGTTGCGGAAGTGGTATCGCTCATTCGGTCGTTTAACCCGTTTTTGGTTATCAACGTAGCCCTACCCTATCAGGACTTACCGATCATGGATGCCTGTCTGGAAGCGGGTGTTCATTACATGGACACGGCAAACTACGAACCTAAAGATGTCGCTAAATTTGAGTATAGCTGGCAGTGGGCTTACAAAGAGCGGTTTGAACAAGCCGGCTTAATGGCCCTGCTGGGCTGTGGCTTCGACCCCGGCGCTACGCAGGTGTTCACGGCTTATGCCAACAAGCATCACTTCGACCGGATGGATTACCTGGACATTGTTGACTGCAACGCCGGTAATCACGGAAAAGCGTTTGCGACGAATTTCAACCCCGAAATCAACATTCGCGAGATTACACAACCGGGTCGTTACTGGGAAAATGGTGAATGGGTCGAGATTCCAGCCATGAGCATTCACAAGCCAATCGATTACCCCGAAATCGGTCCGCGTGAGTCGTATGTTCTGTATCACGAAGAATTGGAATCGCTGGTCAAAAATTTTCCGACGCTGAAACGGGCGCGGTTCTGGATGACCTTCGGACAGGCTTACCTGACCCACCTCGAAGTGCTGCAAAATGTGGGAATGACCCGCATCGACCCGGTGAAATTCAACGGAATGGACATCGTACCGCTTGAATTTCTGAAAGCGGTTCTACCAGCTCCCGACACGCTTGGTGAAAACTATACGGGTCAGACCAGCATCGGCTGCCAGATCAAAGGCGTAAAAGACGGTGCTGACCGCACGTACTACATCTGGAACAACTGCGATCATGCTGAAACCTACCGCGAAGTGCGGGGCCAAGCCGTTAGTTACACGACGGGCGTCCCGGCCATGATCGGCGCTATGTTGATCGTTACAGGCGTTTGGCTGAAACCCGGCGTCTGGAACTGCGAAGAACTGGACCCAGATCCGTTCATCGAGCAAATGAACAAGCAAGGTTTACCGGTCAATGAGCGCGTCGATGTACCGCTGCCGCACGAGTATTAGTGCCTGATCGCTTGCATTGAAAGCCGTGCTATGGTTATTTTGAGTGACATCAGAAGCCTGGCACGGCTTTCTGTTTATTATCATTTCGAACGCTACTGCGCTGTAACGTATGAACTATCTATCCATCTGCTTTCTGGTCGTGCTAAGCGAAGTCGCCCGGGCGCAGGCAGTCACTGACCCTACTGTTGACCTGCGTCTTAACAACCTGAACAACCCGTCTACCGGACCGCTGATCTTCAAGGTCGATGCCCGCTACGAGGGTCAGCACGGGTCGCCTTACTTTTTGCCCGGTTGGTCCAACGGCCAGGTTAGCCTGCGCGATGGTCGCCAGTACAAAGATGTACCGCTTAAGTTTGATGCTTACCGGCAGGCGCTGCTCCTCCTCCGACCTAAATCGGGTAATGATTCGATCATTATCGACCGCCAGACCGTAAACCGGTTTTTGTTGACCACTTCCAACGGACAACCGTATTTGTTTAGCCGATACCCATCAGCTAAAGTCACTGACAATGACGTAAAAGACGGCTATTTTCTAATCTTGTACGAAGGAAAAACAGCCCTGCTTAAGCGAATTGCAAAAACATTCAAGCCCGCTGATTACAAAGGCGGCTACTCGGCAGACATACGGTATGATTCGTACGGCGACGCGTTCTCCTACTATCTGCTCAAACCGGATCAGACATTAACCAAGATTAAACTCTCAAAAAAAGCCTTTCTCGACGCGCTGAGCGACAAAGAAAGCGGCCTCAAAGCGTTTATCGATCAGCAAAAGCTTAGCTTCAAATCGGAAGAAGACGCGATAACGCTTGTTAAGCAGTACGATAGTTTATAAAATAGGCTAACTCGGCTTTATTAATTGCTATTTATTTACTGATTAGTTATATTGAACAGTAATTATTCCTATCCCCATGAAATTGTTGCTGTTCCCTATGTTGCTTGCGCTTCTGTACACAAATGCAGACGCCCAGATCCGCGATACAACAAAAACAAAAAATCGGGGTGTAGTAGTATTGAACCCAAATACCCGGCGCAACGGCTACGAAACCTTCTCCAATAGTGATCAGATTGTTGGTGCTGGAACAGGGCCAACAACGGTTATTACCATCGATCATCGATACGAAGGATTACGCGGAACGCCGTATTTTTTGCCAGCGTGGCACAAAGGGCAAATTGAAATGACAGCTGGGCAGAACTACACGGAAGTGCCGATTAAGTTTGACGCCTTTCGCCAGCATTTGATCCTGCTGCGGACGTGGGTCGGTAACGATTCAATCATTGTCAACGCGGATCAGGTGAAGTCGTTCCGATTAAACGATAATGATGGTCAATCGTACCTGTTCAAACGCTTGCCAGCCGTTAAAACCGATGATGAAACATTAAAGGAAGGGTATTTCCTAGTTCTGTACCAGGGTAAAAGCGCACTTCTGAAACGGGTTCTGAAGCGATTTAAGCAAGCCGATTATAAAGACCCTTATTCGACCGGAGTACGCTACGACTCATTCAAGGATGTTTATTCGTATTACATTCTGAAACCTGACCAAACGCTGAGTAAAATCAAATTATCACAGAAAGCCTTGCTCGATTCGCTGGGCGACCATAAGAACGCGTTAAAAGCTTATGTGAAGGCCGAAAACCTTTCTGTCAATACCGAAGCGGATGCAGTGCTCGTGATGAAGCAGTACGACAGTCTGTAGAGCTGTTATGGAATTCAGTATAGCTGGCCATCTATGCGGTATACACCAAACCGCACAAGGTCATGCATCAATCCAATGCGACTGCACTTACATTCGACGAGATCATTTTTCAGACTCGCAACCAGGCATACGGCGCTTTCAACTTACGCCAGACGTACCGATCAACGCTTACCCGCGCGCTGGGGGTCGGTATTGGCTTGTTTGTAATCGGTTTGTCGGCTCCCGTTTTATACAACCGGTTCTGGCCAAAAAATCTGCTGGCTGATCAGCACGTAGAAACGGAAGTTACGCTGACAAAACTAGCGGAGCCGCCCGTCGAACCGCCGATTCAATTGCCACCCGTGGAGCAGGCTCCCGCCGTGAATACGGTTCGTAATTTGCCACTGGTGGTCATGCCCGAGGCAGAGGTCGTGGAGGAAACCTTACCCCCAACAACGGACGAGCTTCAGAACGCAACGTCTGGCACCCAAACCGCCGAGGGAACCGGTGATGTGGAAGTGATTACCGCTCCCGAAGCCAGCGCTCCTACTATCGTTGAACACGCACTCGAAGTCGCCCCAAAGACAGAGGAAATTTTTATTGGCGTCGAGCAGCAACCCGAATACCCCGGCGGCCTCGAAGCGATGCGTAGCTTTTTATCAAAAAATTTACAGTATCCTCGCTCGGCGGCTTCGGCAGGTGTTTCGGGTCGTGTTTTCGTGAGCTTCGTGGTCAATTCCGACGGTAGTCTCACGGACGTACAGCTTCTGAAAGGAATTGGCTTCGGCTGCGATGAAGAAGCCATTCGGGTTGTTCAGAAGATGCCCCGCTGGAAACCGGGGAAACAGTCGGGCCGCCCGGTCCGGGTTAAGTACAACTTGCCCATCGCTTTTACACTGGAATGATTACACACCGACGCTATCTTCCTGCTTCGCCAGCTTGCTTCTTCGAAATCCGTACGAGAAATAGATGACCAAGCCAATAGCAAGCCAGATTCCGAAGATCTGCCAGTTACTTGCGCCAAGTTCGGTCATCAGGTACAGGTTCGTTAAAATGCCGATCACAGGAAGCAGCGAAAAATTATGCCGGAATCCCTGCACGGCTAGCACCACCCACACGCCCCAGAACACAAACAGGAGTGGTTTGCTTTCGAGGGTTTCCAGCAAGTTGGACCCCGTCAGCGAATAAGTGAAGGCGGCTAGCAAAACCAAACCAATGATGTATTTCCCGTTTACGTACGGAACCTTGAACTTGGACTGTGCCGATAATCCTTTCGCATCCAGAAACAGGATACCTGCGCAGACTAGAATAAACGCGAAAAACGTCCCTACGCTCGTCAGATCGACAAAAAACTTAAGATCCATGAACATGGACGGAATAGCAACGATAACGCCCGTAATGATGGTCGCAAAGGATGGGGTTTTGAACTTGGGGTGGATAGTGGCAAATCGTTTCCAGAGCAAACCATCACGGCTCATGGTCATCCAGATGCGCGGCTGGCCGAGCTGATACACAAGCAACGCGCTGGTGATGGCAACGACGGCGCTTACGGATATGATACCGGCCACAAAATCGAGGTTGACTTTCTGGAACACGTACGCGAGAGGATCGCTTACCCCCAGCTCTTTGTAATTGACCATACCGGTCAAGACCAGCGTAATTAACACGTACAGAACCGTACAGATGGTCAAACAGTACAACATAGCGCGGGGCATGTCGCGTTGTGGATTTTTACACTCTTCGGCGGTCGTTGAAATGGAATCGAAGCCAATAAAGGCGAAAAATACCGATGCGACCCCACTCAGTACACCCGACATGCCGTTTGGCGCAAAGGGCGACCAGTTGGCGGGTTTCACGTAAAAAGCCCCTACGCCGATTACCAGTCCGATAACCGCCAGCTTCAGTACAACCAGAATATTGCTGGCCGTCCGCGATTCTTTAATACCGATGTAAACCAGCGCCGTAATCAGGACGGTAACGGCTCCGGCGGGAAGATTAGCGATCAGTTTCAAACTACCGAGTGCGGGGGCATTTAGGTACGCATCAGCCAGCAGCCGTGTATTTTCAGGGATCTCGCTCAGGGCCGTACCACTTTGTTTTGCCTGCTGAACCAGTTCGAACGCGGCAGTTGCCGAGCCGTAATCGGTCGCCAAATATTTAGGAAACGTAATACCGAAACCGCTGAGCATGGACGTGAAATATTCGGACCACGAAATCGCCACGACCATGTTACTAACCGCATATTCCAGAATCAGCGCCCAACCGATTACCCAGGCAAAAATCTCACCGAACGCGACATATGCGTAGGTGTAGGCACTACCGCTCACGGGTACTGTGCTGGCAAACTGTGCGTAACTAAGCGCCGTAAACACGCAGGCAATTGCCGTAAAAACAAAAAGCAGGGACACCGCGGGTCCGCCGTTGTAGCTGGCCAACCCGATTGTACTGAAAATACCAGCACCAATGATAGCGGCAATACCAAACGACGTCAAATCACGAACACCCAGTGTCTTTACCAGCTTGCTCGACTCGCCCTCTTCGGCATCGCTCAAAATTTGCCGGACGGTCTTTTTGCGAAAAATGGACATGTACAGGTTATAAAAAACGGTGTCTATTCCCGTTAAACGCTAAAAATAGAAATTCTTTCCGGTTTTTTGTACGTTGCTTTCACATTCAATACAGGACTTTGGACGTTAGATACAGGATGTTGGACAATACACATACTATCGGCAACAGTCCTGTCTGTAGCATCCGCCTTGGTCAGTTGTCCAATAATTCAGCGATACCATGTCCATTCGAGTTCAGAACCTTACGAAAGAATACAATAGCCAGCGGGCTGTCAACCAGATTTCGCTGACCGTACAGCCGGGCGAAATTGTCGGCTTCCTGGGACCCAATGGTGCGGGAAAATCGACCACCATGAAAATTGCCACTGGCTACCTGCCCCCAACCGATGGCACGGTCGAAGTGAATGGCTTTGACGTGCGAACGAACCCGATGGACGTCCGTCGGAGTGTAGGTTATTTACCCGAGCACAACCCACTTTATCTCGATTTATACGTCAAGGAGTACCTGCGCTTTGCGGGTTCCCTCCACGGTCTACATGGCGCAAACCTGACCCGGCGCATTTCCGATATGATCGACCTGGTTGGTTTAGGACGCGAGCAGCATAAAAAGATTGGACAACTGTCAAAAGGGTACCGGCAGCGGGTTGGCTTAGCCCAGGCCCTGCTTCACAACCCACCCGTACTAATCCTAGATGAACCAACAACGGGTCTGGACCCAAATCAACTAGCTGAGATTCGTCAGGTGATCCGTGAAGCCGGTCGCGACAAAACCGTACTTTTCTCCACGCACATCATGCAGGAAGTCGAAGCCGTTTGTGACCGTGTCGTCATTATCAACCGGGGTCAGATTGTCGCGGATGGCTCGTTGAATCAGCTGAGAAGCGCATCAGCGGGAGAAGGTGTAATCGTTGTCGTTGCCGAGTTTGAAGATGAATTAGCCAGTTCTGATGTACTGACGACTGTCACGGGAGTGCAACGGGTAGAGCCGCTAGGCCAGGGACAATACCGGATTACAGCCGTCGCGAACACCGATCTACGGGCATCAATTTTTCGACTGGCCGCCGACCAGAACCTAACACTTGTTGGCTTGCGTCAACAGGAAAACTCATTGGAAGGAATCTTTAAAGAACTCACCAAGTAACGCGGTGACGTGGTATACCGACATCCTGTCCGCAATAGAAGAACTGTCCTATAGAAGAACGAGTAAGCGTATGGAATGCAGAACGGCGAGACAGTGTGTCTCGCCGTTCGTTTGTTATCGATATACGAACACTCTGTTCGCGTTGCTTATTTCACCGTTGCCATCAAAGGATACTGGTCGAAGATAGATCGAACGATCCCTTTGAAATAATTATTCTTGAAGTTCGGATTACGCATCATCTTCGACGCGTAGCCTTTCCAGATAACCTGATACGACTCTGCGTCGATCAACGAAATCATCAATGTTCCTTCATCCAGGTTGTAATCAATACGCTTGTACGTTGCATCATCATCTTCCCGAACCACCCAGTCTTTGATAACCGGCTGTTGATAGCCCCGGAACCGCAGGTCGGAACGGAAGATGTTATACGAGATTAGCAGGTTCGGATTGCGGTTGCTGACCCGGTAGCCACGTGCTTCCATCTGGTGACGGATTGCATCCTGGATATCGGAGCAAAGCAACGTTGAATCGACAAATTCACACTCTAAAAAATTAAACGATTCGTAGTTCTTGAAATGGCCCTCGTAGCTATAATCATGCTCCACAAACAACCTACTGGGCGAACAGCCCGCCATAGCCACAATAGCTAGTACAAACAAAACACCAACGCACTTTTTCATACACCAGCTCGTAAAAGTTTTTTCAATGAAATACTAGGAATAATTAGTAGCGGAATCAATCTTCTGGTCGAACCCAAATATAATCGTAAATGTTTGGTAAGCAACTGGATATTGCCAAATTTTAATGCTTATTTACCCCCCGGTAAAACTCGACCCCACGGCGCATTTCGGCAGCGGTAACCGACACATCGAATGCACAACTGCCGGGTCCATCCAGCAGGGCCATGCGAACCTGATTTCCCCGGTTTTTTTTGTCCTGCAACGTAAGCGCCAGAATCGGTTCAATGTCTGCATCAGTTAGTCGGATATTTCCATATACGGCAAACACGTATTCTTCGATTTGAGTCAGCAAATTTTCGTCGATCATCTTTTTGTGAAAAGCGATGTACGCTTCGGCGACCATACCCACCGCAATGGCTTCACCGTGTAACAGCCGCTTCCGGGGTTGGGTCAAAAAGTAGGTTTCGACGGCATGACCCAGCGTATGGCCGAAGTTCAGAATTTTACGTAGTCCCTTCTCCGTCGGGTCCTGCTCCACTACCCGCTGCTTTACCGCAACCGAGTGAGCGACCAGAGCCGACCAGTCCTGTTCGTCGAGATCGCGCCGACGAATTTCGTCCCACATGGCCGCATCGGCAATAAGACAGTGTTTAATAATCTCGGCAAAGCCCGAACGAAGCTCGCGTTCGGGCAGCGTAGCCAGAAACGCCGTATCGATCAGTACCGTATTGGGTTGCTGAAATACCCCGATGTGGTTTTTAAAACCGCGAAAATCAATACCGAGTTTACCGCCGACACTGGCGTCAACTTGCGAGAGCAGCGTTGTAGGAACCTGCGCGAAGGCAATACCGCGCTTGTAAGTAGCCGCGCAGAAGCCGCCCATATCCCCAATAACACCGCCACCGAGATTGATGACCAACGCATGACGGTCAAAATTAGCGCGCGTCAATGCATCCCAGATCAATTCACAGGTAGCAATGTGTTTTTGTTCTTCCCCGGCCTTGATCCGAACGAGTGTGTGCTTGGGTAGCACCGCTTTTAGGTCGGGATAGCAGAAACGGAAGGTATGGTTGTCGGCGATGACAGCAATGGCCGAAAAATCGTTAGCGTCTAAGAAAGCAGGGAGGCTTTCAGCGAGTGGGGCAATCGTTACAGTTGACATGCTGTAAAAATACGGTAGCCAACGGTAAGTATTTTTAATCTCAACCGAAATTATAGCTTTGTAACTCCTAATAAACTTAACCTACATCGATCTATTCATGAAGTTCCGTCACCGTGTGCTGAGCGGCCTGTTCTTGCTATCTACCATTACTTACCTCGACCGGGTTTGTATGAACGTGGTAAGCAAATACGTCAAAGCCGATTTAAATCTTGATAACCAACAATTTGGCTACATTCTAGGCGCGTTCTCATTGGCCTACGCTTTGTTTGAAATGCCAACGGGTTCTCTCGGAGACAGGATTGGTCCGCGCCGGGTTCTGACACGAGTGGTGGTGTGGTGGTCGGCTTTTACGGCACTTACCGGTACGGCCTTCAACTTTCTGTATCTTCTGGTAATTCGATTTCTTTTCGGTGCGGGTGAAGCCGGTGCCTATCCCAACGCATCCATCGTCATTGCCCGCTGGTTTCCAACTGTTGAGATAGGCCGGGCGCAGTCGGTTATCTGGGCTGCCGGACGATTGGGCGGGGCCTTGACGCCGTTGATTGTCATCCCGTTGGTACACTGGGCGGGTTGGCGCTGGGCTTTTGTTATGCTGGGTGTTGTCGGCGTTTTGTGGGCGATTGGCTGGTTTATTTCCTTCCGCGATGAACCAGCGGCCCAGCCTGGAATCAGCGACGAAGAAGTTCGGGAAATTGAGAAGGGGCGTAAGATCAAATATTCGGATCACCAGATTCCCTGGAAAGCGATTCTGCGAAACCCCGACCTGTGGGCGTTGATGCTAATGTGTCACCTGTTCTTCTACGGATCGTACTTTTTTACGAACTGGTCGTCGGTTTATTTTCAGGAAGGTCGTGGCCTGACCGAATCCGACACAAAGACGTTTATCTCGCTCTCCTATTTCCTGGGTGCTGTAGGCTGCCTGCTGGGTGGCGCGCTGAGCGATTTACTGAGCAAACATTACGGATTGAAATTCGGGCGTCGGGTCGTCGGTATCGGTGGCCTGGGATTGTCGAGTTTATTCTTTCTGCTGGCTGGACTCGCCACCAATAACCAAACAGCCGCCTACTTGCTCGCTCTGTGTGTATTGCTCAAAGATCTGGCGTTACCCGTTGCGTTTGCCGTATGCGTCGATATCGGGCAGCGTAACGCAGGTATTGTGGCCGGTGCCATGAACTTTGCCGGGCAACTGGGTGGCTTTTTCATCACCATCCTGTTTGGCATCATCGTCGAGCAAACAAAGAATTTCAATTACCCACTCTTCATGATCTCGGGTTGTCTGCTGGTAAGCGCCCTGCTCTGGCTCCGGATTGATCCTACTAAACCGGTAACCCTCGTAAAAAGCGAGCCAAACGCGTAACACCCCATATTGTTTGTAAAACGCTGATTATTATTCGGTTTAAGGCCGTTTACTTACAACCTTCACTCATTAACCGTTTAATCTAACTAATCTCTATAGATTGGGTTGGTATTTAGGAAAGCAAATCGCTCCCTAAAACCACAAGGCTATGATTCTAAAAATGGATCAGCTCCCTATCGAGCTACCAGTTCCCACTAATCCCTCTGCCAATAACGCAGCGGCTGTTCAAGAATTACTGGGTGGCAAGTTTGGCGAGATGTCGACCCTGATGAACTACACGTTTCAGTCGTTCAATTTTCGGGGTCGGAAGAAGCTGCGGCCTTTCTACGATCTGATCTGTAGTATTGCCGGGGAAGAATACGGGCATATTGAAGTCGTAGCTTACACAACCAACCTGCTGCTGACAGGTACCAGCAAACGAGGTATGGACCCGACGACGACCCCACTGGCGAACGGTGTGGATGCGCGTAACACAAGCCATTTCATTGCCAGTGGTCAGTCAGCCCTTCCGATGGATTCGATGGGACGATTCTGGTCTGGTGAAAACGTGTTCAACAGCGGTAATCTCAAGCTGGACTTACTGCACAATTTCTTTCTGGAGTGCGGAGCGCGGGCCAACAAAATGCGGGTTTACGAAATGGTCGATACCCCAACGGCCCGAACGATGGTCGGTTATCTGCTGGTTCGGGGAGGATTGCACGTAGTTGCTTACGCCAAAGCGCTGGAGAAATTGACTGGTGTGGAGGTGACTAAATTGCTGCCCATTCCGGACTTGAGTAATGACAAGTTTCCAGAAGCGAAGAAATTCATGGAGCAAAAGTTGCACCTGCAACTGTATACCTTCAGCCAGAACGATTACAAGCAGGCGGGTCTGATCTGGAATGGTCCGCACCCGGAAGATGGGCAGGAGTGTGTCGTTATCGAAGGAGCTATTCCCGGCCATACACCACCCGATCTGGACGAAGAACCGCAACTCAACGCTCCCGGCGCCGACGACTTCGATCCGCAGATGTTTGCGGATATGGCGAAAAAAATGGGAATCGATTATAAATACTAAGTGTCAGACTATAGAAAAGGCTGGAATCAAGGAAGAGGGTTATGCCTCCTTCTCGATTCCAGCCTTTCGTTGTATCTACTAGCTACGAGATGGTTTTCAAACCATCCGCAAACGATTTCATCTGGTCCATCGTCCCGAGACTAACCCGGCACCAATATTGCCCGTCAAATTTCCATTGACGGATACTTACGCCCTGGTCCATCATGCGACCAACAAAATCCTCGCCCTTCATCCGAATTGGGAACATAACGAAGTTCGCGCCCGACGGCAACGGCTCATAGTTATGCTGCTTTAACACACCGTAGAGATAATCTTTTGACTCCTGCGTTTTTCCCAGCGAGAATTTGATAAAATCTTTGTCCTGTAAGCTAACCATGGCTGCCCGCAAGGTAGTCATGCTCAGGCAGCCCCCCCCCGTCGCAAACTTGCTGATTTGCTCCAGTAGCTCAGGCTTGGCAATCATGTACCCCGTCCGCAGACCAGCAAAACCGTGTACTTTCGAGAAGGTCTTGGTAATAATGACGTTGCTCCCTTTCTTGACCATATCCACCATCGTGTAGGCTTTTGGGTCGGGAGTATAGTCGATGTAGGCTTCGTCAACCAGAATCGGCGTTTTGGCTCCTACAGCTTCGCAGAAGGCCCGTAGTTTGGCAGGGTCTACGGTGATGGCCGTTGGGTTGTTAGGATTGCAGAGGTAAACCATCCCGGTCTGGCTCCCCACCCGTTCGTTCAGCTTGTTCAGGTTGATGTCGTACCCATCGGCAGCCACGAGCGGCACTCGATCCATCGTGATGCCGTGCTTTACCGCCGAACGAGGTAGCGCATCGAACGTCGGATCGGGGGCAACAATCGTGCGACCAGCATTTGGTCGGTAAGCTGCCCAAAGCGCAGCCGCCGTCAGCAACTCACCCGAGCCAGCACCCAGTAACACATACTCCTCCGGAACGCCTTCTGTATCAGCTACCATCTTGCGAAATTGCCGGGCGTACTCCATCGCGTACAGGTATCCATCGGGAGCCGCTTCCGTGATGGTTTTAAGCGCCTTGGGCGAAGGACCATACGGATTCTCGTTTGCCGAAAGCCGCGCCTTCAATGCACCACTTTTGGGGGGAGCGTAGCCCGCAGGTACTTCTAATTCTGGTTCGCAGAAGGCAGCCGGAGCAGCAGCCAGACTTAGTCCCGATAATACACTGGCGCGGAGCCAGTCTCGACGGTTGATTGACATAAGTGAGCGTTGATAGTAAGACAAAAGGGATGTTGAAACTATGTATGAATACGTTGATTAATTGGCGGCATAGTCTGCGATCAGTCAGTTATAAATCTGTTCGCAAAGCTTGCCTAAAGGCATAAACACCAACGCAACAAAGATAGATAACTACTTAAAAAATCAAATATTATTCTGATTTAATATTTTTATACGCAATAAAATTCTACCAAATACATATTAAGTAAAATTACCGATAAAGATGAAAGTCTATTTTTTCATTATATAAGTCAAAAAAAGATTTCTGTAAGCCAATTCTTACCAGTTAGTTGCGTCTTTGTCTTTTTTAGGTCAATTTTGAGGTAATTTTCTTTACTATTTTCTTAACCTTTTCTGCTTATGCAATCATTTATACGCAGTTTCTTGCTGCTGTTGATTGGGTTATCAGTGATGACAGGTGCCTATGCCCAAGATCGGATGATCACGGGGAAGGTCACGTCAGCCACCGATGGTACAGTATTACCCGGAGCAAACATCCAGGTTAAAGGCTCAAGCCGGGGAACGACAACGGACGGGAACGGGAATTACAAAATCTCGGTCGGTCCAAACGCAACGCTGGTTGTCAGCTTGATTGGTATGATAAGCCAAACCGTTGACGTTGGTTCCAAGAATCAGGTAGACGTTAGTTTGGCAGAATCGTCGTCAGAACTAAACGAAGTTGTAGTAACGGCATTGGGTATCCGCCAGGAAAAACGCAATTTGGGCTACTCGGTTGGCGAAGTAAAGGGTGCCGATATTTCCAATGCCCAGCGCGATAATTTTCTGGTCGGGATGCAGGGACGCGTGGCGGGTCTGACCATGACCACCACCTCGGGAACCCCCGGCGCATCGGCCTCGATTCAACTGCGGGGTGCCAGCTCGATTGGCGGCAACAACCAACCTTTATTCGTAGTAGACGGTCTACCCATTGATAACCGCACGTTTAATCAAGGCGCGCTGGTGTCGAACCGGCCCAACCGCGACAACGATTACCTGAACCGGGCGGCTGACATTAACCCTAACGACATTGAAAGCATTACGGTCCTCAAAGGCCCCGAAGCAGCCGCTCTTTACGGTATCGATGCCTCGTCGGGAGCCATTGTTATCACAACGAAAAAAGGAACGAAAGGTCCCGGTCGCGTAACGTATGACAACCGCTTTCAGAGCACAGAAGTATATCGTTTTCCCGAAGCGCAAACTGTATACGGACGAGGTACACAAAGCTATAGCAACGCAAACGCGACGACGTACTTCGGTCCAAGATACGCAGCTGATGCGCCCATTTATGACAACGTGCGGAGCTTCTTCAAAAAGGGGTTTACGCAGGTTCACAATCTGGGTATCGAAGGGGGAAGTGACAACGCAACGTACCGCTTATCGACCAATTACACCAATCAATCGGGCGTAGTACCCACTACCGGCTACAAACGTCTGTCAGTACGACTAACCGGAACGGCTAAAATTGGGCCTAAGCTAGACGTGATGAGTTCGTTCAACTACGTAAATACGCAGGTTGACAAGGCCATTCGCGGAAATAACGGCTTTTTGCTGGGTCTGTTGAGCTGGCCAGCCAACGACGACATCACCAATTACCTGAACCCCGATGGAACACGACGGATTTTGCTGGGAAGTATCAACCAGGGCGAAGCGGACAACCCCTTCTTCTCGGTCAACAAGAATAGAAACGGCGATATTACAAACCGGACCATCAGCAACTTTCAGCTCAATTACAATCCGACGGCGTGGTTAAGCCTGACAGGGCGTTTCGGAGCGGACATTTATTCGACTCAGAGCAATTTGTTTCTGAGTCCTGAATCGTGGCAGGGAACCGACGTAACGCTCGGCGGTTATTCGACCCGAGGGTCAGTTGAAAATGCGCTCGAAAACAGCCAGCTACTGAACGCTAACTTCCTGGCCACGCTGAAGAAAAACTTCGGCAAGCTGAGTACATCGCTACTATTGGGTACTACCGTCGATGACCGTAACTACAAGGTTACGACGGCGTACGGCGAAAAGCTGTATCTGCCTGACTTTAATTCGGTTAACAATACAGACCCGACTACACAACGCAACAAATACACACAGACCATGCAGCGCTTGCAGAGCGTGCTGGGAAGTCTGACGCTGAACTACGACGACTTGCTAATTCTGACCCTGACAGGACGTAATGACTGGTCGTCGACGCTACCAGCTGCCAACCGGAGCTTCTTCTACCCAGCCGCTTCCCTGGCCTTCAATTTCTCGGATCTGCCTGCTCTGAAAAACCGGGGAAACACATTCTACTACGGTAAGCTACGAGCCAGTTACGGACAAACCGGACGCGATGCACCACCGTATCAGGTTAATTCGACGCTGGTTCCGCAGACGACAACGGGCGGTGGTTTTGCCTACGGTTTTTACGGGAGCAACCCAAACTTAAAACCAGAGCGGGGCGAAAGCTACGAATTCGGTACCGAGTTGATGTTCTGGGGCGGTCGGTTCGGTCTTGACTTTGCCTACTACAACAAAACGCTGTCACAGCAGATCGTTACGCAACGGCTGAGCTACGGCACGGGCTACATCTTCGGGCTGCTCAACGGCGGTACGTTCAATAACCAGGGGATTGAGCTGCAATTGAAAGGGTCGCCGATTAAGAAAGCCGATTATGGCTGGGACGTGATTCTGAACTTTACGAAGTTGAACACCGACGTAAAAAACCTGCCCGCTGACGTACCGGAATATTATAACTCCGACACCTGGGTGTACCTGAACGCTCGTTCTAGTGCGTTTGTCAACAACTTGCCGAATTATTTCCCCAGTACCAACCCAGCGTACCGAAGCTACAACTTCGACTACTATCAACGGGGCAGCGGTTCGGCTACAGCGATTGGGGGCTACAGTTACGCGCGGAACAAAAACGGCGACATCCTGATCAATCCGCTCAACGGATTGCCCATCACCAACACGAACTTCTTGCCCATCGGCGATCGGAACCCCGATTTCTCGATTGGTCTGACAAACTCGTTCCGGTACAAATCGCTGAGCCTGTCGTTCCTGCTCGACATTCGGAAAGGGGGCGACGTGTTCAATGGTACAGCGATGTACCTCTGGCGGAATGGCTTAAGCAAGAAATCGCTCGACCGCGATACACCCGTAACGTTCAAAGGCGTGCTACGCGACGGCAAAGAAGATACCGACGCGCCAACGGCCAACACGATACAGGTTATTCCATCTCTTCGCTCAGCCGATTATTACAACTCGATTCCCGAATCGGAGTTCGTCGAAAAAGACATCAACTGGCTGCGGCTGCGCGATGTGACGATCAGCTACGTACTACCTTCTTCGCTTTTGAATGGCAATAAGGTATTTAAGCAGGCCAGCGTTTTTGTGAACGGTACGGATCTATTCCTGCTGACCAATTACACGGGCGCTGACCCGAACGTAAACGGTACAACGGCAACCTCCGGGGGCGTTGGCGCGGGAGGTATCGACTACGGTACACTGTCTGTTCCTCGCGGTTTGTCTGCCGGTTTCCGGATTGGATTCTAATTAGAAACAACGCATGAGGTCGCCCATACACGTTAGAAGCGGTCTCCTGCTGATCTATCATACCTATCTTCTAGTATCAATGAAACGAATCACAATACTCACACTCTTACTGGGTTTGTTTACGCTCAGTAGCTGTGAAAAATACCTCGACATAAACCGTGATCCTTCCAATCCACAGGTTGCTGAGGGTTACGTTCTGCTGCCGCCTATGTTTGCCAATATGGCCTTCGGCGAACAGTTCGATTCGCGCTTTATCGGCAAATACATTCAGAACTGGGGCGAAGCTACGGCCAATGATACCTGGGACCGGATGGGTTACGCACCGGGTTCCGACAATGCCGGTAACATCTGGCGGACGCATTACTGGAACCTGGGCGAGAATATTCGTCTGGTGTTGGACGATGCCAAGGCTAAACAGAAATGGGACTACAGCGGAGCGGCCAAAGCGATCTTTGCCTGGAGCTGGCAGACAACGACCGATTACCACGGCGAAATGATCTTGAAACAAGCCTTCGAGCCTAACCGCTACGTATTCGATTACGACACGCAGGAGGAAGTTTACGCGTACGTTCGTCAGTTAGCCAACGACGCACTGACGGATCTTAACCGCACCGATGGGGCCGTCTCACAGGCATCGCTGGCGCGGGGTGATCTGGCCTACGGTGGCGACCGCAGCAAATGGATTAAGTTTGTGTATGGTGTACTGGCCCGCAATGCCAACCACCTCAGCAACAAAAGCACCTACAACCCGGATGCGGTTATTGACTTCTGCAACAAGTCGCTGGCCAGCAATGCCGACAACTTCAACGTACCGTTTACCGCAGGGGGCAACTCATCGCTGGCTAATTTCTTTGGTCCTTCCCGCAGCAACCTGGGTACCTATCGGCAAACTGATTTTCTGGTGAGCCTGCTGGACGGTCGTGTTTTCAACGGTGTAGTCGATCCTCGTCAGTCGATTCTAACATCGGCCTCTCCCGATGGTGTATACAGGGGTGTAACCGTAACACAGGGTGACCCAAACAACGTAAATAACAATACGAAGCGCATTCCAACGGTCTGGGGCGAAGTGGCTAACCTGGTTGTATCGGGCACAACACCCGGTAAGTACATCTACCGAGACGGCGCTTCATTCCCAATCCTGACTTACGCCGAGATTCAGTTTATTAAAGCGGAAGCCGCTTTTATCAAGGGCGACAAAGCAACAGCACTAAGCGCCTACCAGGCGGGCATCGGGGCAGCCCTCGACTACGCGGCTGTATCCGGAGCCGACAAGGCAAAGTATCTGGCGAGTGCCGCCGTAGCGCAATCGGCCAGCGCGCTGAAGATCAATGATATTATGCTGCAAAAGTACCTGGCGCTGGTCGGTCACGGGATCATCGAAAGTTGGGTAGATCTGCGTCGGTATCACTACTCATCAAGTGTTTATACCGGTTTTACACCCCCATCAACCGAGCAGCTTTATCCCGACAACAACGGTAAACTGGTGTATCGGGTGCGGCCCCGCTACAATTCCGAGTATGTCTGGAACCGGGCTTCACTGGATAAATACGGCGGTAATGCAATTGATTATCACACTGTCGAACAGTGGTTTTCTCTGAAATAAAGACGATGCTGGCGGTTCTCAGGAACCGCCAGCACACAAGCACCCAAAGACCCCGTCCATCAATGAGATCTATTCTAACAACACTTTTGCTCGTTAGCGCTGGCCTGCTCCTGCTCGCCTGTGGCGATGAAGCGAACTTCCTGAATTCAGTAGCTCCCGCAACGGGCGCCCGGGTGAAATTCTATCACCTAGCCCCCGATGCTGCGGGTATCGATATCTACGTAAACGATCAAAAGTTTTCGGGTGTCAATACGGTGCCCCCGGCCACGTCGCTTCCGTTGAGTTACACGAATTCTTTTCCAAACCAGGATTACGCAACCATAACACCGGGTACGGCTAAAGTACGCGCTGTCGCTCCCGCCAGTACAACGGCTAGTTCGGACGCTACGTTGGCGACGACAGATCTTACCGTTCAGGATAATACGTACACCTCTGTGTTTTTTTACGGAAATTCGCCAACGTACAACAGCTTAGTACTCACCGACAATCTTACCGCTGCTGACCCCACGAAAGCGTACGTCCGGCTCATTAACTTTGTATCAGGGGCCGATGCCAGCGCTACCTACGATTTAGCGATTAACGGTGTCGTGGTGGCATCGGGCATTGCTCCTTTGAAAGGTAGTGCAGCCTTCACAGCGATCCCATCGATTGCCTTCGCGACCACCGCTGTACCCGCTCAGCTCAGACTGACAGGCACCACAACCGTTGTAGGAACGGCCTACACCATCCAGCCGTATGCCGGTCGTTTTTATACATTCATTGCGCGAGGTGTAGTAGGCGGTACCGGAACCAGAGCCCCTAATCTAACCATTTCAACGAATCGCTAAAAACAGGTGATAGATAAAGAAAGGTCTTTATGCGCTACGCATGAAGACCTTTTTATTTAATCTCGGCTCTTAATGGGCTTTACTATTGTAATTAGTGTTATTATTACTCATCCGATACATGACAGAGTCGTCAAAGCAATCTCATCCATTCACTATCTCGTAAGTAGAGTTGAGCACTTTGCAACGTCATGCAAGGACAGAGCGTATGAAAACGGTATTACTAACAGGTGCAAACGGCTTTTTAGGCGGACATTTATGTCGTGAATTGCTCCACCGTAATTATGCCGTTCGCGCTTTTGTTCGCCGGGATAGCGACAATCGGGCACTCGACGGTTTGCCAGTAGACATCTGGACGGGTGATATTCGGGAAGCCGCCAATGTCCGGGCCGCTACCTATGGCTGCGATTACGTGATCCATGCCGGTGCTTTAGCGCAAGTCAATCCGGCCCGTTCGCGGAAAGTAGTCGACGTTAATATCGGAGGGACAGCGGCTGTTCTGGCCGCTGCTATACAGGCCAATGTGGAACGGTTGGTGTTTGTAGGCACGGCCAACGTTTTTGGCTTCGGTTCCAGAAGTAAGCCTGGTGACGAGAACTCTCCGTACGCGGGTGCGCGCTACGGTCTGGATTACATGGATAGTAAACGAGCCGCCACGGACCTGGTCCTCGACGCTGTTCGTAACGATGAACTACCTGCGGTACTCGTCCATCCGACATTTATGCTTGGTCCGCTGGATTACCGAGTTACATCCAACGCCTTACTGCTGGCCCTCTTTCGACGACAGATGGTGGGTATTCCCGCCGGTGGCAAAAATTACGTTCACGTCACGGACGTAGCCAAGGCAACCGTCAATGCGTTGACAAAAGGAACAGTGGGGCAGTCGTACATTCTCGGCCACGAGAATCTAAGCTATCGCGAGTTTTTCTCACTGGTTGCCGATGAAACAAACGTTAGCCCGCCCGCATTGTCCATTCCACCGATAGCGGCCTCGCTAATTGGTCAATTAAGCGAACTGCCTTATCGCTTGTTTGGCCGACCGGCTCGACTTAATGGGGCCATGGCTCGTGTGGCTAATGACAAGCACTACTTTACCGTTACGAAAGCAATTCAAGCACTGGATTTGCAACAAACCCCGATTCGGGACGCGGTCAGGCAGACGTTCGACTGGTTTCGCCAACATACCGATCTTTGACTTTTGATTTCCTGTAAAACAGCAAAGCCCCCAACTAGGTCGTTGAGGGCTTCTATCTTTAATCGTTATCGGTTCGTTATGCCGTTTCCAGCTCGCGTTCCGTTTTGCGGCCACGAGAACGCTCCGATGGACTTATGCGAAGTAAAATACGTTTCTTGATGCGCATCCAACGTTCGTATAGACTTGATTCTTTGAGAAAATTCCATTTCTCTTTTTTCTCTTCTTTCTTATGTTCTTCGGGATCGTAAAGCATTCCCGTGCACAGGCAATGCTTGCGGCCCGTACGGGTCAGAATATCAAAATTCGTGCAGCTTGAACATCCTTTCCAGAAAGCATCATCGCCTGGTAACTCGTTCAGTGTCACCGGATGATAGCCCAGATCGGAATTAATTTTCATCACGGCCAAGCTGGTAGTAATGCCAATGATTTTGGCCGCCGGAAACATCGTTCGGGACAGTTCAAACGCTTTCGCTTTGATGCGCGTAGCAATCCCGCTTTTGCGGTGCTCAGGATGAACAATCAGGCCGGAGTTGGCAACAAATTTACCGTGCTCCCACGTTTCAATGTAGCAAAATCCAACCCATTCACCTGACAGCGTCATGGCGATAATTGCTTTTCCTTCAAGCATTTTCTCCATAACGTAAATGGGTGAGCGCTTAGCGATACCCGTTCCACGGGCTTTCGCGCTTTCTTCCATTTCACGGCAAATGGTCTCTGCCAACCGCAGGTGATTTTCGTTGGCGACCTGAACAATATATTGATCGTTTACTACTTCGGGCGTAATCATCGTCATTAATACGGCGGTTAGTTAACCGCAAACGGAGACGGCGTAATCCGTGCTGTTTGTTAAGATGAATAAAACGAGAAAAAGACGGAAAGGTTTACCACATAGGCAAACAAAATGATGTAGTCCTTTCGGACCTAAACCGAAATGGCGTAGTATGGAAGAAGGTCGGTATGTATACGAGCTTAGCCATCGGTGTTGCGTTGGAAACGCGGAGCAATGTTAGAGAGTTTCTCTGTGTCTTGCAATAGAATAACGGTTTTTTTTTGATATAGTTTCAGCAACCATGAAAACATTATTATTAATCGGTCAGTCATATACATCTACCTCTTGAACCTTCCTTATACGTTGGCGAAATGCCACTCCTGTATGATCTCTATGCTACCCTCCTCTTCTTATCCGTTGACGCTAAGCAGGAGCCGCCCACTACGCTATTTTGTCTTTTTTTATCTGTACGTCATGCAGGGCATCCCAGCCGGTTTTTCGCTGACGGCCCTGGCCAATTACCTCACGGCGGAAGGCATAAAACCGGCAGCCATTGGCTCATTTGCCGCTGTTGTCGGTTTGCCCTGGGCATTTCAGTTTGTCTGGGGACCCCTTATTGACCGGTACCAGGGTTCAGCGATGGGTCGGCGGAAACCGTGGGTGGTTGGTGCACAGTTCATGGCCTTTCTGGCATCGTTGGGAATTCTTTCCATCCATAATCCACTGACGCAAATACAAGCCCTTGGGTGGGTCTTTTTCGGCCATAGTATTTTTGCGGCTATTCAGGACGCCAGCGTTGACGCGATGGCCATTACGGTTATCCCGGACGACGAACGAGGGCGTGTCAACGCCTTTATGCGGGGTGGCTTCCTGATCGGGACGGGCGTAGGAGCCGCTGTCTTTTCGCAGATACTGCGCAATTACGGCTTTTTCGATGCCGCTCTCACGCAGTCCCTCTGCCTCCTGACCCTGACGATACTAACCTGTTTCATCCGGGAGAAACCAGGGGATCGGCTGCTGCCCTTTGGGAACATTGCTGTTCCAGCGTCGTTCAAACCAGTTGATGAACAGCAAGTAACACCCGACCACGATTTTCGGTGGTTGTTTACTGAATTATTCAAAGGCTTGTTCTCGAAACGAAGTCTGCTATTGTTCGGAGCGACGGCTGCGGCTTACGTAAGCGTCAGTCTTTTTTCGCGCGCGTTCAACTACCACTTAATCCAGCGGCTGGGCTGGGCCGATACGTCTGTCTCACTCCTGACCGGTACGTATGGTATGCTAGTCGCTACGGCTGCAGCCCTGATCGGGGGTTATATTGCCGACCGCATTGGCCCACGCCGTTTGCTTATTATCGTCCTCGCGATGGTGACCGTCTATTTGATTGGCTTCAACCTAATTGACGCGCTGTGGAGTAAACCGACGCTGGCGCAAACCGGTCTGGTCGCGCTGTATTTTATGGACCCCAGCATTAGCGTGGCTGCCATGCCCGTGTTGATGGCCATCTGCCGACCCGGTGTTGAAGGCTCTCAGTTCACAACGTATATGGCCTTCGTCAATTTGTCGGACATTGCCGGATCGTACGTAGCTGGTCACGCGCTAACGTACGTTCAGGCTCCGACCATTGGTTTGCTGGCGGGTGGCTTAGCGGGTATAGCGTTGCTTTGCGCCTTCGCTACCTTGCGCTATTATTCAACGTCACGCGAACAACCATCCTGAAACTAATCGTAGTTCATACGTAGTAGCTCCGTTAGTACAGAGAGCGAAGAGAAAGCCCAGGCTAGATCATTCAGCGTATCGCCAGTTCGGTTTGTGCATCGAAAAAATGTGCGCTGTCAATAGCCAAGCTCAACTGTACCGTTTGACCAAAATTTACAGACGTGGTTCCTGGTAACTTAGCAACCAGTCGACGCGCTTCAACGGTAAAATAGATCAGAATCTCGCTTCCCATATGTTCGACAGCCTCAATTGTTACGCCCATGTTGGGTAGTTGAGAATCAGGAGACGAACCCTCCACTTGAAGATGAATCGCTTCGGCGCGGATGCCAAACACGATCTCGCGGCCTTCGTATCGTTTCAGCGCATTGGCCTGAGCAATCCCTTCGAGATCCAGTTGAACGCTACCCCCTGCGCTTTCGAAGAACAGTTTATCGTTGCTACTCACTATCCGACCAGGTAGAAGATTCATCGGTGGTGTCCCGATAAACCCCGCGACAAATAGGTTAGCGGGTTGATTATAAAGCGTCAGTGGGGTATCGTACTGCATCACATCACCATTCCGAAGCACCACAATGCGGTCGCCGAGGGTCATGGCTTCCACCTGATCGTGCGTCACGTAAATCATCGTCGCCTGAAGATCGCGGTGGAGCTTTTGCAATTCAATGCGAGTTTGGCCGCGTAGTTTGGCGTCCAGATTGCTAAGTGGCTCATCAAACAAAAACACTTTCGGATTACGCACAATGGCTCGGCCAATCGCAACCCGCTGCCGTTGCCCACCCGACATGTCTTTAGGCTTTCGGTCCAGCAAATTTTCGATTTCCAGAATTTTAGCCGCCTGCGTGACGCGCTGCCGAATCTGGTCCTTCGCCAGGTTGCGCAGCTTTAACCCAAACGCCATGTTATCAAAAACGGTCATGTGCGGATACAGGGCGTAGTTCTGAAACACCATCGCAATGTCGCGATCTTTCGGCGGGCGGTCGTTAATCCGTTGTCCGTCAAGCAGCAAATCACCGTCGGTTATTTCTTCCAGACCAGCGATCATCCGCAATAGTGTCGATTTACCACAACCCGATGGGCCAACGAGCACGACGAATTCCCGATCCTTTACGTCTATCGAAACGTCTTTGATCACCTTTGGCCCGCTGGCGTAGGCTTTGGCAATGTGACGCAGTATAACTTCGGCCATACCTGTAATTTCGTCCTATTTATAATTTTCCAACGCCTTGATCGCAGCCGGGTATTGTTCAAGTTTCTGAAAAGCCCAAAGTGCTTCAATGGTCGATTCGGCTCCCGAGTTGCGATTGAGTTTCCCCGCCGATATAATACCGTCATACCCCCTACCCGTCGCCGGATCGTACAGGGGCGTTTTGGCAGCATTCCGTCCTAGAAACCAGCTGGACAATCGACCAGCCAGATCGGCGTATTTCATTTCTTTAGTCTGCTCGTAGGCTTCCAGAGCAGCCCAGATCATCGGTCGTATGCCGTAGGCGATCTGCGGGAACTGCCCCCGCTTGAACAACCGACGTTCGTTACCAACCTGTTTCAATTCAAACGATTCGAGAAATCCTTGTTTCAGCAGGTAAGGGTAAAAGTTGTTAATCTCCTGGCGGGCTACGGCCTGCCACTCCGGTTTATTCAGGATTTTTCCGGCGCGTTGCAGGGCATACGACTGATCACTGGCGTAAGCGTGCCAGTTATTTTCGTAACTTAGAATAGCTCCGTACGGGAACTGCCCCGGACCACCCTGCCGCATCGCCACAATACCGTCGCCAAGCTGTTCAATCAAGTGAACTACAGCTGAATCGGGTTTCTGCTGGTAGCGGTTCAGCAAGCCAAGCAGCATGATAGCCGCCTGATCCGAACCAGATCCAAACGGTAACCATGTAGGAACCTGAACTCCTCGGACTGTTACAAACGTGCGTGGCTTACTGCCAAAATCGCGCAGCATAACCGCCTGTAACCGCTGGTTAGCCTGCTCAATACGGTCGGCCAGCGCCGGGCTGGTTCTATGGAAGTACGAGTAGACTTCCGTCAAAAACCAGAACGCCCGCCACGACCAGAAATTAGGACTGGCCACGCTGGTGCGAAATCGTTTATTGATCGGCTCTACGGATCGTTTGAATAGAAAATTATAAAAATATCCGGCAACGCTATCCGGTTCCGTCGCCTGCATCTGAAGGACCATTTCGGTCAGTTTCATCAATTTATTCTGCTTGTCGGTGTCCGTCGGCAGATCCGGTTCGTGGAGCAAAAACAGACCCGCCCGCGCCACGTCGTCCACGCAGGTAAACCCCTCATCGGAGTCGGCCACCAGCGTGTAAGTCGGGGCTTCACTGTAAATAAATACCGTTCCAACTTCGGTACCGTTAGCCAGGGTAAACGGCTGGTACAGGTGATTGAGGTGACTGACATTCACGTACCGCTTCGGAAACGGACGCCGGGCAACGGCTTGCCGCCTGACAGAGCGCTGCCCGACAGGATGCTGCCCAACAGAACGCTGCCCGATCAGGTCCGCCGAGACAAACGATAGCAGAACGAGTAAGAATAAGCGCATGAATTAATCTTTCAAACCCGAAGACGCCATGCTCCGGATAAAGTGTTTCTGAAAAAAGAGGTACAAAATCACGATCGGAATGGCCAGCATAACGGCAGCGGCAATCTTAACGCCTAACTGCCCTTCGGCCCGTCCGCCCACCGAAAACAGTGTCACCAACTGCGGCATGGTCATCGTTTCTTCATCACGAATAACGATCAGGGGCCACAACGCTTCGTTCCACAAGCCCATGAATGTCAAAATGGTAATGGTCAAGACCGTCGGTAGTACGTTCGGCACCAGGATTTGAAAAATGATTCGTAACTCCCCGGCTCCGTCGATGCGGGCAGCGTCGATAAGTGCCTGTGGTAAGCTTTGAAACGCCTGCCGAAACAAGAGAATCGACAAGGAATTAAGCGCAAACGGGACAATGAGCGCAAGATACGTATCGACCCAGCCGAACCGAACCATGGTGATGTAATTCGGGATCAGCGTGATCTGGAACGGCAACGTCATTGTAAAAATGATCAGGTAGAAGATCAGGCTTCGCCCAACAAATTCCATCCGGGCCAGCGCATAGCCGACCATCGCTCCCGACACTAAAACCAAACCCGTTGTCAGCAGGGCTACGAACGCGCTGTTCAGAAACGCCCGGTCGAGCGGAATCTTTGTGAATACGGTGGCGTAGTTGCTAAGCGTGAAGCCGATGGGTAGTAAGGTCATCTCGCTCAATCCCCGCTCCGACGACAACGATGCACTAACCATCCAGATAAACGGATAGATAAACGATAATGCCGCCAACATGAGAAGACCATACCGCAAAAAAGAAGACATGCCTTTCGTTTAAAGGTTACTGTTTATGATTTTCCGTTTAGGAAGCCGGTTGACCGAAACACGCTAGACTTCCTGCTCGACATACCGCCGTTGAAGGACGACCACCATTAGAATAATCAAGGCGAAACAAAAGCCCAGCGTGGCCGAATAACCCATGTGGTAATATTGAAACGCTTGCCGGTAAATGTACATCACCGCCGAAAGCGTCGTGTTCATCGGGCCACCCTGGGTCATGATATACGGTTCAACGAAAAGCGAAAAGCCGCCGATGGTCGAAAGAACCACCACCGTAAACATCGTCGGGTTGATCATCGGCAGCGTGATATACCGAAATTTCTGCCAGTTCGACGCCCCTTCCAGATCAGCCGCTTCGTAATACTGCGTGGGCACCGACTGCAAACCCACCAGAAACAGGATGATGTAAAGACCGACGTTTTTCCAGGTAGCCATTACCGCAATCGAATACATGGCGATTGCCAGATCGTCGAGCCAGGCCACACGTGGTAAGGCTAAGGCGGTCAGCATGCGGTTCAGGATTCCCGAATTGAAACTAAGCAGTTGCTGCCACAAAATCGTGACGACCACGCCCGACACAATGACGGGCAAAAAGAAAGCCGCCCTGAAAAACGACGCGCCTTTCACGGTTCGGTTCAACAGTTCGGCCAGCCCCAACGCGACGATAATCTGCAACGGAATATGAACGATCAGAAACCGAAGCGTATTCCAGACGGCTTGCCAGAACAACCGATCCTGAAATACGTGTGTGTAGTTCGCCAACCCGACGTATTTCATCGGCGCAATGATGTTCCAGCTGTGAAACGTCAGCACGACCGAGAACACCACCGGAAACAGGACAAACACCATAAAGTGCAGGATGTAAGGCGCAACGAGCAGGTAAGGCGTCCATTTTTTCATAGGCAGCAATTGGTGAATGAAAAATTTAGGCCAAGTCCCGGCCAATCGTTCACTTATTCACTCATTAATAAGACGTTGACCGCTTCAGCAGCATCGTGGATGGCCGCTTCGGGCGTTTTTTTGTTAAAGATGACACAGGCTTCGTACTCCTGCGAAATAATATCGAACACTTCGACAATCACCTCGCTGTTATCTACACCTTTAATATAGCGCGTTTGTCGGGCAAACGGCACCAGGCGGGGGTTCTGAGCGAGAAAAACCTTAAAAAAAGGATCGCTGTCGATAGCCTTCCGGCGCGGAAACTGAGCGGTCAACTCCATAAGTCGTAAATCGCCAGCCTTGTCAACCAGTGTTCTGACAAACTCCCAGGCAGCCTGTGGATCGCGGCACGTGTTGAAAATCACAATGTTTTTCGGATCGCCATACGTGTAAATCGGTCCCTGGTGAGTATCGGGGACAGGCATTGTGTACGTACCGTATTCAAAGCCGGGATCTTTAAATTTCTCCACAAATCCAATTGTCCAGGGACCGGTGAACTGGCTCGCAATGCGCTGCGCCATAAACGGATCGCGGGTGGCCGATAGTCGCTCACGGGCAAAGTAATTGTCGCGGTACAAGGTCTGCAAAAATCGAAACACCCCAACGGCGGACGGATTATCGAAGGCGGCCCGCATCCGTCCGTTGGCGTCTCGTTTGATCAGCGGAGCACCGTTCGAAGCGGCCAGATACAGCGGGTAAAAATTGAACAGTCGTTCGTACCAGATCGCTTTGACCTCTGTGTAGCCAAGCCATTGATCAACGTAGCCATCGCCGTTGTTGTCGCGCTGAATTTGTTTGCCCGCATCGAGATAGCCCGCGTAGGTGTACGGTGGCTTTTGCCCGTTGAGCGCATTAGCCAGACGCGTATTGAACAGCAACATAATCGGGTTGACTTTCCAGGGCACCTGATAAATATGCCCATCCGACGAGGTAATTTCCCCAATAACGGCACTATCGCACCGGGCCGTTATGAACTCCCGGAATCCTTTCAGCGTATCCAGCGGCACCAGCACACCGGCTTTAGCGTACATCTCGACACTACCCTGCCACATATTGGCGTATATGTCGGGCGTGGTTTTTCCGACAACCGACGCCAGAATAATTTCTTCGCTCGACTGTCCTTCGGGAATGGGTTGGTAGCGCAGTGGCTTATCGGGTCGCTGCTGTTGCCAGCGCTGGACAAACTCATTCGCAAAGGCAATTTCTCCGGCGTTGTTGGAGCACCAGAATGTCAGCGAACGGTCGGTGTCCATCCGTTGCGTACACCCCGCCAGCAGCAAAGCGCCTAGTCCAAGACGTACAACCTGTCGCAGCTTACGGATACTTCTCATCGTTACACCACCTACTACAGCCTAAAATGCAAATAAACCTATAAACAATTGTATTTGCATCGGCACGGCGCTTCGGACCGTTATCTTTTGAGAAAATTAAAAACGGCAACTAAGTGCTCACGGACCAATTCGCACACGATTTAAGCACCGAACTGCCCTAACCGCCGTTTGAAATCCGCCCCCGCCTTGTTAACTTTGAGTATGGAAAATTTCGTGGTCTCGGCCCGCAAGTACCGCCCTGCCACCTTCGACACCGTCGTCGGCCAGGAGCATATCACCACTACGCTTCAGAACGCCATCAAGACGAACCACTTAGCGTCGGCATTTCTGTTTTGCGGACCGCGTGGGGTTGGCAAGACCACCTGCGCCCGCATTCTGGCGAAAACAATCAACTGTCAACATTTAACTGCCGAGGGCGAAGCCTGCGACACTTGTGAGTCGTGCGTGAGCTTCAACCAAAGTGCTTCCTTTAATATTCATGAACTGGATGCGGCTTCGAACAACTCCGTCGAAGATATTCGGAACCTGATCGATCAGGTTCGGTATCCGCCCCAGTCGGGTAAGTACAAGATTTACATCATTGACGAGGTGCACATGCTTTCGTCGGCAGCTTTCAACGCCTTTCTGAAAACGCTGGAAGAACCGCCCTCCTACGCAATTTTTATTCTGGCGACGACCGAGAAGCACAAAATTCTGCCGACGATTTTATCCCGCTGTCAGATTTTCGACTTCAACCGGATTCAGCCGCAGCATATCGCGGACCATCTGGCAAGGATTGCGCAGAAAGAAAGCATCACCGCCGAAAGCGAAGCGCTCGACCTGATCGCCCAAAAAGCGGACGGCGGCCTTCGGGATGCGCTGTCGATGTTCGACCTGAACGTGACGTTCTCGGCGGATCGGGTGATTCGCTATAAGGAGGTGCTGGACAACCTGCACATCCTCGATTACGATTATTACTTCAAACTGACGGATCTGTTGCTGGCGGGCAATCTGCCCCAGAGCTTACTGACGGTAGACGAAATTCTGCGCAAGGGTTTTGATGGCCACCAGTTCGTCGTTGGTCTGTGTCGTCACTTCCGCGATCTGCTGGTTTGTAAAGACAACGCGACGGTTCAGCTGTTGCAGGTAACGGAAAGCGTACGGCGGCAGTACCTCGACCAGTCAGCGCGGGCTCCCATGTCGTTCCTGCTATCGGCGCTTAGTCTGGGTGGGCAATGCGACATGAACTACAAGCAAGCCAAAGATCAGCGGTTACACACCGAACTGTGGCTGATGAAGCTGGCTAATCTTCGGAATCTGCTCAACTGGGAAGCGTTGCCTGAGTTACCGCTCAATGGTGCGCAAACCGCCGACAATGGGATCGCTGAACAGGCATCTTCCGAAAAAAAAAACGCCGAACCGATACCCAGCCCTCCCCAGCCCTCGTCTGACAACGGCAGTCAGCTAACCGAATCGCAACCGATCACGAGCGAGCCGGTCCATGACTACCGACTACCAACGAACGGCACAAACGGAAAGGCTCCCGCCGAGCCCAACGGAAACGGTTATGCCAGCGCGAAAAGCGAGGTAGCCACTGCAGTAGCGGCCCCACCGGTTACTGCACCAGCGAAGCCACAGATAGCGCCACCAACACGACCGGCTACCAGTCGGCTTCGTTCTACGGTTGCGCTCACAAGCGGTCCGGCTCAGGCTTCGGCTGCTACGCCAGAAGAAACTGTCGTAACGGCTCCGGCCCGGCCCGACAAATCGTTTACGCTGGAAGAATTGCAGGATGCCTGGGCGACGTTTGCCCGACTCCGCCGACAGCAGAACGACATTACGTCGGAGCAGGTGGTTCTTAACCGGGAGCTGACGCTCAACGGTACGACGATTTGCCTAACGCTGGACAACACGCTGCAAGTCGGATTCCTGACGGAGTTGAGACCAGACCTACTAGGTTATCTACGCAGAGAGCTACAGAACAGCCAGATTCAGTTGGAACACACGGTGCAGGTGCAGGAAGTCAAGAAGATGATTTACAGTTCGCTGGATAAATTTAATTATATGGCCGAGAAAAACCCAGCTCTCCACGAACTAAGAAAAGCCCTAAACCTCGAAGTCGATTACTAACCCGGCTTTGCGTGATTTTAGTGATTAGCCTGATTTGTTTTGTCATAGAAAAGGATCAGGCTAATCAAGCCAAATGACCCCGCTTAATTATACGCCTTGGCCTCCCGAATCAGTGCTTTGTATTCGGCAACGGCCAAGGTTTTTTTGTAAAACTGTTTAGCGCGGTTACGGTCGTTAGCGCGGGCGGCAATGCGCGCAATACCGGCATAGGCAAAGGCGTGGTATTCTTTGGTATACGACTCGCTGGATGGTAATTTCAACGCAGCCTCGTAGTATTGGGCAGCCTGCTTATCGTTTTTGTCAGCGTACTCGGCTAAGATTCCGTCGAAAGTGTTGACCGCCAGGGGCACCAGCTTGTTCGATTGTTGCTTGAGCCGCTGCACATACGGACGGGCTTCACCATACCGTCCGGCTAATAGCAACGCTTCGGCATTGATCATACCGAACAGCGGGTTGTTTGGGTACTTATCCGTCAGGTATTTGGTGTACGTCGTGGCCCGGCTTGGATTCATTTCGTGCTTGATGTAAATGTGCGCCAAATAGTAATTGGCAACCGGGCGCATGAAGATTCCTTTTCTAGAGGCTATGTCAATTTGTTTCAGTCCCTGCTCCATATCGCCGTCCTGAAAGAAAAACATAAACGGTCGCACAATTGAATGATCCATCGGGTAGCGTTCGATGTAGTAGTTGTAGAGGCCGGACGTAAAATAAAAATCAGGGCTTTTGTTGACCAGCCCGAAGCCTTCTTTCAGAAAACTATACGCTTTTTTCGATTCCCCGACGGCCTTCACCGATTCGCCTTTGCTGTTATGCAGGGAAGCCAGATAGCTATGCGCAGTCAGGGCAAAAAAGATTCCTTCGGGGTCCTCTTCATTTCTATCGAGCATTTTCTTGGCCAGACCAAGTGCCTGATCAGCTGCCTGAACGAATTGAGCCGTAGCCGCTTTGTTTTCATGAAGCGGTAGGTATTGAATCTCCAGCTGAGTAGCCCGCAGGATAGGCCCAATCGGGTGCTGCGGATAGCGCGTCTGAATTTGCCGAACCAGACCGTCCGCTTCGCTAAACTCACAATTGTAGATCTTATCCATCGCCTGGAGGATCGTTTGCTGCACGCTAGGGTCAGTTAAAACCTGAGCGCGTACAAACAGGGGCAAGATGAGCAGAACAAGTAAAAAGGCCTTTTTCAAAATTCAGTATAGTTGGTGGTCCGAATAAGCGTTTGATTCTATACAAGCAGGAACGTACTTTTGTTAACAGCGTGTTGTCAAGTAACGGTTACACGCAAAAGTTTTATCCATGATTCACTACGAACAATTTGTGCTGGACAATGGCCTACGGGTGTTTGTTCACGAAGACGAATCGACGCCGATTGCGGCTGTTAATATTCTTTATAATGTTGGCTCCCGCGATGAAGATCCATCCCGCACGGGGTTTGCTCACTTGTTCGAACACCTGATGTTCGGTGGATCGCGGCACATACCGAGCTACGACGAACCGTTGCAGAAGGTAGGCGGTGAGAATAACGCGTTTACCAGCCCCGATATTACCAATTACTACATCACCCTCCCGGCGGCTAATCTGGAAACAGCTTTCTGGCTCGAATCGGACCGAATGCTGAGCCTTTCTTTCGATCCACAAGTGCTTGATGTACAGCAGAAAGTGGTCATCGAAGAATTTAAGCAGCGGTATCTAAACCAGCCCTACGGTGATGTCTGGCTCAAGCTGCGTCCGCTCGCGTACAAAGAACATCCTTACCGCTGGGCAACGATTGGCAAAGACATCAGTCACATTGAAAACGCCACGCTGGACGACGTTAAAGCCTTTTTCTTCAAGTATTACCTGCCCAACAATGCCATTCTGGTTGTAGCGGGCAATGTAACGGTTGAACAGGTCAAACAGCTTTGTGCCAAGTGGTTCGAACCCATTCCGGCGGGGGAGCAATACATTCGCCAACTGCCCGCCGAACCCATTCAGACCGAGGCCCGGAAACTGGAAGCTTCGGCGAAAGTTCCGTTGAATGGACTTTACAAAGCGTATCACATGCCCGGTCGTTTCGATACCAATTTTTACGCCACCGATTTGCTGAGCGATATGCTGGGCCGGAGTAAATCCTCGCGTTTGTATCAGAAACTACTGCGCGACAACCCATTATTTAGTAACATTGGTGCGTACATCACCTCATCGATTGACCCCGGTTTACTAGTTATTCAAGGAACCCTGAACCAAGGAGTCGCCCTTGAAGAAGCGGATGCTGCCGTTGAAAGTATCGTTCAGGAGTTTATTGATCAGGCCGTATCCGAAGAGGAACTGGCGAAGGTAAAAAACCAGGCCGAAGCGACGCTTGCGTTCTCGGAGGTGGAACTGCTCAACCGGGCAATGAATCTGGCCTATGCGGCCAATGCCGGAAACCCGGACCTAATCAATCAGGAGGCCGACCACATACAGGTTGCCACACCCGACTCCATTCAGGCCGCAGCGCGTAATGTGCTGCGCAAAGACAACGCTTCGACACTGTACTACCGGGCGGCTTAACCACCCTTATCGGACTCGGCTATGGAAACGACTTATCAACCGAAAGCCCTTACGCCCGACGCACTGCACGCTTTGTCGCAGGAAGTCAAACAAGCGCTCACGGAACTGTACGGCGACCGCCTGAACCGGGTGATCCTGTACGGCTCCTACGCGCGGGGCGACTTCCATGCCGAGTCCGACGTCGACTATCTGGTCGTTTTGAACGATCCGGAGGTGAAAGCGGGCCAAGAAGTCAGGTTGATGTCGCAAGTTAGTGGTCCTTTATCGTTGAAATATGACGTTGATATATCCGTCTTTCCCCCCTCGCTGGGGGCACACTTCCTTTTATGAAGCCGTTCAAAAAGATGGTATCTGCCCATGAAGATTTGGGAGAAGCACAAACTCTCTTGTCAGCAAACTATCCTGATGGTACCTGCAATAGAGCTTACTATTCATTGTTTCATACTATTTTGGCCCTGCTGCACTTCACCAATCATCCCATACCCAAGACACATACGGGTGCGCACACCGAATTTCGTAGGCAATTCATAAAGACAGGCTTGTTTGCGGAGTCGATAAGTGTGGCGATTTCAGAGTTGTTTAATTTACGGCAAGGTGGTGATTACGAAATCGATTTTGAGATCACGCTTGATGATGCTCAATCAGCCGTTCACCAAGCTGCTGACTTTTTGCTTCGAACCGAAGCGTATTTACGAGAAAACGGCTTTCCCTTATGAAAATACGAGTAGGTCAAGGTTATGACGTTCACCGCCTGGAAGAAGGACGTCCGTTCTGGCTAGGGGGCATTCAGATTCCAAGCACATTTGGTCCCGTAGGCCATTCCGACGCTGATGTGGTTTGCCACGTGCTGTGCGATGCACTATTGGGCGCGGCAAACATGCGCAACATCGGCTACCATTTTTCCGACAAAGACCCGCGCTGGAAAGGAGTGGATAGTAAACTGCTGCTGGCCGAGGTACTTCGCATGGTGCGCGGTGCGGGTTACGAGATTTCGAACGTCGATGTGACGGTTGTTTTGCAGGAACCGAAACTCAATCCGCACATCCCGGCCATGAAAACCTGTCTGTCCGATGTAATGGCTATTCCCGAGGACGATATTTCGATTAAAGCCACCACATCCGAGCATATCGGCTTTGTCGGGCGCGGTGAAGGTATTGCGGCTCATTGTGTGGCGCTTATCTTTAAGGCTTAGTTCGTAAACGCAACCTGTCTATGAAAAAACTGCTTTACCTTCCGGCGCTCCTGCTGATGGGAATCGTTGCCTTTGGTCAGTCAAAACCAGCCGAACCGCTTGGCTTTGAAGAATACGATCCCGTTTCGACCCTGAAAGTGGCGGAGCACAAAATCACCCGCTCGAAGTACCCGTTCATTGATGTTCATAACCACCAGTGGAACATGGACAACGCGAACTTACGTCCCCTCCTGGCCCAGATGGACAGTCTGAACATGGGAATCATGGTGAACCTGAGCGGACGCGGTTTCGGCAACGTAGAACAGGGAACCAAGTTTTTCGATAACGCCTTAGCGAACACCGCCAAAACCAATCCCAAACGGTTGGTGCTGTTTACGAATCTTAACTTCGACGATATCGGTAAAAAAGGCTGGACGGAAGACGCCGTGACGATGCTGGAAGCAGACGTTAAGAAAGGAGCCCGTGGGCTGAAAATCTACAAAAACCTCGGTATCAATAACAAAGACGAATCGGGCCAGCGCGTTCGCGTGGACGATTCGCGTCTGGACGCGATTTGGGACAAATGCGGTGAATTAGGCATTCCGGTACTGATTCATACTGCCGACCCTAAATCGTTCTGGGACCCGATGGACCGGTACAACGAACGCTGGCTTGAGCTGAAACTCCACGGTGGCCGCAAACGCTCACCGAACGATCCTGTCCCCTGGGAACAACTCATTGCCGAGCAGCATAATGTGTTTCGGAAGCATCCCAAAACAACGTTCATTGCGGCTCACATGGGCTGGTTTCCGAACGACCTGGACAAGCTGGACAGTTTGATGAAGGTTTTTCCAAACATGAACGTTGAGATTGGCGCTGTTATCGCGGAGCTAGGTCGCCAACCCCGCGCAGCCCGCAAGTTTTTCGAGAAATATCAAGACCGGATTCTATTTGGCAAAGACAGTTGGGTGCCTTCCGAATATGCGACTTACTTCCGCGTTCTCGAAACCGACGACGAGTATTTTCCTTATCACAAAAAATACCACGCGTTCTGGCGCATGTACGGCATGGGACTTCCCGATGAGGTGTTGAAAAAGGTATACTATAAAAACGCCCTGCGCCTTATTCCCGGACTCGATAAGAGTCAGTTTCCAAAGTAAGTTCTGGTTTGAACACAGAGAAACGGAGGATACACAGCGGTCACTGAGGTTTTCCTTCGTGTCATCAGACCGTTTCTCTGTTTTCTCCGTGAAACCTCTGTTTCTCTGTGTTTAACTCCCTGCCATGAAAATCACGCAGATACGTATCTATCCGTTCAACATTCCGCTCAAAGTACCCATCACCATTTCTCTCGGCACGATTGAACACGCCCGGAACATCCTGATCGAAATTCAGACCGACGAAAGCATTACGGGTTGGGGCGAAGGGTCGCCGTTCTGGATGATCGTCGGGGAAACGCAGGCATCGGGTCTGGCGGCTGCTGAGGACATGGCCCGGCTTTTGATCGGTCAAAACCCACTCGACATCGAAGGTTGTCTGACGATCCTGACGCGCTACCTACCCGGTCACCCGACGACGCGCTCGGCTTTCGATATGGCCTTGTACGATATTGCCGCTAAAGCTGCCCGGATGCCGCTTTACCAGTTCCTGGGCGGCTCCAAACGGACGCTGGTGACCGACGAAACGATTTACATCAATACGCCCGAACGGATGGTTGAGGATGCTGTACGGATCTACAAAAACGGGGCTCAAGCTATCAAAATCAAACTCGGTACGACTCTTAAAGCTGACATTGACAGATTGTATGCTATTGAAAAAGCTTTAATGGAGCTTGGCGATGATAGTCGAGATTACTATAAAGTACCTTATAGAATTGACGCAAACCAAGGCTGGGATTATGTTACGGCTTCAGCAGTCCTCTATCAAACTCGTTTTATTGACCATCAATTTCAATACTGCGAACAGCCAGTACGTAAGCAGGATTTACATCATTTAGCTAAACTTAAATCCGAGGGTAATGTCCCCATTATGGCTGACGAAAGTCTGTTCGACGCGACGGACGCGATTCGATTAGTGCGGGAAGAAGCCGTTGACTATTTCAACATCAAACTGTCAAAAAGCGGGGGTATTTTTGAAGCACTCAACATCAACGCGATTGGCGAAGCGGCTGGCATTCCCTGCATGATCGGCTGTATGTCGGAGTCGCGGCTGGCCTTAACCGCCAACGCCCACTTTGCAGCTGCCCGCCAAAACGTACGTTTCTACGACCTGGACGGCTGTTTCGAACACGCTCTTGACCCAATTTATGGAGGCATTACCTACAACGGTTACCAGATTACACTACCCGATACCCCCGGCATTGGGGCCGAAGTAGATGCTGCTTTTCTGGCTCAGTCGGAACGTAAAACCATTGCCTAGATGATTTCCATTACCACCGTCCAATCCGAAGCAGACGTACAGGGCATTCTGGCTCTGCAACAAGCAAATCTTCGTAAAAATGTTCCCGTCGAGGTACAGGCTAACCAAGGATTCGTGACCGTTGAACATGACCCGACGGTACTAACCCATATGAATCAGGCCGCACCCAGCGTCATTGCCAAAGCGGATGATACCGTCGTAGGCTACTGCCTAACCATGCTACCCGAATTCGGCGCTGACGTTCCCGAACTGGTTCCTCTCTTTTCGTTGATTGATGCGCTCGACTACAACGGTAAGCCGGTTCGGGAGTACGCGTATTACGTGATGGGGCAGGTTTGCGTGGCCGAAGGCTATCGGGGGCAGCAGCTATTCGACCGGATGTACCAACATCACCGCGATGTGTACAGCAACCGCTACCAGCTACTCATCACCGATATCTCGGCTAATAATAGCCGGTCCCTACGCGCCCACGCCCGTGTTGGTTTCGAACCACTGCACGAGTTCCACGATCCAGCTATCGGTGAAACCTGGGTGGTTGTTCTGTGGGACTGGCAAAAGTAAAAAGTACCCAATTTTTGATTTATAGCTTTGTCGTTCGTAAGTATGAGTAAAGATTCTTTTGTCATCCCGACGCGGGAGGGATCTTCGGAAGTTGCCCCAGAGATCCCTCCTGCGTCGGGATGACAAAAACATGCCCCACGCTTACTTGATATAACTTGTAATTTCCGTTATGTAAACTCCACCCTTATCCATGCGCTTCCTTGTACTCCTCCTACTAGTTACGTCCTCACTATTTGCCCAATCGGTACCCCAAACCTTTTCGACCGCAAAGTCACCTGCCGATGCTGGCTTTTCGGCGGACCGGCTCAAACGGCTCGATAGCTGGCTGCAAGGCTTGATCGACCAGGATATTGCTCCGAACGCCGTAACCTTCGTGGCGCACCGGGGTAAAATCGTCCACTACAAAGCGTTCGGGTACAACAATCTGGAAAAGAAAACGCCGTTGAAGCGCGACGACATGTACCGGATTGCGTCCCAGTCGAAAGCCATCACGACGACAACCTTAATGACCTTGTTCGAGGAAGAGAAGTTTTTGCTGGACGATCCCATCTCGAAATACATTCCGGCATTCAAAAATCCGAAAGTGCTGGTCAAGTACGACAAAAAAGATCCGGTGGGCGGTAGTTACGATACACGGCCTGCCAAGAGCGAAATCACCATCCGCCAGTTGCTAAGCCATAACTCCGGCATTCCGTACGAGCACCCGCTTGACCAGCGACCCGAATTCAAGGTCCCTTTTTTCAACTCGACGGCTCCCGACAAGCTCGAAGACGTGATCAACAAGCTAGCCAAACGTCCGTTATTGCGCGACCCCGGCACGGACTCAACCGGCGCGGGCTTTACCTACGGCCTGAACACCGACATTATTGGGCGGCTGGTTGAGATTTTGTCGGGTAAACCGCTTGACGTTGCCATGCGCGAACGCGTGCTGGACCCACTCGGCATGAACGATACGTATTTTTATCTACCCAGCAACAAAGCCAGCCGTCTGGTCGAACTGTACAGCAAAGCGAGTCTGGATAAACCCTTAACCCTGCACACCAACGAAGCCTACCGACACTCGGCAACGACGGGCGCAAAGACGTATTTTTCGGGGGGTGCGGGTTTGATTAGTACGGTCGAAGATTACGCGAAACTTTGTCAGATGCTGCTCAACGGTGGCACATTCAATAACAAACGGATTCTTGGGCGTAAAACCATTGAACTGATGACGCGCAATCAGATTGGCGCGGCTGAAGTCTGGGACCGGAACGACAAATTTGGTTTAGGTTTTCAGCTCATTACCGACAACTCCCACTACGGCGATCAGGCGACGCCGGGTTCGTTTACATGGGGCGGCATGTATTGTTCCGAGTTCACCATCGATCCGAAAGAAGAACTCATTCTTTTGATTTTCACGAACGTTCAGCCGTACGCGTACTACAGTGATTTTGTAAAGAAATTCCGTATTGCGGTTTATCAGGCGTTGGAATAAATGCCTGATTTGTCTCTTAGTGAATTGATGGGTAAAGCAGTTCAGGAATCGAAACGCACGGCTACGTAGCCCCACAACGACGACCATCAAATCCGAAAAAGCTATTGGTACCGAGCGTATCGATAGCTTTTGTTTTTTAGTACCCCAAAAGCAAATCCACTGTTGCGCAATCCGATGAGTAGGCTTCCACGTTGCGATTCTTATCTGACCGATTGACGAAGCGTACTGACTTTCCAGGCGCAGGAGAGAGCAGGAAAGTTCTGTCATCGTTGACCCTCATCTTTACAAATCACGGTCGGCCTGTCAAGAGGTCACTAATTGTAGTTCCTAAACCATTACTCTATGAATGCCATTTTGGGAGTTTTCTATCATGCTGTCGGCGGGTTTGCTTCCGGCAGTTTTTATTTGCCCTTCCGTAACGTAAAGCAGTGGTCGTGGGAAAGTGCCTGGATCGTGGGCGGGTTTGCGTCGTGGATCATTGTCCCCTGGGTTATGGGCGGCCTGACGGTCAACGGTCTGGTCCCAAGCATCACATCCGCCGACAGTTCGACCCTTTTCTGGACATTTTTCTTTGGCGTCCTGTGGGGCATTGGCGGCTTAACCTTCGGTTTGACCATGCGCTACCTGGGTATTTCGCTGGGTATGGCCGTAGCCCTCGGCTTTTGCTCGGCGTTCGGAACGCTGATTCCACCCATCTGGGAAGGAAAATTCGACATGCTGCTCCACACCCGAACGGGACATTTCACGCTGGGCGGAGTGGCCTTATGCCTGGCTGGAATTGCGGTTTGTGGCTGGGCGGGCATGTTGAAAGAAGGCGAGCTTAATCCTGAACAGCAGAAAGCAACCGTTGCCGAGTTTGACCTGCGCAAAGGCATCATCATCGCTACAATTTCGGGTATTTTGAGTGCCTGCTTTGCTTTCGCCCTCGCTGCCGGACGCCCAATAGCGCAAATGGCGGTTACGAACGGTACTGATCCGCTTTGGCAAAACAACGCGATTTATCCGGTACTGATGTTCGGCGGCTTTCTTACCAATTTTATCTGGTGCATGATTCTGAATCGTAGAAACCGTTCCTTTGGCGACTATACAGACAGCCAGACGCCGTTGCTTCGTAATTACACCTGGGCACTGCTGGCTGGCACAACCTGGTATTTCCAGTTCTTTTTCTACGGCATGGGTGACAATTACTTACCCGATGGTATCCGGTTCGCGGGCTGGACGATGCACATGGCGTTCATCATCACGTTTAGTACCCTGTGGGGTCTGGTGCTCTGGGAGTGGCGCGGAGCCAGTCGGCGAACGTATGGCGTAGTATTCGCGGGCTTATTTCTAATCGTACTGTCTACCGTATTGATTGGTATGGGAACGGCGTCCTGAGTGTTTTTTTTTGACAGGATTAACAAGATTGACAGGATTTTTCTATTCTTCTTTTTACCATCCTGTTAATCCTGTCGAAAACACCGACCTATAACAGCTAACTAAATTGACAGGCTATCAAAAAAGCACGAGTAAAATCATGATAATCCTGTCAATCCTGTCTAGTAACCAATCTATAGAGGCTAATTAATTCTGCTAATCCTGTCGAAAAAAGACCGAACTCTAAACAGCCTTCGTTATTTTCGTAGGTGATTTTGTGTTAAAGATGAACGTAGGCTTATTTATTCCCTGTTACGTCGATCAGTTTTATCCGCAGGTCGGTATTGCCACCTTACGATTACTTGAATCCCTCGGCGTTCGGGTGGTGTTTCCAATGGAGCAGACTTGCTGTGGGCAACCAATGGCAAACTCTGGTTTTCAGCGTCTTTCGGCAGGTTGCGACAAGAATTTTATCCGCAATTTTGCTAACTGCGATGTGGTCGTTGGGCCTTCGGGTAGCTGCGTCCTGCACTTAAAAGAGCACCTGCATTCCGACGACCAGCCCGAAGAAGCCGCGCGACTGCGTAACAACGTCTACGAACTCTGCGAATTTCTGACCGACGTATTGAAAGTCGAACAGCTTCCTAAAGCCCGCTTTCCGTACCGGGTTGGTTTACACACCAGTTGTCACGGCCAGCGCGGTTTGCGGCTTTCGTCCATGTCGGAACGGATGGAACCTAAATTCTCGAAACCCGAGCAGCTCCTGCGGCTGGTTGACGGGCTTGATCTCATTCAGCTGAGCCACCCCGATGAATGCTGCGGTTTTGGTGGTACATTTTGCGTGTTCGAAGAAGCCCTGTCGTCAAAAATGGGTAAGGATCGCGTGTACGACCATGTCCAGCACGGGGCGGAAGTGATTACGGGGGGCGACATGTCATGCCTGATGCAATTGGAAGGCGTATTACATCGTCAGAAAAGTTCGGTACGCGTCATGCACATCGCCGAAATTCTGACGGCTGGCAACTAAACAACAAACGAATGGATACTGCTTCTCCCAGACACGCCAAAGCCGCCGAGGCTTTCCTGCGCGATGAGGAAAACGCCGATTGGCATAACGAAACCCTTTGGTTTGTCCGTAGTAAGCGCGACCGGGCGGCCCAATCGCTGCCGGAGTGGGAAGATTTGCGCGAGCAGGCTTCCCAGATCAAGCTGCACTCCCTCTCAAAGCTGGACGATTACCTCATTCAGCTTGAAGAAAACGCCCGGCAGAACGGCGTCATTGTCCATTGGGCGGCTAACGCCGATGAACATAACCGGATTGTGCTCGACATCATGCGGAAGCACAAGGCGACCAAAATCGTCAAGAGTAAATCCATGCTTACCGAAGAGTGTCATCTGAATCCGTACCTGATTAAAGAAGGGATTGAGGTAATCGACACGGATTTGGGCGAGCGCATTATCCAGCTTCGCAACGAGCCGCCAAGTCATATCGTGATGCCCGCTATTCACCTCAAGAAGCGGCACATTGGTGATTTGTTCCACTTGCACCTGGGTACCGACGCCGGAGCCGACGATCCGCAGTACCTTACCGAAGCCGCCCGGATTCACCTGCGCCAGAAGTTTTTACTGGCCGATGTAGCGATTACGGGCGTTAACTTCGCCATTGCCGAAACAGGTGGCTTTGTGGTCTGTACCAACGAAGGCAACGCCGATCTGGGGGCACATCTGGCCAAGGTTCACATTGCCTGCATGGGTATCGAAAAAGTCATTCCAAAGGCCGAACATCTGGGCGTGTTTCTGCGGCTGCTGGCACGTTCCGCTACGGGTCAGGCCACGACAACCTATTCCAGTCATTTTCGCAAACCCGCGCCCGGTCAGGAAATGCACCTCGTGCTGGTCGATAACGGTCGGACGCGTCAGCTGGCCAGCCCTGATTTCCGCAACTCCCTGAAGTGCATTCGTTGCGGAGCCTGCATGAATACCTGCCCGGTCTACCGGCGTAGCGGTGGGCACAGCTACCACACGGCGGTAGCCGGACCAATTGGCTCGATTCTGGCACCGAATATCGACATGAAGGAATACGCCGATTTGCCGTTTGCCTCTACCCTTTGCGGCTCCTGCACCAACGTCTGTCCAGTCAAGATCGACATTCACCAGCAGTTGTATAAATGGCGGCAGGTACTGGGCGAAGCCGGTGCTGTTGAGCCCACGAAAAAAATAGGCATGACGGGCATGGACGTGCTGTTCAGCCATCCACGGCTGTACCGATTTGCTGGAAGGGCCGGCCGTTGGTTCATGCAGAAATTTCCCTCGCTGGCCAACAAATCGAGTTTAAACCCCTGGGCTATCCACCGCGATATGCCGAAGCCGCCCGCTCAGAGTTTCCGGGATTGGTACGCGCAACAAAACCAGAAAGACAATGGCTGAAACAACCACCCGTGATACCATTCTGGCGGCCATTCGACAGGGTAAACCCGACCTGCACCCGCTCCCCGAAACGATAGGTTTCGCGCCTACCATCACGCCCGAAAACCTCGTCGAAGCCTTCATGGCGATGGTAAAAACAAACGGCGGGCAGGCAATTCGAGTAACCTCACTGTCTGAAGCACACGCCTTTCTGGTCCAAGAGTACGACCTGACGCTACCCATACTCAGTCATGTTCCGGGGCTGGACATCAGCAACTTTACGCCAGCAGCGGAGCTTCGGCTGTTAGACGATTTGCACTTGGTTGTGCTGGAAGGCAAAGTCGGCGTTGCCGAAAATGCCGCTATCTGGCTCGACGAAGCGGCCATCGGTATTCGGGCGCTGCCGTTCATTTCATTGAACTTGTCGCTGGTACTATCCGAGAAAAACCTCGTCGGCAACATGCACGAGGCTTACCGACTCATTGACACACACACCGGCTTCGGAACGTTTATCGCGGGTCCGTCCAAAACCGCTGATATTGAACAATCGCTGGTTATCGGTGCCCACGGTTCGAAAACATTGACCGTATTTTTGTTGCCCTGAATAGGAGAATCCAGCCTGAACATGCTTTAGTCTGCACACGTATTGAAAACACTTATGCAGCTCAATCGCAGGCTTTTTCTAAAACAACTAGGTTTTGGTGCCGCCGGAATTAGCTTGTTGTCGTCACTTCCTGGCGACGTATGGGCTAAAGGCTCCTCAGCGCTTCTTCGCACCACGCCCGAGGCCCAGGGCATGTCTTCGGCGTCCTTGCTGGCGTTTGCCAATGCCGTCGAATCCCAAAAGTTGAACCTGCACAGCATGATGGTGCTGCGGCATGGTAACGTTGTCGCTGAAGGCTGGTGGGCTCCTTATGCCCCCCAGTTGAAGCACACGCTTTATTCCCTAAGCAAAAGTTTCACTTCGACCGCAGTCGGTATGGCTGTCGCCGAAAAGCGCCTGACCGTTGAGGATAAAGTAACCAAGTTTTTCCCGGACGATTTACCCGCCACGGTTAGTGATAACCTCGCGGCCATGCGGGTGAAAGATTTGCTTACCATGTCAACCGGGCACGACAAGGAGCCAGCCGTCCGTTCGGAAAAGAACTGGGCGAAGGCGTTTCTGGCTCAACCCGTAGAGCATCAGCCCGGAACGTTTTTCCTTTACAACAGCATAGCCACGTACATGCTGTCGGCTATTGTGCAGAAGCTAACCGGTCAAACCGTTCTGGCTTACCTGAAACCCCGGCTGTTCGATCCGCTCGGTATCGAAGGGGCCGACTGGGAAGTTAATCCGCAGGGTATCAATACCGGAGGCTGGGGGCTTCGCGTTAAAACCGAAGACATTGCCAAATTCGGGCAGCTTTACCTGCAAAAGGGTGTCTGGAAAGGCAAACAGCTATTGCCAGCCAACTGGATCGACGATGCCACCAAGTTCGAAATCCAATCGAAAGGTGGGTCCCGCAAGAAAGAAGAGAATGATTGGTTGCAGGGCTACGGTTATCAGTTCTGGCGCTGTCGGCACGATGCGTACCGGGGCGATGGGGCCTTTGGTCAATACTGCATTGTGATGCCCAAAGAAGACATAGTCGTGGCTATTACGAGCGAGACCAGCGATATGCAGGCTATTCTGGACAATGTCTGGGAGCATATTCTGGGTAGCGTAAAAGGGAAAACGCTACCAGCGGATGCCAAAGAGCAGGCTCAGCTAAAGCAAAAACTAACGGCTTTGGCCTTACCGATCCAGAACGTAAAATCGACCTCGCCGATCATTGCCCAAATTGACAATAAGCCGTTTAGCATCGCCGATAACTCGCTGCATGTGAAGTCGGTTGCGCTCAACTTTGGCAAAGACGGTGGTATTTTTACCATGCAGGACGACAAAGGCGAACACCGCATCAACTGCGGAATGGGTCGCTGGGTCGAGAAGGAAACGGATCTGTCGGCACTGCCGCTTAAGCTAACGCCAACCCTGATTCCGGGTGAAACCAAGACCAAGATCGCGTCCAGCGGTACGTGGACTGACGACAACACGTTCGTTCTGACGGTTCGCTTCATTGAAACTGCTCATTACGAAACGATAACGTGCAATTTCGATAAGGATACGGTAAAGGTTCAATTCAAGAAAAGCCTGGCCATTCTTAATCCAGCCACGAAAGATGACCGTCCTGTACTGGAAGGCCGTTTGCTAGCCTGATTCGTCAGTCGCGTTTTTTGTAGTTACTGTGATGAGTAGTGTCGGTTTTGAGAAACAGTATTGTCCGAAATGTTGAATTTGCTCTAATCAGATGCCCTTCTAGGATGGTGTCGGTTTCTCAAAACCGACACTGATTGCTGCTGTGATGTGTCGGTTTTGAGAAACCGACACCACGACATGCGGGCGGCCCCGCCGACACCACGAGTGCGAAGCTGCTAGCGAGTACGTAGCGTTGTTAGGCAGCATCCTGTATGTTTGCAGCGGAAACACGCGCTCGCTTATGTGGAAGAAAATTGGTTTGGGGGTACTACTGCTTTTAGTTGTCTTTGGCCTATGGCAACGAGAATTAGTGAGCTACGGATGGATGCAGGCACGCGGTCAATTACGGATTCTTTGGAACACCAAACCCGTCAGCGAAGTGCTGGCTAACCCGGCCTTTCCTGACTCATTAAAACAAAAAATAGAACTTATCCAGGAAATAAAGCGTTTTGCTATCGACTCGCTTGGGTTAGACAAGTCAGGAAGCTACGAATCGTTTTACAACCAGCAAGGAAAACCGATCCTTTGGGTTATAACGGCAGCTCAACCGTATCAACTGGTGGCCCGACAATGGCATTTTCCCATACTGGGCACCTTTTCGTACAAAGGTTTTTTTGAGAAGGACCGGGCTGACACAACCGTTGCCGAGCTAAAACGAGAAGGACTTGATACGCGTATCGGGGAAGTGTCGGCCTGGTCGACATTGGGTTTTTTGAACGATCCCATTTTATCCAGCTTTCTGGATCGACCCGTTGGTAGCCTGGCGGAGTTGATTATCCACGAGTTGACACACGGAACACTGTTCATAAAAAACAGCCTTGAATACAACGAGAATTTAGCCGATTTTGTGGGTGAATACGGCGCGTTACGGTTTCTGGCCATGAAGTATGGAGTAAACTCTATTCCGTATCGTGACTATTTAGCGACAAAATCGTTTTATGAGCGGTATGACGGACATATCCTGCGGGGGACACAAACGCTCGACAGTTTATATCGAACGTTTAAACCAACAATGGCTATAGCTGTCAAAGATTCGTTGAAGTGGCAGACAATCCGGCAAATCGTAGTGTCGTCGGATACATTGACCGACGAACGAAGCAAAGACCCGGTACGTTCACTAAAAAAACGGCGGTTAGACAAACTAAACTTACCCAATAATGCGTACTTTATTGGGTACCTGACGTACAGAAAGCAACAGAACCGCTTTCGCCAGGAGTTTGATAATCAATTCGGTGGAAATTTTAAGCGTTACCTTACATATCTTAAACAAACTTATCCATCTTTATAAGTGATGCCCGTAGCGGGCGGCTGTTACATATGAAGAAGTACTTAATCGGCTTTGGTATCATCTTTGTTTTAGGGACTGGTTTTGCTAGCCTGAACGCTTACCGGCGCGTGGTCAACACGAGTTTTGGACCAGGCGAGCATCTCGAATACCGTGTCCATTATGGTTTTATCAATGCAGCGGAAGCCGTTGTCGACGTTAGCCCAACCCTGTACAAAGTCAACGAGCGGCCCTGCTACCGCGTCAATGTTGATGGTCGTACGGTTGGGGCCTTTGACCTCGTGACCCGCATCCGGGACACCTGGCGCTCGTATATTGACACTTCAGCCATCCTACCCCAGAAATTCTACACGAATCTTCAGGAAAACAATTACCGTAAGGAAGAAAACATCACCTTTAATCACGAAACGAATACGGTGAAGGCTGAGGAACGCACCGAGCGCGACATATTTAAAGTGCCCGATAACGTTCACGATCTCATCAGCGGTTATTATTTCCTGCGCACAATTGATTTTAGTAAGCTAAGCAACGGCCAAATCATTGAAGTACCAGCCTTCTACGACGATACGATCTACAACATGAAGGTTCGTTATCGGGGTAAGGACGTTGTTAAAACGAAACAAGGCAAGGTCAACGTATTGAAGCTGAACCCCGTTCTTCCGCAGAACAAGCTCTTTAAGGATGAAGAATCCATCCGCATTTTCGTATCCGACGACCTCAACAAAATACCCGTTAAGGTTGAAGTCGATCTGTGGGTCGGTTCGATGGTAATGGATTTGAAGCGCAACGGCGGCCTCAAACAACCTCTCCACTTCTACTAGTTGACGCTTAGAACCCGCTATTTTAAGAACAAACGTCGTATCCGAACCATTAGCTGTTCAACGCCTGTCAACCGGCTCCATTGGAGGGAGTAATACGGCTCGTCAACGGCCCCGAAGCTCCGATAGAAATCACGAATAGACGTCTTTTCTGGACTTTCGAAATCAAACAGATACGGCTTTGCAGCATACTCCCGGATGACCTGATCAATCAGCAGCGTCCGGGCGTTTCTTTTTCTACCCGTCGCCGATGCCGCGTTGAACAGGTAAATAATCCGATTACCCTCCCGGACAAACAACGCCCCTGCTTCAATACGTCCCTGGCATACCGCATAACGAATGATGGCAAGACCACGTTGATTCAGCGTACCGCATAAAGCGCGCAACATCGAATACGACCAGTCAGCCACGCCCCCATTTATGCTATCAGCATGATTGGCACGAAATAAGGTTAGTAGCGGTTCGACATCCGTTGACTCGGTTACCGTCCAATCCGCTTTTTGTGCCCGCCGTAGGTTTTGTGTACGATCCAGCAAATAGTTTTGTGACAACGTTTCGTAACCGACCGACAAGTCTAATACATGTGTTGTCAGCAGTCGGATTGTAGAGGTGTCATGAGTAGGCAGTACTTCCTGGAAACACAGGTTAAACCGGGAACCGTACCGAAACCGCTGTTGCACCGCCCTTAGAAAAGTCATTACGTCAATGCTTTGCATGGTAAAAACGGTCAGAAATTGACAGAAGAACGGTTGGTGTACGACCCATCCGCAGGTGACTCCGGCCAGTTTCTTCCGGCGCAGGGGCACGGGCAATACCGCCTGGTAACCGCCCCGCTTATCAGGGAGCACCAGACCCAGCCACTTCCAATCAGGCACGGGTAGAACCGCATCCAGATACCAGGTATACCCGTACACAATTCGTTGCGGAGAAGCGGTTACGCATGCATCCCAGGCTTTGTCATCAAGCGCCTGACGAGAAATAAATGTGGGTTGATTACAGGCAGTAGCTGGTAGAGCGTGGGGCTGGCTCATGCGCTTTGTACCGGCAGCAGGTAGTGATTGGACTACTTAAAAAGCGCCTTGAGCTTTTCTATCGATGCGCGAGTTTCCGTGTTTTTGGTTACCAGATCGCTGATTGTCTGAATAGCATGGATAACCGTGCTGTGATCGCGCCCACCAAAATGGTAACCGATAGACTTAAGCGACAGATCGGTTTTTTCCTTCGCCAGATACATCGCTACCTGACGCGGATAAACCAACTCACGCTTCCGACTTTTGGCTTTCAGGTCGGCCACCGTTACGGTGAAAAAATCCGCGACGATTTCCTGAACCGAGTCGATAGTGATTTCACGCTCGGAGTCTACCACGATGTTGCGAAGTGTATGCTTAGCCAGTTCCAGATCAATCTCACGTCGGTTCAGCGAGGCCTGCGCCATCAATGAGACAATCACGCCTTCCAGTTCCCGAACGTTGGTATTGACGCTATGCGCCAGATACTCAATGACTGTGTCGTCAATGTAAATACCTTCGGCCTGAAGTTTCTTCTGGATGATGGCGATGCGTGTTTCCAGATCGGGTGTCTGCAAATCCGCCGACAATCCCCACTTAAAGCGCGATAGCAACCGGTCTTCCAGTCCGTCCAATGCCCGTGGAGCGCGGTCGGAGGTCATGATGATCTGCTTACCCGACTGGTGCAGATGGTTAAAGATGTGGAAGAAAATTTCCTGCGTCTTTTCCTTTTTCTGCAAAAACTGCACGTCGTCGATTACCAGCACATCGACCTGCATGTAGAAGGCCGTAAAATCGCGGATACCGTCGGTACGGATGGCATTGAGAAACTGATTCGTAAACTTCTCCGACGTGACGTATAGGACAAACTTGTTCTGGTTATTATTTTTGATGTAGTTACCAATTGCCTGCACCAGATGGGTTTTACCCAGCCCTACCCCACCGTGAATCATCAGCGGGTTGAACGACGTAACACCCGGACGCTCGGCCACCGCGTACCCCGCCTGCCGTGCCAACCGGTTGCAGTCACCTTCCACGTAGTTATCAAACGTGTAAGTCGGATTCAGGTACGAGTCCAGGGTAAGCGAATCGAGATCTTTCAGCACAAACGGGCTCTTCAAAATGTCGGGATTGACATTGTCCGGTTTAGCGGTCTGGGGTGTCTTGGTCGTTGGTACATTTACCGTCAGCGGACGGTTTTGCTCATTACCTTTATCGACAATGATTGAGTATTCCAACTGCCCATCCCGACCGATGGCCGTATCGAGGGCTTTTCGCAACGCGTGAACGAAGTTTTCTTCGAGCCACTCGTAAAAAAACTCACTCGGCACTTGAATTGTCAGTACACTACCATTCAGACGAAGCGGAACGATGGGTTCGAACCACGTATTGAAGCTTTGTTCAGGCACGATTTCCCGAATAACGCTCAGACAGCGATTCCATACCGTCATCACTTCACGCTGCATGGTTGTCTGGGTAGTTACATTCACGGGAGTACATTACAGTTACGTTGGTATCGCAAAAAAGGGAGACAAATGTAGGGAATTATCGAACTGAAGCAACCGCGACCGTCGGCGTTTTTTTCATTTCCTGCGCCTGTTCTTATTTTTTATAAGCTAAAATTAATCGTTTCGGTCGGAAGGTCAATGACTTAAGAAAATCCCTTCAAATAATCCAAAGTGGCTATCGATTTGCAGGGGAAGAAAGCTGTTTTGCCCCCGAAAAGAGAAAATACTACTTTTACTTACGTAATTTATAAATCAGTAGATGGAGCCACTGTTAAGCGATCTATTTCCAGCAGTCGATAAATCGGCCTGGCTGACGCAGGTTCAGAAAGAGCTAAAAAGCAATCAGCCTGACGGTACGCCTTACGAATCACTGCGTTGGCACACCGACGAAGGATTTGTGGTTGACCCATACTATACCGCTGAGGATCTAAACCATTTACCACTCGCAACGATTCAGGCGGCTCAAAAGCAACTACCGGGCTGGCTTAACACACCCGCTTATCCGATTACGAACGAAAAATCAGCGAACAACACCCTGCGAAACAGCCTGGTCAACGGAGCCGATGCGCTAATCCTAGCGCTTTCTGACCAAGTCGATTTAATTCAATTACTGGATGGTATCAAGCTAAGTGAAACACCCGTCTTTTTTAAAGCTACAGACCCAAGAGCATTGCTTGATAAGCTGCGACTCATTGCTCCGTATCAATGGCAAGGCGGTTTATTAATCGATCCAATCGCGCATTGGTTACAAACTGGTACGTCGCTACGAGACAGCCTTGCCGAAATAGCCGATGTGACAAAAGCGGCTACCCATTCGCCCCAGTTCCGTACGGTTTGCGCGAGTAGTCACCTATTTCACAATGCGGGAGCAACCGCTACCCAGGAAATTGCCTTTTTACTCGCGTCGCTGGCCGATCAGTACGATTACCTCACAGACGCGGGATTACCCATCGAACAACTGATCGCCAAAACAACGCTATCGGTTTCGGTTGGTACCAGCTATTTCGTTGAAATGGCGAAACTGCGCGCTTTACGCGTGCTAATCAATCGTTTTCTGAATCATTACTCGACCATACCCATCCAGGCCCCGCTCATTCACTGCCAAACGTCTACCTTTTATGACGCAGCGGCAACGCCCTACACCAATTTACTCCGGGCGACGACGGAAGCGATGGCGGCTGTGATGGGAGGATGCGATGTGCTGACTGTTCATTCGTACGACAGTGTCCTGAATCAATCGGCGACAAATTCAAATCGGGAGTTTTCCGAGCGTATCGCCCGAAACGTATCCATTCTGTTGAGTCAGGAAAGTTATCTGAGCAAAGTAGCCGACCCTTCGGCGGGTTCCTATTACGTTGAAACACTTACGCATCAGTTAGCGGAATCGGCCTGGGCCTTATTCCTGGACGTAGAAAAACAAGGCGGATTCGAGCGGGCGTTTACGAGTGGATTTATCCCCGCCGAGATCGAGGGGGCATACCAGTCCAAACAGGAAGCCGTGCGTCGGGGCAAGGTGCTGGTCGGTGTAACCAAGTTTCGGGTTGACGAAGGAAGCATTCAGCCGGGGTCGTCCGTTCAGCTAGAGCCTAACGAAAAGCCGCTCTTGCCAAACCACCGCCTTCCCGAAGCATTTGAGTAAATCGTCGTAACCCCAATCATCATGCGTCCAAACTTCACCAACGTATCAAATTCGTCAACGGTTACCGATAAGTCGGTAGCGACGGAGCGTCCTTTTACTACCGCCGAAGGCATCCGGCTAAAACCGCATTTTACGGTTGCTGACCTAGCAAACTCCGACCATCTGAATTACGCAGCGGGCATTCCGCCGTATCTGCGGGGGCCTTACGCCAGCATGTACGTGCGTCAGCCGTGGACGATCCGACAGTACGCGGGTTTCTCGACCGCCGAAGAGTCGAACGCTTTTTACCGGCGCAATCTGGCCGCTGGTCAGAAAGGCTTATCGGTGGCGTTTGATCTGGCAACCCACCGAGGCTACGATTCCGATCACCCGCGTGTGGTGGGCGACGTTGGCAAGGCGGGCGTTGCGATTGATTCGGTGGAGGATATGAAAATTCTGTTCGATCAGATTCCCCTCGACCAGATGTCGGTGTCGATGACCATGAACGGAGCGGTTTTGCCCATTATGGCGTTTTTCATCGTAGCCGCCGAAGAGCAGGGCGTTTCTCCCGAAAAACTTGCCGGCACGATTCAGAACGACATCCTGAAAGAGTTCATGGTGCGCAACACGTACATTTACCCGCCTGAACCGTCCATGCGCATCGTCGGCGATATTTTTGCGTATACCAGCCGGCACATGCCGAAGTTTAATTCGATCAGTATCAGCGGTTATCACATGCACGAAGCGGGAGCACCCGCCCACCTCGAACTTGCCTACACGCTGGCCGACGGTCTGGAGTACATTCGCACCGGATTGCAGGCGGGTATGAGCATCGACGATTTTGCCCCCCGGCTGTCGTTTTTCTGGGGAATCGGCATGAATCATTTTATGGAGATCGCCAAATTGCGGGCGGGCCGATTGCTGTGGGCGAAACTGGTTAAGCAATTCGAACCGAAGAATCCAAAATCGCTGGCTTTACGAACGCACTGCCAGACATCGGGCTACAGCCTGACCGAGCAGGACCCGTTTAACAACGTAGCCCGAACAACCATCGAAGCCCTGGCGGCTGTGCTGGGCGGTACCCAAAGTCTGCACACCAACTCACTGGACGAAGCGATTGCCCTACCAACCGATTTTTCCGCCCGGATTGCCCGCAATACCCAGCTTTATCTGCAACACGAAACCGACATTACCCGCGCCGTTGATCCGTGGGGCGGTTCGTACTACGTCGAATTTTTGACGAAAGAACTGACGGAAAAAGCCTGGGCGCTGATCGAAGAGGTAGAGCAATTGGGCGGCATGACCAAAGCCATCGAAACTAGTCTACCGAAACTTCGCATCGAAGAAGCAGCCGCTCGCAAACAAGCCCGCATTGATGGCAGTAAAGACGTGATTGTCGGTGTTAATCGCTATAAAACCGACTCGGATACGGAGATCGAATTACTGAATATTGACAATCAGGTAGTACGCGAGGCACAAATCAAACGGCTTAATGCGCTGAAAGCAACCCGCGATGCCCGTAAAGTAAGCCATGCGTTAGAAGCCATTACGCAAGCGGCCCAACAAACGGGCGATGGTAACCTACTGGCTCTTGCTGTAGCAGCAGCCCGGCAGCGCGCAACATTGGGTGAAATTTCAGAGGCTATGGAAAACGCGTTCGGTCGTCACAAGGCCACCATCCGTGCCGTATCGGGTGTTTATTCTGCGGAAGTATCGGACGATGAAAACTTCCGGCTGGCTCGCGAGATGAGCGACCAGTTTGCGGAACTCGATGGTCGCCGACCGCGCATTCTGGTTGCCAAGATGGGTCAGGATGGTCACGACCGGGGGGCCAAGATTATCGCCACGAGTTTCGCGGACCTCGGCTTCGATGTGGACATGGGGCCTTTGTTTCAAACCCCCGCCGAAGTAGCTCGACAAGCCGCCGAAAACGACGTGCACATTGTAGGTATATCGAGTTTGGCAGCGGGCCATAAAACGCTGGTTCCTCAGCTAATTGACGAATTAAAAAAGATTGGCCGCGACGATATTATGGTGATTGCGGGCGGGGTCATTCCGGCGCAGGACTACCAGTTTTTGTACGACGCAGGGGTTAAAGGCATTTTTGGTCCGGGAACGATCATCTCGGTGGCAGCCCAAAAAATTCTGAACGAGTTGCTAAGCGAGTCATAGTTCGAAAGCAACAGCCCCCTATACTGTATAGATGGTGAACCAACGAAAAGCTTGGTCCTGCTTAGTAGATACACCTAAAAACGGGCGCACGTTTTACTCATCAGGCAAGTTATTCATAACAAAGTACCCTTCTGTTTCCTTTTTATAGTATCTGCTTTTTAACTAACCGGCTGGATAACATGAAAATTGGAATAATTGGCGCGGGTAATATTGGCCGTACAATGGCCCGTTTGTTCATAGCCGCAGGGCACGAGGTCGCGTTAAGCAATTCGCGCGGACCCGAGTCGCTGAAGGAAATCATCGACGAGCTTGGGCCAAACGCCCGCGCCGAAACCGTTGATAACGCAGCAGCCTTTGGCGAGGTAGTACTCCTGGCCGTTCCCTGGCGCTCGCCGGAAGCGCTCCCACACCCTGATCTGGTTGCGAATAAAGTCGTCATCGATGCGATGAACCCGTATTCAGCGGATTCTAACGTCATTGATCTTGGTGAGTATACATCCAGCGAAGAGACCGCCCGTCGATTACCCGACACCCTTCTGGTTAAAGCGTTCAATACAATTTGGTACAAACATTTGGCCGAACAAGGCGACCCAGCAAAACCCGAAGCCGAGCGCCGGGCCATCTTTATTGCCAGCGATGATCCAAGTGCTAAAACCGTTGTAGCGGATCTTATCCGAGCTATAGGATTCGCTCCAGTAGATGCGGGATCCCTTCGGGAAGGTGGTCGCAAATTACAACCCGACACACCCCTATACGGTAAAGAACTAACGGCGACCCAAGCTCAGGAAGCACTCGCCGAGCACAACTAAGCATCAAAAGCCCCAGCGAACACCGACTGGGGCTTTCACTTTATTGGAGCAACTTTTCTAAATGAATACCTGATATTGTACCGTCACCTGCCCACGCCGACCGCCTGGCGCATACTGATTGCCAGCCGCCTGGTAGTAAGGTCGGTTTTGATAGTCGAGCGTAAACTTTCCGTTGTGACCCTTTATAAGGTAGTTCACGCCAACGTTATAAACACCCATTGTTTCGGTTATACGCTGATAACTGGCGACTTGAGCTTGTACGTACGGCATCAGCGTACCGTTACCAGCGCCGAACAAATCCCGTTTCATCAGGTAGCCGAACTGTCCATATACAACACTTCCCGTACCGAACATCGGAAATGCATTGCCTTGTGTTCCCGATGGATACCCCGTTGTAAGACCACTGGCGGGGTTCATAATTCCGTTGAAGCGCAGGTAATTTGTCCCATAATCTGTATGGAAATAGCCTAGGTATGCGTTAACGGCAGTACCCTTTTGACGATTAATTGGCATATCCAGAAACGAAGCGACCGACCACAGATTCATCGTGTGATAGGTTGTATCGCCCGCTGTGGGAATGCTTGCGGTCGCGTTTTTCTGGGTGATAAACCCGGCTTCCAGGTTGAACATCTTCTTCACCCCGAGGTAGGTTCCCGTATTATAGCCCGGTGCCTGATGCGCTTCTTTATCGAAAAACTGCCACATGAAGAACCCTTGATATTGCTTGTGATGGCCTTTCAGGGCGAAATTGGCGTTTTGACTGTAGACCGGCAATGCGGCACCACTTGTTTGAATCGGGAAAGGATCAGACAGCGCGATACGATAATCCAGATGACTAATCTGACCACGGGCGTAGACGCTCAATTTTCGCGAAAATTCGTCGGTCTGGTCAACGGTTGCCTGCGCAAAAACGGGTACGTCCATGCTCATAATGGAAGACACGCTTGGCGCGCTAAATCGCGAAAGACCGTTAACGATTGTTAGTCCTCCGCCGATGTTCAGCAGGTTTTTATTTTTAAACACCAGATACTCACCAACGGCATCGTGAAAGAAGGCTTGTATCTTCCGGTTCGAAGAAGCTGTTGGGTTGAAGCCACCATTCAGGTAGTTGAAGTTATTCATCCCAAACTGAATGTACAGAAAAACGTGGTCGCTGATTTGCCCGAATAGTTGCATACGCGTCCGGCGAAGCCCGATGTCGAACGTATTGTTGCTGGGCTCGCCAATCACCGTCGAACCGGGGTTACTCTGGTTGAACCGAAACCACGCCTGATTCAAGAATGTGGCTTTGAAAAAGTGAGAACCCGATTGGTTCAGATTATACTTCAATTCGTTTTTCTCGGGTGTTGGCTTAAGCTGAGTAAGCGCATTGGTCGTATCGGAAGCGACGGGTTGCTGAGCCCATGCCAACTGGCTAACCGTCAGTACGATGACCAGAAAAATTGCTTTCGTAGCGTTGTTCATAAGTATTTTGATATAGCTGGACTGTGCGAAAAAAATAGAGAAGAAAATCGCTCAATAGCCCCTAAACTTAAAGAATCGGTCAGCGTAAACCATCTATTTTCTGAAGTATCGATCCGTGAAGCGGTGCTGTATGTGATGTCGGCGGGGCCGCCCGCGCGGTTCTCAAAACCGACATGTCACGTCGATAGTCGATGTCGGTTTTGAGAAACCGACATCACGTGAGTATTATTGATTACACTGCGGGGCCGTCATGCATCTTCTGTACAGAATTACGACCGGATCAATTAAAACCAAAATCCCGGAACCGCTACGTAGCAGTTCCGGGATTTTGGTCATACAACCACTCGTTGCTTAGTTGATTGCTTTGGCAACTTCCAGCTCCTGTGGTTTTTTCGGTGTGACTTTCTTTCCAGAGAAGCGGGCAATGAGCCGGTCAACCACCAAATACATCGACGGTACAACCAGCAGCGTTAGAAGCAGTGACGAAGTCAGACCACCGATGATTACCCAGGCCATGCCGTTTTTCGTTTCGGCACCAGCACCACTGGCTAACGCAATCGGCAACATACCCAGAATCATCGCCAGCGTCGTCATCAAAATCGGGCGCAGACGTTCTTTACCGGCTTCAATCAGGGCGTCGACCACATCATGCCCTTCCGCTTTCAGCTGGTTGGCAAAGTCAACGATCAGAATGGCGTTTTTCGCAACCAGACCCAGCAGCATGATCATACCGACAATGGAGAATACCGTTAAGCTTTCCATCGTCAAAGCCAGTGCAAGCAAGGCACCGATCAGGGCAACCGGGATCGAGAACAGTACGACGAACGGGTAAACGACGCTTTCGTACAGGGCCACCATGATGAAGTAAACCAGCAGAATAGCAATCATCAAAGCTAATCCTAAGCTGCCGAACGCATCCGATTGTTGTTGCAACTGACCTAAGTATTCGATTGAAATACCTTCCGGTAGTTTCACCTGCGCCATCTTGGCCTGAATGTCACCACCCACCGTACCGACCGGACGACCAACCACCTGCGCCGTGACCGTGATGGATGAAAGTCGATCCGTCCGTTCCAGCACGCTTTCACCGATCTGTTCCTGCACCCTGGCGAACTGCGATAGTTCGAACGTTTTACCCTGGTTATTCACGAAGGTCAGGCGAGCCACGTCGGAGGGTTGCGTACGGTCAAATTGATCGAGACTGACCAGAATATCGTACTCATTCCCATTCTGTTTGAACTTCGACTGGTCATTTCCCCGGAAGGCATTTTGCAATGCCAACCCTACATCGGAAGCATTGATACCCAGCTGCGCCATTTTCTCCCGATCCAGGCTAACCGACACTTCTGGTTTCGGATCTTTCACGGAATACTTCACGTCCTGCGTACCCGGTACCGATTTGGTCACGTTCATCACCGTGGCCGCTGCCTGCCGAATACTGTTCAGGCTTGTTCCTTTGACGGCAATCATAATTGGAGCCTGCTGGGCACCGACGATACCGACGGGACTAACCGTTACTTTCACGCCCGGAATCTGACCCACTTCCCGTTTTAGAATCTGCCCGAATGCTTCGGTAGAAACGGTTCGTTGTTTTTTGTCGATCAGCTTCACGTTCAGGTCAGCAATGTTGCTGTTCGACGACGTTGCGATCCCGCTGCTTGTGTAGCCGACGTTCGTAAAGACATTAGTCACTTCCGGGTGCTTCATAATGATCTGCTCCGCCCGTTGTGCTATCGCATTGGTCTGATAGATCGACGCGGTTGGTGCCAGCTCAATGTTGACGGACATTTCGCCCTGATCACTGTTCGGCATAAACGCCCCCCCGATAAAGCCAGCAGGAACCAGCGCAATGGAGCCTACCATCAAGGCAATAACGGTCAGGAAGATCCACCGCTTATGACCCAATGACCACACCAGAATGCGACCATACGTTGCCGTAATGCGGTCGATGATGTGCTCAAAACCGAGGTTAAGCTTGCCCCACAGCGTCTTTGGATCTAACACCTCTACTTTGCCGAAACGCGAAGCCAGCAGCGGAGTCAGGGTAAACGATACCAACAAGCTCATCAGCGTAGAGAACACAACAACCAAGGCAAACTCACGCAGGATGTTTCCGATCAGTCCGCCCGTCATGGCCAGCGGTACGAATACCACCACGTCAACCAGCGTAATAGCCAGGGCCGTAAAGCCAATCTCACTCCGTCCGTCAAGAGCCGCTGTCCGCTTGTCTTTACCCATTTCGAGGTGTCGGTTGATATTTTCCAATACCACAATCGAGTCATCGACCAGAATACCGACGACCAGCGAAAGCGCCATCAGGGTCATCAGGTTCAAGGAGAAGCCCATCAGATACATCAACGCGAAGGTCGGAATCATGGAAGAAGGCAGCGCCACCAGGACGAACATAGCCGACCGCAAACTGTGCAGGAACAGCAGCATCACCAAGGACACGATCACGATAGCCAGTCCCATATCTTCAACCACCGCGTGTGCCGAGGCCAGCGTATACGTTGATTGGTCAGCCGCAATGTTGAATTTCAATTTTACGTTGCTGTACTGCTTTTCGAGCTGAGCAATCTTAGCCCGCGTCAGTTCACTCACCGATACGGCGTTGGCATCCGATTGTTTCTGAATCTGCACCCCCACCGAAGGCTGTGCATTGATGTGGTTAATGGCGGTCGGCTTCGTTGTTGCATCCACCACTTCGGCCACATCCCGCAGCAACACCTGGCTACCATCTGACCGACGCGCAATGATCAGATCGCGCAGGCGGTTAATGGTCTGAACCGAGGCATCAAACCGGATCGAGTACTGCGATTGACGCGTTTCCAGTTGCCCGGCCGGATAGCTGGCGTTGGCTGCATTGATGGCCTGCGCTACCTGACCAACGGATACGCCGTAGCCCCGGAGTTTTTCGGAGTTGACGTTTACCTGAATTTCGCGTTCGTTACCGCCAATGATGTTTACCTGACCAACGCCGGATACGTTCGACAGCTGCGGTTTGATATCATTGTCAATCAAATCGTACAGTGCGGTTGGCGTCATGGCGGCTGTTACGCCCATCCGCAAAACCGGAAGTTCGTCGGTCGAGAATTTATTGATGATGGGCCGATCCGCATCATCGGGCAACAGGTTCAGTACCTGCTCAATCTTACGCTGGGCATCCTGTTGCGCTAACGTTGTGTTGACGCCATTTTTCAACTGGATGATTACGCTGGATGCTCCTTCCTGCGAGGTGGACGTCATCCGGTCGAGTCCTTCCAGCGACGAGAGGGCGTCTTCGATGCGTTTGGTTACGTTGGTCTCTACCTCATCGGCAGATGCACCCCGGTAGGTCGTCAGCACGCTGATGACGTTAGCCTCGAACTTTGGCAACAGGTTGTAGGACAATTGCTGGTAACTCAGCGCACCGAACAAAATCAATACGGTGAAGACGGTGAGTATCAGCAGCGGCCGTTTAACTGCTATTTCGGATACAGACATGGTTTATTCTGATTAAGTGATAAGTCGCAAACGGACTTAAAACGGATTCACTATTTGGTTATCTGCACAGGTTTTCCGTCGGTCAGGTTCAGTTGGCCGGTGGTTACAACCACGTCGCCAGCCGACAGGCCGCTCAGTACTTCGATGCTGTCGCCAAAGTCCCGACCGATCTTGATCATGCGTTGTTTGGCTACATTGTTATCTACGACGTACACGTACGGATTCTTAACGCTTTCAACCAAAGCCAGACGCGGAATCTGCAACGTTTTCTGGTTTGATTTCTGCGAAAAGTCCACGTTCACGAACGTACCGGCTTTCAGACCGTTGGCATTGGCAATCGTGATCTCAACGGGGTAGTTATGTTCTTCGCTACCCTGCGGAGCGATGTATGAAATCTGACCGGTAAACACTTTGCCAGGAAATACATCGGCGGTAACGCGTACCGACTGTCCTTTTTGCAGCTTATACACGTCGCTTTCGTTGACCTGTACCTGTACTTTTAAGCGGGCTACATCCAGGACCTTGCCGAGTGTGCTACCTACCGTAATGTACACGCCGGGTTCGATGCTTTTCTGAACGATCTGGCCGCTGATCGGTGCTTTTACGTTTGCATCCTGAATCTGCTTCTGGATCTGCTCCGCCTGATTGACCGCATTTTCGTAGTTGAACTTGGTATCGTTCACCTGAATTTCGGTGGTTGCATTACCAGCCAGCAGGTTGTTATAGCGGGTAACGTCTTTTTTCAGCTTGTCGATGTTTAGTTTGGTCGCTTCCAAAGACAGTTCCTTGAGCCGGTTGTCCAGCTCCACCAACGTTTGGCCCTGACGGACGGGCGTACCCAAGTTAAAGTTAACGCGCGTTACCTTGCCAGCGGTAGTCGCCGTGATGTTCGCTTCCCGGAACGGAATCAGGCTTCCGGTCTTCACCAGTTGCTGGCTAACGGCGCCTTCTTCTGCGCGGGCAACCGTAACCGGAATCGACGTATTGACGTTGACGACCGGCTTTTTCTGCTCATCAATCTTTTCCTTATTCGAGGCCAGCCGGAACCCAATCAGAGCGACAATAGCTACAGCGGCTACGACGGCGATTAGTGTTGTCTTGTTCATGGTATATTTGGCGGTTGTATCTTACAGTTGATTATAGAAATTAAGTAATGTGCCCTTGGATTGTTCGAGATCAAGCCGGGCCTGGTACAGATTGATGAGCGAATTGATGTAATCGGACTGGGCCTGACGATACGACGTGTCCGCATTCACCAGATCGGTCAGTGATTTGACGCCTTGTTTGTATTGCAGAGTCGTGATGTTGTACACCTCCTGAGCCAGCTTTACGTTGCGGTCGTTGTTCTGAAGATTCGTCTGCGCACGCTGGATCTGCGACTGCGCATTGTTGAACTGCAACCGATATGACGCCACATTCAGGCGCTGCTGTTCTTCCTGAGTCAATACAGTGAGCCGCTGCTGTTTAATCTGGGCATCGCGCTGCAAACCGTCAAAGATGGGGATGTTCAGGCGCAGGCCGATACTACCGAAACCAGCGAATCGGTCAAACAATTGATCAAGTTTCTGAGCCCCCAGGTTGAGTGTACCGTAGTTGGCGGTAAAGCTGACAGTAGGTATATAACCAGCCTGTATCCGTTTCAATTGCAGCCGTTGCAGATCCAAGTTGGTCGAAGCCTGCTGGAACGAAACCAGGTCCTGCGCATTAAATGGCGTCTGCTCCAGCGTGGGAAGCTGCGTAAGCAAGGTCGAATCAGACAAAACCAGATTCTGATCGTCCGGCAACCCCATCTGGTATTTCAGACGGTTGTAAGCCAGGTTCAAATCATTTTCTGCTAAGGTCAGTTGCGACTGCGTACTGTTGTAGTTGACTTCGGTACGGGTGTAATCGACGGGTTGAATAACGCCATTGTCGCGCTGCAACTTCAAAATGTTCAGCACCTGCTGAGTCCGTTCCAGGTTGTCGCGAAGCAAATCAATCTGCTGCTGCGAGATAAACACTTGATAATAGTTACTCGCGATGTTGTAAATAATATCCTCGCGGGTTTGGCGAGTGTTCAATTGCGCCAGTTGCTGGTTCGGCTTGTTGGCTTTGATGCCAAGCAACAGCGCCCGGTCATAAATCGTCTGAGAAGCCTGACCCGTCACATTCAACTGATACTTCTGGCCGATGATCAGTACCTGGGGTTCGGGACTAAACAACCCCGCCGGAATAATACTTTGCTGAAGCTTCAGGTTATCGATCGCCGTTCCCGATGCCGACACCTGAGGCAAATATTGTCCCAGCGCCTGACGAGCCTGCTGATTCGCGTTTTCAATCTGATACTGAGCGATGCGTACAGTGCCAAAATGCTGAAGACCGTAGTCGATACAATCTTTCAACCGAAAATTAGTGGTTGATTGGGCCCAGCTGCTTTGTGCCAGCATCAGCAATAAGCCCAGTACAATTTTATGTTTCATGAGTCAAATACAGTTGAGCTATCTACAGTAGACATATCAACTAATCAATAAAAAATTTATTTATCCAACAGAGAAGTTATTTTGTGTAGGGTCGATAAAAACGAGCTCAGTTCATCAGCCGGTAATTGATTGGTAACCTGCTGATCGATCTGTTCAATCGTTTCGATAACCTTCTCGACCACCAGTTGCCCGGCGGGTGTCAACCGGATCAGGTTTTTCCGACGATCCACCTCATCCGCAACGATGCGTAAATAACCGTCTCGTTCTAAAGTGCGCACAGAGCGTTGAATGCCTGATTTATCTTTGTGAAGCAAGTTGGCTATTTCCTGCTGCGACAACAAACTATCTCCCGAGAAGTAAATAACAAACAGGATCGGCAATTGCTCCAGCTGTAGCCGGAAGCCCGAACGGACCAGTTCGCGGTTAGCTTTCTTACCCATCAAATGACCAACGTGGGTAATGGTGAAGAGCGATATCCGCCCCATCCGCTCCGATAACTTATCCCGTAGTTCTGCCTCTTTATCCGTAATCATGCCGTAAGACCATCAGTATGTTGATATATCAACCAAATTGCGGGTAAAAAAGTTGGCTAATTTTTTAGATTTTCGTTACGTACTAATACTTGGTTCGAGACTGGGAAATGGCGGAGTTGCAATGCTTTGAATGAACCGACGAATGGCCCGTTCAAACAACATGTCCGGTTTCTTAAAGAGCGCTACCATATTGGGGTCTTCAACTTTTTCGAGCAGCTTGGCCCCCTGTTGCGGCTGAATATTGGTAATCAGGTTGATGTACCCCTGCATCATGCAGAACCAGCTAAAAATGACTTCGCCCACTGTTTCGAAGTCCGAATACACTTCACCAAACAGCCCTTCAATCTTATGCTTCGTTTCAGCCATGCCTTCGAAGATCATGTCCCGGTGCTGCTCGATGCGATCCGGGTTATGCATCAACCGATAGATCTCGGGTCGATCATGGGCAAACCTCCAGTTCTCCATCGACAGGCGAACTATCTTCTCGTTGGCACTGAGTTCCATAGCCAGGATTTCGTCAAACGCGCGTCGGTTCTCGTCGTGACCAGCTTTTACGATCGTCATTAAGACATCCTCCTTGTTGGCAAAATGCTCGTATACGATGGGGGGCGTATAGTCGATTGCTTCGGCAATACTCCGTATCGTTACCGCATTCCAGTCTTTTTCGCGGGCTATCTGCCGAGCCGCGTCCAGAATCCGTTGCCGTACCTCTGCTTTTTGCCGTGTTCTGCGATCTGTGACACTCATTATCTAACGCCTTGCAAATTATCTAACAAAGGTAGATTTTATTTGTTTAGTCAAATTCAGATTTTTAGCTTTTTTTGATAAACGGTCGTTTATAACGCACAAAAGGTCATTCTGACTTTAACACCAGAATGACCTTTATTAGTAAAATGCAAAACTTTATAACATCTATCTGATTTATCGATCAGAATACAGATACATGGCTTACGTGGAGCACGTAGAAAAAAAGTAGGTATACAAGGGCAAATCCCAGCGACAGGCCAAAGTAACGGTAAACCGGGCGGCTACTCTTCTTAAACAGTGCCAGGAGCAGATTGACCAGTATAGCCACGACGGAAGCCGGAAAGTTCATCAGGCAAAAAATACCGATCAGACTGGTCGCAAACAGAGCAGGTTGCAGAAACAGCCCACCGAAGAGACCGTAGATAGCACCCATGCCAAAACCTACGGCAAGGAAATACAGCCCATACCGAATACCCAGCTTTACCTGACTGGTAAACCAGGGCAGAACCGCTTCTTGGGCAGTGGGACGTTCACTAGTCATCGTTGATTTGGGTTTGGTGGTGATTCAAAATCAGAAACCGGGGACATCGTTCGGCGTTTGCGCAACTTTTTCTTTGCTTTCCCTTTCCAGCGGGGCCACCAGATAACAAGCCCCGTAATAAACAGTATCGAAGGGATCAGCGAGGCTATGAAGGCAACCACGCGGGTTACGCTGCCGCCGAAGGTTCCGTAATGGATGGGCGTCACCCAGTTCAAGTACATTTTGCCCGTATTCGGCAGATCGACAGCGGTATTGAAATTAATTTTGCCCGAATACTGATCAACGTAGAGAAAATTGTTGTCGCCCGTTTTTGTTACGTAAGGCCCCTGCCCATACACCGCGTAGGCTCCTTTTACCCCATCGGGAAAGACCACCCCCCGAATTTCGCTTTTCGGTGGGAAGGCCCGTTGCGCAATGGCAACCGCCGAATCAATGCTGATCGGTTTAGCCCCTTTTACGTAGACCGATTTATTATTGAGAATCTGCGCCAGTGATTTCGGCTTCTCGAAACTCACCAGAAACATGACCGGCGCGATAATCGTCAGAAACGTAATAACGACCCCCGTCAAGGCAATCAGCAGTACCATCGGCGACGAATACAGACCCAGCACCTGGTGCAGATCGTAATTCTGACGCGACAGGCTGGCATTCCGCTTGATAACAAGCCGCGATTGCAGGTACTTCCATTGCCGGGGAATCCACAACCGCAAACCGCTGATCGTTAAAATAACGAGTATCAACGCACTGATCCCCACCACATAGCGACCAACGACTGGAATAAGCAGCGTGCGGTGTATCTCCAGTACGATGTCGATAAACGCCGAATCGTGAATGCGCGAGCCGGTAACCGCACCCGTGTACGGATTGACGAAAATTTCCCGCTCCGGTTCTTTCCCTTCCAGATGAGCGCGGTAAGGCAGATTTTCATGGTTATCACCCTCGGCTCGGAACAAAAATTCCGGTTTCCAGTCGGGATGATCCCGTTTAAGTTGCTCGGTAATCTGCCCGAACGACAGCTTTTGCCCCTGAGCTGGTGCCTTGAATAATTTTGGATTTAGCGCCTGATCAATTTCATCGCGGTATACCAGGATCGTTCCGGTCAGGCTGACAATCAGGATAATGGTTCCGGCAATCAGTCCTAACCAGACGTGCCATTTACCGTACCACGTTTTCTGATGGCTGGCCCAGTTTTTCTTTTTCCGAAGGGATTCTGCTTTCATGGTTACCCTGATTTAGTAAACAGCACGTTCGGTTAGACTACTCTTATTTTCTACTGCGATAACTTAACCAGACCAACCGCCACACCACCCGCCGTGATGTTGAATAGCGACTTAGCTGAACCGTCAGCGGGATTGTATTCGTAGAAGCCGTTTACTTTCTCCGCGTCATTGAGCATCTGGAAGTACAGCTTATCATCGTATTTGTACGAGTTCGGATAAGAGAATCCGGCGGTAAAAGGCATACCCGGAATAGCCGTTGCTGTTTTAGCGTTCAAATCCAGCTTGACCCACTTGTAGTTTGAGCCGTAGATCACTAATTGATACAGTTCGGCCTGCTCGGCAGCCGTGGCTTTACCCTGGGCGAACTTAGTGATTAGCTCCGTAACACGAGCCGGATATTCCCCCGCCGTTACGCAGGCATAAGCAATACCGTTCTTGTCGTAAACACCACCTACCGCAATCTGAACGATCAGATTAGGAAAGCCAAGTGCCGTAACCGGGTTGAATCGGTACGAGGCATCAAATTCGGTTGTCCCCGCCGGAATTTTAATGATTTGTGGTTTTGACGAAACCGGCGCATTAGGCCCCACTTTACCGTCCAGTCCATACGATCCTTGTGTCAGAAAATAGATATTCCCTGTTTCATCAATCAGCGGATTGAGCGAACCCCGTTGGTACGGGTCCATTGCATTGGCAAACTCAATTGTTTTTTCCCGCTTTTTTGTCGTTAGGTTAATGACTTCGACATAAATGCTCGTGGCGTCGTAGTACTGCGACGTTTTTGAATTGGAGGTATATAACGGAGCGAACAGGCGATTGTCCGACGCACGGTATACCATGTTGTAATACAGATTGGCATCATTGGTATCGATGATTTTGGCACCAGTCATGTCAATCTCCCCCGTCTTGGTCATCGTCGATGGGTCGAACGTGAACAGCTTTCCGGCAGTTGACTGTTCGGCGTAAACGCCCAGCGTTTCGTTGATGATCTTCACCCCACCGATGTACGACGTAGTAGGAATGTTGCCTTTCACTACGATCTTACCAGTCGCATCAACGACTAGTTTCGATAAGCCCGTTGTGCCGTCAGTAGCCTGCGAGAAGAACGCATTCTTATACGTAGCGACTGGACTAATGAATTTAAACGATGTCTTCTGGGTTAGATCGATCTGACCAGAGGGTATTCCATCGAAATAACCCGCAAAATAGCTGGAGCCAGAGGGTGAATAGGCAATCGTGGAAGCTACAAAACCGGAGGTTTTATCGGTTGTTGTGGGTGTCGTAGGTGTTGCGTTGTCCTCTTTGGAACAGGATGATAGCAATGCAAGCAGGGAGGCACTGAGCAGTAAAGATTTGTACCAAATCGTCTTCATAGTTAGCGGTTGTTTAACTCATAAATCAGTTGAAAATTGACGTTACGGCCGGGCCGGGGTACTCGGTAATAATCGTATAGTTCGTTGTTCAGCACATTCTGTACATTCAGCGAAGCGGTTAGATGCTTTTTCAGGAATTTGTACGAAGCGCCAACATCAAGGACATTTTGAGCCGGTATGTAATTGTCCTGGTTGTACTGAGCACCGGTCAAAATGTGGGCGAACTCGTTAATGCGGTTGTAGAAGACAAAAACGCCTAGATTGTTGCCGTCAGGCAGGTTGCGAAACGTATAACGCAGCTCCGTATTGAAAAAGAATATTGGTTCGTTCGGCAACCGTAAGCCTTGCATAAACTCCTGCGTACGATCGGCTACTTTCACGATTCGAATATCCTGATACGTCAAGTTAACCGTTGCCAATAGGTTCGCCAGCGGACTGGCTTTCACGGCCAGCTCTGCCCCTTTCACGGTTACTTCCTGCCGGTTCTCGTAGCGGGCAAAAAAGCCACTGTTCGCGTTCAGGATGATGCGGTTCTTTTGCGCCCGATAAAATCCATTCAATTCTACGTTGAGGAACTTAGTGCCGAAATAGCGCGTAAAGGCACCACCAAGATTGAGGTTGTTGCTTCGTTCGGGCTGAATACCGAGGTTGGACACAATAGTCGCATTGTCGCCGAAGACTTCAACAAAATCCGGGATACGCATCGCGTTCTCGTACGAAGTGCGCACAAACAACTGATCGCTGATCGCATATTTCAACGACACATTTCCACCGGGTTTCGTATTCGCCAACGAGATCGGAAGGTTCGTCAATCGTTCAATACCCTGCAAGCTGACGTGGAACAGCTTTCCGGCGACGATAGCGGTGAGTTTGTTTTGTAATAGATTGGTTTCGTATTGCAGGCCGGTGATATTCTTGATCAGATCCTGCGGACGTCTGAGGTAATCGATTTCGCCCTCCGCTTCCTGAATGAGCGGATTGTAACCGGTTTGCTTTTTCCAGGCGTAAAAGTTGCTGAGTGTGAGTCGCCCTGCGTTGCCTAATGCGTAGGCTACCGTGGTGCGGTTAACCACGCCATCGGTTGAAATATGCGGTAACAGCGGGCCGGCATGGTTATTACTTTCACCCCCAAAATTTGACCGGCGAATGACTTTCCCCGTCCAGCTATAGATGTTTTTGGTGGTGTCGGTAAAAACGTAGTCAAGCCTGCCGTAACTGGTTAGCGACGAGAGGGCTATTTTTTCGTTGAAGCTCTTCTCGTATTTCAACGATAGCGTGTAGTTGTTGGCTTTATAGTGTGCTTCGCCAAACGGGACATTGCCAATCGCTAAGCCGTTTTGATACGCCCGGTAGATGTCGGCATACGTAACGCCAAACTGCAAATCGTCGGCCCAGGGCCGGTTCATAAAACCGGCGGTGAGCCGGGTGTACAGCGATTTATACTGATCATTGAACCGCCGGACCGTAATCGGCTGTCCCGACTCCACATCGACCGCCCGCATTTTGAAATTGTTATCGGAATAATCGTACGAAGAAGTCAGGTTGATATAAGCCGATTTTTGTTGGTTCACCGCTCCCACCACCAGACCACCTTGATAAGTGTTGAATGACCCGATTCGGTAGGAAGCCCGCAGGTAATTGTACTGCGCCTGATTTGTAACGACGTTGATTCCTCCGCCCAGGGCATCCGTCCCGATATCCACGGGCATGACGCCCTTGTACACATCAACGCGCTTGATTGAATTGATCGGTATCTGACTGATGTTCAGGCCAGCGGCCACAAATTCGATGGGTATACCGTCGATGTACAGCCGGACCGAGTTGCCCCGTAATCCGTTGACGGAAATATCGGCGGGAGCACCCGCAGCCCCCGTTGAACGTACCCGAATACCGGACACCTGATCGAGCGCATCGGTAACGGACGATTTCCTTTCAAAGACGTTCTTGATATCCAGGCTCGAAACTGTAATTGGCTGCGCCGATAGTTTAGACGACTCCGATTTGCCAACAACCTGTACTTCACCCAGATCGACCGATGACGGTTTAAGCGTAACGATTAACTCGGTTGTTACCCCGGCTTTGATTGCAATGGTTTCTTCGTGCCGATGGTGTCCCACTGATGAAACCAACACCGTGTATGTTCTCTCTGGAAGTTTATGGATAGAAAAGCGACCGGCAGAATCCGTTATGGCTGATTGTTTAGTGCCTTTCAGCGTGACGTGCGCCTGAATGGCGGGTTTGTGGTCGGTTAATACGATGCGTCCTGCTAACTGTCCGGTTTGAGCTAGAGCCAATAAGGGTACGAGCAAAAAACACAGCAGTAGCAAGCCGCTGGTACGGTAGAGTGGCATCATAAAAAAATGGTAGGATCAACGAGGCAGCCGCAAATATAAATTACCAACGATCATTATTTAGATTAATTAAAAATAATTTTTATTCCTGCCATTTTTGCTGTTGCTTTGCCAGACGAAATAATTACAGTAGTAATGAAGAATCATTTCAGACTAGCTAATCTTCTTATAGTCTTGATGTTACCGGTATCGCTGCTGGCTCAGTCCGTGGCGACGATCAAAGGAAAAGTGACGACTGCCGACGGCGATCCTGCGGAATACGTAACGGTCAGTTTGAAAGGAAAAGGCCAGGGTTCTATCACAAATGGCAAAGGTGAGTACACGATAAATCGAGTGAAAGCCGGAACCTACACGGTTCAGGCGACGGCAGTTGGCTTGAAGACCAGCGAAAAAGAAATAACCCTTACGGCTTCTGAATCGGCAACGCTGGATTTTATGCTGGCCGAAAGTACCGCGCAGTTGCAGGAGGTAATTGTCAGTACGGGACGGATCAACAAGTTTGCCCGGACCAACAGCGATTACGTGTCTAAAATGCCGCTCAAAAACATAGAGAACCCCCAGGTCTACAATACCATTGGCAAAGAGCTATTGACCGAGCAGCTTGTCTTTACGGTAGACGATGCGATGCGCAACGCACCGGGTATTCAGAAAATGTGGGAAGCAACAGGCCGCGCCGGTGACGGTGGCAGCTACTACAGCACACGGGGATTCATCGTGCAGAGTCAGCTCCGGAACGGTCTGGCCGGTAACGTGACCAGCGATATCGACGCCGTTAACCTCGAAAAACTAGAAACCATCAAAGGACCATCGGCGACCTTGTTCGGCAGTGCGCTCACGTCGTACGGTGGCCTGGTCAACCGGGTGACCAAAAAGCCTTACGAAACGTTCGGTGGCGAAGTTGCGGTATCGGCGGGTAACTACGACTTTCAACGGGTCAGCCTCGATGTGAATACACCTGTCACCAGCAGCCGTAATCTGATGCTGCGCGTCAACACGGCGTTCAGCCATCAGGGCACTTTCCAGACGATTGGCTTTAACCGCAATTTTGCGCTCGCTCCCAGCCTGCTGTTCAAACCTTCGGACCGGCTGTCGATTCAGGTTGACGCCGAAATTTTCCGGTCCGAAAACGTGGGTAAGCAGCTTATATTTTTCTACGTTCCCGGTTATACACTCGGTGCTACGCGCGCTGACCAACTAGCAATCGATTACCGCAACTCGTACATGGGCGGTGGCCTGACTCAACAGTCACGAAGCACAAACGTATTCGGTCAGGTCAATTACCGCATCGCGCCCGGTTTTACGTCATCGACTAACGTTAGCACCAGTCACAGCTATTCGAACGGTATCGGCCCCTATTTTTACCTCCTTCCGGGTGGTACCACATTAGGCGTCAACAACCTGGTACGGGCGGATCAGTCGACTCGCAACAGTACCAACGACGTGTTCGAAATTCAGCAATTGTTCAACGGCGATAACCGGCTCGGTAGCCTGCGCAACCGGTTTGTGCTTGGTCTGGATTACCTGCACGTCAATTCGAACCAGTTGTTTTTCGGCAGTACCTACGATACGGTTCCTCTTTCGGGAAACTACGACTATAGCCAGTTCAACGGAGCCAATCTGAACGCTCTTTACGCCAGCAAAGCACCCGACTTTACGTATCCAGTTACCGGCATTCGGAACACATACAGCGCTTTTCTGTCCGACGTGTTGAATTTGACAGATCGATTGAGCGTACTGGCTGCGTTGCGGGTCGACCATTTCGACAACAAAGGAGGTACAGAAGGGAGCGCCGTTGCGGGTTATCAGCAAACAGCCTTTTCGCCCAAGTTTGGCTTGGTTTATCAACCCATTCTCGATAAAGTGTCTGTATTTGCCAACTACCAGAACAGCTTTAACAACCGGGGCATATACAACGCTTATGACGTAACGGCTTCCGACAGCCTTACCCAACGATTCGCGAAACTCGAACAAGCCAATCAGTTTGAAGCAGGTGTAAAGCTGAACGCGTTTAGTGGCCGATTAACGACAACAATCAGCTATTACGACATCAAAGTAAAAAACCTGCTTCGCACCGATCCAAACCCACTAGCGGCTGCCCGCTTCGCCCAAACGCAGGACGGTACGCAGGTAAGCCGGGGTGTAGAGCTGGACGTGGTCGCTAACCCATTTGCCGGGTTCAACGTAGTAGCGGGTTTCTCGTACAACGATTCGAAACTGACTCAGGCCGATGCCGACGTAAACGGACGTCGTCCTACGACAGCTTCCTCGCCCGTACTAGCCAATCTGTGGCTGAGCTATCGCTTACCCGACTACGTAGTTAGAGGGCTAGGCTTTGGTTTCGGGGGCAACTACGCCAGCGAAAACAAGATTCAGAACAGTATAAGTCAGGGCGTATTCAGCCTACCCGCCTACACGGTATTGAACGCATCAGCATTCTACGACCAGCGGAAGTTCCGCATCTCGGCCAAAGTTGACAACCTCACCAACCAGCATTACTGGATTGGCTACACAACGATGAATCCACAGCGACTGAGAAGTTTTGTTGGAAGTATCGCTTACAAATTTTAGCAAATAGAACGGACCAATGCAAAAAGCGTATCGAGGGCTCTCGATACGCTTTTTTTATGCCTTGTACTGGCAATATCGTTTAAGGTCTCCAGTCGCAGGCAGGAGCTAGCCATTCCTGACCGGGATCAATCGGAGCCCCATCGGGTGGCGTCTGCGGATTTGTCGGCTTAATATCGGCTACATTACCCTCGGCGCGACGAAGCTGATCCAGCGCAAAAAAATGGTGAGCGGCTAGTTTCGAATTCGCATCAGCGCCATTGAGTTTCGCTTTCAGCTGACTTAATTTCAACCCTGCTATGGCCCGTGCCTGCGATGTTGCGTCCTGGTTATTGGCTAGATCAATCATCTTTTGCAGCAGTAGCTTATCCGTTAACCGTTTCACCTCGGCTTGGTACCCATCGGCGGGGTCCGCTTTGTACCAGGTTGCCGCCAGCAATTGATCAAGCATCGACTCCAGGCTAAGTTGCGCCGGATCAAGGGCCGATTGCGCTACCAGCCGACTTACCCGCTCCGTATTGAACAGCATTTGTAGTGTCATGCCCGCAGCCGCTTCGGGCGCGGCCATTGGGTCAAACGTAATGCCCGTCCGCCGTTTGAACACTTCCCGAAAGTTGGGCTCATAGCGGAAAGGCCGGGGTGGAATCAACGTTAAAACTGATTTTGGCAGCGCTAGAAAAGCCGGGTCGATTGTCGCCACTAAAGCGTCCAATGCCCGTTTCTGCTCTTGTACCGGAACCGTTGACAGCACCGATTGGCCGTCGCCCCGAAGTGCATTGGCGTAGGTTTGACCAGCCACCACTTTTGCAGCCGCTTCGACCTGATAGCGGTGAAACATGTACATCGGTACCAGCACTTCTTCGAGCATGGCCATTGGCGTACCGACGGGTATTTTTTTCTCCGAGAAATTGGCTAACGCAATTTTGCGAACCTCCGACACCCGTTTCAACTCGTCAACCGCATTGTTGCCGTTATCCCACAAATGCGTACCAGGATGGGCCGATCCTTCCGGACGCGCATCCTGATCGGTCAGGAAGGTTAAGCCCGCTTTGTGCATATCGCCCACAATCTTGTCCAGCGCTTTTTTCTCGTCTGTTCCGGCCGGGAATTGTTCGTAACCATAACGAATGCTCCATTTATCGTACTCACCAATGGTTTTAGTATAGGCATCGGACAAGTCGATACTGGCTCCTTTCACCTTAGCCACCATCGTTGGGTAATCCATAACCGACGCCCGGTTCTGCGTGCTGGCGATGTAGTTGTGCGGTAAGCCAAGCGTATGACCGACTTCGTGCGCGGCCAGTTGACGCAGTCGCTCAATCGACATCTGCATCATCGGGTCCGACGACGGAGCGGCTGCACTCGCATAATCGCCTACTAATCCCTGGGCGATCAGATAGTCCTGACGCACACGCAGCGAACCGAGCGTTACTTTTCCTTTGATAATCTCGCCCGTTCGGGGGTCGATGATGCTACCGCCGTACGACCAGCCCCGCGTGGACCGGTGAACCCACTGCACCAGGTTGTACCGAATATCCATCGGATCGGCATCAGCAGGAAGCAGTTTCACCTGAAAGGCGTCCTTATAGCCAGCCGCTTCAAACGCCTGATTCCACCAGGCTGTACCGTCTACCAGCGCTGAACGAATGGGTTCGGGCGTGCCGGGATCGACATAGTAAATGATCGGTTTCACCGCTTCGCTAACCGCTGCCGATGGGTTTTTCTTTTCCAGCCGGTGCCGCGAAATGTAGCGTTTCATAATCGGCTGATTAACGGGCGTAGCGTAATCAAAATACTCGATGCCGCCATAACCGATGCGGGGGTCAAAAGCGCGGGGCTTGTACTTATCGTCCGGCAGTTGCACAAACGAATGGTGCTGGTGCATGGTTATCGCGGACGGCGTTGGGGCTACCTCGCGCAGAAAAGCACCCGGATTATCGCCGGTCAACGTAATGATTGTTTCGAACTCGGTGTTTTGGGGGAATGCTTTTGTGCGCGGCAAATAAAACGCGCTACGACTTGGATCAAATTTAAAGGTACCCTGCTTGGTTCGGGTGATGGCCTGCACCGCTCCAACGGCGTCCTGCATCAGAAAAGAGGTCAAATCGACCAATACCTTTCCATTCTCTTCGGCTACAATATCGAAACCGGCGTGCACCGATTTCGCAAACGATTCGTTGACTGCCTGCCGTTCCAGCGGGTCGTTGCTGATCGCGCGATACGCATAGTTGGGTTCGATCAACAGCACTTTCGGACCACTGCGCTGAAACTTTACAACGTGTTCCTGTCCGAGCCGGCCCCGATCCAGGCCAATATCGTTCGATCCGACGCCCTGCGCCAGCGTCGGATAATACAGAAATTCGGTGTCGAATTTATCGATCTCAAGCCAGATCTTTCCTTTTTTTGCATCCCAGTAATAGGTCATAAAACCGGCATTACGCTCCATCGCTTTTGTAAACGTAGCGATAGTCACCGCCGAGCCAGACTCAGCGGGCGATTGAGCAAAAATTTGGCAATTAACGACGAGCGCAAGGTAAAAAAGAGCAAATAAGCGTTTTCTCATAGGAAATAGATGGTTGTATTTACCGCTCAAGATACGGCGAAATCGCTTACGGATGAATGGGTGGGAAGTTGCGGGTTGCTTTGACTACAGATGTAAAGCGCTAAAGGGTTTTCTACGGATTTGATATTAACTGATACCGCTATTTATTCTTTTACCCTACTAACGTTTTTGTCATTCCGATGCAGGAGGAATCTTTTACTCCCGAAGATTCCTCCTGCATCGGAATGACAAAAAAACTACCAATTTTTAGAAGTTATCTACATGTTTACTGGCGGTCCGGGCCGTTGTCAGGATAATATAATACACCGTCTTTTAACCCACAAAAAAATACGGCAGACTGAGTATTCAGTCTGCCGCATAGTATCAAATCTGAAAACAAACTCGCCGTTTACAGCGGATTCTGGACGATTTTCGGGTTGGCGTTAATCTCGCGTCGCGGAATCAGGAATTCCCATTGGTTATCACCAGCCGGTACGTCGAAGAGCACCACCACAGCACTGTTGATGTTGGTTGTTCCGTTGCGGTTCAGCGGCTGATTTGTACGTTTCAGGTCGGTAAACCGGAAACCTTCACCCCAAAGCTCGATACGACGGTTAAACAAAATCTCGTCCAGTAATGCCGTGCCCGTTTTGGTTGACTTGACATACGATGGATCGCGCTTGCTGACCAGATCAAACAAGGCAGTAGCGGCCTGAGCGGTATTGCCCAGACGCGCCTGTGCTTCGGCTTCGATCAGGTACATTTCTGCGGCACGCATGTACGGAACGTCACCCATCGTACTGGTTGAAGGCGTACCCGGCAACCGGAATTTCTGATTCAGATAAGGTACCCGTACACCTCCCGTCGGCACAACGGAGTTAGCCGCCGTTGGCGTTTTCACCCACATCTTCGACCGCACATCCGTTGTAGGAATCTGATCGTAGAGCAGGCTATTGATGGACTTCGGCGTCGCACGAATATTGGTCGAGTTGAAGTTTGAGGATATGTATGAATGAAACGCGCCAAACGTTTCGGATTGATCTTCAACGTGATCGAAGCCCCACATCCATTCGGGGTTGCTGATGTCCGAGAAACCTTCCTGATACTGCGCAACGCTCATCAACGAGTACGACTTTCGGGCATCGGCGGCATATTTGGCGGCATCAGCCCAGTTTTGCTGCGCTAGAGCCACGCGTGCCTGGAGGCCCTTGATCACGTCAAGATTAATGTGCGACTTAAAGCTGCGGGTGCTGGACAGCAGCGTAGCAGCGTCGGCTAAATCTTTGTTGATCTGCGTATAAACTTCCTCTACAGTTGCTCGTGGCAAACCTTCCGTTATGGGCGTCAACACCAGGGGTACACCAAGCTGGCTGTTGGGTTTGGCAGCCGCGTCGTACCGCTTACCGAAGAGCTGCACCAGGTTGAAATAGGAAAAAGCCCGAATGCCAAGCGCTTCGCCTTTTACCTGATTCCGCTCCGATTGCGCACCAGCGGCATTATCGATGTTGGCAATCGCGATGTTAGCATTACCGATGAGCCGGTAGTAGAGCTGGTAAGGCAACTGGTCGCCCGTAGAGGTCTCGTCACGGTGCGCCTGCCAGCGTGTTTCATTTAAATGCCAGGTGTTCGATGTGTTGCTGATTACCACGTCTTCACCGAGTACATCCTGGATAATCATCATGGCCGGATGACCAAAGTGTCCCTGCGAACTTAAGTACCGCACGACCATCGCCCGGTAAATTCCGTTGATCGCAGCACTGGCATTTTTTGTTGTGGCGTAGGCCGCACTGGCGTCGATGCTACCAGTGGGGGCTGTGTCCAGATACTCTTTTTCACACGACGTGGTCAGCAGGAGCAGCGCCATACCAAGCGTCAGAAATTTTATTTTCATGGGTTGATGATGCTTAAAGCGTAAATGAAACACCCAGTACTAAGCTCTTGGCTGGACTGAATGCACTACTGGTTACTCCGTTAAACTGCTGCTGTACGTTCATTCCTTTCCGACGGGACAGGAAGAAGAAGTTTTCACCACTTACATAAACCTGCGCGTTTTCCAGGAACAGTTTACGAGCCACCGTAGTCGGCAGCGCATAGGAAAGTGTTACGGACCGAATGTTCAGGTAGCTGGCATCGATCAACCAACGGTCGGACTCTGCGTTGAAGTCGCTCGTCCGGCCTGCGTCCATGCGAGGTACGTCGGTGACATCACCTGGGTTGCGCCAACGTTTCAGAATGTCTACGTGCTTTGCGCTACCGTACCCGCCCGAACTCATCAACGTAGCATAAGCGCCATCGTAGGTTTTACCGCCTAACTGATAAACAAACAGCGCCGTCAGCGAAAGCCCTTTGTACGTAAACTTGTTCGTAAACCCACCCGACAGCGCCGGAATAGACGATCCGTTGTAGTGGTAACGAGCATTATTGACACTAGTCGTTAGCGTGTCACCCGTTTCGGTAATGCGTGAGTTAGACGCTACGTAGTTAGCTGCCCGATATTGAGCCTCACCCGTATTTGGATTGACGCCTTTGTATTCCCGTAACCAGTAATCGTAGATGGACCGGCCCACGGCGAGTTTTTTGGTTCCATCAATGATTTCAGGGTTCTCGTCCGGCATTTTCGTGATCCGGTTTTTGATATGCGTAGCATTCAGGTCAATACGCCAGGTAAAGTCTCTGGTGCGAAGCGGTTCAACACCTAGTTCGACCTCAACGCCCCGGTTGTACATCGTACCAATGTTGCGGGTAACCGTTAGAGTACCCGTCGATAACGGAAGCGGTACAGCAAAAATCAGGTTCGATGACCGGCGGTCGAAATACTCGACTGTACCCGAAACCCGTCCTTTGAACAGACTGAATTCGAGCGCGGCATCAAACGCGTTGCTAGATTCCCACTCCAGATTGCGGTTGCCCAGGCTGGTTTGCAGGATTCCGGCTTCCGATGCGTTGTTCCAGCTACCTAGTCCATACAGGGCCTGCCAGGCGAAATAGCTAATGGTGTTGTCCTGAGCCCCTTGGCCAGTATTACCGCCCCCATCGTTACCGGTTTGCCCGTAAGAAGCTCTTAACTTAAGCGCGTTGATGGCCGGGATAGACCGAACAAACTCTTCCTGATCTAAACGCCAGGCTCCGCTGACCGAGTAGAACGTTCCCCAACGAGCATCTTGCGAGAATTTGCTGGAACCGTCGCGACGAACCGAAGCGGACAGGAAATATTTCTGATCGTAATCGTAATTGATCCGTGAGAGATATCCTTCTACCCGACGCATGAAGGAAACCGAAGCCAGGTTTGTCGTGGTAGTGAAGTTGACCAGCTCGTAGTTACCTTCTACGATCTGCTGCGTACGTGCCCCTTCCAGGTTGTTGTCGCCAACCTGAAAATTTTCGTGACCGAGTAACACTTCAACATTGTGCTTGCCGAACGACTTGTTGTAATTCAACAACTGGTTGAAGTTGTAGCTATTGATATTTTGGAATTCGTGCGTTGCACGACCCGCCGGAGCGCCATCACCAATTTCGGGGTTCCAGAATGTGTAGGTGTTCGTGTTGGTAAGGTCGGTACCGATGTTGGTAGTGAACTTGAAATCGTTCAAAAACGAGAACTCAGCATACCCTCTGGCACTCAGTACGTTACGACGGAAATAGTTCTGGTTCAGCATCGTTTCCGCAATGGCGTGACGACCACCATATTGCGGTCTGGAAGGTAATCCGAGTGAGGTCAGGTTACCATAATCCCAGCGCCGATTGCCATTAGGTAGCGTCAGGAATTGCCCCGGATTCGCGGGATCATACGCGTAGATGGGGTAGATAGGCCCCATGTTCCGCGAGAAATAGAAGGGGTTGACAAATGACGTGCTCCCCGAGTTACCACCCGCATCGGCCTGATTCGATTTGGTAATGGTTGCCGCCAGGTTAGCCCCCGTCCGCAACCAGGGCTTCATTTGCGAATTGATGTTGAGTCGGCCCGTAACCCGGTTGAAATCCGACCGAATCAAATAGCTTTTATCGCTCAGGTACGACAGCGACATAAAGTAATCCGTCTTATTCTGACCACCGGCAAAACTCACGTTTACTTCATCGCGGTTACCCTGCCGCGTCAGTGGCTTCTCCCAGTTCAGATCATCGGGCGAATATTTCAGCTGCGCGTTCGGATTCATCTGGCCGTTGACATCGACGACCTGGTTGTCCGGTACGTTATATACGTTGTAACCAACTAAGCTGATCAGCTGATTCGTAGCATTCTGGTTAGCCGTTGCCAAAGCGACCGGGTTTGTGAGTCGGTAAGCAACACTGTTCCGATAGGTTTCCCACATGAGCGGGTAATACTCGCCTACTCCAACGCGCTCATACTCCGGCAATCCCCGCGTACTTACTCCTTTTGTGTAGCGAACATTGATCGAGCTACGATCTTTCTGCCCTCTTTTCGTCGTCACGACAACCACACCGTTAGCGGCCCGCGCTCCATACAACGCCGTTGAAGCCGCGTCTTTCAGGACCGAAATGTTTTCAATATCGTTCGGACTGATGTTGGAAATATCCCCGGCGTACGGAATTCCATCTACTACGTAAAGCGGATCATTTCCCGACGAAATAGAGCCAAATCCCCGAATTCGAATAAGCGGAGATGCCCCAGGCTGCCCGTTTCCAGCGGTTGTTTGAACACCCGATACGGCTCCCGACAAAGCCTGAGCAACGTTGTTGACGGGGCGGTCCTGAATTTGGGTGGGTGAGAGTGTACCGGCTGATCCTGTAAAAGAAGCTCGCTTGGCGGTACCAAAGGTTGTAACGATAACCTCATCCAGATTTGCCGCATCAGGAACCAGACTAACCGTGATGGTAGACTGATTACCAACGGCGATTTCCTGCGACGCGAAACCAATAAAGCTAAACACTAACCGGCCATTTGCGGGAACGCTTAAGCGGTAATTACCGTCCGCATCGGTCGTTGTACCACGGGTTGTGCCCTTGAGTTGGACACTGACGCCCGGTAGCCCTGATTTGTCTTCGGAGGAAATAACTCGACCACTTATACTGGCATCTTGTGCGAATGCCGATAAGTTGAGAAGGACAGTCAGTAGCCAACTGCACACTAGAAGTTTTCTCATGAAGTGTTAGGAAAAGAAGGTTCTTTAATCACTTTTTAATTAGGGCTACAATATTACTAGATTATTATTTTAAACAATATATTATTCTAAAAAATACTTGCCATGCAGTCATTCATACGGCCAAAGAAACATATTTGATAATTTTATGATTATATAGACTTTTTTCTATAAATCCTGGTAAGTGATTCTACCAAGTAGTAGTGCTTAGTAGCTACTTATGACCGCACCGAAAAAGCAAGCCAAATCGCCCCCATTGGTGATCTAATCCTCGCTTGAATTCGCTTGTCTGCAAGGATTGCGTAAAAGAAAGTTGAACGTTTTTGTAGGCAACAACACCGCCAACGTCGATTAAGCCAAGAAAATGCTCCAGCTCTACAGCGGGCAAGGCGTAATAGTTATCGACTCCTTTGAACCAGCCCCCCTGAAGCAGCGAATTGTCGAGTACTGCCCGGAAGGATGTTCCCAGCGTAGCATAAAACTGTATTCGTCGGCGCGATTGACCCGACGACGGATCGTAAAGCCCCGTAGCGTTCTGAAAATAGTCGTTGAATAAGCCGATCCGCAGCAGGGTTCCCATTGTAACGTAGTTGCTCAGCATGCCTATGTTGCCGTCTACGTGACCAATAATGTCCACTACGGGCGTAAACTGGGGAACGATCCGGGTATCGTATCCGACATAATAACTGATCGCTGGGTCGTTCGGCATCTGGGTACCCCACCCTTTCGGCTCCTTGAAATTCTCGGCCAGATGAAACCATTGCTGAACTTCGGCAGCTCCGCTTAAGGGACCAATTACGCCGGCGGTAAGCTTTGAGGTCAATCTTCGTCCCGCTACTGCATCACTGGTTACCAAGCCCCATGATAGGTAGAGATACCCCGCGTACGGATGATCGTTCGGATACAATGGCCGGTCGCGAACCGTGATGTTGCGGGGCGTATAAATTTCCTGTCCGACACCAAAATCATACTGATACGTATAACGGCGATCTGCTTTAGCTCCTAATTTCAACAAGGCATAATGAGTGGGCCATTTTCGCCAGTAATTACTCAGCAGCCTTATATGAACACCGTTCGTATAATACCGATCAGACGTATTTTTCGCCCTGAGTTGAAACGCATCATTGTCCCAGGCCAGACTAAGATAACTACCAACAGCCGAGCTATCGGCAGATACAGTAGACTGGCAAAGTGCCTGAGCAGGACGAAGCAACAGCGAACAGAGTAGCGTTGTATAAAATAATCTTGACACAAGTGTAGGTTGTATTCGGCGAAACACTGACTACGCCAAATATATACTACAAAACTATATTGGTAACTACTAGTAGCTATATAAGTTACTTTAAACACACATAATTCTTTTCATCAGACTTTGTCAATAGGCGGGGCCGTGGTGTCGGTTTCTTAAAACCGACCCTCCGCGTCAGCAATCGGTGTCGGTTTTGAGAAACCGACACCACGGATCGCATGTAGCCCCAAAAGCTCAGTGGTCCCCTAAAAAAATCGCCCGACCTTTTGAGGAGGCCGGGCGATATTCTGTATACTAATTGTCGGCTTAATCGACTAGTTGACACCAGCGCTTTTCAGATTAGTCTCCAGATACGTTGTATACTGCTGATAAAGCAGCAGCTGAGTCGTTGAACTGTAGGCTACCCCGTGGGCGCCAGGCGGATAAATGCGCAGATCAGCATCTTTCCCCGCATCTTCCAGAGCATTCATCAGCTGAAACGTGTTACGTACGTGCACATTCTCATCCATTGTCGAGTGAGCGACAAACAGCTTACCCGCCAGATTTTTAGCGTACGTAGTCACAGCACTCACTTTATATTTCTCGTCATTTTCGGGCAGTAGTCCCATATAACGTTCGGTATAGATCGAATCGTAAAGCCGCCAGTCGGTAACCGGCGCGCCAACCAGTGACACCTTGAACACGCCCGGATGAGTCAGCATCGTGTAACTGCTCATGTAACCACCATAACTGTGGCCCCGGATCGCCATCCGGTTACCGTCGACCCACGGTTGTTTCGCCAGGTAAGCGGCTGTTTCGGCAAAGTCCCCACTTTCGTATTTACCCAGTTTTTCGTACACTACTTTCTCAAAATCACGTCCGTAGCCACCGCTTCCCCGGTTGTTGACGCCCACTATGACGTAACCCATTTGAGCCAGCCACTGATGCCAGCCCCCTACCGTAAATTCATTGTAAACCGACTGAGAACCCGGTCCACCGTAGATGTCGAGCACAACCGGGTATTTTTTCGTTGGATCAAAGTCAATCGGTTTGATGATCGAGATGTCAATTGGATGTCCGTCGGAGGTGGTAAACGTAACCAGTTCTTTCGGCGCATACGTGTGACTGGCGACGAAATCAGCGACTTTTTTATTTGTTTCCAGCGCTTTGAGGAGCTTGCCTTTGGTGTCCCGTAACTCAACCTGCGTGGGCGTTTGCACATTGGAGTACCGGTCAATAAAGTACTGACCATTGGGCGAAAAATTAACTGTGTGCCGACCGGCTACCGTTGTCAGACGACGTTTATTTTTACCGTCCAGATCCGCCACGAACAGATGCCGTTCCATCGGCGAAACCTCCGTTGAGGTAAAATAAACTTTCTTGGCTTTCGGGTCGATATGGTGCAGGTACGTCACTTCCCATTTTCCGCTGGTGACCGCATTGAGTAGCTTCCCGGCGTAATCGTAGCGATAAAGATGGGCGTAACCGTCGCGGTCCGATACCCAGTAAAACTCCTGCACGCCCGCCGGGAAATACAGCAGATGATTGATACCCGCGAAAAAGTCAAAGACATCGACCCAGGTATTCGCCTTTTCTTCCAGGATTTGTTTAGCATCACCCGTACGGGCGTTTGTCATAAATAACCGCATGTGATTTTGCTTGCGGTTCAGATGTATAATGGCGAGCTGGCCTTCCTGCGTAGTCCAGTAAATGCGGGGAATATAGCCGTCGCCCAGTTCCACGCTCATCCATTGCTTCGCCTTTTTGGCAATTTCGATGACACCAATGCGGACAGTCGGATTCTTGTCGCCCACGCGTGGATACGGCAGCGAATCAAATTTTTCGTCGAAACCTTTGTAATCCGTTAGTTTGTAGATCGGAACCTCCCGCTCGTCCGATTGCCAGAACGCAATGAACTTACTGTCGGGCGACCACTCCCAAGCCTGCGCCAATCCGAACTCTTCTTCGTAGGCCCAGCCAAACCGACCGTTGTAGAAAGCAGGCTTCGCATCATTGGTAAGCTGCGTTTCTTGCTGCGTAGCAAAATCAAACACAAACAGATCGCCACCCCGCTCGTAACCAACTTTCTGCCCGTCGGGTGCCAGTTCGGCCGTTTGTGCGTCTTTGGCAACGATTTTCAAACTCTTATCGGCAACGGAGTAAACGTAGTAATCGGACACACCCGAACGGCGGTAAACAGGTCGAAAATTTGTTTGAAACAGGATGTTTTTAGAATCTTTCGACCACTGAAACGAACCGTAGGTGAACGGTTTATCGGTACCGGGAAATTTTAGCTGGCTCCCGTCGAAAACGATTTCTTCTTTCTGGTCATTCGGCGACAGCGTTTTGATAACGTTCTGACCATCAATGAACGAAAATTTGGTCCCGCCCTCGATCCAGTTCACGCTTCGTGGTCCTGATGATCCGTTCAACTGTCCGGTTGCTGCCAGCGCCTGTTGAAGCGTGGCATACCGTTGTTTGGTCTGTGCATTGGTCGACTGAGCAAATCCAGCCCAGTTCAGTAAGATGGCGAAGCTCAGAAACCAGCCGATCTTAATACGAGTATTCATGCGTTTGTTGACTTAAATAAAAGCATCAAAGCTACTGAAAAATGAGTTCATCCAGTGCGCTGAACCGTGCTAGCCTATAAAACGAACGCTTCGAATTTGTCAGGATTTCCTTGCACTAAAAAGAGGATTTAACCATCACGAACCGGGTTTTCCTCTTATTTGGATGAGCGGTAATTGCACAAAATTTATTATAGGTATATTTCGGACTTAACCATTTTTATCACCGTATAACTAACTTTCTACTCACCTATGACCAGCAGGTATTCACCTACTAGTTATCGTATCCGACACATCTGGATACTATGGCTAACCTTATTGATGTGTACAAACACATTTGCTCAGAACAACCGGTTTACGCTCAAAGGACGGGTGACTGATGCTAACGGCGCAGGAATTCCCGGCGTTACGGTACAGGTGCTTGGCACCACGACGGGCTCGGCATCCGACGCTGACGGTAATTATTCATTCGCAACCAGCTTAGCCGCCGGTACATACACCCTCAACTTTTCGGCCGTCGGTTATAGCCCAGCGAAGCAAACTATCACGCTCGGAAATGCCGAAACGGTAACGGCGAATGCGACGCTCAAGGAAGATATCGCCAACCTGGACGAGGTTGTGGTAACCGGCTCAACCATCACGACGACCCGGCGCGAACTGGGGAACGCGATTAGTACGATCAAAGGCGGAGACCTGCAACAAGCCGGTTCGGCGGGGCTATTGAATGCGTTACAGGGAAAAGTACCCGGCGCTCAGATCACGCAAAACTCCGGCGATCCGTCGGGTTCGATTTCGATTCGGTTGCGCGGTATCAAGTCCCTATCCGGCTCGTCGGACCCGCTTTACGTCATTGACGGTGTTATTGTCAGCAACCAGAGCGCCAACGTTTCGCAACTGGCGGTAGCGGATCAGGTAGCCTCCGCCCAGCCCGGAACCAACCGACTGGCTGACATCAACCCAAATGATATTGCGAGCCTGAACGTCATTAATGGCGCTGCTGCTGCGGCTCAGTACGGCTCTCGCGCGGCCAATGGCGTTGTGCTGATTACCACCAAACGCGGTTCGACGGGTGCACCCCGCGTTACGTTTTCTACGTCATTCAACGTCAACGAACTACGCAAAAGCGTTCCGGTCAATCTGTACAACAAAACGTTCGGAAACGCGCAGCAACGGTTGTACACCATCAACGCGTACAACACGGCAAGTGCACAACAGGATGTAACAAAGCTTAATCCGGCAACGACGTTCATTCCCATTGTTCGGGACGGAACAACCAATAATCTGCTTTCCAACGTAGTCGATAACGTAACGCGCTATAATTATTTCGACCAGATCTTCCGGACGGGATACGGTACCGATAACGCGATTTCGGTTTCGGGTGGTCGTGATAACACGCAGTACTACGTGTCGTTCGGCTATTTGAAAAATCAGGGTATCATCAAAGGCACGGATTTTACGCGCTACAACCTTCGCGCCCGGCTCGACCAACGCCTGACCAACTGGGCCAAATTATCAGCAGGTCTGAGTTACGTGAATAGCTTCGCCAACGAAAAAGCGAACGGCAACGTGTTCTACAGCCCGATCAATTCGGTCAACATCGTTAACAACATTTACGACATCACCCAGCGCGATGTTTCGGGTAACCTGCAAGCCGTGGAAGGGCCCCGCGTAAACCCGCTCTCGACCATCGAGGACATGAAATTTACGCAGTCGGTGAACCGCACAATCAGCGATCTACAGTTAAACCTGACTCCCTTCAAAGGACTGAGCGTCGATTACATCTTCGGAGTTGATACCTACGGCCAGGTTGGTCAGAACTACATCCGGCCTTATCCCTACGCGGCTCAGGCGTCGCTGGGCGCTAACCTATATCCGCAAGGGTTTTCGGCAACGGGTAACAACACCGTATTGCAACTCAACTCAGACCTGAACGTCAGTTACGAACGGCAACTGTCGGAGCAGTTTAAATTAAATGCGGTTGCCGGTTATAACTACCAGTTTTTCCGATCCGACTATTCAACGTCGCAGGGGCAAAACCTGGCTCCGTTTATCGAAACCGTGCGGGGTGCCGGTAGTACGACGGTCCTAGCGGACTACAGCCTCGACCGCTTTAATCTGAGCGGCTATTTCGTTCAGGCGACATTAGGCTACCGCAATTTAGCGTTCCTGACGGGAGCGATCCGTCGCGATGAATCGTCGAAGTTCTCGCCCTCCGTAACGAATCAGTTTTATCCTAAAGTAAGTGGCTCCTTTGTAGTGTCTGATCTGGGTTTCTGGAAAAATGCTCAATTCAACGACGCGTTCAATAGCCTGAAACTGCGGCTGAGCTATGGTGAAGCCGGAAACCTGTCGGGTGTCGGCTCGTACAGCCGGTTCTACCAGTTCTCGCCAGTGGCTTATCTGGGAAGAAACACACTGCTGCCCGGATCGCAGTTGGCCAACCCGCTGGTGCGCCCCGAACGTATGGCCGAACTGGAAGCCGGAGCTGATTTGTCGTTCCTGAACAACCGCATCGGCTTAGGCGTAACGGTGTATAACCAGCAAATCAAAGATCTGGTCGTAAACCGCGTGCTGGCTCCGTCAACGGGTGGTTCAAGCATCATCAATAATGTGGGGACGATGGAAAACAAAGGGCTCGAAGCTGTGCTGGACGTTGTGCCCGTAAAGACAAAAGATTTTAGCTGGGACTTCACAGCTATCTTCAACCGCAACCGCAACAAAGTTCTATCGCTTGGTAGCCCGATTATCTCGGTTCCGTCGCCAGCCGGGGCACCTTATCTAATTCAGGGCCAACCCGTTGGCGTGTATTTTGGTACCGGATACGCCCGTAACGCAGACGGTTCATTGCTATTGACACCACAAGGGTTCCCGCAATCGGAGCGGGCGTCTAGTCAGGTAACCGGTTCGACGGAGTACACCGTAGCCCGTACCGCCGAAGGCCAGCCTGACACGCGGTTTCCCACGGCCAACATTGTCATTGCGAACCCGAACCCAAAATGGACCGGTTCATTTGCTACCAATCTGAATTACAAATCGTTGACATTGCACGTATTGCTGGACTTCGTACAGGGCGTGCAGGTATTTAACGCCGACAAACGGACTCGTCAGGGTGTTGGACTAGGCGAATACGCCGAAAGAGAACTTCGGGGTGAATTGCCACGCGGATATATTTTCGCGATTTACAACACCGAAGAATGGCGGGTAGACAATGGCTCATACACCAAATTGCGGGAAGTCTCGCTGAGTTATACATTGCCTAGCGTGATTAAGCCAATCAGCAACTGGAGCGTTTCGCTCATTGGTCGGAACCTGTATTCGTGGGACAAATACCCCGGTTTTGATCCTGAGACAAATGCGGGTGGTACCAATGACCTGCTTCGCGGCCTTGACTTTGGCAACGTACCCATTCCACGTACCTACCAAGTCAAACTCTCAGCGACATTCTAAAACTCTCAGCAGTCATACGTTAAGACGACGACTGCCAAGCATCGATTTTCACTTATGAAACGGATTCTTCTAACAACCATCCTGTCGGGTTTGCTGCTGACGCAGAACGCCTGTAATCAGGACTTTATCAACCCCAGCACAGCCAGTCAGCAACAGGTGGTCAGTACGGCGGAGGGGCTTATCACCGTTTGCAACAGTTTGCAATACCGCTTTACAGTGGGTGGCGCAACGAGCGTCATCTACAATGTTGTAGCGGGTGGCGGTCTGACAACCGGCGAGTTTGTCGTGCTCAACCAGGGGAACGGCGATGAGTTTGCGTTGCAACAAGGGCAAGCTAACGTTACCAATACGAATGCGGTGGTCCGCAACCTTTGGACACAGTGTCAACTTGTTCGCTCCAACGCCGACTTGGTTCTCGCCAATGTGGGTACCGTGGCGGCTGATGCGGGCACCAAAAGCGGCATAACGGCCTATGCTTCTATTTTCCGAGCACTAGCACTGGGTACGTTGGCCCAATTTTTTCAGGCGGCTCCCATTGTTTCTCAGGAAAATTCCCCTTTCGTTGACCGGGCGCAATTGCTGAAAGAAGCCATTACCTCGCTAGAAACGGCGGCTGCGCAGGTGGCTGCGAATCCGGTATCGACGAATTTCACCAACCGAATTGTACCGGGTATCGATATTTCGAATACGCTTCAGGCGTTGATTGCTCGTTACGCCCTTTTTGCGGGTGACTACGACAAAGCGCTAACCGCTGCGGCAAAAGTCGACCTGACCAAAAAATCGGTTTATAATTTCGATGACAACTCGCGGAATCCGGTTTTCTTCTACACCTTCGGAAACGTCAACGTATTTGCTCCCGCCAATGTTAATCTCGGCTTATCGGGGGCCTTGGCTCCGGCAGCGAACGACCGACGCATTGCGTTCTATACGCAGACGGCCAACACCAAAGCGAACCTGGGTACGGGTTTTTATACGGCGAACGCTACGCCTATTCCGGTTTATCTCCCCGGTGAAATTCTGCTGATCCAAGCCGAAGCGTCGGCCCGTAAAAATGACGTAGCCGGAGCCATAACTGCGTTGAACAAAGTACTGACGAAAACGGCGGCAACCGATGCGTTTGGCGTAGGAGCTGGTTTGCCGGCCTACAGCGGTTCACAATCGGCGGATGCGGTCCTGACAGAAATTCTGCGTAACCGGAACATCGAACTGGCGTATCAGGGCTTCCGGCTCGAAGATAGCCGCCGGTTTGGCCGACCAGGCCCCGGTACAACCGGATCGGAGCGAAACCGGAATTACTTTCCTTATCCTCGCACCGAGCGCGACAACAATACGACAACCCCCAAAGATCCGGAAAGCTGATTTGGGTTAAACCGAATATCGTAACGAAAAAGGGACCGCTTACCGTGGTCCCTTTTCTATTTTGTCGTTATAATTTTACTGGCAAACCCGTTCGGGTTGATTCGTAAATAGCCTGAAATAGAGCAACGACTTTACGGCCATCTTCACCCGTTACGGATGGCGGACGATTCTCGCGGATCGCATCGCGAAACTCGGCGATTTGCAGACCGAAGTAGTAGACCGTTGCGTCGATGGTGTTGAAGAAAGCCGTATCCTCAGCCACGAATTGCGCTAACTGATTTTCTTCGCCTGGCACCGTCCAAAGATCGTTGACGGGAGGATCGGTAATACTCGACATCCCGGCGATAAATAAAGCACCCCCGTCGGTCTGAACGCCTACCGACGCGCCGTTCTGCCCGTGAACGTGAACTTTGCCAAAAATTCCCGGCTTCTGTGAATTGCTGACGATGATATTCCCCAGTCCGCCATTTTTGAACTTTACAATCGCTAAAGCCGTGTCATCTACTTCGATGTACGGGTGATTGAGATTGCGCCAGACACCATACACTTCGTCTACGTCGCCCATGTACCACAATAACAAATCCAGCTGATGGGGCGACTGATTCACCAACACCCCACCACCTTCATCGGACCAGGTACCGCGCCAGGCATCACTCTTGTAATACGCTTCGTCACGCCAGCCGAGCATTTGAATCGTTCCCAGCACGGGTTTACCGATTTTCCCCGAGTCAATAGCGTTCCGAATGCGCATGGACGGCGCGTAAAACCGACGCTGGCTGATGGTTCCCAGGTAGCGATTATTCCGGTTAGCCGCTTCAATCATGGCATCGCAGTCCTCCAGCGACGAAGCCAGCGGTTTTTCGACCAATACGTGCGAACCCGCGTTGAGGGCAGCAATCGTCGGTTCGCGGTGGGCCGGATGGGTGGTACAAACCAGACAGAGATCGACCTTTTCGCGCTCAACCATATCGTGCACGTCGCTGTAGGCTCGGATGCCGTAGTGGTTGGCAAAATCGTCCGCTTTCTGGTAGGTTCGTCCGTAAACCGCGACCAGGTTGGTATCAGGCGTTTGCAAAACGGCTTTGGCGTGTAGGTGGGCCACTTTGCCAGGGCCGATAATAGCGATATTCATAAAAGCAGTTCGTTAATTGTCAATGTGCGGTTTTACCAGCAATCTTAGTCAAATGAACAGAATGGGCACTTATCTACTTGTTTTGTGGTACGAATTGGTGCAAAAAAGCCGGGTTAACCCAGAATGGATTCAAACCCGGCTTTCGTCAAGTTATCCGTGAAAATGCAATTATGGTTTGAGGACCACTTTGATTAACCCTTTTTCCTTGTCATATAACCGACGAAACCAGTCTGCACCTTCTTCGAGCGGTACCTCAGCGCTCAAAATTGCCTCGACGTTAATACGCCCGGACGAGATCAACGCTAATGCGGCTTCGTATTCACCATTGATCGCGCAGGAACCCTGTAACCGCAGTTGCCGGGTAACGATGGCCTGCAACGGAACTTCTACCGTTGGGGCCAGATTACCAACCAGCGTTACCGTCGCGCCCTTCCGAACGCAATCGATCGCTGTTTTAACGGTTGGCCCCGCCCCTACCACTTCGAACGAAACATCAGAGCCGCGTCCGTGGGTAAGAGCCTGCACCTGCTTTACCAGATCACCTTCGTGGGCGTTTAGTGTATGCGTTGCGCCCAGCGTTTTGGCCAGTGCCAACCGATCATCGTCCAGATCGACGGCGATAATAGTACCGCAACCCGCCAGTTTTAACACCTGAATAATAAACAGCCCGATCATTCCTGAGCCAACTACCACGGCAGAGTCGTTCACCTGAATGGGCGTCAAACCGACCGCGTGTAAGGCAACCGCCACGGGCTCAACTAGCGCAGCCTGCGTAAACGAAACGTTGTCGGGTACGGCGTACAAAATATGCTGCGGTACCGAAACGTATTCTGCGAAGGCCCCCTGCCGCTTGAAATCCGGCGTTGAAACACCGACCACTTCGCGGCCATCGCTGAGGTTGTACATGCCCTTCCGGCTGTACCAATCGTCAAGTGCGTAGACCGTCGAGTCGAAAGTAACGCGGTCACCCGTTGACCAGTCACGCACCTCTGCCCCCACTTCGGCAATGATACCCGATGCTTCGTGGCCCATCACAATCGGGGGGATACGCCGTCCACTGCTGCCGTCCATACCGTGAACGTCGGACCCGCAAATACCAACGGCCTGAACCCGTACCAACACCTCATTCGGCTTGATCGTCGGTTTGGGGACGTCTTGCAGATCAAAATGATTATATTCCGTTAAAACAAGTGCTTTCATATACAACGCGGCTAAACGATCCGCTTTATTAGTATGACGCGAACAGGTTGGCCGCGTTACTGTTTGTGGTATATTTTAATAAATGTGTCAGCGGGAATCTGATCATACTCAGCCCGTTGCAGATGCGGATTTATTTCGTACGTAATTACCTCGTCGGCCGTGTCAGGCATCTCGCCGAACAATTTGGTAGCCGCCAGGGCTGTGTATTTCTTTTTAACCCATACCAGGCGCTCCACCGGATCTTTTCCCCAGGCTGGGTTGTCACCTAATACGAACTGGATCTTTATCCAATCGTTGAAAAAATACTCCTGCAAAAGCGGGATGATCCGATCCCGGAAGATGGCGCATAATTCAGCATACGTCGTTGCTCCGGTCAGATAAGCGTGTCCAATCTGGTGATCGCGGTCGAGCAGGTACTCAATGCGTTCGTTAAGGGTTCGGAGAAGCTGCGCTAGATCAATGGTATCGACCATACCCAATACCGACGGGTCCGGCGTCATTTCGCGAAAGGCAAACCGCCGACGCAGGGCAATGTCCAGCAACGCGATAGACCGATCGGTTGTGTTCATCGTGCCAACCACGTACAGATTTACCGGAACGCCAAACCGCTCCTGCGAGTAAGGCAATGTCAACCATAACTCGTTATCAGCCCCGAGTCGCTTGTCCGCTTCAAGCAGCGTGATCAAATCGCCAAAGACACTGGCCACATTCGCGCGGTTCACCTCATCGATGAGCAGGTAATGCACCGGAGCCTTCCGAAATTTGGCCCGCCTATTTTCAGGCGTATCGCCCAGGCAGTCGCCAAACGAGCCGTAGCCAGCCTGCTGCATGGCCGACAGACAGGCTTTGTAAAAAATACCTTTGCGAATTCGGTAGCTGATCTGTCCGTTGTGCACTTCGGGCCGGATACCTTCCACAAACTCCTCGTAGCTATACGACGGATGGAACGTAATCAGATTCGTATTTTCCTTCTGCAAATAAGGCTGTAACGCAAACGTTTTACCCGTACCCGGCGGCCCAAACAAGATCAAGTTATGCGGTTGGTCTGGTAACTCGGGTTGAACACCATACTCGGCTTCGGGCTCTTCAACGCTTTGACCAGACAGCCCCCGTTCAGCCAGCGAAGGATCATCCGCCAGGCGAATCAAATCGCTCAGAAAAGCTTCGTCTTCGGCAGCCCGGTACACGTCGGCGTTGTGCCGCACTGAATGCGGCCCCCGTTTGTTGCTTTCTACCAGTTCGAGCAGACAATCTTCCCAGCACGTTCGAAGCGTTGGCTGATACAGCAAATGATAATTCGACTGGCCAATAATCACCGCCAGGTAATCCGACTTTTCGGTTAGCGGTTCAAAAACCAGTTCTTCAATGCTTTTCAGCCGTTCCTGACACGTTTTTTTCACGGTCAGATGATACTCAACTTCGCCCGCCCGACGAGGTTTATGGATACGCAGCGCCTGAAAGAAATTGATATCCGCCGAGATTGCTCCCTTACCACGTCGACCGGGCGTAAAGGCGAGTCGGGCGTCGCCATTAGGAAGATTAATGATATCGATCAACTCCTTCAGCAAGCCAAAAAAACGCCGGACCGCTTCGGCGTGATCAATGGCGCGGATGCTTTCAATGAGTGGTTGCTGATGGGGTTCTTTTAGCACGTAAATACAACGAATTTTCTTTGTTTTTATGGTTCAGGACTGCGCAGAAGCCCGATTTGCGGAAGCGTTTTATCCTACTGCGAAGCTACAATTTTTTGAGCTTATCGGTAGGGAAAGGCCCGAGAGAACCCTACATTTGCTAGTAGTTAGCCAGCTGTTTATGAAAACTAAAATTTTACTAATTCGCTTATTGATCGCTTTTTTACCGGTAGCTCTGTTGGGTTGCCAGCCGGAAGAAAATCCGGTAATTTCAACGTGTCTGTTAACCAGCGCGACGGATCAATTGGTGGAAAGCAGCGGCAAACTAACGGACGAGCTAAACCGCTTTTTTACGTATACGGGCAGTAAGCTGACTTCTATCACAGAAAAGTCAACGCAGTCGGACGCTGTGTACGTGGTTGAATATACCAACGACCGGGTTGTTCGGGCGACGAACGGGCAACGGGTGATTACACTGGGCTATGGATCAGGGACGAAGCCAACCAGCTCGACGTTGAGCCTGAACGGTACTGTTCAATCAACGTTTAGCATGGAATACAACGAATCGGGGCGTATGACAAAAATCGTTGAAGACCGCCGGGTATTGCCCAACAATTCGCTGACCACCCAACGAGCTTACACCTTTGTGTACGACAATACCGGAAATCTTTCCCTCGAACGCGCTCGGTTTACGCTGAATGACGGATCAGTTGTGGAGCAGGAGACCGAGTACCAATTTGATACGAAGCCATCTGCTTACAAGCGGTTTTTAGAGCTGCCTTTGCTGACGGTAGTTGCCTTGAGTCAGCCCATTGAAACGCGTCCGGGGCGTCTCTGGCACGCAAACAACTGCACCGCTTTACAATCGTATAACATCAACAACGGCTCCCGATCAAACATCCGCGAATCGTCAACCTTCACGCCGGTCTACGACGCCGAGAACAAGGTGGTGAGCCAGGATCAGAACGCCCGGCTCTTTCAAGCAAGCGTTCCGAACCCGGTGACCAAGAATAACAAACAGACCTTTTCGTACGTATGCGAGTAGTTACGCCAGGTAGCTACCAATACTGACAACGTCGGCAAACACGCCCGAAGCCGTTACCTCCGCTCCGGCACCGGGACCTTTTACTACCAGCGGCCGATCTTTGTAGCGCTCCGTTGTAAACGAAACAATGTTGTCGGCCCCGGTCAATTGATAAAAAGGGTGATCAACACCTACGGGCTGCAACCCGATCACGGCTTTGTTATTCTCAAAACTAGCGACAAACCGTAGCTTCTGACCCGTCGTTTCGGCCTGGGCAAGTAGGTTTTCGAAATAATCGTTGTTGCGTTCCAGTTCCTCGAAGAAGGCCGGAACCGTCGGTGCATCGAGACACGGTTGCGGCAGCAACGTATTGATCGTTATGTCGTCGGGTTCGAGCGGGAAACCGGCTTCGCGGGCCAGAATCAGAATTTTACGGGCTACGTCCATACCGCTCAGATCGTCGCGCGGATCGGGTTCGGTATAGCCTTTTTCCTTGGCCTCCCGCACCACATCGGCAAACGAGATACCGGGACGGAACGTATTGAAAATAAACGACAACGTACCGGATAGAATCGCTTCAATTTTCAGGAACCGGTCACCAGCGGTCATCAGGCCCTGCACGGTATTGATGATGGGCAACCCAGCCCCGACGTTTGTTTCGTACAAAAACTTAACCCCCCGATTCAGGGCGGTCCGCTGCAACCGCCGGTATTCGCTGTAAGGTCCCGAATTGGCTACTTTATTGGGTGTGACGACCGAGATGTTCGCATCCAGCAGCGACTCGTAAAACTGCACAATGTCTTTGTCGGACGTGCAATCGATGAATACCGAGTTGGGTAGGTTGTAATCTTTTATGCGCTCCACAAAAGCGGGGAGCGATGTAGTAACCCCTTCCGTCAGCAGCCGCTCATGCCAATCGTCAAGCGCGATTCCTTTCGGATCAAGCAGCATCTTTTTGGTGTTTGTCATGCCGACGACACAAACCTTTAGCAGCTTCTCGGTACGCAGAAAATCAAACTGGCTGAAGATCTGTTTGAGCAGCGTCTTTCCGATCAAACCCGTACCCACCAGATACAGATTCAGCACCCGCGCTTCGGACTGGAAAAAGATGTTGTGCAGGGCGTTGAGCGCTTTCGACAGGTTATTTTTGTTGATAACCACCGATATGTTGATCTCGGACGACCCCTGCGCTACGGCAACGATATTAACCCCGTTTTTACCGAGTACGGAGAACAGTTTGCCCGCGATACCGGAGCTTTTTTTCATCCCCTCACCCACCGTAGCAATCACCGATAAATCACGCTCGATTGTAATGTTGTCGATGTGCCCGTGGCTGATTTCAGTGGCGAACTCAGTATCCAGAATGGCCTTTACGTTTTCGGCACCGCGCGGGTCAATGGCAAAACAGATGGAGTGTTCCGACGAAGCCTGCGAAATCAGAATCACGCTGATTTTATGAGCCGCCAGCACCCCAAACAACTTGGCTGACACCCCCGCTACTCCGATCATACCGGAGCCTTGTACGTTGACAAGCGCTACATCATCGATGCTCGAAATGCCGGTAATGGTATACTGGCGTCGTTCGGCTGTCCGACTAACGATGGTGCCGGAATGCGTAGCGTTGAAGGTATTTAACACCCGAATCGGGATGTTTCGGGCGAAAGCAGGTTGCAGGCTGGGCGGGTAAATCACTTTGGCACCAAAGTGCGACAGTTCCATCGCTTCGGCGTAGGTGATGGTCGGAATGTTAAACGCGTTGGGCACTTTGCGCGGATCAGCCGTCATCATGCCGTCCACATCAGTCCAGATGTCGATGATGTCGGCGTTCAGCGCGGCTCCAATAATCGACGCGGTGTAATCAGAACCACCCCGGCCAAGCGTTGTCGTTTCATTTTTTTCGGTTGAGCCAATGAAGCCCGTCACCATCTGAATATCCGTCGTTTTCGCAAAATGCTCCTGAATCAGCTGATTCGTCAGCGTATAGTTAACCTCGGCCTGACCGAACTGTGCGTCAGTTTTGATAATCGTCCGGGCGTCCAGAAACTGCGCCGGGATTCCCTTACTTTTTACACATTCGGTAATGACCGTTGTGGATAACCGCTCCCCAAAACTAGTAATCAGGTCGAGCGTACGAAGCGACAATTCCCGAATGAGCGATACGCCCCGCAGCAAATCTTCAAGCTCGTTGATAATTCCCCGCACATGCGCAAATACTTTGCTTTGCTCTTTTACCGGAATCAGCGCTTTGATCACATTGAAATGCCGGTCTTCGATACGGCGAACCAGTTCCATATAGTCCGTATTACCCGTGGTAGCCATGCGGCCAATTTCGATGAGTTGATTGGTAACCCCACCCATCGCTGAAAACACGACTATTATCTGACCACCATTTTGTGGTTCGTCGCCACGGCGGTGATTGTCAATAATCTGGATAACCTGTTTGATACTGTCTACGGAGCCAACTGATGTACCGCCAAATTTCAGAACCTGCATTACGAAAAAGCGAAAGAGTGAATAAGCGAAAGACTGGCCGCTAGCCGTCGGGCCGCTTTACGCAAGTTATTAAGATGCCGTTGAAGAAGGTAATATTGGGAGGGCAAAGATAATACGATGACTAGATTTCAAACAGAAAAGGCGCATCTCCGACGCGCCTTTTCTGTTCTGCCTGTTTGTGCGGGTAGGTTAAGCGGCAACATCAGCCGGTTTAGACTGGTGAATTAGTCGCCACGCCGTTCCAACGGCAATAACATCCTCGGCCAACGCAACCACCGGATCAGGCAGACCTTGTTCGTGCGTGAGCCAGCGCCGAAGATGGAAGAATGCAAACGTGCCGACAATCGCGCCCGCAGCACCCACCGCTGCTCCATAGCGAGCGTCTCTTCCGTCAACTTCGCTGAGGGCTGCCCCCGATAAAGCACCCGAAGCCATTCGCCCGACTACGGATGACGGCTCAGTTCGGTTTGGCGTATTGGGTAGTTTGTCGCCAATCAGTTCGCCAACAGCCATCACTTTTAGTACAGTTGCCGTCTTTGGTGATGCCAGGCTATGAAGTTTTGAATCAGGCAGCGGATCTGGCTGCATCTGAGCCAGTTTATGACTAACCATCGCCGGAGCCGACAAGGCACGCATGCCCGCTACTATACCTATTTGAAATGCATTCAGGTAGGATCGAATCATGTTGTTTAGCGTTGCTATTCAGTCCAAACAGCCCGAATGACCCTTTGTTTTTCCCAGGATGTAGGTTTTACTACAGCTTTTCATCGACTGTCTATTAGCCACGTCCTCTTTCGTGTAAGACAACTACTCATTCAGACTATCAAACTCTTCTTTCTGCTTGTCAATGAATCCAAGTGTAAGCGGTCGCCGTAAGTGTAGTACATCGTCTGAAAAACGACGGTCTTTTCGACACACATAACGTTTTCCAACATGAATCAAGAACAGAAAGATTCGGGCCTATCCATGCTGCCGGGTCAGTTAGAGCCAGTGATGGTAGGACGCCGGTTGTTTCTGCGGTATGCGGGAGCTGCGGTAGCCGGAGGAGCGATATTAGCTTCCTGCAAAGATGAAGAAAACCCAACCACCGTACCCTCAACCGTTGATCTGGGCACGGGCGACGTAGGTATTCTCAATTATGCGTACGCGTTGGAACAACTGGAAGCCGCATTTTATACACAAGTGATTGCCACGCCGTACACGAACATGAGCGACGCGGAAAAAACGCTTCTGACCGACATTCGCGATCACGAAATCATTCACCGCGAGTTTTTCAAAGCGGCCATCCCAGCCGCCAACCGAATTGCCGACTTAACGCCCAACTTTACGGGCATCAACTTCAGCGATCGGACAAGTGTGTTGGGTACGGCGAAAGCGTTTGAAGATTTGGGCGTAGCGGCTTACAATGGTGCGGGCCGACTCATCAAAGATGCGAACTACCTGCTGCTGGCTGGTAAGATCGTATCGGTAGAAGCCCGGCATGCTGCGGCTATCCGGGATCTGATTAACCCAAGATCAGCCGACTTCGCGGGTGATGATGTTGTTGCTCCCACGACGGGTCTCGACCCAGCCACCAAGCCCGCTGACATACTGCCAACAGCGCAGAAATTTGTGCAAACGCCACTGAGCGGTTCTAATCTTCCAACGGCTTAAACCCCACCCCAACGTCATGAATTTTTTCAAATTAATTACTGATATTGAGCAGCTTGATCCGGAAGCGAACGAGCGGTACAGCTTTTACTCGCGTCGCAACCTGATCAAATTCGGCACGAACCTGGCCGCTGCGGCTGTTCCAACGCTCGTAGCGACTTCGTTCAACCAAGCGTTTGCCCAGGGTACAACCACGCCTTCGCAAGCGGCTATCGAGGTGGCTAATTTCGCGCTGACACTCGAATACCTCGAAGATGAATTTTATAAGGCGGGTCTTGCGGCATCGGGTCTTATTCCATCGACGGATCGAACCGTTATCAGCCAGATTAGCAAGCACGAAACGGCGCACGTCAATCTACTGAAAACAGCTCTCGGTGCGGCTGCTGTGGCAAAACCAACGTTTAAATTTCCGACGGGTACTTTTACCAATTACACAACCTCCTTTCTAACCACTGCTCGCGCCTTCGAAGATACGGGCGTTCAGGCGTACAAAGGCCAGGCAGGTAGACTTATCAACGACAAAGATATTCTACAGATAGCGCTGCAAATTCACTCCGTCGAAGCGCGGCACGCGTCAGAAATTCGCCGGATGCAAGGCCTGAAGGGGTGGGTCTCCGATACGACACAGACCTCGTTTACCCAAGCTGGAATTAACCTGAAAACCTTGACGGGCAAGTCGGACGATGCCATTCGTCAAGCATTCGATGAACCCCTGACGAGTGATCAGGTGCTAGCCATCGTAAAACCGTTCCTGGGCTAACCCCGTGAACGGTCGAATATAGGGAGGCCGGGAAACCGGTATAGTGAAGAAAGGCATTGGAGATTTTCTCCGGTGCCTTTTTCGTTTTCCTTTCCCATCCGGGTCTTTTTTTGTTGCTTGCGCCCAAATTCGCCAGCGTCGGCGGCCATGCCGGTATGAAATTCGTCCGTATTATCCTTAAAGTCCTAGCAGGACTTTTGATTTTTATTGGTTGCTTTTTGGCCATCAGTCTGGCTCCTGTCGATGATACGCCGTACCGTGAGATGCCATATTATGCGCAAACCAAGCAACGGTTAGCGCAGTTACCGGCTCCGCTGACAACCGGACAACCTTTACGGGCGGGATGGGCCAAGGTAAACATGACTCCTTCCTACACGACCCCCACGGGCGGCTACGGCGAACGACTGGGAAAGCACTGGAAAACAATTGCTGATTCTATTTTTGTCCGGGCGATCCTGCTCGACAATGGGAATACCAAAGTTGCCGTGGTTGGACTCGATCTGGTCATCACACCACCGACGGTTACGGAAGCACTCAAGAAACGCCTGCCCGAAGTCGGTCTACGGTGGGAGAACGTGTACATGGGCGCCATTCATTCGCATAACAGCATGGGTGGCTGGGCTCCTCGTGTGGTCGGTCAGTTGATCGCGGGTGGCTACGACAAAAAAATAGTCAATCGCATTACCGAAAGCGTTCTGACCGCTATTCGCAACGCGCAGGCCAACATGGCTCCGGTGCAGGTTGGCTTTGGCGAATCCGACGCGACTGACCTTATTTCGAACCGGCTTAGCTCCTCCGGCCCCACCGGTCCGCTCGATGGTAAAATTCGATTACTGGAATTAAAAAAAACCACCGGCGAGTCAGCCCTTCTCTGCACCTTTGCCGGTCATCCCACGCTTTTTGATGGCGACAACAGCGCTTACCTCAGCCGCGATTACCCCGGTTCGCTGGTGGATCGATTGGAGAAAAAGTCGGCAAACTTCGCCATGTTTCTGGCGGGTGCCGTTGGCAGTACCGCTCCCGAACCACGCGGAAAAACTGACTTTCAGGAAATCCGCAACTACGCTGGTGATCTGGCCGTTCGTATCGAGCGCACCGTCCCGACGATTCAGCCTCGCTCAGATAGCACGCTAGCTATTCTTACTTTACCGCTTGGTTTGCGGGAACCGCATCCGCGCGTATTCGGCAACTGGCGCGTTCGTCCGTGGTTGTTTTATGCGCTCTACGGCGATTATCCCTCTGATCTGAAAGCGTTGCGTATCGGACAAACGGTACTATTGGGCACCCCCTGTGACTTTTCGAGCGAACTGGCTGCGGAGCTGAACCCGGTAGCGGATCAAAAAGGGTTTAACCTAATGGTTACCAGCTTCGACGGTGGTTATATCGGTTATATTACGCCTGACCGTTATTACAACCGGCAAGCGTACGAAGTCCGCGACATGAACTGGTTTGGTCCGTACAACGGCGACTATTTCAAAGAAATGATGACCGGTTTGCTCAACAAAATCGACCCGGCCAAGCCCGGTAAGTAACGGGTTGAATTACCCATTGACCACACGAAAAGTCGCACTTTTTTCGTATCTTTACTTTATTCTAACTGCTTCGATTACACGTCTTTTAACCGCTGAATGATCGCTTACTTAGACGGAGTGCTGTCCTACAAAGAACCAACGTACGTGATTATTGACGTACACGGTGTCGGATACGCAGTCCATATATCTCTTCAAACGTACTCAACATTGCCCGGTGGTGGCGAACGCATCAAACTGTTTATTCATCACCTGTTTCGCGAAGATGCTCAGATCTTGTACGGGTTCGCGGTAGCCGATGAGAAAGCCTTGTTTCTGGATTTGATTGGCGTTTCGGGGGTGGGTCCTAACACAGCGCTTGGGATGCTCTCGGCCATGCAGCCCGCCGATCTTCGTCTGGCAATTCTGGGCGAAAATGTTCGGGCGGTACAGGCCATTAAAGGGATTGGTGCTAAAACGGCGCAACGCATCATTCTGGAACTGCGCGATAAAATGAAAAAGGCCGGTGTCGTTCCCGATGGTCCAACCTACCGTCAGCAGCCAGCCACAAACCCGGTTCGGGAAGAAGCATTGGCCGCACTCGTTGCCCTTGGCTTCCCTAAACCGACCGCTGAGAAAAGTGTGGACGATGCCCTCAAAGCGGACCCTGCACTAAGCGTCGAAGATGTAATTCGTCGGGCACTGCGTTGATCCATTCGTATTTTTCTCCAGTCAACCTTGGTTAATCAATCAGGGTTGACTCTTTCTCAATACTGATCGTTACCCTCCTGTACGCTAACTTTTTCACCGGGGCTTACTGCTTAAGAAATACTGCTTTATCAACTATACTTTATTGCTTCGGGCTAACTTCTCTTAGTTGTATCAGACTCTTTTGATTGACAAAATCCTAGTTTACCCCCGCACTTTATTTCTACTTCTTTAAGTCCGTTTGTAAACTTATCGTTAAAGTTTGGGAAGTGCATACATTAAAATCCACTGAAATTCGTGTATTTTTACCGTTGGCCGCGACTAAACAACAACGCATAAATGTTTGTTTGGGCACCGTTTAAAAAATCTATCGTTCGATTAGACGATTGGTTTAATTTTGGCCGTTTAAGGTAAGGCGCTTGTACGCACTACCACTCCCGAACTTGAAAGTATTGCCGATGGTGAACCCTTACCTTGTTCACAAATACATAAGTAACGCTTACCTCTCTTTTACGGGGAGGATCGTGTTTGTACGAACCGGAACGCTTATACCCCTACTATGGCTTGTACTGAGTGCAGGCCTGGCTACGGCGCAAAATCAACCGACTACCCCCACCCGGCGCGGAGCCGCAGGGCGTCGGCAGCAGGCAGCTCAGGACTCGGCGCGCGCCGAAGTCCGGCGACGGGCTGTTATACGGGCGGATTCCATTAAGCAAGCCGTCAAAGACCGCAACGATAGTATCCGGGCGGTGCGCAGCGCCAACCGGCGACCAACGGTCAACTGGCCCGACCGACGGGCTACGCGTTTTTCGGAGCGTCCGTCACGGTCACCGTTTATTCTGCGTGATCCGAAGGGTGTTTCAACCGATTTCCACCTCGACCCCACAGGTCGCGTCGACATTTCGGAACGGGTCCGCACGGGAGTTTCACTGTCGGGTGCACCGACGCCAAACAACGTCCAAGGCCGAACAAACATTGCTACACCAGGCAGCTCCACGGCCGTGTTTCCCGATGCAGCCGTTCCTAGCACAACCCCACCGGGGACAATCTCACCCGGTATTCCGGTTCCGGGCTTAGCGTTGCCCCCCTCGCAGTACGGCATGCCCTACCGGCCGTCCGAGACGGTTCCTTACGATACCTACAACCAGCTTCAGAATCAGCGGGTAGGTCAAAATGTCTTACGGGAGTTTAGCGCCCGCAGTGAAGGACAAAGTGCCGTAACTGGGCGCGGGCTGATACCCAAATTAGAGTTACCGCCCGTTATTGATCGTTTGTTTGGCGGCAGCAACGTCGATTTCAAGCCCAACGGCTTTGTCACGCTCGACTTTGGCTACCTGTATCAGTTTATCGACAACCCAGTTCTTCCGGTACGGCAGCGTCGCAACGGTAACTTTCTGTTCAATGAGCAGATTAGTATCAATTTCAACGGAAAGATTGGGGAAAAGCTAGGCGTGTTGGCCAATTTCGACACGAAAGCCAGCTTTAACTTTGAAAACGCGCTTAAGGTCAACTACAAACCGGGTGGCGGCTTACCCGCGTTTGGTACGGGCCAGGGTTTGCCAAACCTGCCCAACTTACCGAACACGCCCAGCTTACCGGGCGTGCCGGGAGCCAACGGTACACTTCCCGGCTTTACCCCCCAGAACGAAAGCATTATCCAGGGTCTTGAAGTCGGCAATATCAGCTGGGCGGTCAACAGTCAGTTGATTCCGGGTGTACAGAACCTGTTTGGGGTGAAATCGCAACTACGCTTCGGGAAACTGAACGCTACGGTCGTGCTGTCACAGCAGCGGTCGCGGAAGACGGAGATTGTGTTACGGGGGGGAACCTCGAACCGACCCTTTGAGATCCGGGCTGATCAATACGACGAAAACCGGCACTTCTTCCTGTCGCAGTTTTTCCGGAATATCTACGAGCAATCGTTGCGGTCATTGCCCCAGGTCACATCGGGTGTAAACGTCACGCGGATTGAAGTTTACGTAACGAACCGGACGAACACTACCGAATCGCTTCGCAACGTGGTTGGTTTTCAGGATTTAGGCGAAGGCAATCCGTACAATCAGACCAATGCCAACGTTCAGCCGTTCTCGCGTAATGGCCGGACCCCGGCAGACAACTCAGCTAACGGCTTGTTTTCGAAACTGACCGTCAACGCGAATGCGCCCTTCCGACAGGTCGACCAGACTTCCGACCAGTTGACCAACTCGTTTGGTCTGGCCAAAGGAACCGATTACGATCTATTGCGGGCGTCGAAGCGCCTGACTGACCGGGAGTACAAACTTCAGCCGGAGTTAGGCTACATCTCGCTGGTGACGCCCTTGCGTAACGACGAAATTCTGGCTGTTGCCTACGAATATACCTACCAGGGCCGTCGCTACAAAGTCGGTGAATTGACCGAAGATTACCAGTCACGCAAAGACGACGAGGTATTGGTCCTGAAACTGCTGAAATCATCGACCATTCGCAACAACCTTCAGTTGCCGATGTGGAATCTGATGATGAAAAACATTTACTCGATCAACTCTGCCCAGATTGCCCGTCAGGGGTTTCAACTACGGGTTATTTACAAGGATGACCTCACGGGTATCGATAACCCGAACCTGCAAGAGGGTCGCCTGACGCAGAACCGTCCGCTGGTACAGTTGTTTGGTATGGACCGGCTTAACCAGCAGCTCGACGCCCAGCCCGACGGTAACTTTGATTACGTCGAGAATATTACCGTCGATAGCCGATACGGGAAAATCATATTCCCGGTGCTGGAACCCTTCGGCTCCTACCTCGAACGACAATTCGGAGCGGATGAAGAAGCACTTCGGGCGAAATACGTTTTCAACGAGCTTTACCGAACGACCTTAGCGGATGCACAGCAAATAGCGAGTAAAAACAAGTTTTTCCTGAAGGGCGCTTTCCAATCGGGTAACGGCGCGGAAGTGCAGTTGCCGTACGGGGTCAATGAGCAATCGGTTACAGTAACAGCCGGTGGGGTGCCCCTGTCGCCCGGAGCCGACTACGTATTTGAGCCGCAGACCGGCAGACTGCGTATTATCAACGAAAGCGTTAGTAACTCTGGTCGCGAAATTCGGATTGGCTACGAACAACCCGACCTGTTCCAGAACCAGATTCGGACCCTGGTCGGTACCCATTTGGATTACGCCATCAACCGCGATGTCAGTATCGGGTTAACGGCTATGCACATGAAGGAAACGCCCGCTGGTTACCTGACTCGCGTGGCCCTCGGCAACGAACCGATCAACAACACGATTCTTGGTTTAAACGCCAACATCCGCAAAGATGTACCCGGTCTGACCCGACTGCTCGACAAGCTACCGATGGTGCAAACCAAAGAACTGTCAACCGTTCAGGTTAGCGGTGAAGTGGCTCAGCTGCTGCCCGGCACCAACCCCCGCGCCCGTAACGAAAGCTACCTGGACGACTTCGAAGCGGCCCGAACAATCTTTGACCTGACCCGCCAGCCCACCCGCTGGCGACTGGGAGCAACACCGCAGCAGTTTCCGCAGGGAAGCTTCCAGAACCCGCTTGAATCGGCTTACAACCGGGCGCACATGTCGGTATACTCGGTGGACCCAACGCTGTATACACCGGGGTCGCAGGGTGTCGTGTCCAATGTTGACCCCGACGAGGTCAAGAAAAACGTTTACGAGCGTTATTTCCTGCCGCAAGACTTGTTTCCTGGCCGGTCGGTCCGCCCGGTGCAGTTGCCCGAAAGCATTCTGGACGTGTCGTACTTCCCGGCAGAACGGGGTATGTATAACTACAATCCGAACCTTAATCCTAACGGTCAGTTACCTAATGCTCGGCAAAACTTCGGAGCAGTTACACGGGCTATTGCTTCGGACATTGACTTCGACAACGCAAACATCGAGAACCTGACCTTCTGGCTCATGGACCCGTTTGTGACCGGGCAGGCTGGTATAGTGCGCGGCAGCAACGACCCGAACGTGACGAACACCAACAACACAACCGGTGGTAAGCTGATCTTCAACATTGGTGATATTTCGGAGGACGTCATAAAAGATAGTCGTTATGAGTTCGAGAACGGCTTCCCAATCGATTCGACGATCAGTTCACGTAATCCTGGAACGGAGCAAACTCCCTGGGGCCGCGCGCCGAGCCAGCAGTTTGTCACCAATGCGTTTCAGAGTGGCGGACGCGAACGGCAGGACATTGGCCTGGATGGTTTGGGTAACGCAGCCGAACGAACCCAGTTTCAGAGCTATTTGAATACCATTCAGGGTCGAGTTACGAACACCGCTGCGCTGTCGGCTATTCAACAGGACCCCGCTGGTGACGATTTTAGATTCTACCTCGGTGAAGAAGCCGACCAGCAACGATACATCGTGGCGCGGTACAAAAACTACATGGGCATGGAAAATAATTCGCCCGAAAACACGACCACAAACCAGTTTCTGACCCCCGCTTCGACAACCTTACCCGACATTGAGGATCTTAACCTCGACAATACCATCAACGATAACGAAGCATATTACGAATACGAACTAGACCTTCGTCCGGGCAAGCTTGAAGTTGGACAGAACAAGTACATCATTGACAAAGTGACGGTTCCCTCCGAGGGGGCGCCGGGCGGAGTCGTGACCTGGTACCAGTTCCGCATTCCGGTCCGGGAGCCAACGCGTAAAGTAGGGGGTATCAACGGATTCAAATCCATGCGCTTTATCCGGATGTACCTTACGGATTTCGAACAACCCGTCGTCATGCGTTTCGCCGAATTGCAGATGGAGGCCAACCAGTACCGTAAATACACGGGTGACCTGAACCAACGGGGATTGCAGGAAGTGCCGGAGCCTTACGACGCTCAGTTTACGGTTTCGACGGTCAACATTGAAGAAAACAGCAGTCAGCAGGTGTCGCAGCAGGGTGGCGAAAAGTACATCTATACCGTTCCGCCGGGCTACGTTCGCGACCGCGACTACACGCAGGTTAGCACGGTTGAGCTGAACGAACAGTCGATGCGGATGAGCGTAACAAACCTGCGCGACGGCGATTCGCGGGGGGCGTTCCGCAACGTGAACATGGATTTGTTGTTCCGGGAGCGCATCAAGATGTTTGTCCACATGCACAACCCCGATAAAGAATCCGGTCAGGTGTCGGCATTCATTCGGTTGGGTACGGACTATACGGATAACTATTACGAAATCGAAATTCCAAATCTGGTGCATACTCCACCCAACATCACGGGTGACCCCAATGACGAAGGGTTGCGGTTGCGGGTCTGGCCCGAAGCCAACAATCTGGATCTGGCGATTTCGGAGTTGATCAATTTAAAAGCCAACCGGAATCGGGAGTACACACGTCAGACGGCGCTGGCGTTTACGGAAATGTCGGCAGATGGTCGCTACAAGCTTACTGTCGTTGGTAACCCGGACCTTAGCTCGGTGCAATCGGTGATGATCGGGATGCGTAATCCGAAGCTGGTAGGTGATGGCGAACGGTCAAAAACCTTTACTATCTGGGTCGATGAACTACGCGCTTACGGCTATGACCAACATGCGGGTATGGCGGCTATCGGTTTCGTAAACATGAAACTGGCAGACCTGGCGACGGTAACCGCTTCCGGTCGCATCACGACGTTTGGTTTCGGTGGTGTACAGACGCGCATTGGTGATCGAGCCCGCGAAACAACGTCTGAATTTGGCGTTTCGTCGGCGATTGCACTGGACAAGTTTTTACCGCAAAACTGGGGCTTCCGCATTCCGCTGTACGTCAACTACGACCACCGGAACGTCGATCCGCATTTTGACCCACTTGACCCTGATACGCCTTTAGAAACCTCACTCTCGACAAAAGCGGAAGGAGCCGAGCGGAACAGCTATCGCCAACTCGTGCAGGACAACACCACCCGACGGGGTTATAATTTCTCCAACGTCCGGAAAGTGAAGACGAATGCCAACGCGAAAACGCACTTTTACGATTTCGAGAACCTGTCGTTTACGTACGCTTACAATGACATGAAGCGAACGAACATTCTGACGCAGGAGTACCTGCAACAGCAGACGCGGGGAGGCATCGCTTACACCTACAGCGGTCAGCCTAAAACCTTTGAACCGTTCCGTAACAAGGCGTCGTTTGAAGCCCCTTATCTGCGCTGGCTCAAGGATTTTAATATAACTCCGCTGCCAACGCTGGTGTCGATTCGGACCGATGTAGACCGGAGCTTTATCAAAACGCAATTACGCTCCTCGGACCTGACCACGAACGGAATATCCCCTCAATTTGAGAAGTACTTCCTGTTTAACCGATACTACGATCTGACCTGGAACCTAACGCGAAGTCTGGTATTGACCTATAAGGCACAAGCCAACGCCATCATTGACGAACCGGCGGGTGACATCAATACGCAGGCCAAGCGCGACTCGATTATCAACAGCATCAAGCATTTGGGTCGTATCAAAAACTTCGTGCAGGAGATTCGGGCAACGTACCGCTTACCACTCGACAAAATTCCCCTGCTCGACTGGATGGCAGCCGATGCTCTGTATAAAGTAGGCTACCAGTTTCAGGCCAATTCGTTCGGCGTTGCCGATTCATCGGGCGTACCGTTCGGCAATATTCTACGCAACGACCGCGAGCAGGGCGTTACGGGACGCGTTGATTTGATCCGGCTGTACAACAAAATTCGCTACCTGCGTTTCGCGAACACCCCCTCGCCCATTCGCAAGAACTTTGCCCGGAACCCCGGTGATATTGAAGAAATCGACCGGAGCGAAAGCAAAGTGCTGAAGAATTTTACGCGGGCTTTGCTCACGGTTCGGGGCATCAACTTTTCGTACACTATTCAGGAATCGACAATTCTGCCGGGCTTTTTGCCAACGCCCCGGTTCTTTGGTTTAAGCAAGGAAAATGCACCAGGACTAGGATTTGTGCTCGGTCAGCAGGATTACAACATTGCCTACAAAGCCGCCCAGAAAGGCTGGTTGTCGCCGAGTACCGTGCAGAATACCGCCTTCCAGCAAAGCATCGCCAAAAACTTCAGCGCCCGCACCACACTGGAACCCTTCAAGGATTTCCGGATGCAGGTGGAATGGCGATTGACCCGTTCTGATGTGTACCAGGAGTATTACCGGCCAGCTACGCAGGGCGGTCCGTTCGAAACGCAATCGCCGGTTCGGAATGGACAGTTTAGTATGTCGTTCTGGTCATTCCGAACGGCGTTTATTGGCCTGCGAAAAGACAACACCTCGCCTATCTTTGATCGATTTGAAGAATACCGCGAGTATTTCGTTAATCGATTGACGGCACTCAACAAGGAAGGAGTTGGCCAGTACACCCGAACGTCGCAGGACGTGTTGATTCCGGCTTTCTTTGCGGCCTACAGCGGTCAGCCAAAAGAAAAAGCGCAGTTATCGCCATTCTACAGCTTCCCGCTGCCCAACTGGCGGGTCGATTACAACGGCCTGTCGGGACTCGATTTCATTCGGAAACGATTCAGTGCGTTTACGCTCACGCATAGCTACACCTCCAACTACAGCGTTGGCAACTTTATCTCCAACCTGGATTACGGAGCCGCTTATGTCAACCTGGCCGTCCAGAATTTTTCTCCGGCTTCTATCGTCAACCAACTCAATCAATACGTACCCGTCGTAGCGATGAGCACCATCACGATGTCGGAGAAATTTGCCCCGATGTTTGGCGTTCAGTTCCAGACGAAGAGTCGCGTGAGTGGTCGCCTTGAGTACAACCAAAGCCGCGATATAGCCCTGAGCTTGTCGAACGCGCAGGTAGCTGAGTTAAGCAATAAGGATCTGACAGCTTCGATTGGTTTTACCAAACAGAACTTCCGGGTTCCCTTCCGGATCAACGGTGCATACAAACGCCTGAAAAATGACTTGACGTTCTCCTGTAACATGACCTTCCGGGACACCCGCTCGATTCAGCGAAAACTCGACGCCGAGCAGATTATTACCGCCGGTAACGTAAACTTTCAGCTTCGTCCGCAGGTTAGCTACATCGTAAATCGCCGGTTGAACCTCAATTTTTATTTCGACCGGACATTCAACGATCCACTAGTCTCCAACTCGTTCCGTCGGGCAACCACGGCGGGCGGTGTTCAGGTCAAGTTTAATCTGGCTGAGTAACGCGAGCTTTTACGAAATTCCCTTACCTTTTCGATTAGCCGACCCATTTTCGGGTCGGCTATTTTTTTGGCCGCTTGCCGAATCAAATCAACAATACAGGTTCTTCGCGGGTTGACTTTAGGTACGTTAACTCAATCAACCATGAACTACAATTTTCTAGGAAACACAGGAGTACTGGTTTCCGAAATCTGTTTGGGTACAATGACCTTCGGTGGTGAAGGCTACTGGCAAGCGATTGGTCAGCTTCAGCAGGACAGCGTCAATGAACTAATAAAATCAGCTATTGATCAAGGCGTTAATTTCATTGATACAGCCAACGTTTATTCGTTCGGGCAATCCGAGACGCTGCTGGGTGAGTCCATAAAACGATTGGGCATTGCCCGTAATGATCTGGTCATTGCCACGAAAGTGCGCGGACGGATGGGTGAGGGTAAAAATCAAGTTGGATTGGGCCGCCTGCAAATCATGCAGCAACTCGACGACAGTCTAAAACGGTTGCAGATGGAGCACGTCGATCTGTACCAGATTCATGGTTTTGACCCCTCGACACCGCTGGAGGAGACCATGCGTGGTCTGGAAGATGTGGTCCGAAGCGGTAAAGTTCGCTACATCGGCTGCTCCAATCTGGCGGCCTGGCAGGTCATGAAAGCAAACGGTATCGCCGAAAAACACGGGTGGGGTAAATTTGTATCAACGCAGAATTATTATTCCATCGCGGGACGCGACCTCGAAAACGAACTCGTTCCGATGGTGCAGGACCAGCAGATGGCTATTCTGCCGTGGAGTCCATTGGCGGGTGGTTTTTTATCCGGCAAATACATCCGCGACAACAAACCGGAAGATGGCTCCCGTCGGCTTAACTTCGACTTTCCACCGGTTAACCAGGAAAAAGCGTACGAGATTATCGACGTTATGCAACGCATCGGCGAAGAGCACGGCGTATCCGTTGCCCGTATTGCGCTGGCGTGGGTGCTGGCTAAACCGGGCGTAACGAGTGTGATCATCGGGGCCAAAAATACGGATCAACTGACCGACAATATCAAAGCGGCAGAACTTAGTCTGACTATGGAACAACTCGACCGGTTGGACGAAGTAAGCGCGACACCCAAACCGTACCCGCAATGGATGATCGAACGGCAGGAACGTGACCGACTTGCTCCGGCCAGTTTTTCGCCAAACCAAGCGTCGGTTACAAAGTAAGCAGACGGACGAGCGGGGTTCACGCTTGCAAATCCGGCCTAGTCTACCGTATTTTGTGCGTATAAATCAATCACCCCGCAATGAATTTTCCCGCAGAACTGAGTTATACCCAGGATCACGAGTGGATTCGCATCGAAGCTGACGGCACCGCCGTGATCGGCATCACGGATTTCGCGCAGCATGAACTAGGTGACATCGTATACGTAGACGTTACGACCGTTGGACAAACGCTCGCCCAGGGTGACGTTTTCGGTTCGGTTGAAGCGGTCAAAACCGTATCCGATCTGTTTTTACCCATTGAAGGTGAAGTGCTGGAGTTGAACTCAGCCATTGAAAAATCACCTGAACTGCTCAATAGCGATCCCTACGGCGAAGGCTGGATCATCCGGCTCAAGCCCGCTGATGCTGGTCAGAACGACGGCTTACTGAACGCTGATGCCTATCAGGAGTTAGTTGGTGCCTGATTCACTTTTCGACAAAACTTGAGAAGGCTCCGACCGGCTTACCGCCTGTGGAGCCTTTTTTTTAAACTCACTTACCCCATGTCCTCCTTTTTGCTAAACGGCAGAGGAGATGAAGGTTATGCAACTGATACTCCGTTCTGTTCGTGTTGTTGATTCAGCGTCGTCGTTCGACGGTCAGCTGTGTGATTTACTACTTGTCAACGGCCTAGTTCGGCAAATTGGCGCTGACCTGCCCGTCGAGGAGGGCGTTCGCGTCATAGAAGCGGACAATCTGCACGTTTCGCCCGGCTGGGTCGATATGCGCGTACTGGCTCAGGACCCCGGCTTTGAACACAAAGAAGACATTACGAGCGTGTGTCAGACAGCCGCAGCCGGTGGCTTCACGGATATTGTGCTGTTGCCCAATACGCAACCCGTCATCGATAGCAAAGGCACGCTTGGCTACGTCCGACGCATGGCCGAAGGGCAGCCCGTGAGTGTGCATGTTACAGCGGCTATCACCAAGAAAGCCGCTGGCGAGGACTTTACCGAAATGCTGGACCTGCACCATGCCGGAGCCATCGCGTTCACGGACGGTCACCACCCACTCCAGAATCCGGATTTGTTGCTAAAAACATTGCAGTACCTGCAACCCGTCAACGGCTTGCTCATGAACCGTCCCGAAGAAACGTTACTCACGCTTTTTGGGCAAATGCACGAAGGCATTCAGAGTACGCTGCTTGGTCTGAAGGGGCTTCCGGCGCTGGCCGAAGAGTTGATGATCGAGCGGGACTTGCGATTGCTGGATTACGTACTGGGCGTTACCGACCGGCAGACTGAGACCTCCGCCCTACCCGTGCTTCACTTCTCCACCATTTCGTCGGCGCGGTCGGTCGGGTTAATCCGGCAGGCTAAGGCACAAGGGCTACCGATCAGTTGTGATGTTGCCGCGCATCAGCTGGTATTTGACGACTCGGCACTAGCCGGTTTTGACACCAACCTGAAAGTTAATCCGCCATTCCGCTCAGCCGACGATGTAGCTGCGCTCTGGGCGGGACTGGCCGATGGCACGATTGATGCTATTGTATCCGACCACAGCCCACAGGATGCCGAAAGCAAAAATCTGGAATTTGACCAGGCTGAATTTGGCATCATCGGCCTCGAAACCGTATTTGCTGCCGCCATCACCCACAACCGTAACCTATCGCTGACGCAACTGATTGACAAACTAACCCATCGGCCTCGCCAAATTTTGCGTTTACCGGCTGTAACGATTGCCGAAGGTCAACCCGCCAGCCTGACGCTTTTCGATCCGACAGGAACCTGGACTTATTCTAGAACCGCTTCCAAATCAAAGAATTCGCCCTTCTTAGGTCAAACGCTTACCGGACGAGTGATCGGGACTGTGCATCAGGGACAATTTAACCATTGTGCATGAAAGACTTCATTGCTTACTTCAATCATCCGTTGTTGAAAATCCCGTTCTTTAGCGGGATCGCAACGGGGGTTTTGTGCTTTTTTTACTTCCTCGCGCTGTATGCGCTGGGTGTACCGCCCCTGGGTAATATCCGGGTGCTTGATTTTGGGATTCACATCATTATGATGATTGCATCCGTCTGGTACTACCGAAAACACATTGGTCACGGGATGCTGCATTTGTGGGAAGGGATCACCATCTGCTATGTACTGAACACCTTTGCGGCATTGGTAACGGGCTGGCTGATTTACTTTTTCGTCACCCAGATCAATCCGGACGTATTTGCTGAATACGTCATTAATTCGAAGAAGTTGTTGCTCGAAGGAAAGAAACAACTCGTCGATCAGTTCGGCCCGCAGACGTTCAAGGACCAGTGGGCGAAAGTAAGCAATATGACACCGGGCGTATTATTACCCGACGAGCTGACGAAGAAAACGGCGCTGGCTGTGCTGCCCGTCCTGATTATTTCGCTTATTTTCCGAAAGCAGGATTATAATGTTTTACGCTAATTATGAACGAACAACCAACCTCCACCCGCATTGCCTTGAAGTGGGGCCTTTTTCTGGGCCTGACATTGATCCTGATTACGTTGGTTATGTACGTAACCGATCAAAGCACGAATGGCCTGTTCAATATCCTGACCCTTGTTGCCATGATTGCTTTTCTGGTACTTGGCATGCGCGAATACAAGATGAGTACAGGCGGCTACATGACCTTTGGTGAAGGCGTTGGCCTGGGTGCTTTACTGTCGGCCATAGCCGGACTACTTTCGTCGGCATTTATTACTTTTTACAATGTTGTGATCGATCCGACGATTCAGCAGCGGATATTTGAACAAACCCGGGACAAACTGGAGGATCAGGGCTTGTCTGACGAACAGATCGATCAGGCGCTTGAAATATCGCAGAAGTTTCAGTCACCAGGCTTTACATTCATTGCGGGCGTGTTCGGCACGTTGATCATTGGCCTGCTGCTGTCATTAGTTATAGCCGCCATTATACGCCAGAACAAAGCCAATCCGTTTGACTAAATAGAGTTCTATTAGCTGACCACGCTTACCTGATCAACCATCCGTGCTGGCCATTTTTCGCAAAGAAGTCAATCAGTTTTTCTCCTCTCCCATTGCGTACATCGTGATGGCCGCGTTCCTGACGGCCATTGGCCTGATGCTATGGGTCTTTCCGGATACGAGTCTGCTCGAAAACGGCTATGCCGACATGGGGACTTTCTTTAACCTGACTCCCTATGTCATGCTGTTTCTTGTACCAGCCATTACCATGCGCTCCATCGCCGACGAAGTGCGCTCGGGTACGCTGGAATGGTTATTGACAAAGCCTGTCAGCCGCTGGGGTGTAGTAGGCGGAAAATTTCTGGCAAGCTGGTCGTTGGTTATCCTGACTCTGTTGCCAACCGTTCTGTACTATGTTTCTTTATACCAGCTTGGCTCCCCGGTCGGCAATATCGATTCGGCGGGGGTATTCGGCTCTTACCTAGGGCTTTTACTGCTGGCGGGCGTATTTGTGGCCATTGGCCTCTGGGCGTCATCGCTCAATGATAACCAAGTTGTCGCTTTTGTGCTGGGTGTCTTCTTCTGTTTCTTGCTCTACAGCGGTTTGAGTGCCCTGGCCGGTTTGTCGATAGTGGGTAGTTTATCGTACTACTTGTCGTATTTTGCTTTGGATGAGCAATACCGCTCCCTAGGCCGTGGGCTAATAGATTCGCGGAATGTCGTTTATTTGATAAGCTTAATGGCCTTTTTTTTGTTATTAACAGTGAATCGCCTGAAAACAAATGCTTAGAATTGACCTCAGCAAACTGAATTACGTAGCCGTAGCCCGCTGGCTGGCTGTTGGCTGGTCGATTGTCATGCTGATAGGCTGTTTAACACCGCACGAGGAACTACCGGATACACTGACAATCTGGAACGATAAGCTACAGCACGTTGCCATATTTGCCTTGTTTAGTTTTCTCTGGAAAGAAGCTGGTTTCCGAGTGGGCACCGTCATAGTAGCCGGATTGCTATTTGGTGCGCTGATCGAGGTTCTTCAGTATGTGTTGCCCATCAACCGTAGTGCTGACTGGGACGATCTGGCCGCTGATTTTGGCGGAACAATTCTGGGAGTCATAGCCGCCCTCATTTGGGCCAGGCTGTACCCAAACCGTTTTTAATTTTTATTCGTTGAGCGCGATTTTTGGGAAATCGCCAATTTGACCACTTTAATCGTTGACCATTATGCACATTGGATTTATTGGCTTAGGTAAAATGGGGTTCAACCTCGTTGGTAACCTAGTTCGTCACGGCCATACGGTTGTTGGCTATGACATTAACGCAGCGCTGGTAGAAGATATTAAAACAGAAGGTGCTCAGGGAGCTAATACGTTGCAGGAACTGTACGATGCCTTACCCGAGAAACGCGTTTTGTGGCTGATGATTCCAGCCGGTCCGCTCGTTGATAACGTGATCGAACAATTGCTGGCCGTAATGCAGCCCGGTGATGTGGTCATTGACGGCGGCAATTCACACTACCAAGATTCGTTGCGCCGATATGCTTATCTGAAAGAAAAAGGTATCGGCTTCCTGGATTGCGGAACCAGCGGTGGCATTAGTGGCGCTTTAAACGGTGCCTGCACAATGGTTGGTGGCGATCCGGATGTGATTGAACCACTGCACGGTGTATTCAGTGATGTATCGGTTGAAAACGGCTATCTCTACACGGGTCCGGCAGGTAGCGGTCACTTCACAAAAATGGTGCACAATGGCATTGAATACGGTATGATGCAATCCATTGCCGAAGGATTTGAAGTACTTGAAAAAAGCCAGTTTCCGTTCGATTTTGAAGCCGTTGCCCGCATGTGGAGTCACGGATCGGTGATTCGCGGCTGGCTGATGGAGCTAACCGAAAACGCGTTTAAGAAAGACGCGAAACTCGACGCGATCAAAGGAAAGATGTTTTCATCGGGTGAAGGCAAGTGGACGCTCGAAACCGCACTTGACTTGGGCGTTCCAACTCCAGTTATCGCGCTTTCACTCATCATGCGCTACCGGTCGTTGCAGGAAGATACCTTCACAGGAAAAGTAGTAGCGGCTCTGCGGAATGAGTTTGGTGGCCACGCCGTCGAAAAAAAATAATATAGGCAAATGATTGAAAAAAGAAACATATAGTACTGATAATCATCTCAGTATGTTCTTTTCTTTCGACTAATTGCCTTGTCTACTGAATTAATAGTGAATCAAATAACGGATTACTCAATTTAGTTTGTATTTTTCCGTTATAACAATAGTTTGGGCAGTCTCTATTGTCATCTATAGCACAATCGAGACTGCCTAATTTTTTACTTAACCCTTTAACCACCGTACCGTCTATGAAAGTGCTTGGCACCATTCACGACCCCACCTTTACAAGCCGCCCGTACAACCGGGTTGACCAGTTTTTTCTCGGCTACATCAAAGACGAGCGCGACCTACCCTTTGTGTACCTTACGCTTCGCATAAGTTTTACCCTGATCCCTCTGGCGGTTTTGTTATTTATGCCATTCGTAACTGGCTGGTTGTGGTGGACCGTTGCCGCCATTCATTTTTACATTAGCAATTTCGTCTTTAAAGGCCCGTTCGGACTTATGCTCCACTGCACAAGCCATCGTCCTTTCTTTAAGCCCGAATACGCGTCGCTCAACAATTACTTACCGTGGGTACTGGCTCCGTTTTTCGGCCATACACCTGAAACGTACTATAGCCATCACATTGGGATGCACCATCCCGAAAACAATCTTGAAGACGACGACAGCAGCACGATGGAATTTCAGCGTGATAGCTTTCGTAGTTTCTTAAGCTACTTCGGGCGCTTTTTTGTGTTAGGCGTTCATAACCTGCTCAACTACCTCCGCCGGAAAAACCGGACGAAGCTAGCTACACGCGCGATGCGGGGCGAGATCGCATTTGCCATCGTCTGCATAGCGCTGTGTTTTATAAACTGGCCCGCAACGGTACTGGTGTTTATCCTACCGCTGGTTATCTACCGGTTAATTGCCATGATGGGCAACTGGACTCAGCACGCGTTTGTGGATTTCGACGATCCTGGTAATGCGTATAAAAACAGCATCACCTGCATCAACGTGAAGTACAACAAAAAATGCTGGAACGATGGCTATCACATCAGCCATCACATCCGCCCCGCTTTGCACTGGACAGAACACCCTTCCTTTTTCCAAAAAACGATTGATAAGTACGCCCAGAACCAAGCGATCATTTTTGACGGTCTGGACTTCCTGCAAATCTTCTTTTTGCTGATGCGCAAACGCTATGACGTACTGGCTCATCACATGGTTAATGTCGATGGCGCTTTTGACGGAGACCACGAAGCTATTGCGCTGCTGCAACGACGAACCAAGCGTATCCCAGCAACGGTTCCTGTTGCTGTAGCCGTCGTTTAAACAAAAAAGCGGACCTTTGTCCGCTTTTTTGTTTCTGTTCGTTTTCCCAGGTGTTAGCTGTTCCCGCTATCAATACGAGCTTCGATAATTCGTTGAATCGATGCGGGAACATTTGACAGGAAGTCGTAACCCGTCAGATCCTCCAGTGCATCAACGCTAGTCAGGTAGGCCCGCCAGGGTTTGTCGGCAGCCGTTTGATTATTCGGAATGTTAACTGCGATAATGCGCGTATCGGTTGAAACCCGTTCGGCATCATTCGAGCCCGTCGGCAGTACTACGATGACTTTCCAGAGCGTTGCAGGAACGGTTAGCTTGTCATTCGCCAGTTTGGCAGCATACCCGTTTTGCCCGGTCCCTCCGGCTCCGTAGGTTCCGGCAATTACGTAAACCTCGTTACCCGTTGTCGTTAATTGCCGTTCGTACTCCTCCAGATTTTTCCAGACTTCGCGATTATGTCGGGGTGCTTGTGGCACGATGTTAGATAGGAGAAATGTAGCGGCATTGTCGTCGGGCGAACTGTCGCGGTCGTCGGAAGGACATAGGTGTCCCCGGTCAAATCCCGTGTTTGTGTAATCCGACGTGCGAGCTGCGTACCAGCCGGTTGGAATAGCAGGATCAGGCTTAAAGTCGTTGGTACGTGGGCTGCCTCCTTTCCAGGCCGAACTCAGGTGCCAGCTAACCCAGTTCGCAATTCCCCGGCTGCGGCTGTAGGATAGCACATAAGCCGATTTAACGAGCAGATAATTATTCGGATCGCTGACTGACGCTCCGCTCGGATTACCGAGCGCCAGGTTATCATCGCGCGTGGGTTCGGTTGATCCACGGCCCGTCGATTTAGGCGCTGCACTCGGTAAACAGCCATTGAGGCAAGTAATTAAACTTAACCCAATAAGAATACTTTTAAGTTGATGATGCACGCTGATTGATTTTACTGACATTCTTACGGAACTTTACCACTGAGAAAAAGTAACTTGAACCTACTTAGCCTATTAACTAGCTAAGTAATTACAAATTTGCCCATAAATAGACGAGTTATCTGCTGTCATGGCTAAAAAAAAACAACCTGCCGGACCCGGCTCAGAACGGCCCGGTCAGGACCGCCCTAATCGTCCGACTACTCCCAAACCGGCTCTGACTCCTACCAATAGTCGTCCTATACCAGGTCGCACAACCGAAACGCCGGTACGTCCCACCGTCCGACCGACGGCTGGGCAATCAGCGTCAACGTCTGATATACCATTGGCTACACGCCCGGTCGTTTGGTGGCCGCTGGCGGTATTGGCGTTGCTTGGCTTTGTGCTTTACGCAAATACGTTTGGTCATCAGTATGCACTCGATGATATTGCAGCGGTAAGCCAGAACCTGTTCGTTAAAAAAGGGCTGTCTGGTATTCCGGACCTGATGCGAACCGAATTCTGGCATTTCAGTAATATCTCTCTTGGTTACTACCGGCCTCTATCGCTGATTACGTTTGCGATTGAACAGGAATACTTCAAAGACGATCCGAACATTAGCCACGTCATCAACGCCGGATTATACGCCCTTACCGGTCTTGTGATCGGAGCGTTACTGCAAAAGTGGTTACCAGGACAAACGATTATCGCTTTTCTGATCGGGTTGGTATTCATTGCCCATCCAATTCACACGGAAATCGTCGCTAATATCAAAGGACGTGACGAGATTTTGAGCTTCCTGTTTATCTCACTCATGCTACTTTCCTACTGGCGTTATCTGGAAACCAAGCAGAGCGGCTGGATTGTTGGCGCCTGTGCGTCTTTGTACCTCGCCTTCCTATCCAAAGAATCGTCTATTGTCAGTCTTGGCTTGATTCCAGCCATGCAGTATTGGTTCGCACGCCGGAATGTCTGGCAATCACTGATTAGCTTGTGGCCGTTCCTGATCGTAGCCGCTTTGTTTTTCTACCAGAAACAGAAAATGATCGGCACGCTGAGCGGTACGCCCCCCGTCGATTGGGCGAACTATCCGTATGCTATCGAGAAATCGCAGAAATCGACCACGTTTAAGTTTTTGCTTTATTACATCCGTCTGCTGGTTTTGCCGCATCCGCTGGTATACGATTATTCGTACAACGTTATTCCATCGGGTAGCAAAGGCGATTGGATGACCTGGGCAGGGTTCTTCACGTTTGTTGGTCTGATCTGGTTAACCTGGAAAGGCTTCGTGAAACGGACGCTGTGGGGTTTTGGTCTGTTCTGGTTCTTCGTGACCATGACACCGGGTCTGGGCTTCATCTGGCTGCGGGGCGGCATTTTTGCCGAACGTTTTGCCTACGCAGCGGTGATGGGCTTTGGCTTTGTCCTGATCTGGGCCTTGCAGAAACTGCTGGTAAAAGAATCGGCCACTAGCACCGAGGAACAACCTGCAAAACCCGTTTTCGCCCGTTATGCGCCTGTTCTTGGCATTATGGCCGTCGTAGCGGGATTGTACTCGTTTAAGACTGTAGAACGTAACCGGGATTGGGAAAATAACTTCGTGCTGTTTAACTCCGCTCTCCCCTATGCGCCCAACAGTTGTCAGGTACAGCGGCACGTAGCCAACGAGTGGATCGAGAAAGGGCTTAAAGACCGTAATAAAGCGGATTCTATTGCCAACGTGACAAACGCGATCAAGCCCAAGCCATCGCCCGAGCAAATCAAAAAAGCTCAGACGTTGATTGACTCCAACATTGCACACGCCAACGTCCACGGTCGCTGGGCACTCGATCACCTGCAACAATCGACTCGGATTTACCCAAACTTCGGCGAAGCGTATTTTTCGATGGCTTACGTGTTTCAAAAAATCACGCCTAACGTCGATTCGGCCAAGTATTACTACAAGCAAACGATTCGGGCGGCTAACGCTTATGCACCCGCTTACAACAACCTGGGGGTGATCTATCAGGGCGAAGGTATTGCGCAGAACAACGCGCAGAAATTACAACTGGCTTCCTACTATTACAACCGGTCGATGGTGGTGAACCCAGCCTATGTTGACGGCCAGAATAACCGCAATAATTTGATGAAAGCGACGGGCCTGGACGTGAAGTTTTTGCCGGATTCTATTCTAAATAAGTACTAATAACCATTACTACCTTCATTATAAAAAAAAGACCCGCTGGATTCTAGCGGGTCTTTTTTTATAGTTCAATAAAGAAGTGTGCTATTGCTTGTTAAGCGATTCCTGGCAGTTATCAACGGTCATGTCTTTCATATCCCGCTTGGCCGTATTTTCGGTCACTTCCGACATTTCCAGTCGTGTCCGGGTAATACTTGATTTGATATCGCCCTTAACGTAGTATTTTTTACCGGCATCCGCATCGAGTTCGAGTTCCGTTTCACGCTTGAACACTTCGATACCGCCCCGTTGCGCCGTTATGGCTAATTTGCCCGGCTTCGCCTTGTACTCAATGTATTTGTTGTTGCTCAGCTTACAGATCTTCTCACCGTTGACGTAGATACTATAATTCAGAGCAGATCCATAAAATTGTCCACTCCGATAAATGTAAATGGTCGCGAGATCATCCGTTCGGTCAACACTAATCCGGTCGCTCCGAAACGCCGACATCAGAAAGCAAAAACAAAGCAGTACCAGTAAAGATAACTTTCTCATGGTTGAACGTAAAGTCAAATGATGGATTGTCGATTTCACTTGTGCCAAAATAAGAAATGATCCTCTTTTAATGAATCGATCGCTTAGGAAACGGTAAACTAAAAAGGCTTCCCTGACGAAGCCTTTTTGTCTTTTTTACACGCACGTTGATCGCTTACACATTGATGTCCAGCGTACTGAGCACGTTATTCATGCTCCGAACCGCATCCGCCGACTTGTTGAAAGCGGCTTGCTCTTCGTCGTTTAGTTTATAATCGATGATTTCCTCCCAGCCGTTACGTCCCAGAACAACCGGTACGCCGAGGCAAATATCAGACTGACCGTATTCACCTTCCAGGAATACACACGACGGGATAACCCGCTTCTGATCGCGTAGAATGCTTTCAACCATGTAAGCACCAGCCGCTCCCGGCGCATACCAGGCCGACGTTCCGATCAGGCCGGTTAGCGTAGCCCCGCCTACCATCGTATCGGCAGCTACTTTCTTCAGCGTCTCTTCATCCAGAAACTGGCTTACCGGAACACCCGCTTTCGTAGCTAGTCTTGTCAACGGAATCATGGTTGTATCACCGTGTCCACCGATCACCGAAGCCTGCAAATCGTTCGGCGAGCAGTTCAACGCCAGCGACAGATAGGTTTTAAAACGAGCGGAGTCCAGCGCTCCGCCAAGACCAATCACACGGTTCTTTGGCAAACCCGACGACTTCAGTGCGAGGTACGTCATGGTATCCATCGGATTGGAGATAATAACAAAAATTGTTTCGGGCGAATACTTCAGAATATTTTCGGTAACCCCCTTTACAATGCCTGCGTTGATACCAATGAGTTCTTCGCGGGTCATACCCGGCTTGCGTGGCAAACCCGATGTGATAACGACAACATCCGAATTGGCTGTTTTTTCGTAATCATTAGTAGAGCCCGTAATTTTCACATCGCAGTCGAGCAAAGTAGATGCCTGAAGCATGTCGAGGGATTTACCTTCGCTGATGCCTTCTTTGATATCCAATAGTACGACTTCGTGGGCAAGTTCCCGGCGGGCAATGTTGTCGGCGCAGGTGGCTCCAACGGCCCCGGCACCTACTACAGTAACTTTCATACAATATTTGGAATTTGAAGTGAACAAGCAGCGCAAAGTAAGGTCCCAGTTCCTGACAAACCAAAGCTTTAGAATAAACTTACGTCCCTATTGCTCAGTTTATGGACTATAACAGGAATTTTTTTGTTAGATACCCTAGAAACCAATTACAAACGCTTGCCTTAAAGACTGGCTTTAAACCAAAAGGATAAAGCAGCCATCTAATACTCAGTGTTTCGTAGTTAGTTATCAACAATCTACCAGTCCCCTTATCAAGCGAATGGCTAATAAAAGTCTTTTAACCCGCGTTCTGAGCTCGATTTTTTTTAAGCGAGCTAATCTTGGCGCTGTCCGTTATGCCCGTAACACCCGCAGTCTGTATAATCTGATTCGGGAAGCGCTTGACAAAAGTGGCGGTCTGTCGGGTGCCAACATTGCGGCCTTTCGTGATCAGTTGGGTGTTGTAACCCGTTTGTTGAAAGCGTACGCATCCGGCGAGTATCGGCAGTTACCCTGGAAGACGCTCATTCGAATGATCGCCGTCCTTATTTACTTTGTTTCGCCCATTGACATCTTACCTGATTTTTTGCCCATTATTGGTCTTACCGATGATATTGCACTGATGCTGTGGCTTTTCAGCGGTATTAAGGATGATATCGAAAAATTCCGCTACTGGGAATCGACGGTCCCCGGTCAGAGTTCAGAAGCCGCGCGGGCAACGGAAGCGATTAAAATTGGGTGATCAAAATCGAGCGAATTGGTATTCATTGGTAGAAAGTAGTACTAAACCGATTAGAAATTGTCAGTTGGCTGCTTTCCATTTTGTTTGAATAGCCAATAAGTTTACCTACTTTTAATAGATTGTACGAGAGAGTTTTTGTAAGTTTGCATACATTCAAATCCTAGTAATCATGATCTTGGCAAGTATTTTTGCAATTATGGGTTTGGGCGGTCAAGAAATGGTGTTCATTTTCTTAGCACTGCTCTTGTTGTTCGGCGCTAAGAAAATTCCCGAACTCGCACGCGGCCTTGGTAAAGGCATTAAAGAGTTCAAAGACGCCACTAAAGACGTTCGCGAAAACATCGAAGAAGGTCTTAAAGAGTCGGAGAAGTAATTTAATCGATTATAAGCAGACAATCAGACGGTCCCAATCTGGAGCCGTCTGATTGTCTGTTTCTGCATTAAAGGACTCCGGCCCGTAAACGTTGGATCTAGACAATCCCAAAGTCTATTCGCCAGAGTCCAATGCCCAACCTATTTGCCGTTTGACTTACTACCGCAACTTCGCTACCGTACAGACCGATCTCACATCGGGCACGATCACCTGCCGTCAGTTGGTGGAGCAATACCTGGTTCGCATTGACGAACAGCGTCACCTCAACGCTTTCACCGAAGTGTATGCCGACGAGGCCCGGCAACAAGCCGACCGTATCGACCATAAACTAGCCGCTGGCACCGCCGGACGATTAGCTGGTATGGTCATTGGTATCAAGGATGTTTTAAATTATGCCGGCCACAGCGTTCGGGCGGGTAGTAAAATCCTGGATAACTTCACGGCACAGTTTACAGCAACTGCCATCCAGCGCCTACTCGACGAGGATGTAATCATCATTGGTCGGCAAAATTGCGACGAGTTCGCCATGGGCTCGTCTAACGAGAGCTCATTTTTTGGACCGGTTCGAAATGCCGCCGACCCCAACCGGGTACCAGGTGGTTCGAGTGGTGGTTCTGCCGTAGCGGTTCAGGCGGGTCTTTGTTTAGCAAGTATTGGCTCTGATACTGGCGGTTCGGTACGTCAGCCAGCCGCCTTTTGTGGCGTTGTGGGTTTAAAACCGACGTATGGACGGATTAGCCGCTGGGGTTTGATTGCCTACGCTTCTTCGTTTGACTGCATCGGTCCTATAGCCAACACCGTTGACGATGCCGCTCTCCTACTCGAAATTATGGCAGGCCCAGATGATTTCGACAGCACCGTATCCAGTCAACCGGTTCAGCCTTACGCGCAGGCACAACTTCCAGATCGCCCGTTACGAATTGCTTATCTACGCGACGGCGTTGAAAGTACAGGCGTTGATGCTCGTATTCGCGAAGCTACCCAGCGTCGACTTGACGAGTTACGGGCTGCGGGACATACCGTCGAACCTGTCGATTTGTCGCTTTTGAAATACCTACTGCCGACGTACTATATTCTGACTACCGCCGAAGCGTCCTCCAACCTTTCTCGCTTTGACGGCGTTCGGTACGGTTATCGAGCGGATACACCAGCGATGGACCTTTTGGCGTTGTACAAAAAAAGCCGGACTGAAGGCTTCGGGGCTGAAGTTCGTCGGCGGATATTACTCGGCACTTTTGCGCTGAGCGCCAGCTACTACGATGCGTATTATACCAAAGCGCAGCAAGTTCGGCGGCTGATTCGGGAAGAAACCGAGCGTGTCTTTGAGCAATACGATTTTTTACTGTCGCCAACCACGCCAACACCAGCGTTTCAGTTAGGCGAAAAAACGAGTCGGCGTTCCGGAGATGATCCTTTGCAAATGTACCTCGCCGATATTTTTACCGTGCAGGCCAATGTAGTAGGCTATCCAGCCGTTTCAATCCCGAACGGCACCGATTCCAACGGGCTACCCATTGGCATTCAGCTGATGGCTCCACCCTTTGCCGAAAGTGCTTTAGTGGCGATCGCAAAAGCAATGAGCAACTGATGTAGGCTATAAGACGCCGGATGTATGATAGGGTTCTGCCAGGGCTATACATCCGGCATCGTAGATAACGTAACAATTACATAACCGACAAACTGCATGAATCACTTGAACCGTAGCCTGTTACGAATGGGGCTGTTGAGTGCGATGCTGGGCCTGACGATCATGTCCAGCGCCGAGACTACGATTCAATCCGGACAAGGTGGTGCCAGTCCACAATCCTCTGATAGTACGATTGTCAAAAAAGATACCGTTGCCTTAGTACCGACGGTTCCCGACAGTATCCTGCGCGAACGTCTGACCAAAATTCAGAAAACGATTCCGCTCAACTACCACAAGTCGGTTCAGGCCTATGTCGATTATTTTACGTTTCGGAAGGCAAGCGCTACGAAGCTGATGCTCGAACGGATGCCGCTCTTTTTTCCCCTCTACGAGCGAATGCTGTCAGATTATGGGCTACCTGACGAACTGAAATACCTGTCTATTGTTGAGTCTGCGTTGAACCCGCGTGCCATATCACGAGCGGGAGCCGGTGGCCTCTGGCAAATCATGCCCGGTACGGGCCGCGACCTGCGCCTGTATCAGGACGATTACGTCGATGAGCGTATGGACCCGGTCAAAGCAACGGAGGCTGCCTGCAAATACCTCCGCGATCTATACAACATCTTTGGTGATTGGGAGTTGGCCATGGCTGCTTACAACTGCGGCCCAGGAGCCGTCAAACGAGCCATGCGCCGTTCGGGAGGTGATTCATTCTACACCATTTTTGATGCCCTGCCCAAGGAAACACGTGGCTACGTTCCGCAATTTGTAGCGTTCACCTACTTGATGCACCACGCTAACGACCACGGTATTTTCGCCGAGAACTACGAGCATCCGATCCCGCACGACACCATCCAGATTACGGGTTATTTCAACTTGGAGACGTTCGCCAAACACAGTACGATGCCCTTGGCCGACTTGCAGAAGATGAATCCAGCCATCACAACGACGATTCTGCCCGAGTATACCAGACGATACCCGTTACGAATACCTCGTCAGCAATACGCGTATTTCTCGACACGGCGTCGGGCCATTATGGACTCGGCCAGCCAAATACCCCCAGCGATGGCCCATATGCTGCTGGCAAGTGCCGAAGATGTGCGCTACGGAGCCGATTCGATTGGGGCCTGGTCGAATCTGGGTAGCAATCCGTTGGCACGGATGACGCTGGATGAAACGCCTTCGCTTGGTACCATCTCGGGTGAAAAACCAGCTAAGCTAGCGGCTCAGTTGGCCGTAGCGGAATCCGCCGACGAACCGGAGGAAGACATGGAAACGGTCGTTTTACGAAAGCCCCGCAAGCAAACGTATGTCGTCAAGCGTGGTGATAACCTGGGTGACATTGCCGAACGGTTCAGCGTTGAATTGTACGACCTAAAGCGCTGGAACCACTTACGGTCAACTCGAATTCAGCGAGGGCAGAAGCTAACAATTTTGAAAGAAGCAGCGGAAACCCGTGCGGAAAAACTGGCCGATCAGGGTACCGCCAAAGGACGCAAAAAAGCTGAAGTTGTTGCTAAGACGAAGCGATATAAGCCGAAATACCACCGCGTTCAGGAAGGCGATACTCTCTGGAATATTGCTCAACGGTACGACGGTTTAACAATCGATCAACTCAAAAAGCTGAACCACATGCGCAACAGCGCGCTCCGTCCGGGTCAGAAACTGATAGTTGGGTAACTAGTCTCGTCCTTAAACAACGAAGCCTGTCCATAAAACGGACAGGCTTCGTTGCTTTTTATACCTCTTCGGTCTGTAACTGCTTCTCGTAAAGTTCGCGGTAGGCCCCGTTTTTAGCCAGCAGTTCCTCGTGCGTACCTTGTTCGACAATCTCCCCGTCGTCGAGCATAATGATCTGATCAGCCAGCTTTGCCGACGAAACCCGGTGTGAAATAATCACCGATGTGCGATCAGCCATGATACGCTTGAGATTATTCAGAATCTTGTTTTCGGTGTTCGTATCGACGGCAGACAGACAGTCGTCCAGAATCAGAATTTTAGGATCGCGAACGATGGCGCGCGCAATGCTTAACCGCTGTTTCTGACCACCGGATAGCGTTACACCCCGTTCGCCAACCCGCGTTTCAAACTGCTCCGGAAAATCCAGAACATTCTGGTACAGATCGGCATCCCGAACGGCCTGCTCGACGCGCTCCTGCGAAAGGTCAGGTTTACCAAAGCGAACATTGTTGCTGATCGTCTCGGAGAACAAAAACACATCCTGCGGCACATAGCCCATCTGCTCACGAACCGACGTTAAGTTGTAATCTTTGATCGACACATCATCAACTCGGATCTCACCCGCCGAAGCATCGTACATCCGCGTCAACAGGTTCGCAAGCGTCGTTTTGCCCGAACCCGTTGTGCCCAGAATAGCCACGGTTTCGCCCGCCTTTACGTGCATCGAAAAATTCTTAATCGCGACGATACCTGAATCCGGATAAACGAACCGCACATTCTTGAACTCAATTTCACCAGCAATGGTCCGTCGTATATTTTTCTGAGAGACAATATCGGTTTTGATCCGCAAAAACTGATTGATACGCTCCTGCGAAGCAGCCGCCCGCTGTGTCTGACTGGTTGTCCAACCCAGTGCCATTACTGGCCAGGTCAGCATATTTACGTACAGAATAAACTCAGTGATATTTCCGGGCGTCAGGCGACCGGCCATAATTTCCTGTCCTCCCACAAATACAACCAGCACGTTGCTTAAACCCACCAGAATGGCTACGATGGGAAAAAACAGGGAGTCAACGCGCGTCAGGCTTAATGACTTGTTCCGGTATTCATCGCTTTCCAATTCAAACCGAGCGGCCGAGTTTTGCTCCTGCACAAACGCTTTCAGTACCCGGATTCCCGAAAAAGCTTCCTGCACGTAGGTCGAAAGTTTCGACAAACTCCGTTGAATCTCTTCCGACCGCTGGATGATAATGTTATTAACGAGGTAAATGGCAACCGACAAGATCGGCAAGGGCAGCAACACGTAGAGCGACAAGCGCGCATTGATGCTCACCATGTACGTAATAACCAGCACGAAGAGCACAAGCAGGTTTACGCCGTACATGATGCTCGGGCCGACGTACATCCGCACTTTGCTCACATCTTCCGAAATCCGTGCCATCAGATCGCCGGTGCTGTGCTGCCGGTAAAAGCTGAGCGGTAGCGTCTGATAATGATCGTAAATCTCGTTTTTCAGATCGTACTCGACATGGCGAGACATCACAATCAGCGTTTGCCGGACCAGGAACAGGAAAAATCCTTTAAGCAACGCCATCACGAGCGTAAGTCCACCAAACAGCAGCAAACTAAACGCAAACACGTCGTACAAAGCCGATTGCAGGGGCGACTTATCGTACAGATAATAGATGTCCAGTGTTTCGCGCACCAGGTCCAGCGCGTAGCGTACCAGCTGCGCCGGAAAAATGCCGAAAAGATTGGATATGATGGTAAATACCGTCCCCCAAATCAGATACCATTTGTATTTGAGGAGATATTTATTCAGGTAGGAAAGTGCTTTCACAGTGCAGCCAAACAACTTTATTTTCGTAACCGTCCGAATCTTAGAAAAGTTGCAAGGCTTTTTGTAAGTGGTCAATCGAAAAAGGGTGGATCAAGGGTCTAGCCCCCTACCACCCTGCTCCGACGTTTCTACCGGCTGATTAATTCAGATGTCGATATCGCGGCTAAAGCAACGAGCGCCAGTCCCAAAACGCCCGTACCCAGCATAATAGCGGCCATGGCCCAGCCTTTGCCCCGGTATCGGTCCTGGTTGCGCTTGATGGTTGTCAGGCTGGCCGTACCCAATAGCGTAGCGGTCAATGGTAAGGTTAAGCTCAGGACCCACATCAGCGTTCCGCTCGACACGACGAACAGCGAACCAAGCGACAACGCAGCAACGCCCAGGGCGACCAACGCCAGTGCATACGTCTTACGCCCGGCACTGTTTCGGTCGATCATGTGGGTACGGGGCGCTACATGGCCCAAGGGCAGGGATCGAAACCAGCCACGCGAGCGCCGGGTATGGTAGCTATCCGGGTTTCGGTGGTGCGTCGCATCGACGGTGAATTTCGCCCGTGCTGTAGCTGTTGTAAAGCTCGTTGCCGATGCGGCTGTGGTTACGGGTGAATCCAACGTGCTTTCGCCGGACGAAATAGTGGCGATTTGGGGCACTAATGTGTCGGCTTCTTCGGTTATCTTATCCGAAATAGGGCTTACACGGCTGTGTGGAATGGCGTTCTGTTGCGGTTGGAAATAGGCATAGTGAGCCGGTCCACAGCCTGATAGCATGGCGATGGCGAGAACAGCGACAACGCTGCCCTTACGCCAGAAAGTGAAGAACATGAAAGAGTTGGTAGAGGTTAAGTCATACGGTTTGTAATTGGGAAAACTACGAATAAAGCCGTATTTTTGCAATCCGTAAACGCAGTTCTTTTTTTTATCGGTAGATTTATTTGTTTTATCCGGGATGCTCAACAGGCGACTACTCCGAATAAAGGTCATGCAGGCGCTATATGCCCTTCGTCAGGCCGAATTCTCTAATCAACAACTAGCCCTCGATGGCATCGCGGATCTCTTTCAGCCCGATCTGAACTCGATGCAGCCTCAGGACAAACGGCAGCTGGAAGGCTACCGACAATTGGCGGGCCTGCTCTTCGAAGAGGCCATTAAGGCAAACCAGCCCGCTCAGGACGACGACGCTCCCACGAAAGTATTGAAAGCCGCCAACGACGGTTTCGTATTTTACCAGATACGCACCAAGAAAGATCGTCAGCACTTTGCGCAGATGATGCTTAAGCAGGTGAACGGTATCTACGAAGATTACATCCGGGTTCTGTTGTTGCTCATCGAACTTGGTCACGCAGCCCGCATTGACCGCGAACGGCAATACCGCGATGTCGATGAAGCGCCTTTCCCCTTTGAGTCGGCATTGAACGACAATAGCGTCATAAAAGCGCTGGCTGACCTGCAAATGCTGCAAAATGAAGCACTCCGGCACAACATATCGTGGGCCGAAGATCTAGGCTTTATTCGGAAAGCGTTGCGTGAGGTTCTAAAAACGGACGACACCTACCGAGCCTACTGCGAGAAAAGAACGCATACCGCCGACGAAGACCAGGCCTTGATTCAGTATGTGTTACGTACGCTTATCTTTAAGCACGAAGTTATTCGCGATCACTTGGCAGAGATTGACCTGAGTTGGGCCGAAAACAGCGAAGTGGTACGGGGGCTAGCTATTCGCACGCTTAAGTCGGCGCAAAGCCCGACAGGCTTGAAACTCGAACCGCTTACGGACGACTGGGAAGAAGACGAGCGGTTTCTGAACACGCTATTTCAGAACGCGCTGAACAATGATGCCGATTACGAGCAGTTGCTCACCGATCAACTTCGCAACTGGGATGTCGAGCGTGTCGCCATGCTCGATAAGATTATTCTCAAATTAGCCGTTTGTGAATTGCTCAACTTCCCAAACATTCCGGTTAAAGTGACGATTAATGAATATATCGAATTGGCAAAAGCATATAGTACGCCTAAAAGCGGTAAATTTGTCAACGGAATTTTAGACAACCTCTCCGAAAAGCTACAGGCTACAGGGCGTCTGCGCAAGAGCGGACGTGGGTTGCTGGACAATAAATAGTGTAGTAATTGGGTTTCGGTTGTTAGTTACCGGTATGAATATCAATTTGTGCCGAAGCTAAACGCTGTAAACTGAAAACTTTTTTAGAAATGAGCAGAATTGGCCGTGATTTAACCTTTTTGCTAACCGGACTATCAGCGGGTGCTATCCTAGGATTGTTGTACGCCCCCGATAAGGGCAAAGTCACCCGTGATCGTTTAACGTTCCGTTTGTCGAAGTATCGCGAACAGATTGAGTTTATGATCAACGATCTGGTGAACTCAGCCGAACTACCTGAAAACCTATCGAAAAACGAAGGGCAGCGTGTGGTGAATGATGCGCGTGAAAAAGCCGAGCGGCTGCTGGAAGATGTTGACCGTCTGATGGCTCAGATCAAACAACAGAATGCCTAAAATAAACTGAGTTTTCAGGGTATGACTTTCAGCAGTTTTCGACAGGTAACGGGAAACGGAAAGTCATACTCTGAAAACTCCTTCCTACCAATGCACTTACAAAAAGGGCTCCTTCTCCTGGCTATTATTGCAGTGGGTTGTGGGCAAATCAGTTGCGACAATCGGAAACAGGGCGAGTCGGCTCAGGCTTCAGCTACGGGCAAGATGCCGAAAATTACCTTTGCGGAAAAGGGAATCTACAACTTCGGGACGCTAACCGAAGGTGATACCGTTGAACATACGTTCAAGTTCACCAATACGGGCGAGTTTCCGCTCATTATCAACAACATTACGGCCTCATGTGGCTGTACGACGCCCGAATGGCCCCGCGAACCGGTTGCCCCGGGAGCTTCCTCGTCAATTCGCGTTCGGTTTAATAGCCGGGGTAAAAGCGGAGAGCAAAACAAAACGGTCACCGTTATTGCGAATACCGACCCGGCCATGACTGATTTGCAATTCAGAGCCTTGGTGAACCCAAAGACCGATTCAACCAAAAATTCATAACCCACTCACTCATGCATTCGATTTTAGTACAGGCGATACCCGGTTCCAGTCCATCCATGCTTTACAACGTACTGCTGTGGGTAGGGATCATCGGTGTTTTTTATTTTTTCATGATCCGTCCCCAACAGAAGAAACAAAAGGATCAGAAAAGCTTTGTAGACAACCTTAAAAAAGGGGATAGCGTGGTAACGATCGGTGGACTTCACGGTCGTATCGCATCCGTTGAAGGTACGACGGTTACTCTTGAAGTTGACCGGGGAATCAAGATGACGTTTGAGAAATCGTCGATTTCGCGCGAAGCAACGGCAAAACCAGCCGAACCTGAAAAATAAAAGAACCCTGGTAAGTTAGGCGCACAGTTCGCCAACTCCGTCGGTCCACTACACTACTACCTTGTGACCATTCCCCAAAACAACCGACCGTTTCAGCCGACCAAGGCCCTGTTGTGTCTGGGAGCGGCTGCGCTGTTCTGGTTTTTAAGCGCTCTGAACAAAACCGGTTACACGCTGAACGTCGAATACCCCATTCGTTTCGTCTACAACGATTCCCTTTTTGTGCCGATAAAGCCCCTGCCACGCACCGTGCGCGTCAACGTTTCGGGCGATGGCTGGGGATTACTGCGTCATTCCTGGCTTCCTTTTCGGGTTGATCCCGTTGATTACACGGTAGCCAATCCGTTGCAGGCATCGGTAATCAACACATCGTCGCTGACGGCGGCTCTGGCTGAACACATCAAAAAACTGCACGTCAATTACGTGGTGGCCGATACGGTCGAGATGGGTTTCGACCGCCGTATGACCAAAACGATTCAGTTGATACCGGATAGTTTGCATATCGATCTGGCTCCCCGTTACCTCGTTTCGAGCGTTATCAACCTAACTCCGCATACGATCCAGGTCGAAGGGCCGGCTCGGCTGGTGCGTGGCATTTCGGATACATTAGCCGTCAGTATTCCCGGAAAACGCATTGCCGACAATTACGATAACGAGGTTACGCTGAATCATTTTCGGCATCCGCTCCTGCGGGTTAGCGCCGACCGGATTGCCGTTAGCTTTGAAGTGGGTGAACTCTTATCTCCATTGCCGACGCCAGCACCCGTACCCGCACCCGCACCCGTGAAACCAAAGCCAGTAACGAAACGCTAGGTATTCATTCTCTGACGTTATGAAAGCTCCTCTTCAGATTGGCGTAACGGGTGGAATTGGAGCCGGTAAAAGTGTTGTTTGTCGAATCTTTCAGGCGTTTGGTATTCCGATTTACGAAGCCGACGAACGGGCGAAATGGCTTACCGAAAACGATCCTATTTTGAAAGCGGACATCGTGCGCGTGTTGGGTGCGCAAGCCTACGACGCGCTGGGACGCTACAACCGGGCCTGGGTAGCCTCGCAGGTGTTTGCAGATCCAACGTTGCTTGCCGGGCTCAATGGCGTAATTCACCCCCGTGTCATGAGCGATACCGACGCCTGGGTCAATGAACATGCCGATAAGCCTTACGTCGTCAAAGAAGCGGCTATTATGAACGCGGCTGGTCAAAACAATTCACTTCACAAAGTTATTGTTGTCCAAGCACCACTAGCCCTGCGGATCGAACGCATCAAACAGCGGGACCCGCACCGCTCCGAAGCAGAAATCATCAACATCATCAATCGACAGATTAGCGACGCCGAGCGGTTGAAACTGGCTGACTACGTTATTGATAACGACGAAACGCAGTTGCTCCTTCCTCAAGTGGTGGCGCTACACAACGATTTTTTGCGGCAAGAAACAATTTAATCGTTCATCTGCCGTAAATTAGGCTGTTACTCTCCTATCAACAGCCTGATTTGATGAAACGATTTTTTACCCTGTTTGCGGCCTGTGCTGGTAGTTTCTTTTTTGGCGCGTTCATAACCGCCGATGACTCCAAAAAACCCTTAACCGCCGATATGGTCGGGGTTGCTTCTCGCATCTTCGGCCTGGACTTCACGCCCGCTGAGCAAGACTCTATGCTCAGCAGTTTGAACGAATCACGTGCGGATTACGAGGCTCTGCGAAAAGTCGAGTTACCGAACGACGTTGCTCCGGCGCTGTATTTCAATCCCTTACCGGCGGGTTTTAAACTACCCACTGGACAGTCATCGTTTAAGGCGTCGGCTCCCGCTAAAGTCGCCTTACCGGACAATCGCAACGATCTTGCGTACTATACCGTCTCGCAGTTAGGCGAGCTGATTCGAACGCGGCAGATTTCGTCCGTTGAGTTAACCAAGTTTTTTCTGAATCGGCTGAAAACGTACGATCCTAAGTTGCACTGCGTCATCACCTTGACCGACGATTTGGCGCTAAAACAGGCGGAGCGAGCCGACGCCGAACTGAAAGCCGGAAAATACCGTGGCCCACTGCATGGCATTCCATATGGTGCAAAAGACATTCTGGCCAAGAAAGGCTACAAAACAACGTGGGGATCAGTACCCTATAAAGACCAAAAGTTGAATCTGGACGCTACCGTTATCCAGCGGCTGGAAGCGGCAGGTGCTGTACTCTGCGCAAAAATGTCGGTCGGTGAGCTGGCAATGGGTGATGTTTGGTTTGGCGGCATGACGCGCAATCCTTGGAAGCCCGAAACGGGTTCGAGCGGCTCCTCGGCTGGAACGGCATCGGCGGTATCAGCGGGCTTGTTGCCCTTCGGCATTGGCACCGAAACGTTGGGTTCTATCGTATCTCCTTCGACAGTTTGCGGTACAACCGGCCTTCGGCCAACATTCGGTCGCGTAAGTCGTCATGGTGCAATGGCATTAAGCTGGAGCATGGATAAAATAGGACCTATTGCGCGCTCCGTTGAAGACTGCGCGCTGGTATTCAACGCTATCTACGGCCCCGATGGCAATGACCCGACCGTTATGGCAGTGCCTTTCCGGTACGCTCCGTTGCCATCGCTGAAAGGAATGCGGATTGGTTACGTTAAAAATGCGTTTGAAAGCAATTATGCAAACCGGGCTAACGACTCGTTGACGTTACAGGTACTGCGTAAGTTAGGGGCTCAACTCGTTCCGTTTGAGTTGCCCAAAGGCGTGTCAGCCAACCGGATTTCGTTCCTGCTGGGGGCCGAAGCGGCAGCTGCCTTCGATGAACTGACGCGTTCGGGAAAAGATGACCAGCTGGTACGGCAGGGTAAGAATGCCTGGCCGAACGAGTTTCGCTCATCGCGGTTTATTCCGGCGGTGGAATATATACAGGCAAACCGCGCCCGTACAAAACTCATTAACGAAATGGCCGCTCAGCTTAAGAACGCTAACGTAGATGTGTACCTTAGTCCGACCTATGCGGGCGGTAATTTAACGGTCACGAATCTGACCGGTCATCCGTGCGTGGTGCTTCCTAATGGCTTCAACAAGCAGCAAACCCCAGGTAGTATCACGTTCATGGGCCAATTGTTTGAAGAAGGTAAAGTACTGGCCGTTGCCAAGGCTTATCAGGACGCTACCGATTGGCACAAGAAGCATCCAGCGCTGTAAATTCGTAGTGGAGATAGCTTACAACGACTCCGTTAGGACATTTTTTGCAAACCTTTCCATAAATCACCCCGTTTACAAAAGCAAGTAAACAACAAACGTTATGAGAAAGGTACTGATGCTAGCCAGTTTACTGGCGATAATTTATGCGTGCTCACCGCGTGTAGCGGTCGATAAGAGCAGCCGGACGGACTTCAGCAAATACAAAACCTTTGCCTGGATGGACTCCGACGTAAAAGCGGGCCAAAACCCTGTTTATTACAATCAACTAGCAACCGAAAGTGTGGAGAACACGGTCAATGGGGTGCTGAACCAAAAGGGTCTCAAAGAAAGCAACACCAAGCCGGATCTTCTGATTGGCTACCACTTTTTCGTGGAAGACAAAACACGCACGGTCTCAACACCCAACTCCGCTTTTTACGGTCCTTACATGGGCTGGGGTCGGTGGGGCTATGGCGGCTGGGGTCCCGGTTGGTGGGGATGGGGTGGTCAGCAGTACACGCAAGAGCAGTATAAAGCGGGCATACTCGTAGTTGATATGGTCGATGCGCGTACCCGTAAATTGGTCTGGCGTGGTGCCGTCGAAAACGCGGTAGCTGACCCATCACGAATCACGGCTCAGCTGACTAAAGAAGTGGAGCGGATTGTTGAAAAATACCCGGAACGAAACAGTTAATAGGCTTATACCACAAAAAAGCCCGCTATCATCAAACGATAGCGGGCTTTTTTGTGATCCATTTTCGGTTTACCACAACTGATCTGGGTATTTCCCTTCATCGTGGAGCCGCTTTAGGGCTTCCTGTACAATGGGCTTATCATCGGGATAGGTTACGCCGAACCACTCCCCTTGACTGCGAAATACTTTGCAGTGTCCAAGATCGGTTTGAATAAGCGTCGTCATAACAGTCGGAATGTAGAACTCCGCTTTTAGCGAATCAATGTTTGCAATGGCGTACGTTTCGAACTGGCGCTCTAGAGACGGAAATACGGAGGGTTTGAAACCCCAGAAATTCATCGAAACGGGCGTGTCGGGCGACAAAAGCGTATCACCATCAGTTTCTTCGTATACGATGCGTCCTTCTTTTTCGTAGATTTTCGTCCGCTCGATGACCGACGCCAGGTTGCCGTTATCATTTACCTCGCACACACCCCGCGAAACCGAACCGTACTTAGATAACGTGTTTTTCACTTCATAACCAACCATGGCGTGCAGTTGATCGTCGGTATCCGTTTTCAGAAATTCACCGATCAGTTGAAACGCTTCGAGGCCGTAGAAATCGTCGGCGTTGATGATAGCAAAAGGCGTCGTCGTGTGGTTTTTGGCGCAGAGCATGGCATGACCCGTTCCCCAGGGCTTCGTGCGTCTCACTTCCCCCAGTTCGGCGGGAACGTACGCATCAAGCGACTGGATCGCATAATCCACTTCTATTTTTCCGGCTAGTTTTTCGTTGAATATTTCCTCGAAATCAGCGCGCAATTCTTCCCGTATGATAAACACGACCTTTCCGAAGCCCGCCCGGATCGCATCGAATAACGAATAATCCATGATTGTCTCGCCGTTCGGCCCGAACTGATCGAGTTGCTTGACACCGCCATAACGGCTGCCCATACCAGCAGCCAGAATTAAAAGGGTAGGTTGCATTAGTGTTTAATTGTTTGTCAATAATCTGTTATCGTCAGTCAGCGCCAAAATTAGGCAAAAGATTTCGGCTACCTAATCAAAGCACGTTTACTATTCATTTATCCCTTGCGCCATTCTTTAAGGTAATTCATTCTTAACAACATACAATTTGAATTAGTTATCGTAAGGATTCCGTTCAAAACAACGGTTGTCTACTACATACCCTGTCCTTCCAGCAACCCTGATTCTTTTGGCGATAAACAGGCCCTCTTACAAGCATAGTGACCGGTTAACGTTTTGTCAGTAGCTTCGCGGTGGTAAGTCCTCCGTAGCTTTTTCTCAGGATCATTATCAACCAATGCCACTCATCGATGACGCATCCCTCCGACAGCCGGGCCTATTTTTTTAAGATTGACACCACGATAAAGAAAATCCGCAACGCGCTTCAAAAGCAATTCAACGATGCCGGATTTGATTTGACAGTCGATCAGTGGGTTATTATCGATCATCTCTACCGTAACCCTGGCATTAGTCAGAATACCATCTCGGAAATAACCACGAAAGATGCGCCGACCGTAACCCGTATCATCGATTTGCTTTCGCAAAAAGGGCTGGCCGAACGGCGCATGGCTGATAGTGACCGACGTAAGTTTCTGGTGTACTTGACTAAAACAGGTGAAGCAAAACACGACGAAGTGCTGCCCATTGTGTCGGCGATGCGTCGCAAAGGCTGGGGTGAGTTAAGCGAGGAAGATTACCAGCACTTTGTCCGGATCATGGATTCGATTTATACGAACATCAGCCAATAGCGGCTAAGCGTCTGCCTTCACCTGTTCTTGCAGGCTAGACACCCTGCTACCACCTGAAGCAATTCTCACAACTTGTCTCTTTTCTTGCTGTGATGACCAAAACCATCAACCCCGCCGACCTAAAACCCAATGAATTTTACCGGTATCTGATTGGTACGATTGGTCCCCGACCGATTGCATTTGCCAGTACGGTTGATGCCCAGGGAAACGTCAACGTAAGTCCATTTAGCTTTTTCAATTTGTTTGGCTACAACCCGCCAACGCTGGTGTTTGCACCGACCATCAACCGGCACGGTCAAAAGAAACACACGTTGCTGAATCTGGAAGAGGTAGGCGAAGTCGTCATTAACATTGTCAACTATGCCATGGTCGAGCAGATGTCGCTGGCCAGCGCAGAATTCGAGCGTGGCGTCAATGAGTTCGAAAAAGCGGGTTTTACGGCTGTGGCTTCCGATAAAGTCCGTCCACCGAGAGTCGCCGAATCACCTGCGGCCTACGAATGTGTCGTCAAACAGATTATTCCAACCAATAACCAATCCACGCAGGACACGCCCGGCGCGGGTCATCTGGTTATTTGCGAGGTAGTCATGGCGCACGTCCACGACAGCATTTTTGACGAAACAGGCGCTATCGATCCGCACCGTATTGATTTAATTGGCCGTATGGGTGGCGACTGGTACGCCCGCGCTCAAGGCGATGCATTATTCGAAGTAGCTCGCCCTAAAGTAGGCATTGGCGTTGACCAGATCCCGGCTTCTATCCGCAACAGCCCGATTTTAACGGGCAACGATTTAGGTAAATTAGGCAGCTTCAACGCGCTTCCGACAACTGATGAGATAGAAGCCTTTAAAGAAACGGGTGTTTTAAATGAGCTATTTGACGAGGCTCGCTACGGTTGTCAGTACTTGCCGGATTTGCTCCATCTGCGGGCCAGGCAGCTTCTTGCCAACGATAATGTCAAAGAAGCCTGGCTGACGCTGCTGCAAGTCCGGTAAACGAACAAGTGTTTCAAAAGCGTGTTGTCATAAAACAGCAAAATGAACTACACGATGAAATCCACTGTATTGATCCCCAGCTTGTTTCTAGGCTTATCCTTCGTTTTCGGCTGTTCGTCCGGTAACGACAGTACGGATAAAGCCGATAAGATCAACGATGAACGCATTGAGAAACAGGCGATAGCGGTTAGTAACGACGCCCGTGAAGACGCCAAAAAAGTAAGCCGTTATATGGTTCACCTGTCAAATAGCGGCATGACTGAATATGAATTGAGTAAAGTAGCCCTTCAGAAAGCGACCAATCCTGAGGTAAAAGGCTTTGCCCAGCGGGCCATGAACGAGCATCAGCAGCACGACAAGACGTTGCAATCGCTCGCCAAGCAAATGAACGTAACCTTACCGACTGAGCTCTCGGATAAAAGCAAAAGTGCGCTGGGTAAACTAACCGGGATGGATGCGGGCACCGAGTTCGACCTGCAATACCTCGACAACATGGCGACCGTCAACGACGACGCGCTCTCGGTTGCCGATGATCTTCAGGACCTTGCTCCGAACGATGGTGTAAAAGCGTTCATAAAGAAGCTAGTAACCGACGATGGTAAGCATAAGGATTTGGCGAAACAGTTGAAAAACGTACTGGATTAGTCTATTGCTGGACGGACTGATTCTTCTACTTCCGTCCGTCCAGCGGTCAACTTAGTATCCTCTGGCGGTGTTATCGGCTCTTGGGTCCGATGCCCCTTCGTACGAACCGTCGGGACGAATCAAGACGCAGTCCATACGGCCAAGCGTATTGGTTAGTTTTTCAAGGATATAACCGCGCGTTTGCAGCATCTGAACTGTCTGATCAGAAAAGGCACCGTTTTCAAACGTTGTTTTATCGGGAAGCCATTGATGGTGAAATTTCAGTGCGTTAACGGCCTGTTGCATCGTCATGCCGTGTTCAATGACATTAAGAATGGTTTGATAAACCGAGGTAATAATCGTAGAACCACCCGGCGTTCCAACAACCATGAACAGCTTACCGTCTTTTTCCAGAATCGTAGGTGTCATCGATGACAACATTCGCTTGTTCGGCGCAATTGCGTTCGCCTGATTGCCAATCAATCCAAACATGTTGGGAACGCCCGGCTTAATGCTGAAATCGTCCATTTCGTTGTTTAGAAAGAAACCGGCTCCGTTCACAACAACCCGGCTACCATAACCACCGTTCAGCGTGGTCGTGATGCTCACCGCGTTCCCTTCTTTATCAACAATGGAAAAATGCGTCGTTTCGAGACTTTCGTAACCCGGAATTGTACCGCCTTTGATGGCTTTGCTGTCGGTCGCTTTGGCAAAAGAGAAGTCTGTCCAGCGTGTGCGCAGGTAACCCGGATCGATCAAATTATCGACGGGTACCTTAACAAAATCCGGATCACCCAGAAACTTCGCGCGGTCGGCATAAACACGGCGTTCGGCCTCAATCATCACCTGCACCGTTGAGTCACGATTCCAGCCCCATTTCCGCAGCGGATACGGCTCCGTAAAGCGCATCAACTGCACAAGCGCAACACCGCCACTGGAGGTTGGCGGCATAGTGATGACTTTGTAGTTTTTGTAGTTCGCCTGAATCGGTTCGCGCCAGACAGCGTGGTAATTTTTCAAATCCGCTTCGGTGATCAGGCCATTTCCCCGCTTCATTTCTTCAGCAAGCAGCCGCGCGGTTTCGCCTTCATAAAACCCGGCGCGGCCCTGCGCCTGAATCCGTTGCAATGTTTTCGCCAGATCACTCTGGACCAGCAAGTCCCCTTTATGCCAGGTAACCGTATCGGTAGAGACGGTGCTTTTCAGGAAATAAGGCTTACCCGGATTGATGGTATTCAGGTCCGTTTTGATTCGATTCAAACCAAGTGCATCGCGTTCGGTCAGCGCAAAACCTTTCTGAGCCAGATCGACAGCGGGCTGGATCACCTGCGACCACGGTAATTTACCAAACCGCTTATGGGCTTCGGCCATTCCATCTACCGAACCGGGCACACCGCTGGCTAAATGACCACTGATACTCAGGCCCTGGCGAACGTTACCGAGCGAATCGAGGTACATATCCTTACTGGCCTGACCAGGCGCTTTTTCGCGGTAATCAATCGTATAGGATTTGCCCTGGCTATCCCGGTAAACCATAAATCCACCACCACCAATATTACCCGCCCCCGGATACACCACCGCCAGCGCAAACTGTACAGCTACGGCAGCATCGACGGCATTGCCCCCCGCTTTTAAAATGGTTAATCCGACCTGAGAAGCTTCCGGATGGGCTGACGCTACCATACCGTTACGGCCAATTACACCCTGACGGTCCGAGAAAAATGGTTTAACGGTTGGATCTTCGTCACGATACTGATAAACACCCTGACTTTGCCCAACTTTTGCACTGGTTCCGGTAGATGATGTCTGCGTTTTGCAGGAAGCAACAGCAAGGGCAAACAGTAGTAGGGAAGGATAATAAATACTATTTTTTTTCATACAGAACTGCGGGAAGGCGGTTGTAAACCACTAAACTACAAAATTTGCTTTACTCATCCGCAGTGAATTAATGGGGAGGAAACGACGTAAAAAAGGTTTCCGACTGGTCGTGTAATCCTTAGGTAACTAACTTAGCCCCGATGCTTATACAATGAACCATTCATCCGCTGGAACGGCCTGCTTGTCCGAAACAACTGGGTATGGACGGATTTTATTTTTTTATTTGTTAGACTGACGAGATAACTTCTGTCAGAATTATACAATCACCATGCGATTTCTCCGTCAGGTATTAGAAAGTTTCCGGTTTGCGTGGCAGGCACTTCGCTCCAACCTCCTGCGCACAACGCTCTCCTTATTGGGCGTAACTGTCGGTATATTTTCTATTATCGCCGTGTTCACACTAGTAGATTCGCTGGAACGCAACGTCAAGGATAGCGTAAACGTGCTCGGCAGCAATGCGTTATACATCCAGAAGATTCCCTGGACATTCGATGGTCCTTTCCAATGGTGGAAGTACTTTCAGCGTCCCGAACTCAAGTATGCTGATTTCCGCTACCTCCACGAGCACCTCGAAGACGCCGAAGCCGTAGCCGCAGCCAGCGGCAAAAACGGGGTGACCGTCAAGAACGGTAATAACAGCATGAAAATCCGCCTGTCGGGTGTTACCTCCGATTATAACCAGGTTACCGATGTTGCGCTGTCCGATGGCCGTTATTTTACCGCTCAGGAACAGGATGGCTCCCGAAACGCCGTCATTCTTGGATCGGAGGTAGCCGAAACCTTATTTCCCGGTCAGGACCCGGTTGGCCAGGCTATGAAGGTGGCAGGCTTGAATTTCACGATTATTGGCATTCAGGAGAAAAAAGGCTCGGGCGTTCTGGAAATCGGCGGTAGCGCGGACAAACGCTGCCTGATCCCTTACAACACCTACGCCAAGTACTTTGCGTCACTCAACCCCAGCATCACCATCTTTGCCAAAGGATACGACAGCGACCCCGGCCTGGAAAATCTGGAAGGCGAAATCCGGGGCATCATGCGCACGCGTCGGAGTTTAAAACCCACGCAGGAAGATAACTTTGCCATTAACCGTCCCGAAGCCTTGTTTAAGTTTATCAGCGGTATCTTCGCCGTACTGACCACGGCTGGCTGGGTAATCGGCGGTTTCTCGATCCTGATCGGTGGCTTTGGCATAGCCAACATCATGTTTGTAAGCGTCAAAGAACGCGTCAATATTATTGGCATTCAAAAATCGCTCGGTGCCAAGAATTACTTTATTCTTTTCCAGTTTCTGTTTGAATCCGTACTGCTAAGTCTGGTGGGTGGTCTGGCGGGTATAGCGCTGGTTTATCTGCTGTCCTTTATACAGTTGGGTACCCTTACGCTGGAATTGACCATCGGCAACATTAGCCTGGGCCTGGGCGTGTCTAGCGTCATCGGTGTTCTGGCGGGCATTATTCCCGCCTACTCAGCGTCGCGTCTCGATCCCGTTATTGCGATCCGATCGAAGTAGGTTGTGAATGATCAATTGGGCGCAGTTATCCCCTTCCTTTGTCGTTAATAGCATTTCGCGAACAATTCAAGGCAGACTCTGTTCTGTTTTCTGAACTTGTTTAAAATTTTTGTCTATTTGCACAAAGTAAACCGCAACTTAACTGACCAAATCGATGCGAGGATTATTGTACTTTGTATTATTCTTACTAGTTGTTTTTGGCGTTCTATACGCGCTTACCGGCTGGAGCTTCAGTGATGGCGAACGAGCTGGTACGATCTCTAAATTCAGCCGCCGGGGCTACCTTTTCAAAACCTACGAAGGCGTGCTGAACGTTGGTGGTTTTTCGGGCGAAACCGGCTCGCTGACGCCCCAATATTTCGACTTCTCGGTCAAAGATGAAGCCGTAGCCAAAAAACTCACCGATGCGGTAAAAACCGGCCAGCGGGTCACGCTTCACTACGAAGAAAAGATTATCAAATTTCCCTGGAACGGAGAAACGAAATACTACATCACGGACGTAGAAGCGGTCGGTCCACCACCGAATCCGTACGGTACAAATCCGGGTTATCCGGGTGGTCAGCAGCAGCAAGCGCAACCGGCTCCAACGCAACAGCAGCCGGTCAACGCCGACTCGACCATTTAGCCTATTTAGACTATCATTTTCATAAACGGACAGCTCCAACGCCTGAGCTGTCCGTTTTTATTTGTTCATTTTACAATTTATTGATAATCAATAGAAAAGGCAGGTGTTTGGGTTATACGAAGCGCTAGACCGATAACTTTTTAAGCGCTAACAGGCTTAGTATTATAGACTTATAAACTGGCCTAAAATTTGTGCTTTCAGGAAGTCTAAAACGCCTTAATTATTTCAAAAATCCGTTTGGTAATCTGGGCCTTTTTCGTTAATTTTATCTGTTTAAACAACCATCCTAACATGGCAAAATCAGATACGGCGCAAGCCACAGCATCTGCTAATGACAACAAGTTAAAAGCCCTTCAAACCACCATTGAGAAGTTAGACAAAGCGTTCGGAAAAGGCACTGTGATGCGCCTGAGCGAAACCAAAGTTGTCGACGTTCCGGTTATCTCAACGGGTTCTTTGGGGCTTGATCTGGCATTGGGTATTGGTGGAATGCCACGCGGCCGCGTTGTTGAAATCTACGGTCCTGAATCGTCAGGTAAGACCACGCTTACAATGCACTGCATTGCCGAAGCCCAGAAGAACGGTGGCCTAGCTGCGTTCATCGACGCCGAACACGCGTTCGACCGCGTATACGCCGAGAAACTCGGTATTGATACCAAAAACCTGCTGATCTCGCAACCCGATAATGGCGAACAAGCCCTCGAAATTGCGGAACATCTGATCAGCTCAGGTGCTATTGATATTATCGTTATTGACTCCGTTGCTGCTCTTGTGCCGAAGGCCGAGATTGAAGGCGAAATGGGAGAAAGTAAAATGGGTCTGCAAGCCCGATTGATGTCGCAAGCGCTGCGGAAGCTGACCGGTACGATCAACAAAACCGGTTGCTGCTGCATTTTCATCAACCAGCTGCGTGAGAAGATCGGTGTGATGTTCGGTAACCCCGAGACAACGACCGGTGGTAACGCCCTGAAATTCTACGCGTCGGTTCGGATCGATATTCGTCGTATCGGCCAGATCAAAGAAGGTGCCGACAACGTTGTTGGTAACCGCACGAAAGTGAAAGTCGTGAAGAACAAACTGGCCGCTCCGTTCAAAGTGGTTGAGTTCGACATTATGTACGGCCAGGGCGTTTCGAAAGTCGGCGAGATTCTTGACTTGGCTGTTGAGATGGACATCGTTAAGAAATCAGGTTCCTGGTTCTCATACGGTACCAGCCGTCTGGCTCAAGGACGTGACGCAGTTAAAGAACTGCTGCTCGACAACCCTGAATTGATGGCAGAACTGGAAAATAAAATCCGGACGAAAATTTCTGAAGACGAAAATGCGCTGCTTGACCCTGTTATCGAAGGCACTGATGCTGACGATGAAGGCGAAATTGACGATTAAGCTTCATAAATCTGTATAGAAAGAGGTGGTTGAGTTTTCTCAGCCACCTCTTTTTTTATTTTTGTATGTACGTACCACGGCTAAGCGACTAGCATTCGCTGTGTTCAGTCGTCAATTCACCTACCTAACGCGATGAGGCAGTTGCCCCATCAACCGATTTAACACCGAATGTCCAACCATCACAACAAACTCTCGGTTTGTCCTAACTGCGGACAGAACCTTAGTCCCCATGACAATTTTTGTCCGAACTGTGGGCAGGAAAACCACGAAGTCAAACTGCCCCTGGGCCACATCATCTACGAGTTTGTTGAAAGCATCACGCATTTTGATAACAAGCTGTGGAACTCGCTAAAAGCCATTTTTACCCGCCCCGGTAAGATGACCGCCGAGTTTCTGGAAGGGAAACGGGCGCGGTATGTGCCACCTGCCCGCCTTTACGTTTTCGTGAGCGTTATTTTTTTCTTTCTGATTGGAAAATTCGCCGACCACCAGTTGGAAGAGGGAATAAACAGCTTGAAGAATGTATCAGGCACTGACACAACTGACGCTTCCAGCGTGATAAGAGTTGACATTGAAGATCTGATTAGCAATGATAGTTTACTACGTAGTCGTGGATTACGTGGAATCGCCAGAAAGATTGACGTTAATACATCACTGACCAGAGAGGGTCTGGCACGAACGGCCCGCCGTATCAAACGACTCCAGCCAGCCCAACTGGATTCTACGTTGAAGGAGGCTAATTTAACCGTAGTCGACTCAAACCAGACCAAGCTGCGTGAGCTGATCGCCCTTGTTCCCCAGCAACCGACATTGTCACTATCTTTTTCCAACATGATGGGCAAAGAGTTTAAAACAAAGGAGGAACGGGAAAATTACGAAGCAAAGCTAGGGCAGATGTCCAGCGTACAAATCGACTCACTCATCCGAGCCGAAGGTAGTACGCCCAATTGGTTTACGAGAAAGCTATACGGGCAACAGGGCAAATTTTCCCATTTGATGAAAGGCGAGAATACCCATGAACTGCTACACGCGATCATGAAAAACTTTTCTGTCGTCATGTTTATCCTGATGCCGTTCGTCGCCATCCTGCTGTTACTCTTTTATTTTCGACGCGGACGGTTCTATTACGAGCATTTGATTTTCTCCGTACATATTCATACCGTTCTCTTTCTGCTCTTTTCAATCGCACTGGCCATCACCTTTTTTGCCAATCCAAAACTCAGCTCATCGGTATTATTGTGGACCTTTTGGATTAGCTGGCTTTATTTCCTCCTCTCGATCAAGCGTGTTTATGGACAGTCGTGGGGTAAGACAATCCTCAAGTTTTTCCTGCTGAGCATGATGTACGGCCTCACAGCTATGTTTTTCCTGTTAGGTGCTCTCGGAGTTGGCTTTCTAACCTTTTAGAGTTGTCTAAATTTTGTCCTGGACGGATCGAAACGAGTGTTTTTGTCATCCCGACGTAGGCGGGATCTCCGCGAACCGGTATTTTATACTATCTTCGAAGATCCCGCCTACGTCGGGATGACAAAAGTGGTACAAGACAAATTCTTAGACAGTCTCTTAGAGTACTAAAAAACCCCAGTTGGACGACTGGGGTTTTTTAGTATTACAGTATAGTAACTGCTTACCGATTTTCGAGGGGAACAAACTCACGTAGCGTTGCTCCTGTATAAATCTGCCGTGGCCGACCGATTGGCTCTTTCTGCTCACGCATTTCTTTCCACTGCGCAATCCAGCCCGGCAACCGACCGATGGCAAACATAACCGTAAACATGTTGGTCGGAATGCCCAACGCCCGGTAGATGATCCCTGAATAGAAATCAACGTTCGGGTAAAGTTTCCGCTGGATGAAGTACTCGTCATTCAGCGCGGCTTCTTCCAGACCTTTGGCGATCTCCAGAACAGGATCGTTTACGCCAAGCTTACCTAGTACATCGTCAGCCGCTTTCTTAATGATCTTAGCGCGTGGGTCAAAGTTTTTGTAGACGCGGTGACCAAAACCAAAGAGACGGAAGCCCGTTGTTTTGGCGTTCTTCGCCATATCTACATACTTGCTTACATCACCGCCATCTGCTTTAATCGCTTCGAGCATTTCGATTACCTCCTGATTAGCACCACCGTGCAGAGGTCCCCACAAGGCACTTACACCCGCCGAAATCGACGAATAGATGTTGGCCTGCGACGAACCGACCAGCCGAACCGTTGATGTTGAGCAGTTCTGTTCGTGATCAGCGTGCAGGATCAGCAGAATGTTCAGTGCTTCGGCTACAACCGGATCAACTTTATACTCCTCTACCGGCAGCGCAAACATCATGTGCAGGAAGTTGGGAATATAATCGAGTTCGTTTTTCGGGTAGTTGGTTGGATGGCCCATTCCCCGCTTGTACGACCAGGTCGCAATCGTTGGCAATTTCGCCAGCAACCGAACGATATGCTTGTCAACGTCGCCTTTCTCGTCCTGCGAATCAGGATAAAAAGCGCTCATCGCACTCACGAGCGAAGACAGAACGGCCATCGGGTGAGCGCTAACGGGAAAACCGTTGAAGATATTCCGCATGTCTTCGTTCACCAGGGTATGACGCCGAATAGCGTTCTCAAATTTGGAATACTCCTCTTTCGTTGGCAGCTCACCGTAGATAAGCAGATAAGCCACTTCAAGGAATGACGCTTTGGCGGCCAAATCTTCAATCGAGTACCCCCGATATTGCAAGATACCCTGCTCACCGTCTAGGAATGTAATGGCGCTTTTGGTGGCACCAGTGTTTTTGTAGCCCCGGTCTAGGGTGACGTAGCCGGTTTGGTCACGGAGGTTAGAGATGTCGAAGGCTTTTTCGTGTTCCGTTCCTTCAAAGGTTGGAAATTGGTACGATTTACCATCGACAGTAAGTTCAGCAGTGTTGGCCATACAAAAAATCAGGGTAGAGTATTCAGATATAATGGATTAGCAGCTCGTTGAGTGTCGGGTCACGTCCATGCCGGGCGAAATTAACCCAAAAACCCTAACGGCGAATGAAATTATGTGAAAAAAGCAGCAATACATTTGCATTAAAATGTAACAGAGAGAAATTACAATAAGTTTATACTCATCGTTTGTAGAAAATTCCGCCTTTTATAACTACCTTAACCTGACGCAGATTAGCAATTGTTTTTATTGGATCGCCGTCTACCGCTACCAGATCAGCCAGTAACCCTGCTTTGATCCGCCCGCGATTGGTCAGGTGAAACACATCAGCATTGACAGACGTAGCTGACCGGAGCACATCGAGTGGCTTCATGCCGTAATCGACCATCATCAGGAGTTCACGGGCGTTATCACCGTGACTGAACACGCCGACGTCGCCACCGGCACAGATGGTCACGCCCGCGTCGAGCGCCTGTTTGAACGTCACCCGCTTCTCGCGAATACGAGCGGGCTCTGGCTCCTGTCCTTTTTTCCAGCCCCGATACTGACTAACCGCATCGCCAGCCGCCAATGTTGGACAAAGCGCCGTACCGTGCTGTTTCATCAACGCAAAGATTTCGGGGGTTCCGGCATCACCATGTTCTACCGTTTCGCAGCCACCTATAATCGCCCGACGCATTCCTTCGGCAGTGCTGGCGTGCGCAACGACACCACGACCGCTGCTCTTTGCCACTTCGACAATAAGCTTGATTTCGTCAACCGTGTAGGTCGGACGGGCTTCGGCCATAAGCCCCCAGCGGTAATCAGCGTAAATTTTTATGGCGTCGGCTCCTTTACCGATCTGCCGCCGAACGGCCTGAATCAAGGCATCGTGCCCGTCTGCTTCCTCCGCGCCCTGCGGCACCTCAATATCAGCGCTAAAGCCTTTCGGACCGTAGCTACCCGATGCGATAAGCGCCCGCGTCACGACAACCATACGCGGACCGGGGATGATTCCTTTGATGATAGCCTGTTTGATGCCTACGTCGTCGTAATCAGCACCTTCGGTTCCCAGATCGCGTACGGTTGTAAAACCAGCCAGCAGCGTTTTTTCGGCGTGAACCGTCGCACGCGCCACCCGCAATGACCGGGCTTCTTTCAAAACCTGATCATCCCAGGGTGTTTCGTTGTAGGGATGCAGCAGTAGATGCGAGTGTCCTTCGATCAGTCCCGGCATTAACGTCGTTCCTTTCAGATCAATCACTTCGGCTCCGCTGGCCGAAACCGAAGCAGCGGTACCTACGGCTTCGATTTTCTCTCCGGTAACCCTAACCACCCACCCCTCGTGGCTAGTTTCGCCGTCGAAGACACGATCAGGTTTAAGCAGATAGGTTGTTTGGGCAAAAAGCGTCGTGGGTAGCCAGCATAAGAGGATGTAAAGCTTATTCATAGAAAAGTCGGTTGATTCAGGAGAAGCATAAGAAAGGGAACGGTTTAAACCATTCCCTTTCTCGTTTGGTATTTATACTTGAGATCGCTTGTTCGTCACGGCATCCCATACGCCCTTACCAAAAACCAGCACAAGAAGCCCTGGCAACAGGATAGCGCCTGCCCGAAAACCAGCTCCGGTAAGTTTGTAAACACCCGTATTGTACTGGGTAAAACTTTGAAACAAATAATAAGCTGATGCGGCTAAGAGCGCGACCAGAATACCCAAAGCGACGGCCTGACTCAATCGTCTGACGCCCCAGGACACCAGCAGGGTCACGCCAACGACAATCGCTACCGTTCCGAGGGCTTTGGGAAACGTTGCGATGTAGTCATACTCGAAAAAGAACACCCCAGCCTGACCGATCAGATTGGGGTGCGACAACAGCCAGCCGTCTACAACGACCAGCACAAGCAATAAAATGTAAAAAAAGGGATTACGCATTTTCTATTTTCTCAGGCTGTTTTTACAATCAGCGAAGATACTAGCTTTTGCGTCTTTTATCCCGCCAATTCCAGCTTCAAAAACTTACCAGTATAGCTTCCCTGCACATCAGCGACCTTTTCCGGCGTACCTTCGGCGATGATGTTACCGCCTTTGTTACCGCCTTCAGGCCCAAGATCAATCAGGTGGTCCGAGACTTTGATCACGTCCAGATTGTGCTCGATAATCAAGACCGTATTACCCTTGTCGGCCAGTTTGTTTAACACGTCAAGCAGGTGCGCAATGTCCTGAAAATGCAGACCCGTTGTCGGTTCGTCAAGAATGTAAAGCGTCTTGCCGGTATCTTTCTTAGACAGTTCTTCGGCCAGTTTTACGCGTTGCGCTTCGCCACCCGAGAGCGTTGTCGCATGTTGACCGAGCGTAATGTAGCCCAACCCTACATCGTTCAGGGTTTGCACTTTGCGCAGAATTTTCGGCTGACTGGCAAAGAAATCGAGCGCCTGCTCAACAGTCATGTCCAGCACATCGGCAATGGATTTTCCCTTGAAGCGCACTTCCAGCGTCTCGCGGTTAAAGCGTTTGCCTTTGCAGGTTTCGCACATGACGTGTACATCGGGCAGAAACTCCATTTCGATCTTCTTCATGCCCGCGCCTTCGCAGTCTTCACAGCGACCACCCTTGACATTGAACGAGAACCGACCGGGTTTATACCCACGAATCTTGGCTTCAGGTAGTTCAGCGAATAGCGTCCGAATCTCCGAAAACATACCCGTGTACGTGGCCGGATTCGAGCGGGGTGTCCGACCGATTGGCGACTGATCGACTTCGATTACTTTGTCCAGGTGTTCCAGACCGTCAACCGTCTTGAACGGCAGCGGCTCCCGCTTCGACTTGTAAAAATGGCGATTCAACACGGGGAATAGGGTTTCGTGAATCAGCGATGACTTACCGCTGCCCGATACGCCCGTGATCGTAACCATCTTGCCGAGTGGCAATTTCAGCGTTACGTTCTTCAGGTTATGGCCGGTTGCATTCTTGATGATCAAGAACTTACCATTTCCTTTGCGCCGTTCGACAGGAACCTCGATGGCCCGACGACCGCTGAGGTAATCTGCCGTTGTACTACCATTTTTCAAAAACTCTTCGGGGGTTCCGATACCGACCACCTGACCACCATGCCGACCGGCACCAGGGCCGATATCCAAGATAAAATCGGACTCAAGCATCATGTCCTTATCGTGCTCAACTACCAGAACCGTGTTGCCCAGATCGCGCAGGTTCTTGAGCGAATCGATCAGCTTCACGTTATCGCGCTGGTGCAGTCCGATGCTCGGTTCATCCATGATGTACAGGACGCCCACCAGCTGCGTTCCGATTTGTGTAGCCAAGCGAATACGCTGCGCTTCGCCACCCGACAGCGTCCGCAACGCCCGGTCGAGGGTGAGGTAGTCTAGACCGATATCGAGCAGGAAACCAATACGCTTGCGAATTTCTTTGAGGATCTCTTTCGCAATGACATTCTGCCGATCACTCAGGCGGTCTTCTAGCCCATCGAACCAGGTGGTCAGTTCCGAAATGTCCATACGGGCCAGCTCGGAAATGTTTTTCTGGTCGATTTTAAAATTCAGCGATTCTTTTTTCAACCGGGCACCGTGGCATTCAGGGCAGGACTTGACAACCATGAAGTCTTTGAGCCACTCCTGAATCTTATCGGTACTGTTTTCCTGTTGCCGCTTAAGGAAGTTTACAATGCCTTCGAACTTGAAATTATACGCATCTTCACCAGACGGCTTTTTCGACGGAGCAGCCGACTCATCATCGGTGCCATTCATCAGCGCGTGAAGCAACTCCGGTGGGAACTTGGAAACGGGCGTTGTCAGATTGAGTTTGTATTTCTTTAGAATCGCTTCGATTTCCTTGAAAATCCACAACTCCCGATACTCGCCCAACGGCGCAATAGCACCCCGACTGATACTCAATGATTTATCCGGAATAACCGACTCTTCCGTAATTTCTTCGATAACGCCGAGACCATTACAAACGGGACAGGCACCATACGGTGAGTTAAACGAGAACGAGTTCGGTGAAGGCTCGTCGTAGCTGATACCCGATTCGGGGTCCATCAGGTTCTGGGAGAAATAGACCAGCTGTCCTTCTCCGTCGAGCATCTGCATCGCTCCTTTCCCTTGCTTCAAGGCCGTCTGCACGGACTGACTCAGCCGAAACCGATCGTCGGGTTTTGGAATGATGCGGTCAATGACAATTTCGATGTCGTGAATTTTGTAGCGGTCCAGTTGCATCTTCGGAACAATGTCCTGCACGACGCCGTCAACGCGAACTTTGGTGTAGCCCGTCTTGGCGATCTGCACAAACAGTTCGCGGTAGTGTCCTTTCCGGCCTTTGATAACGGGAGCCAGTAAGGTTAATTTCTGACCGGCGTATTGACCTAAAATCGTGTCGATAATCTGGTCCTGCGATTGGCGCTCCATCTTGCGCCCTGTCACGTAGGAGAACGCTTCGCCAGCGCGGGCGTAGAATAGCCGCAGGAAGTCATAAATCTCCGTCGTGGTTCCAACCGTTGAGCGGGGGTTTTTAGACGTGGTCTTTTGCTCGATGGAAATTACCGGACTCAGCCCGTTGATTTTGTCTACGTCGGGTCGCTCCATATCACCGATAAACGAACGGGCGTACGCAGAGAAGCTTTCCATGTAGCGCCGTTGGCCTTCGGCGTAAATGGTATCGAACGCCAGCGACGACTTGCCGCTACCGCTGATTCCGGTTACAACAACCAGCTTGTTGCGGGGAATTGTAACGTCGATATTTTTTAGATTATGTTCGCGGGCGCCCAGCACTTCAATCTGGTCAAAACCCGTCAGATCAATATCGGTAAGTTCAGAACGCCGATTTGTTGTTTTTTCTTCAGTCACGTTGGAATCGGGCCGCGTTGCGGTTGGCTTATTCTAAGGAACAACGTAAAACAGCCAAGGGGAGTTTCCATAAGACCAATAGGTTTTATCGAATCAGCCCGTTACGTTCTACTCATTTTTCGGGCCTTGTTCAAACGTCAAAACAAAAAGACCAGCCACCGCCCTTTAGCGATAGCTGGCCTCATCAATAAATCCGTTCGTTCGCTTATTTTCCTTTGCTCGCGCTCCCTTCCTGAGCAAGCGCCAGTTTAACCGCATCGTACAGATTTACGACACCACCCGTTTTCGACAAGCTCGAAAATTCGACCGTGTCGGTTGATTCGGGCCGACGCACTTTAGTCTTGTAAGGTGTCGCCGATTGCATGATAATTCGCTTGATGTCGGCATAGGTAAGCTTGGGGAAGTACGACTTAAGAACAGCCGCAACGCCTGCTACCACTGGAGACGCCATGCTGGTGCCACTGTTATTTTCGTATTTGCTGCCCGGTACGGTCGAGTAAATATCTTTACCCGGCGCGAAAACGTCTACCGTTTGCTTCCCGTAGTTCGAAAAGCTGGCAACCAGCTCGCTGTTATTCGTTTCGGCACTAGCGCCAACCGTAATCACGTTCGGAATTTCTTTGCCATCCATAAAGCGAGGAGCCGGATAGTTGGCCGCCGTGTCGATGTCCTTTCCGTCGTTGCCAGCCGCATGAACCATCAGAACCCCTTTCGATAGTGCGTAACGCTCGGCATCTTCAACTGTTTTACGCTGGGGCGAGTAGTCTTTGCCAAAGCTCATATTGATGATTTGCGCGCCGTTATCGACGGCATAGCGGATTGCATTGGCAATGTCTTTGTCGCGCTCATCGCCATCGGGAACGGCCCGAACACCCATGATCTGAACCGCATCAGAAATGCCCATAATACCCAGATTGTTAGTCCGGTCAGCGCCGATGATTCCGGCAACGTGCGTGCCATGATCGGCCCGGGGTCCAGCGATGTCGGCATTGCCGTAATCACGCTGGTTCATATCGTTTGGATTATCACCTACGATAGCCCGGCTGTCGAAATCTGGGTTGTAGTTATACTCCGCCCGCGACTTTAGTTGCTCGTTGGCCTTTTCCAGTTCGCTGGTGACGGCGTCAGCGTCGGAGGCTCCCTGCTGCTTCAACAGACGCAGGATACCCGCCACAGGCCGTTTAAGGTTAGCGTCCGTCAGTGTATCAGCGGCTTTTTGCAACGTAGTCGTGTCAAGCTTTGTAACATTCAGCGCTTTTTTCAACACGTCAACGGCGGTGGTGTACTGCTCGTAAAACTGGCTGATACCCTGGTATTGCGCTTTGTACTGCGCCTGATTTTTCTCGACTTCCGCTTTTGTTTTTACGTACAGATCGTACTCTTTCTGCTGATCGGGTTTCAGCGAAGAGCGGGTTTTTCCTTCGTACTTTGGCTTGAGCTGCGCGTAAAGCCGGGTTACTTCCGCCGTTTCATAACTAACGTTACGCCCATCTTTACCACCGATGAAGTTCCAGCCATGCACATCGTCTACGTAGCCATTATTATCATCATCCTTGCCGTTACCTGCAACCTCTTTTGGATTGATCCACAATACTCGCTTCAGATCTTCATGCGTTGTGTCGATACCACCGTCGATCACTGCGACAATTACAGGCGTGGGTTTCCGGTCTTTGAGCAACTCGCGGTAGGTACGTTCAACGCTGATGCCAGCTGTGTTATCGGTTTTATCCCGCAGATACCACTGCGTTTCCTGCGCCGTTGCTGCTATGGAAAACAGACAGACAGACGCGCTGATAAGGAGTTTCTTCATGAATTGGTAACAAAAAAATATTCACAAATTACGAAGAAACAAGCAGCAGTAGGACTTAAAAGTTGTTAAATGGCACACTTATTTCTCAGAATAGTCAAAAAGGCCAACGTTTGAAAAGGATTATCAACGGCCCTATTTGCTTTGTCCAGGCTTGTTACCCGAAGCATAAAACTGATTAAAAATTTTGGGGTACTGCGGAAAAACAACTTCGGGCTCTTCCAGATCAGGATGCCACATTTTTTCCCATTCCAGGCTGTAATACCCTTTGTAGCCTCCATCTGCCAAGGCCGTGATAGCGTCAAAAATTGGGGACTCTCCCTGACCTAACGGTACATAATGGTACGCCCCATTCACCAGTTTTGCGTCTTTGATGTGGACGTGCCGGATATAAGGCTTTAAGGTTGCGTACGCCTGGGCAGGCGGCTCTTTAGTGACGGACCACATGTTGAAAACATCCCAGATCAGGCCCACTTTGGGTGATTTGACCGCTTGCATCATGCCCACTAATTCGTTGGGCTGAACGCCGTCACCATGGGTTTCGAGCAGTATACTTACCTGACTACCTTTTGCATAATCAGCCAGTTCGGTCAGCCCTTGCGTAATTCGATCAATGGTGGGTCGGCGCTCTTCGTTCTTGGGTATATCGTTGGGAAACACCCGGACGTAGGGACAGGCCAACTGATCGGCCAGCGTGATAAATCGTTTTGCTTCATCCAGATGGCGTTGGCGGGTTGCCGCGTCAGCATGATGCAGTTGCGTTGACGCACCCAGATTGATGATTTTCACGCCTTTGTCGGCGGCAAGTCGGCGGCTACTGGCAACATGCTCCGCACTGTCAAAAGCAGGGCTTTTGGTTAAGTCCAGCACGCCCGCGATACCCCGAATTTCGATACCGTCGTAGCCATTTTTTGCGGCTGCATCCAAACTCGTTTCCAGCGACCACTTCGGGCAACCCAGTGTTGAAAAAGCTAATAACGGCTTGGGTCTGTACGAACGTGAGGCTGTTGCTGTACCCATAGCGGCAAACATCCCTAAGGTTGTCTGCAAAAAGTGTCGGCGCGTTAACTCATTCATATAGGTAGATACAATCGGTGCGATTTATTAACTTTCTAACGTTCAGGGCTTGCCGTGCGTGCTGTTCTGATAATGCTCTTTCAGCAGATCTTCACCAAAATCGTTGGTTAAGTCACGCACAACCGTGTGAATATGATTGGCGTTGGTCTGCGTATTGTCATACTCAATCAAGATCGTCGGGCCATGAATGCGGTAATACCAGCCCTTACCCTCCCCTAATTCGGGCGTCAAATCGCCAGCCCAGGCAAAGCGTAAACTGTCCAGACCTGATTTCTGTAGCTTGGCCATCTGCTGGTTGGCCAGCGTGATTCGGTAGTTGTTTAAGTAGATCTGTAGCAGTTCCAGAAATAACTTACGCTGGTCGGCGTTCATGTCTGACAATGTCAGACCATCCATCTTTTCTATCGATGCCTTCCGCCGATTGCTCGTAATAATGTCGGGGTAAGCGACAGTAGCCAGTACTGCTTTCTTACGCTGTTCAGAATCAAGCGTTTTTAGCAGTGAAAACGCTCGTTCGGTTTCCTGTTTCAAAATTTGCCGCCCTTTCTGGGGGAGATTCTGAACGCGCGGGTCAGACATCCGCTTATCGGCCATGTGGGTGTCGTATTCCAGAACGCCCGGATTACTACCAAAGAACGTAGGTGTCTGGGCAAGTACGCGTCCTGTCAGAGACAAAAACTGAAGCGATAGGTGATGCCCTTCGACCCGCCAGCTCCACGGATTTTTGGTCGTCGGATCGCCGAACACGGTAAACGCGTAATTTTCTGGATCACGGTACGTATCGTTGGGCGGACGGTTATCGATGACTCGTAACACGTTTTCCGTATCCATTATAGACGATGCTTTATCGTATCCCTGCTGGCTAAGCCCCGTCTTGAGCATCGCCATAGCAGCCCGACGCTGCTCAGGAGTCATTTGCTTTAGGGGTAATCCTTTGCGTTCTCTCGGAACAAAGTGCCAGTTGAACCGCTCGGGATCATCGAAGGCGAAGATTGCTTGCTGCCGTTGGGCTGGGGACAACGTTTGTAGGAAAGCCTGAACCGCTTCCTGCATTTCGTCACGTACCTGCTGAGTTGACGGCTTGCTTTTTGGTGGAGCTACGCTTTGTGCGCGTATTTGTCCGACGATCAGACAGCAAAAGAGAATGCGTACTAACCTCAACATAAGGAGTGCTTTTTTTGTAAAGCACTCCCCGCTTAAATTTTACTGAGTAGTAAGTAGCGCTCTATCGCCGAAAGTTGCCAAGTATTTCGTCCTAATCCCTCTCGATTGAAATCAGTCAAAAGCTTTGATGATTTGTACACTTTTTGCTAACAACCCGGCCCTTTCACTAGTTGTAGAAATAAATCCACTGTCACTCTACGATCATGTCAACCCGGCCACCGAATAACAGTTTTGGTCCCCTCGACCATCTGGCCATGCGCTATCTGCGGCAGGCACTCGACACATCGCATCCGACTGATGAGCCGTACGTACTTAATCCCGTTGAAAGCCGCATAATTCGGCGCACAAAAATTTTGACGCTCACCCTGGCGGCTCTATTGGGTATTATGGGCGTTTTACTGTTGTATATTCCGCAGTATACGTGGCCGGATTTTTTTCAGAACACCCCGATTCCCATTTTTGGAACGACTTATTACGTACCTATCATCACAGCCTTGTATGGCCTGTTGCTGGTCTACATCGAGATCAATTTGTTGGTCGGATTGAATCTGCTGGGCGTTAAGACAATCATGCAGGTATGCCAGTTTCCTCGTGCTCACGATGCGCAATATGATCGCCATCTGCAAGCGCTTGCTAGTGCCGCACTGGAAAAAACGAACCGGGGCATTTTGCGCTTTGGCATCGATCCTTACCTGAACATGCCGCGTTGGGGACTCACTATCTTTTTTGTACTGAATGTTGTTAAAGCGGCTCTAACCAATCTGGTTCTGAAGTTTTTGTTAAAGCGCTTCTTAGGCCGTTTTGCGTTACGGCAGGTTACCGATCTGGCAGGTATGCCAATCTACGCGGCCTGGAATGCTTATGCATCCTGGCAGGTCCTTCACGAAGCGCAAGTGCGGGTTATGGCTCCACTCACAATCCGCGAATTTGTAAACGAACTTTACGACGAGTGGGGCAACAACGAGCAGTTCCGTCCCCTCATACTAGAAGCGTTGCAATACGTGGCTATTCTGAAACGTCAGTACAACTACGCCCACTTTCTACTCACAGAGACGCTGGTTGATCGGTTCAACTTACGGACAAACGTTACATTGACAGGGCATTTTGTTGAGCAGGCAGCCAACGCTCCCGACGAAGTACGCAGAAGTCTTGAGCGACTAATTGTTTTTGGTGTGCTGGTGGACGGTAAATTGTCTTGGGTTGAAAAACAGCGGCTCCGCCAGTTACGTGCCAAGAACTTTCTTACCTATTCAGCCAGCGACATCCAACGCATCGGCGAAGACTATAATCGCGGCAAAGGTCTTTGGGTTTAACAAGATTGTAGCGTGTTGATCTTTCAGCTAACTTCAACGGCGTCATCTTTCGTAACCCGGACTTCATTGATCCGCTTGTCGTCTGCCGATAACACGTGGAAAGTAAAGCCAGCGTAAGTTGTTTCGTCGCCGGACTTGGGCAACCGACTAAACAGTTCGAGTAACAACCCGCCCAACGATTCACTATCTCCCTGCACAGACTCAAAAGTGGTAGCGTCTACGTTTAGCACACGGCACACGTCAGTGATAGGAACCTTACCTTCGAATACCACTGTCCGCTCGTCTTCACGCCGATAACCAAGGGGGGTTTCATCATCGAACTCATCGTTGATATCGCCAAAAATTTCTTCGATGATGTCTTCCAATGTTACCAGACCACGCGTTCCACCGTATTCGTCCACCACAACGGCCATGTGAACGCGACGTTTCTGAAAGTCCTGTAGCAGATCGTCCACTTTCTTGTTCTCAGGGATAAAGAACGCGGGTCGCACCAGCGTCTGCCATTGAAAGGAATCATCTTCGTGAAGATGTGGAAGCAAGTCTTTTATGTAAAGGATACCTTCAATCTGGTCCAATGACTCTTTGTAAACAGGTACTCGCGAATAGCCCGAGGCATTGATCTGCGTCATCAGCTCAGAGAAAGTAAGGTCATCTTCTATGGCTGAGATATCAAGTCGGGCCCGCATCACCTGCCGAGCCGTCAGATTACTGAAATTGACAATACCTTTAAGTATTTCCTTCTCTTCGGTTGTAGCATTCGTGCCCGTTAATTCGACAGCCTGGCTAAGCTCTTCGACGGACAATTTGTACCCCCGGCGTTCAACTCGTCGGTCAATCTGGTTGCTGAAGTTGACAAGTAGCATCGCTAGGGGCCGAAAGACAGCTAGCCCGATTTGTGCCAGCGGGGCTGTTCGTCGGGCAACGGTTATGTTGTTCTGGCTAGCATATACTTTAGGTACAATCTCGCCAAACAAAACAATTGCCAATGTAACCACCAGAGTTACACCGGAAAGTATCCAGCCCGAGGCATGGTATGCTTCCAGAAACTCCCACGTCAAATACGTGACGATAACAACAATGGCGATATTTAATAGATTATTGAAAATAACCAGCGATGCCAACAGCCGTTTGGGACGGTCAAGTAGATTGGCAATTCGTTGATCACTGGGCTGAACGCTGCTCCGGCATTGAGCACGATCGTCCGGGGAAAGAGAGAAAAAAGCAGCTTCGGAAGCGGATACTAGACCAGCCAGAACCAGAAGCAGCAAAATTAGGGCCGCGTAAGGTGCGTATAAATCAAAATAGGTGCTCCAGCCATCAGCGGCTGAAAGCACCTGTCGAGGAAGAGGATCACTACTGGGGTCCATGTATATCAGATCTCGTTCAACAATAGAGCGTTGAGCAGTTTAGAACGGCAAATCGTCGTCGCCACTGTTGCTCTCAAAAGGCACCGGATCGGGTTGCCTACGACGTTCGGGCGCTGCGGCTGGCTGCGGTGCCGGAGCGGCCTGCGGACGAGGTGCTGGTGCGGCTTGAGCAACAGGCTGCTGACGGGGAGCCGGAGCCGACTGCTGAGCGGGCGCTTCATACGAAGCACCGTCCTGACGATCATTCGGGCCACTTAAAAATTGAAATGTAGTAGCACGAACGCCGAGCGAGAACCGCTCTTTACCTTCCCGATCTGTATAGGTTTCTGTCCGCAGGCGGCCTTCGACATAAATCTGCTGCCCCTTGCGCACGTATTTTTCAATTGTTTTTGCCTGATCATTCCAGACCTCAACCCGGAACCACTCCGTTGACTCAACCTGTTCACCGGTACGAGTGGTATATCGCTCATTAGTGGCAACGCTGAATTTGGCAACAACGGAACCGCCATCCAGGTAGCGTACTTCCGGATCATTGCCCACATTACCAATAATAATTACTTTGTTAAGGCTTGCCATATGTATCGTTTTATTAGTTACGTGCGAAAATTTCGCTGGGTTTAATGAGATTAAAGATACTGAAATCAACGCACTTATCCAAGGGATTTCTCCAAATAGTTCGTTATTAATACGGGCTTGGGCAACTGCCCCGCTTCACTTGTTGAGTACCATTGTAAGCCCATAGGCAACTGGTCTGCAAGCTTGTCGGGTAAGTCGATTTCATAGAATGTTGCCTTGATCCGCTGGTGCGACAGCAGTTGCGTTGCTTCGGTCGGCATAGTGGCAAAAACGCCTTGCATTACCAATTCGTTCACTAAGTTAGGCAGCGGCAGATCGCGTAACATCGCTTTAGGTTCATCCGTCTCAATCAAACAAAAATCGTACAGATTTTGCCAGATATCCCGGTCAGTACGTTCACGCATGGCTACCTTATCGCCATTTCTAAAAATCAGATACTGAAAATAGCGCTCGCGAACGGGAGCCTTTTTTGCCTTGACGGGTAAGCGATGTTGCTGACCGGTCAGATACGCTACACACTGCTGCTGAACCGGACATAGCAGGCAGTCGGGCGCTACGGGCGTGCACTGAATGGCACCAAACTCCATAATAGCCTGATTGTACGTTGCCGGATCGTTAGCCTGTTGAATCAGACGAGTCGCCAGTGCCGCAAATGTCTTCTTAGCTCCCGTTGTCGTGATGTCCTCGTTGATACCAAACACGCGGGCGAGCACCCGATACACATTGCCGTCTACAACGGGTACCCGCTCACCAAAAGCAAACGAAGCAACGGCGGCAGCGGTATACACGCCTATGCCCTTCATTTTCAACAGATCATGATAGGTGTCCGGAAACTTTCCATTAAGTTCGTCCGTTACGTAACGGGCTGTCTGGTGCAGATTTCGAGCACGGGAGTAATACCCAAGCCCTTGCCAGAGTCGAAGCAATTCGCGCTCATCAGCACGGGCCATGTCCTGTACTGTTGGATAGGTCTTCAGGAACCGTTCATAGTAAGGTTTTCCCTGCGCTACACGGGTTTGCTGGAGAATTACTTCCGACAGCCAGATGGAATATGGATCGCGCGTGTGACGCCAGGGCAAGTCGCGTTTGTGGTACTCATACCAGTGTTCAAGACTAGGTACAAATACCGTTTCATTGACGTTAAGGTCTGATTGCCAATTCAAAATAAAAAAGGAAAAAGCGTCGTTAACGATGAAAAACTGGAACACAGGGTTTTATAATTTCTTAGAAACCCCTACCTTTGTGCTCCCATTTTTGACACCCGAATTTTCAACAACACAGTAAACGTTAAAGTTTAAGAAGTCGTGACGAAAGCAGACGTAATTGCAGAGATCGCCGATAAGACCGGAATTGATAAGGCTGAGGTAACGAACACCCTTGAGACCTTCTTTTCGGTAGTTAAGGACTCGTTGGCCGAGGGAGAGAATATTTATGTGAGAGGGTTCGGCAGTTTCATCAACAAGAAAAGAGCCAAGAAAGTAGCCCGGAACATCTCGAAGAACACCGCTATGGTAATCGATGAGCATTATATTCCGAGCTTTAAGCCCGCCAAGGTTTTTGTTGAACAAGTAAAAACCAGCGACAAAGCCAAAGTTGCGGCTGAGTAAGCACTAAAAGCGGTCCTCAGTGTCTGAGTCCAGTCTAGGCATTTGCTCCGTGATTCGTTTCTATCATGAATAAGTCAGTACTGTTTGTTGTCGTGTTAGCTACCGCTTTAACCGCAGGGTTGTATACCTTGCCTAAGGTTGTCGTGCGCAATGAAAGCAAACAATTGGGTGAATCACTACCAGTAAACCGCACGAAGCAAACACCTACCTCGACTCAGCACGGGGCAGCTGCTGGCAACGAAGCCCTTGAGGGCGCAGCGGCTCATGAAAAGCCTCTTTCTCCAGAACAACAAAAGCAACTAACGGCGTTAAGGACTCAGTTTTTAACGGCGAGTTCGGCCCAGAAAGAATCGGCAGCAACAAAGTTAATTGCTCTGTTCCGGGACGTGACCAAGTATGATAGCGCAGCTCACTACGCTGATCTGCTAGCGACTAGTCAACCAACCGAACAGAATATGCTCCAAGCGGGCGATCAGTATTTTGAAGCTTACACGTTCGCTGTTGACGAGAACAAAACAGCAATGTTGGGTCAGAAGACCCGTGATTTTTACCAGAAAGTACTTGCAAAGAATCCGAACTTACTGGCGGCCAAAGCTAATATGGCGATGACCTACGTCAATACGGATACACCGATGCAAGGAATTATGCTTTTGC